>CAIPZV010000041.1 GCA_903869595.1 uncultured beta proteobacterium | reverse complement strand
CGACCCTTTTGACTTCGCTAGCGGACTGTCTCAACAGCTAGAGTGATGGTTTGGAACCCAAGTGCTTGATTTGCTTGCCCATCAAAAACTTAGGCGGTTTGTGATGAAGTATGTTCTGCCCCGCCAGTAACTTCTTTCAATCTGAGTTTTATGCTTTTTTGATCGACCAAGAAGTAGCTTTATCAAACTCAGTTTCTAGAAAATTGATAAAGGCCTTGACCTTTGCGCTAGGTAAGCGCCTTGACGTATGAAGCACCCACAATTCTGAAGGTTGATCGCTCGCAGCGCCCCATGAAACGAGTCGACCGGCCTTCAAGTCATCGGCGACAACAAGATTCGGAAGTTTTGCAGCACCAAGCCCCGTCAGTGCTGCATCACGAATCATGACTAAAAGCGGAAGTTGCAAGACCGTTTGCGTCGGTATCTCCTCGGTCGTCGGTCCTAAAATTCGCCAACTTCCAGAACTTCGCTGAGATTCACGAACTATGACGGGCAGAAGACTTTGCAATTTTTGGCCGGCACGGACATATCGTTTTTTTAGCTCAGGCGTTGAGACGATGTGAACCTGATCTTTTACAAAGCAGCGACCAACGAGTTCAGAGCTTGGTTCAGGATTGACCCGAATGACGAGGTCATAGCCTTCACTAACCAGATCCACCTGACGATCTTCAAGGTTGATTGACAGTCTGACCTCCGGGTAGGCCATGGTGAATTGCGCTGCAATGCGACCCATCAACAACTGACCCAATAAAGTTGGAGCGCTTATTCTCAGCAGACCGTGAGGCTGCGTCTGCCCATCTCGCAACACTTCTCCCGCTTCAGCAATCTCTCTAAAAGGACCGCTGGTTCGTTCAAACAGCGAAGTGCCTTCCGCTGTCAACCTAATCGTCTTTGCGCCACGCTCAAAAAGCCTGACCCCCAAGGCTGACTCCAAAGCCATCACCTTGCGAGACAGGCTTGCCTTTGGTCGGCCGCTTTTACGGCTTGCTTGGGCGAACCCTTTATGCGAAGCAACCAGTAGAAAGTCAGACAAATCATCAAGGTTCATAAGGTTCCATATTTGGGACGGACTGTCTTAATTTCAGGTATGTCGTTGTTATTTTGTCACTCTATCATTCTTTCAGCGTCCAGGTTTCTCCTGCGCTGAATATCAAAAAGGAAAACGACATGACCATACTCATCACAGGCGCGACCGGAACCATTGGCACGTCACTGGTACAACAACTTGCGAGTCACCATGTGGCGGTGAACGCCCTGACGCGTAACCCGAGCAAGGCTAAATTTCCAAACGGAGTTACACCTGTGGCAGGTGACATGCTGGATGTGGATTCCATGCGCAAAGCCCTTCAAGGGGTAAACACGTTGTTCTTGCTCAATGCTGTATCAACCCAAGAGTTGACCGAAGCGGTACTCACGCTCAACCTAGCGCGCGAAGCCGGCATCGAGCGCCTTGTCTATTTTTCAGTTTTCAATGCTGAGCCGTTCACCAACGTACCGCACTTCACATCCAAGTACGCCGTCGAACGGATGATTGCGCAAGTGGGAATACCTGCCACCATCTTGCGTCCAAACTGCTTTATGCAAAACGATGCTCTCTATTTCAAGGATGCGTTGATGGGTCCTGGCCTGTACCCCTTTCCGATTGGCGATAAGGGTGTTTCTATGGTCGATGTGCGCGACATTGGCGAAATTGCAGCGCAGGCTGTGTTGAAACGTGAACGTTCATCTCAAGCATTGCCTAACGAGATCATCAACCTAATTGGTCCAGATGCACTCACCGGACCCAGTATCGCAAAAATTTGGTCAGCGACGCTGAATAAACAAGTTACCTACACGGGGGGTGATACGGCGCCATTCGAGGCGAGGTTGGCCCAACACGCCCCAAGTTGGATGGCGATGGACATGCGACTGATGCTTGATCGCTTTTGCTCGGATGGCATGGTTGCAACTTCTGCAGATGTGGACAAGATGACTGAACTCTTGGGTCGGAGGCCGCGTTCCTATGCGGACTTTGCTGCCGAGATGAAAGCGCAATGGGAGGCCTAACGGGTCAGTACGTAACCAATTCATTTAAAGGAAACCATCATGTCGACCGAGAAATCTTTCTATGTATTAGGCCTCCCTGCCAAAATTGGGGGTTGGCTGTTTGTACTTTGGGGCGTGTTACACGTCTGGGTCGGGGCTGAGGGCGTACGTCAGTACCTCACTACAGGAACCGCAGGTCTTTGGGGTATGGTGATTGGTGGTCATGCTGTCCCGCGTACAGACTTTGTTAATGCCACCGACCCGGTTACCCTGTTTGCACACGGCCAGTTGATCCTGAACTTTTGCATGGATGTAGGGGGTTATGGTGTACTTGGCTTTTTTGTTGCTTGGCTAATCCTGAAACGAGCATCATGGACTGGTTATTTGATTGGTCTGGTTGCGATTGGTGTTGCAGACCTTAGCTTTTTATTTGCCTTGGTTATATCTGGCGTCAGCCCACTCAACGCAGGCACCGTTGGCGGTCCGGTACTGTGGTTCCTAGCGGTTCTGATCACACCGTTCGGTCTGCCAGCTTGGCGTAGGGCCTCAAATTGATGCCGACCAAGTCCCATCATCTCCAACTTCAAATTGAAGGAACCTAGCCATGACACAACCAAATTCCGACAATTCACAAACCAACTTGGCCAAAGGTTATTGGATCGTCCTAGCCGAAATCAACGAACCTTCGAGGTTTGGTCAATACACCTCGGTGGCGGGTCCGCTTATCGCATCCCACGGCGGCCGTGTAATTGCTAGGGGCGATGTGGCGTTGGTCGTTGAAGGGGCGGTGACAGGTCGGCCCTATCTCATTGAGTTCCCAAGTTACGAGGTGGCGCAGGACTGCTTTAACTCACCAGGCTACCAGGAGGCCATTGCTCTGCGTGCTGGGGTGGCGAAGTTTCAGATCGTTATCGTCCAAGGATTTATGCCGCCGGTACTTAATTGAGGCCAAGTCCAACTTGCTTTCTTTCAAGTCTTGTCGAACTGGCTGTCCCGATATTTTGAACGATGAACTGAACCCCAAGTGCTTGATTTGCTTGCACTTGGAAAACTTAGGCGGTTTATGATGACGTATGTTCTGGGCCGCAAGTACAAAGGCCTCAAACCTGCTCAGTAGGCCTTGAGGCAGCCTCAGGCCCCGCACCACGCGGGGCTTTTTGCTTCTGCACCCTGATTGCGACCTGCGCGGCTGGGGTGTGGGCGTTGCAGGATAGGTGCAGTCCTGAATAAGCGCTTGTCAGTACATTGTCCGGACGTTATGATAGGCAACTATCCAAAAAAGGGTTGCCATGACCGCAGTCACTCATTCCAAATCCGAACGTATCGATGTGCGCGCCAGCGCGCCCGTGAAGCAATTGCTTCAGGAAGCGGCGCGCGTAGCGCACAAAAATGTGAGCGAGTTTTTGCTCGACGCGGGCATCATTGCGGCCAACCAGACCTTGGCAGACCGCACCCGTTTCGAGCTGAGTGACGAGCAGTGGCTGGCGTTTCAGGCTGCACTGGATCAGCCCGTGAGCGCCAAGCCCAAGCTCAAGATGCTTTTGTCTGAACCGGGGCTGCTTGGTTGAGTTCGCAGGCTTACGAGCCAGTTCGCAAACTGGCCTCCTCGGACGCCGTTCAGTCCTTTGATTGTGGCCAGAGCGCACTGAACCAGTTTTTGCAGCGCTTTGCGCTCGTCAACCAAAAATCCAACAGCGCACAGACCTACGTGAGCTGCCATTCGGGTTCGGTCCTTGGTTTCTACAGCTTGGCGGTTGGCAGCGTTGAGCCATCCAATGCGGCATCTCGTGTGACCAAAGGCATTGCACAACACCCCGTGCCGGTGATGATTCTGGCCCGGCTTGCAGTGGACCTTCAGCACCAAGGCGCAGGGCTTGGCAAAGCACTGCTCAAGGATGCGCTGCTGCGCACAGCACAAGCGGCGGACATTGCCGGGATTCGTGCACTGTTGGTTCACGCCAAGGACGAGCCTGCCAGGCGGTGGTATCTCCATTGGGAGTTCGAACCCAGCCCCTCTGATCCGTTTCACCTGTTCCTTTTGATGAAAGACATCAACGCTATGGTGGGCACAGCCTGAGATAAAAGTTCCGCGGATTTGGCCGATTTATAAATCGTACGAAAAGCCCTTGAAACCGTCCAATATTGACCGCCGGGGGTGCTGCGTAAAACTTGGACTCCAAACTTTATGTAGGCTGGAGCTTGAGCGCCGTGACGCCCGAAAGCGCCTTGCTTGCCTTCACCGCCGCCCCAGGCGGGGAGCGTGTGCGGCTTGAATTCCGGCGCGTGACCCAGACCGGAAGAAGCGCTCGATACCTTTGTGCCTGAAGCTCCGGATCATGTTTAAAGTGTAGCGCATGGCACCACACTCTGGCGCGGGCGGTGGAGTTCAGTGCCGCTTATTAACCCCATGTCGTGCGAAGGCGTACCTAGCCCCTTACATTCTGCAGCTTCCCCAACCAAGGAGTCCCCTATGAATCCATTCAAATCCACCTTAGTCGCTTGCCTCAGCACCCTGGCGCTGCTTGCCAGCACTGCCAGCCATGCTGACATGCTGAACCTGGGCGCCACGCTATCTGGCGCCGCCGAAGTGCCACCCAATACCAGCGCAGGCATGGGCCAGTTGCAAGCGGAGTTTGACAAAGCCACCAAAACCCTGCGCTACACCTTGCGCTACAGCGGCCTGAGCGGGCCGGTCAAGGCGGCTCACTTTCATGGCCCGGCAGAAGCGGGCAAAAATGCCGGTGTCGCTTTGGGTATCAACAATGCTGGAGAGAGCCCGGTGCAGGGCAGCGCGGTATTGACGGCGGACCAGGCGGCTGACCTGCTGGCCGGTAAGTGGTATGTCAATCTGCACACCGCTGCCAATCCGGGCGGCGAAGTTCGCGGGCAAGTCATCCCAGAGTAAAAAAAGCAATTGCGGGGGCGCAAGCTCCCGCCATCAGACCGGATGATGGAGCGGCTATCACTCCGCTGGGGTGGCGTTGAAAACCGGCAGCTTTTGGGCGCCATTTCGCGCCCCAATCGGCCTAAGCCACCCCTAGCGCCTTATGCAGCTTGGTGCTGGTCGTGGTGTATTGCAGCGCTGCGGCTTCACCGGGGCGGATGAATTGCATGGCACCAAAGGCTGCCAAAGTGGCTTCATGAAAGCCGCACAGAATGAGTTTCTTTTTGCCGGGGTAATGGTTGATGTCGCCCACGGCAAATATGCCTGGCGCGCTGGTGGCGAAGCTGGCGGTGTCCACGCTAAGTTGTTTGCGCTCCATGTCCAGGCCCCACTGGGCCACCGGCCCCAGCTTGGGCGATACACCCAAAAACACCCACAGCTGGTCTAGCTTGAGCGCGATTTCTTGCTCGTCGGAATCCAGCACGCAAAGCGTATGTAGCCGCGCCTTGCCTTTGAAACTGTGCGCTTGCCCGGCCACAAAGCGCAGGCGCCCGCTGCTGCGGTGCGCGCTAATGCGGGCCAGCGTGTCGGCGTCAGCGTGCAGCACATCCCGCCGGTGCACCAAGGTCACGCTTCGCGCGGGGCCGTCGCAGGCGTCGGCAGCCGCTTCCAGCGCCGCTTGCTCCCCGCCAATGACCACGATAGATTTGCCCTTTGCATCTGCCAGCGCCTGTGCCTGGTAATGCACTTGCGTGTCTTCAAATAATTCCAAGCCCGGTAAATGCAGCTTGCGCGCCTGAAATGCGCCCACGCCTGCGGCAATAAAAATGCTACGCGTCAAAAATAGGTGCCCTTTCGAAGTCTCTACAAGGTAGCGACCATCGGGCTGCGCGGCGATGCTTTCAACGGTTTGATTGAGATGCAGCTTAGGCTTGAAGGGCGCCACCTGGTCAAGCAAGCGGGCCACCAGTTCGCGCCCGCTGCACACTTTGATGCCGGGTATATCGTAAATCGGCTTGTCGGCATAGAGCGCTATGCATTGGCCACCTGCTTCGGGTAGCGCATCGACGATATGGGTTGAAACGCCCAATAGGCCAAATTCGAAGGCTTGAAACAAGCCAACCGGCCCTGCGCCGATGATCAGGGCGTCGATTTCAAGGGTTTTGGAAGGAGCGGCCAAGTGGCGGGCGTCTGGGGGAGGGCGCGGCGACCGGCCTGGCCTTAGCGAATCAGCTCGGAGAGCTTGTCGGTCTTGTCTTTCCACTCGTCCGCATCGGGCAGCGGCGCCCTGCGTTTGGTGATGCTTTTCCAGGTGGGCAACTTGGCCAACTCGGCGTTCAGGGCCGTCATGTGGCGCTGGTCGTGCGGCACATCTTCCTCGGCGTAAATCGCGTTGACCGGGCACTCGGGGATGCATACGGCGCAGTCGATGCACTCATCGGGGTCAATCGTCAGGAAATTGGGGCCTTCCCGGAAGCAATCGACTGGACAGACATCGACGCAGTCGGTGTATTTGCACTTGATACAGGCTTCGGTAACGGTATGGGTCATGGAAAGAGATATAGCTGTTGGGGGAACAGGCCTGCAAACCCAGGCCAAACCGCGATTTTATTGGCAATCGGCGGCCAAGCCTGGCACAGGGCTATCAGGCCGCGCGGGCGAAGTGTGGAACGTTTTGCACATCACCCTGGTAAAAGCCGCTGTAGTGCGCCAGCAGACGTTCGCCGTGGGCAGCATCCTGGCCTTCGCGCAGCACCGCGCTGCTAAAGCCGCTGCGCTGCAATTGCAGCAATTGGTCGATCAGCACATCGCCCGTGGCGCGGATGTCGCCCGCAAAGCCGCGGCGGCGCAGGACATGCGCCTGGCTGAAGGCCCGGCCATCGGTGAACTTGGGGAAATCGAGCGCAATGCAGGCAATACCTTCCAAGGCCAGGGTGTGCACCTCGGCGTCATTGGCCAGGCGCAGATGGCTGGCGTCCGCCGGCTCGGCTGCGGCAACAGACTCGGCGCTCAGGATGCGCAAAACGGTTTTTTCAGTAGGGAGGGACATGATGACAATGAATTAAGGCTGCTCAAGCAGCCAGTTTGGCGGTGGCGTAGCGGGCACTGTTGGCCGCTGCCTTGAAAGGGTCTATGCCAACGCGCTGTAGGGTGTCGATAAAGTTTTCGCCCGCGTCGCGCTGGTCTTTGTACACCTCCAGCACCGCCTCAATCACATCCACCACCTCAGCTGCCGCAAACGAGGGGCCGACTACTTTGCCCGCGCGCGCCGCGCCGCTCAGTTCAGAGCCGTCCGAGCCGCCCAGCGTCACCTGGTACCACTCTTGGCCGTCTTTGTCCACGCCCAAAATGCCGATATGGCCGCTGTGGTGGTGGCCGCAGGAGTTGATGCAGCCGCTGATATGCAGGTCGATTTCGCCCAAGTCAAACAATTCGTCCAGGTCTTGAAAGCGCTCGGTAATCGCCGCCGCCACGGGTAACGAGCGGGCATTGGCCAGCGCGCAGTAGTCGCCACCTGGGCAGGCAATCATGTCGCTGAGCAAATGGATATTGGGGCGGGCCAATCCGGCCTCTTTAGCCGCTTGCCACAAATCGATAAGCTGGTCCACGCGCACCCAAGGCAGCACCAAGTTTTGGTCGTGGTTGACGCGTACTTCACCGGCGGAGAATTGCTCTGCAATATCGGCAGCGGTGGACAGTTGCTGTGCTGTGGCATCGCCAGGCGCTTGTCCTGGGCGTTTAAAGGACAAGGTAACAGCGCGCAAGCCTGGGTTTTTATGCGCAGCCACGTTTTGCGCCAGCCAGCGCGAGAACTCGGGCTTTTCCAGCGCGAATGCGCTCAAAGCGCGTTCGGCAGCGCTTTGCTGCGCTTGCGACACCGTGTCCAGGGCGGGTGCTACAAAACAGGCGCTCACGCGGTCGAGTTCGGCTTGCGGAATGGTGTGCTGCGCGCCTGCGGACAGGATGCGCTGGTACTCGGCTTCGACTTCATCAAAATAGCGCTGACCCTCGGCTTTAACCAATATCTTGATACGCGCTTTGTACAAATTATCTCGGCGGCCCCAGGCGTTATACACGCGCACAATGGCTTCGAGGTAATTGAGGATTTGGTTCCAGGGCAAAAACGCGCGGATTTCGCTGGCAATCACCGGCGTGCGGCCCATGCCTCCGCCGACCAATACTTGAAAGCCGACTTCGCCCGTTGCATTGCGCAGCACGCGCAAACCCACATCATGCCAAGCGATGGCCGCGCGGTCTTCCACCGAGCCGGTAATCGCAATCTTGAATTTGCGCGGCAGGTAGGCAAACTCAGGGTGCAGCGTGCTCCATTGGCGCAGCACTTCGGCGTAGGGGCGCGGGTCAACGGCTTCGTCCACGGCGATACCAGCGCGCTCGTCGCTAGTGATATTGCGAATGCAATTGCCGCTGGTCTGGATGCCGTGCAAATTCACACTGGCCAGCAACTCCATGACGTCAGCGCTTTTGGCCAGCGGAATCCAGTTGAACTGCATGTTTTGGCGGGTGGTGAAGTGGCCGCAGTTGGTGACCAAGCGCGGGGCGATGCCGTTGCCAATCTGGTCCTGCGTACTTTGGGCGTGCGCCAGGGTGGCTGCCTCTGGGGAATCAAACTCGCCCGCCACGCGGGCCAGCACGCGCAGTTGCGCGCTGTTGAGTTCGCCATAAGGCACCGCCACGCGCAGCATAGGCGCGTAGCGCTGCACATACCAGCCGTTTTGCAAGCGCAGCGGGCGAAAAGCGTCGTCGGGCAGGCTGCCAGACAGGTGACGCTGCAATTGGTCGCGGTATTGCGCAGCGCGGGCGTGGACAAATTGGCGGTCGAAATCGGTGTATTGGTACATGGTTTGTTTTGGCGTGCGGGGCAAAACCGGCGTGCTGTGCTTTTGTGCACCGGCCTAAAGAAGCCCGCCCGATTCAGCCGCGCGCGCTTGGGCGTTAGCAAAACTTGCGCGACTGTAAGGAGTTTTTCTTATTCTGAAAACTACATTTTTTCTATTACTTTATATGCGAAATGGCATGTAGATATCGCTTTACAAGGTCTGTAGAAGTCCGTCATCGCGAGAAGCGGAGCGACGCGGCGATCCATAGACGCAAGATTAGCAAGCAAAAATGGATTGCTTCGCTGCGCTCGCAATGGACGCCACTTTGTCGGCCTATTTGTCTAAAGCCCGCAGCTCGCGCATGCGCTCGTCGAAATAGCTGCCTACGGTGTAGCGCTCGGACAGCAGCACTTCGCGGTGCGGGTGCAAAAACAGGGGCAGGGAAATGCGCCGCTTGGCCCGGTCTGCGCCGGTGGGGTTGAGCACTTGGTGCACGGTCGAGGGAAAGTAATGGCCTGAGGCCTCTGCCAGCATGTCGCCGATGTTGACGATCAAAAGGCCGAAATCGCAGGGCACATCTTGCCAACTGCCGTCCTGGCGGCGGATTTGCAGGCCCGGTTCGGTAGCGGCGGGCAGCAGGGTGAGCAGGTTGATGTCGGTGTGCGCGGCGGCGCGTACCGCATCCGGTTCTTCGGCGCCCAGCAGCGGCGGGTAATGCAAGACGCGCAGCAAGGTGTGGTCGCTGCCGTCCATCATGTCCGGCAGCGGCATGGAATACAAAGCGCGCACTTGGTCGGGGGAATGCTCGCCCACCCACCGTAACAGGGTTTGGGCCAGGTCGCTGGCCTGGGCGTAATAGTCCAGCGCCGCTGTAGACACCTGCGCCGGGTAGCGGCCCCAGGGGTAGATGTGGAAAAACTCTTTGAGGTCGCGCCGGTGGTAGCCTTTGGCGGTTTCGGATACGGCCGGCGAGAAATAGCCGTCGTGGGTATCCGCATCGCGCGCATAGGTGTGCTTGGCCTCGGTTTGGAAAAAGCTGGCCCACTCGCGGTAAATCCCTTCAATCAGGGTTTGCGCCAGCGGGTGGTTTTTGAGTACCGCAAAACCGGTTTCGTGCAAGCTGGCGGTAAAGGCTTGGGGCGCATCCGCGGCGGTGAAGTCGATGATGGGGAGTGCGGTACTCATGTTGTCAACCAATCACGCGTTAAAACTTCTTCAATTTTTTGGCGGCAGGCAGCGGCTTGCACTTGCATGCAGACGGTGGCGGGCCCAACTTCCCAGCCGCCTTGCGGATAGGGGATGGATTTGCGCTTGAGCATGGTTTGCCCTTGGGCCAGACCATCGACGGCCACGCGCAGTGCGCCGATCTCAGTGACAAAAAGATGTGGGTCGGTCAGCGCCACAAAAGCCAGCACATCGTGCCCGAAGCAGCCATGGATGGCGGCCACATGCGGATACAGATCGCTATAAAAATTGGCGTAAAAACTCACGGCATGGTGCAGCGTATCGGTGGCGATATGGCGGTGGTGCGCGGCCAGTTGTTTGAACAGGGTGACGGGCAAAATCACTTGGTGTGTCACATCTAGCCCCACCATGGTGAGCGCAAATCCGGCGCAAAACACGCGGTCTGCGGCATGCGGGTCGTTCCAGATATTGGCCTCGGCTACGGGCGATACGTTGCCAGGCTCTAGCACCGTGCCACCCATGATGACCACGGCGCGTAAAAGCTGCGGCAATTGCGGCTCTATTTCCAGCGCCAGCGCCAGATTGCCCAGCGGCCCCACGGCCACCACCGTGATTTCGCCCGGCTGCTGGCGTGCCATGTCCACGATGAATTGGGCCGAACTGCGCGGGTCTAAGCGCAGCGCATGCGCCTGGCGCTGTGCCAAATTGCCCAAGCCGTCTGCGCCGTGGATATGGGCGGGCGGGTTTTCGCCGGGTTTGCCTAAAGGTGCGGCTACGCCTTGGGTTACCGGGATGTGGCCGCGCCCTGCAATGGCCAATAGGTAAAGGGCGTTATCTGCGGCCTGCTTGACCGATACAGTGCCAAAGGTGGTGGTGACGCCGACCACATCGATATCTGGGTGCGCCAGCGCGTAATACAAAGCCATGGCGTCATCTACGCCGGGGTCGGTATCGTAAATAACTTGGTAGCGGGAATTGAGTTTGGACATAGTTTTTGCCTCAAGCAAGACCCTGGCAATAGCGCTCCAATGCCTGCTGCGCTGAGGGCGCAGACGCGCTGCGTTCCGCCAAAAAGGAGCGAACTTCACTGGCCGCCGGAACGCTGGATTGCGCCCCCGGTTGGGTACAACACAGCGCAGCCGCAGCACTTGCAAATTGCAGCGCCTGCGCCATGGTTTGCCCATGGGCTAACTGCGCGATCAGCACGCCACAAAAAGTATCGCCCGCACCGGTGGTGTCCACGGCTTGTACGGCAAAGCCAGTTTGGTAATGCAGCTCTCCGCCCTGGCGCGCCACCGCGCCGCGTGCGCCCAAAGTGACCACGACGGTCGGGCAGGGCAAGGTAGCCATAGCCTCCAGAATGCTGCCTTGGTTTTTACTGATTGCGCGCAACTCGCCTTCGTTGACGATGAGCAAGTCCACCAGGGCTAACAACTCGGGCGCTAGCACCTGCGCTGGTGCAGCGTTCAGCGCCACTTGCAAACCCGCCGCGCGCGCTAGTTGGGCTGATTCAATAACGGTACTGAGCGGAATTTCCAGTTGCATCAGCAAAAATCGGTAGCCAGCCAGGGGCGGCAAATGCGCAGCTAATAAGCGGGCATTGGCGCCGGGCGCGACGGTGATCGCGTTTTCCGCATCGTCGGACACACAAATAAAGGCGGTTCCGCTGGAGACATCGTCAAATTCCTGCGCATGCAGCAGCACGCCGGCATTTTGTAAAGACGCTTTGAGCGGCTGCGAATAAGCATCACGGCCCAGCGCCAGCACCATGCCAGTACGTGCGCCACCGGCCCGTGCACAGGCCACCGCCTGGTTGGCACCTTTTCCGCCGGGAAAGGTTTGCAGATCGTGGCCCAGTACGGTTTCGCCCGGCGCTGGAATGCGCTGCGCGCGCACCACAAAATCCAGATTGGCCGATCCCGCTATCAGAACCATGTAAGCACCATGGAAAAAATCTTTCAAAATTTGTACGCCAATCTGCGCAGGCCCAAGCGCGCTGCGCTAAGCCTTCTGGGAGTGTAGGGCAAGCGGCTGCAGCAATGGCGCTCGGTGTGCTTGCGGCCGCCTGTGGCCTCACGTATGATGAACTGTTGCCATCGTGTTTTGCAGGGACGTGACCGCGTTGGCACACTAGCTTGGCATGCCGCTTTGCGGCGTGCTTTTTATTGATTCCCTTTTCGCTAGGAACCCCATTTATGCGTACTGCTCATGTTTTCCAAACCGGCATACTGGCTTTGTCTATGGCCGCTGCCATCCCCGCGCTGGCTGAGCCGGCTGTTATTTACGACATGGGCGGAAAGTTCGATAAGTCTTTCAACGAAGCAGCCTACAACGGCATGCAAAAGTGGGCCAAAGAAACCGGCAAGAAATACCTGGAATTTGAAATCAGCAATGAATCTCAGCGTGAGCAAGCCGTGCGCCGCATGGCAGAAAAAGGCGCCACCCCGATTATTGGCGTCGGTTTTTCGCAAGCATCGAGTATTGAAAAAGTAGCCAAAGAATTCCCCAAGCTGCAATTTGCGATTGTCGATATGGTGGTCGATGCGCCCAATGTGCAGTCGGTGGTTTTCAAAGAGCAGGAAGGCAGCTTTTTGGTTGGCGTGATGGCCGCTATGGCTAGCAAGACCGGTAAGGTCGGCTTTATCGGCGGCATGGATATTCCGCTGATCCGCAAGTTTGAATGCGGCTACCGCCAGGGCGCCTTGTTCGCCAATTCCAAAGCCACGGTCACCGGCAATATGACCGGCACCACCGGCGCCGCATGGAATGACCCCACACGCGGCGGTGAACTCACCAAAGCCCAGTTTGCGCAAGGCGTGGACGTGGTTTTTGCCGCAGCAGGCGGCACCGGTATCGGTGTCTACCAAGCTGCCAAGGATGCGGGCAAACTGGCGATTGGTGTGGACAGCAACCAAAATCATTTGCAGCCGGGCACCATGCTCACATCCATGCTCAAGCGCGTGGATGTGGCGGTCTACAACGTGGCCATGGCGCATAAGCCGGGCTTGTCGATTCTGGGCCTCAAAGAAGGCGGTGTGGACTACGCCATGGATGACAACAACGCCAAGCTGGTGAGCGCAGATATGAAGAAAAAGGTCGATGCCGCCAAGGCCGACATCATTAGCGGGAAAATTAAAGTGGCCGACTACATGGCCGATAACGCTTGCAAGTTGTAAACCCCACAAGCCCGGTCCCGGTGGCCGGGCTGACCTCTTTACCGGCCTTGCAAATGGCCGGTATTCACAAACGCTTTGGCGATGTGCTAGCCAATGTGGATGTGAACTTCACCGTAGCGCAAGGCACTTTGCACGGCCTGATTGGAGAAAACGGGGCCGGCAAGAGTACGCTCATGTCGGTGCTGTATGGTTTTTATCCGGCCGATAGTGGCCGCATCGAGGTCTTTGGTAATCCGGTGCAGATCCGCAACGCCGACGACGCGATTGCTTGCGGCATCGGCATGGTGCACCAGCATTTCATGCTGGTCGAAACCCTTTCTGCCTTAGAAAACGTGATGCTGGGCGCCGAGCCGCATTGGCATTTGCCTAGCGCCAGCGCGCCGGTGCGCGAGCGCCTGGAGGCCTTGATGCAGTCCACCGGACTGGGCGTAGCGCTGGATGCCACCGTGGCTGATTTGGCGGTGGGTGACCGCCAGCGATTAGAGATATTAAAAGCCCTGTATCGGGGCGCGCGCATCCTGATTTTGGATGAACCCACCGCCGTATTAACGCCGCAGGAGACCCAGCAATTGTTTGCCGTGCTGCGCCAGTTGCGGGCGCAGGGCAGCACGGTGATTTTGATTACGCACAAGTTGAAAGAGGTGCTGGCGCTATGCGACCAGGTGACCGTCATGCGCGCCGGGCGCGTGGTGGACGATATGCCGATTACGCTTGCCAGTGTGGAAGCCCTAGCCCAGGCCATGGTAGGGCGCAAAGTGCAGATGGACAGACCGCCTGCGGTGTCGACGCCGCAGCGCGAGGCCACGCCGGTGTTACTAGCCCAAGGCTTGCAACTGCGCGATGCCAGCGGTGTGCAGCGCCTAGCCGATGTGGGCCTGCAGTTGCGCGCCGGGGAAATTGTGGGAATTGCTGGTGTCTCAGGCAACGGGCAAAGCGAATTACTCGATATCTTGTCCGGCCTGGCTGCGCCTGACGGTGGCAGCATGCAGGTGCTGGGGCGGCAGTTTGTGAGCGGCGCCTGGCTGGACCCTTTTACCGCGCGCAACATCGGCTTAGCGCATGTGCCTGAAGACCGGCAGGCGCGGGCCTTGGTGATGGACTTTGAGGCCTGGGAGTCGGCGGTGCTGGGCTATGAACATCTGCCGCAGTTTTGCCGCACCGGCTGGATGCGCGCAGGCGCCATGCGCAATGCGACGGCGGACATGATGGAACGCTTTGATGTGCGGCCGCGCAAAGCGGCGCTGGGCAGTCGCAAGTTTTCCGGAGGCAACCAGCAAAAATTGGTCTTGGCGCGTGAGCTGGGGCAAGCGCCGCGGGTGCTTCTGGTGGGTCAGCCGACACGGGGCGTGGACATCGGCGCGATTGAGTTTATTTATTCGCAGTTGCGCGCCATGCGCGACGCAGGTTGTGCGGTGCTGCTGGTGTCCAGCGAGCTGGATGAAATTTTGGCCTTGTCGGACCGGGTCTTGGTGATGGTTCAAGGGCGTGTGAGCGGTGCGCTCGATATTGCCGATTGCAACGAAGAGCGCCTGGGTTTATTGATGGCTGGGGCTGCGGTATGAGCCAAACCACCGCCTTGCCGCGCTGGGCCGATGTGGCGCTTTTGCCCGTGGTCTGCTTGGCGCTTGCTTTGTGTGTCGCTGGCATCGTCGTGGCGCTGGTCGGGCAAAGTCCTTCGCAGGTGTTAGCGGCTTTGGTGCAAGGCGCATTTGGCACGCCGCGCGGCCTGAGCTACACCTTGTACTACGCCACTAGTTTTATTTTTACCGGCCTGGCCGTGGCCGTGGCGTTTCATGGTGGCTTATTCAATATCGGCGGCGAAGGCCAGGCCACTTTGGGCGGCTTGGGCACGGCCTTGGTGGCGCTGTGGCTATCGCCGGTTTTGCCCGCTTGGGCCATGCTGCCCTTGATGCTGGTGTGTGGCGCGCTGTTTGGCATGGTGTGGGCGGCGATCCCGGGCTATCTGCAAGCCTATCGGGGCAGCCATGTGGTGATTACCACCATCATGTTCAACTTTTTAGCCAGCACCTTGCTGGTGTATTTGCTGGTCAACCAATTGCGCGCGCCGGGCAATGTGGCGATTGAAAGCGCGGCCTTTGCGCCTTCGGCGCATTTGATGTCGGCCACTGAATTGCTCGCCCTCGTGGGCGTCGATTGGCCCGGCTCACCGCTCAACGCCAGCTTGTTATTGGCTTTATTGGCTTGCGTGGCGGTGTATTTTTTTCTGTGGCACAGCCGTAGCGGTTACCGCTTGCGGGCCGTTGGCTCCAGTCCTGGCGCGGCGGCGTATGCGGGTATCCGGCCACAGCGGCATATCGTGCTGGCGATGGCTATTAGTGGCGCGCTGGCGGGCATGGTGGGCATGAACGAAGTGGCCGGGGTCAGCGGCAGGCTGGTGCTGGAGTTTGTCAGCGGCGCAGGATTCACCGGTATCGCCGTGGCCTTGATGGGGCGCAACCATCCGGCAGGCATTGTGCTGGCCAGCGTCTTGTTTGGCGCGCTGTTTCAGGGCGGGGCCGAAGTGGCTTTTGATGTGCCGGGTTTTAGCCGCGACATGGTGGTCATGTTGCAAGGTTTTGTGGTGCTGTTTTCCGGCGCCATGAGCTATGTGGTGGCCAGACCGCTGGCGGCGTTCCTGCGCGTATTGCACGTTCCGGGAGCCAGGCATGGATGAGACGCTGATCGCTACCGTCTTGGCTTCGGCGGTGCGCCTGGCCACGCCTCTGGTCTTGTGCGCGCTGGCCGGTTTGTTTTCCGAGCGCTCGGGCGTGGTGGACATTGGGCTCGAAGGCAAGATGCTGTTTGCCGCCTTTGCGGCCGGCGCCATGGGCGCTTTTACCGGTTCCACCACGCTGGCGCTGCTGGCTGCGATGCTGGTGGGCGTTTTGCTGTCGTCCTTGCATGGGCTGGCCTGCGTGAGTTATCCCGGCGACCAGGTGGTGTCCGGCGTAGCGCTCAATATCATCGCCGCAGGCCTGACGGTGGTACTGGGCATCGCGTGGTTCGCACAAGGCGGACAAACTCCACCGCTGTCGGTGGATGTGCGGGTGCAGGCGCATTGGCAATGGTTGGTAGCAGCGGTGCAGCCGCTGCCCTGGTTGGGCCCCGTCCTTGGGCAGGCGCTGCTGGGCCACAACCTGCTGGTCTATTGCGCCTACGCTTTGGTGCCCGTGGCCTGGTATGTGCTGTACCGCACCCGCTTTGGTTTGCGTTTGCGGGCGGTCGGTGAGAACCCGCAAATGGTGGATGCGGCTGGCGTATCGGTGCAGCGCTTGCGCTATGCGGCCTTGGCTATCAACGGGCTTTTGTGCGGTTTGGCCGGTAGCTACCTGGTGCTGGCGCAAAGCGCCAATTTTTCGCCGCATATGACTGCCGGGCGCGGCTTTATGGCGCTGGCCGCTTTGATCTTTGGGCGCTGGAAACCCTGGGGCGCATTGGGCGCTTGCCTGCTGTTTGGCTTGCTCGATGCCATTGCCATGCGCTTGCAAGGCGTGGACATTCCTGGTGTGGGCGCGGTGCCAGTGCAGGCGATTCAAGCCTTGCCCTATGTGATGACGGTGGTCTTGCTCGCCGGTTTTGTGGGGCGTGCGGTGGCGCCTGCGGCTTTGGGTAAACCTTATTTAAAAAATCGCTGACAACTGGATTGGCGCATCACCTTCATCTTCGCGCCTAAGGCCTTAGGGTGGGTTTTTCTTGCCTGTACGCAGCGCGTTTATTCGCGCTGGTGGGTGCTTCGATTTTGCAAACGCTGCGCATCAAGTAAGCGCGCCAAGCGCTTGGGCAGGGGCAGCGGTTCGCCCATCAAACGCCCGACCAGCAATTCTGCGCACAGGGCTGCAAACGTGAGGCCGCGTGCGCCCATGGCCAGACACATCCACAAGCCGTTTGCGCCGCCGGCAGTGGCAGGCCCAACCAGCGGCAAGCGGTCGTGCGAAACGCAGCGCTGCCCGCGCCACAGGCAAATCTGCCCGGCTTCGTATTGCACGTGTAAGGGCTCTGCCAGGCCAGGTACCAGCTGCGCAACGCGCGCCAAGTTAGCCTGATGGCAGTCCGCATCGCTGGCGCTATCCAGAGGTTCAAAACCGGCCCCGGCCAGCCATTGCAAACCCTTTTCGTCCGGCACTGCGGGCAAAAAATGGCCTTGCCCATGTACGGGTAGTGCGGGTCGGCTCAGTAAATCCGCTGCCGGGCCACTGCTGACGCTGCCGTACATGGGGTGCAGCTGCGCTAAGGCGCGGCGGGCTGCGGAGCTTAGCGGGTCGGCTGCCGCGTCCTTGGGTTGGTTCAAAAGGCGCGCGGCATCCATTGCGTTGCAAAGCACTAGCAAGTCGCTGCTTGTAAGTACCTCCCCTTGCGCGTCTAAAGCCTGCCACTTCCCCGCATCACAACGCAGACGATGTACTTTTGCGTTGCATTGCAATGTAATGCCAGCGGTGGCTAGGCAGGCGCGTATGAAAGCTTGCGGCTTAAGCCATAGCGCCTCGGGCCGCCATGGACTGCGCGCGCTTGCATCGTTAAGACTCGCTGTATCTTCATTTGTGCCGGCCTGTTCGGTGATGTTTTCGCCTCGTCGCCTGCCCGCCGCAAACGCGCGGATTGCGCCGCCTTCATCCCAGTCTTCGCCTTTCACCAGCATCGATTGCAGCATCTGGCGCGTCAGGTGGTAGGCGCTGCGGGTCAGGCCATACAGCGGGTCGGCGGGGGAGTTGCCACTGGCGCTGACCAAGCCTGCGGGCAGACCGGATGCTCCGGATGCCGCCTGCGCCTTTTGTTCCAGCACGGTGACTTGCCAGCCACGCAAAGCCAAGGCCCGCGCCACCAATGCGCCGCTTATGCCCGCGCCTATCACGGTGCAGCAACCGGCCTTTTCAAAGGCCCGCACAGACGCCGTTCGGCTGCTTCGCAAAGCCCAGGCCGGGTCAAAAACCAGCGTTCCGTCGCCGCGCGGTTTCCATAGCGCGGAATCCAGTGCCGGGTTGCTGTCAGTCTGATGACGGGCGTCAGACCAGGCCAGTGTGGTGCCTCGGCGTGCCAGCGCTTGCAGCCGGTGCAGTTCGTTCGCTGTCCATGGCTTTTCGTTGTCTACAAGGATGTGGTCCGCTTGCATTCCCAACTGCGCCAAACTGGTGGCCCGAGGACCAATGCATAAATTCAGCAGCACGCGGCCTTGGTCAAAAGGCAAGCGGTAAAAACCCGGCGCGGGTGGCCCTGCGACGCCTAGGGCGCCAAGGGCCTTGGCCAGCGCATGCGCAGATTCGGTAGAAACGGTGGTCGTTTCAGCGCCAGGCAAGCAGTCCGCCTCCACAAGGGCGACATAGTGCAACGGGCTAGTGCTTGTGGGAGCGTCCGCATCGGCCTGCCAGGCACGTAAAAATCCGGCGCCCGCCCCGAAGGCCGTATCCAAAATGCATGTGGCGCCTGCGGCCACGGGCGTTGGCGGTCGCGTTGGGCTCAGGCCGATGGCGGCACGTAGCCCTGGGCCGCATCGGCGCCGCTGCCGAAGAAATGATTTTCCATTTGGCGCGCCAAGTACTGGCGGGCGCGGGCGTCGGCCAGATTCAGGCGGTTTTCATTAACCAGCATGGTTTGGTGCTTGAGCCAAGCGGCCCAGGCCTCTTTGCTGACGCTATCCCAAATCCGTTTGCCCAATTCGCCAGGGTAGGGCGGAAAATCCAGGCCTTCGGCCTCGGTGCCGAGTTTGATACAGGTGACGGTACGTGCCATGAAGTAAAACCTTTGATGTAGCGCAGAAAAGCGTGCAGCCTAAAGCGCGATCTTATTCCCTTTGGCGGGCCGTCCCCTAGGATGCGGGCGGATAATCCTCAGCTCGGTCCGGGCGAGTCCTACCGAGTCCATCCTTGCATGGATTGCCACGGTATGCGGTCTCGCACTTACAGCTAGGGATGATTGAATAAAGGGAAAACGTGTGAATGTGCTTTTTGAATTGCTAGATGCCCACCCGCGGCGGATTTACGGATTAACGGCCTTGGTGGCGGTTTTATTGCTGGTATTTGGTTTGTATTTGCAGCATGTAGTTGGGCTGGTGCCTTGCCCCATGTGTATCGTGCAGCGCTATGCCTTTGTGCTGGTGGCGCTTTTGGCGGCGGTGGCGGCCACGCGCAAGTCACCGGGCGCATGGGTGGGTTTTGGGGTATTCATTTTTTTGCTTTCGGGCTTTGGCGCATTTGTCGCTGCGCGCCAGAGTTATTTGCAGTGGTACCCGCCCGCGGTGTTCACTTGCGGGCGCGACTTGTACGGCATGATTGAAAGCTTTCCGCTGCAACGCGTGATCCCCATGGTCTTCAAAGGCAGCGGTGATTGCACGGCGATCGATTGGACTTTTTTAGGCGGCTCGATTGCCAACTGGTCTTTCTTGTGCTTTTGCGATGTAGCCATCACGTCGGCGATGATCGCCTGGCGGCATAGTGGGTTGCGCCGCAGCGCTGTAGAGCTAAGCCAGGCCTGACCAAGTGCAGCACCAGGCATTTAGCAGTGATGCGGACTCGGTCATTGCGAGGCCGTAGGCCGTGGCAATCCAAGGTTTGGTAGAAACTTCTGTTTCCGGCGCGATGGACTGCCGCGTCGCTCTCGCTCCTCGCAGTGACGCGAAGTAGGTCAAGAGGAATTAGCCCAGCTTTTTCACCAGCACCTGGCTCTTGCGGTCCCAGTTGTATTTGCGTTTGCGCGCTTCGGGCAGCCAGTCGGCGTCCACCAACACAAAGCCGCGTTTCAAAAACCAGTGCGTGGTGCGGGTCGTCAGCACAAAAATACTTTCCAGGCCCGCGGCGCGTGCGCGTTGTTCGATACGCTTGAGCACGCGCTCGCCGTCGCCTTGGCCTTGCACATCGGGCGATACCGTGAGGGCAGCCATTTCGCCAGTACGCCCCTCGGGGTAAGGGTTGAGTGCGGCGCAGGCGAAGATCACGCCATCGTGCTCAATGACGGTGTAGCTGGACGCATCGCGCTCTATTTCAGTGCGGCTGCGTTTGACCAGGGTACCGTCTTTTTCAAACGGCTCGATCAGCTTGAGGATGCCGCCTACATCGTCTTCGGTAGCCTCACGCAGACTTTCGAGTTTTTCATCGACGATCATGGTGCCTATGCCGTCGTGCACATAGACCTCTAGCAAGATGGCGCCATCGACCGCATAGGGAATGATGTGGCTGCGCTCGACACCGCCTTTGCAGGCGGTTACGCAATGCTGCAAATAAAAGCCCACATCGGCGGGCTCACGTGCAGGGGGCGCTTCCAGCAACAAGGCCTCGGCAGCGGCCAGCGGGAGTTCGGTGTCCACCGGGTTGTCTTCGCTAAGCGGCTCGAGCGGACGCTGCAAGATGCCGGGAACCTCGGTCAGAAAAATCAGTTTATCGGCCTGCAAGGCGGTGGCCACCGAGGTGGCCACTTCTTCCATCGTTAAGTTAAAAGCCTCACCCGTAGGCGAAAAACCAAAGGGCGAGAGCAGCAGCATGGCGCCCATGTCCAGCACTTTGCTAATGCCTGCGGTATCGACTTTGCGCACCACGCCGGAGTTTTGGAAATCCACGCCATCGACAATGCCCACCGGGCGCGCGGTGATGAAGTTGCCGCTGATCACCCGCACCGTGGAGTCCGCCATAGGTGTGTTGGGCAGGCCCTGGCTGAAGGCCGCTTCGATTTCGTAGCGCAGTTGGCCTGCGGCCTCTTGCGCGCAGTCGAGGGCGATTTCGTCGGTAATGCGGATGCCGTGCGAATACTTGGCGGTATGGCCTTTGGCTTTGAGTTGCTCGTTCACCTGGGGCCGAAAGCCATGCACCAGCACCACTTTGACGCCCATGCTCTGGATCATGGCCAGGTCTTGCGCCAGGTGCGGCAGCTTGCCCGCTGCAATCGCTTCTCCTGCAATACCGACGACAAAAGTTTGGTGGCGGAATTTGTGGATATAGGGCGCCACCGACCTGAACCAGGGCACAAAGGTGAAGTTAAAGACAGAGGTCATGGGCGGCGGGTGGGCTGTTGGGTGGCTGGGTGGCGCTAATGTAGCGAAAGCGGGGCGTCGGACCTACGTGTTTATGAGATAAAAGGATTCACCACGGTGAGCGCATCAAAACGCTGGCCGTGGGTCAGGTCTTCGGTATAAAGCGTTTGTGCACCGCCACGCAATGCGGCTTCAATGACCATGGCGTCCCAAATGGAGAGCTGCTGTTGCATCGACTTTTCTATGGCCGCCGTTACGAGTGCCACGTCGCTCGGTACCACCGACCAGCCCGTGTAAGCCGTGACCAGCGCTTTGGCGTGTGCGGGCGGCATCTGTTGCTTGCGGGTGAATACGTTGAAGAGCTCGATCAGCACTTGGGTGCTGACCATGGCATCACCACTGGCGCTGGCGGTTGAAACCAGCGCCCTGGCGATAGCCTGCTTTTCGGGTGCAGTGGTGTCGGTGCAGTACACCAAAACATTGGTATCAAAGAAAACGCTCACTGCGGTTCCTGCTGCGCTGCCATGGTGTTCGGGCTGCTTGCATTACGGTCCTTGGCGCGGAAGTCATCGGCATAAAGCGCCTCCCGCAGTGTTGCCTTCGTCGTTACCTGGGCGGAGGGAGGGAGCGCTTGGGTCGCCAAGGTGGCGTGTTCGATAGCCAGCATGAGCTTGGTAGTAGATTCTTCGCGCAGCCGCTTGGTCGCGTCATCGGTGCCGTTGACGTAATGCTGCAAAAGCTCGCGCACCTTGGCGCTTAAGGATGTGCCTTGCTGCGCCACGCGGATCCGCGCTTGCTTGATCAATTCGTCGTCTAAAGAAATAGTGAGGTTGGACATGGGCAGGCTCCCGGTGGAATTGGCGTAGAGTGTAGCACCCATCAACACGACTTCACGTAATTGTGTGAAATCGTGAACCTGTGACTTGGGTGATAATCACGAGGATGGCTTCCTCTTTGCGTATCGAATTCCCCGAAAACCTCCCGGTCTCTGCCCGGCGCGAGGAAATCATGGCCTTGTTGGCGCGCCATCAGGTCATCATCGTCTGCGGTGAGACCGGTTCGGGCAAGACCACCCAACTGCCCAAAATCGCCTTAGCCATGGGGCGCGGCCTGTGCAATTACCCCAAAGTGCTGCCCAATGGCAAACCCGCGCCGCGCGGCAAGCTGATCGGTCACACCCAGCCGCGCCGCATCGCCGCCAGCAGCGTGGCCAAGCGCATTGCCGAAGAATTGCACACGCCCTTGGGCGAGGTGGTGGGCTTTAAGGTGCGTTTTCAGGACCGCCTGAGCCGCGATGCTTCGGTCAAGCTCATGACTGACGGCATATTGCTGGCTGAGACGCAGACCGACCCGCTCTTGCAGGCGTACGACACGCTGATCATCGACGAGGCGCACGAACGCAGCCTGAACATCGATTTTTTGCTGGGCTATTTGCGCCAGATACTGCCGCGCCGGCCCGACCTGAAAGTAATCGTGACTTCGGCCACCATCGATGCGCAGCGCTTTGCCGATCACTTTGCCAGCCTGCAAGGCACGCAAGAGGCAAAAACGCTGACCCCTGCGCCGGTGATCATGGTGTCGGGCCGCATGTTTCCGGTGGAGCAACGTTACCGGCCTTTTGAAGAGCGGCGCGACTACGACGTGAACGATGCCATTGCCGAAGGCGTCGATGAACTCTGGCGCGGCGGGGCTGCTGGCGACATATTGGTGTTCCTGCCCGGCGAGCGCGAAATCCGCGAAGCGGCAGACCATTTGCGCCGCCACCTGAGCCACCAGCCGGTCTTGCGCAACTGCGAAGTGCTGCCGCTGTTTGCGCGCCTAAGCCAGGCCGAGCAGGACCGCATTTTTGAAGGCCACACCGGGCGGCGCATTGTGCTGGCCACCAACGTGGCCGAGACCTCGCTGACGGTGCCCGGCATCCGCTTTGTGATTGATAGCGGCAGGGCGCGCATCAAGCGCTACAGCTTTCGCAGCAAGGTGGAGCAATTGCTGGTGGAGCCCATCAGCCAAAGCTCGGCCAACCAGCGTGCCGGGCGTTGCGGGCGGGTGGCCGATGGCATTTGTATACGTCTGTATGAGGACAAAGACTTTGCCGGGCGCGAGCGCTTTACCGACCCGGAAATACTGCGCTCCTCATTAGCCGGGGTGATTCTGCGTATGAAGTCGCTGCGCTTGGGCGCGGTGGAAGACTTTCCGTTTCTGGAGCGCCCATCGGGCCGGGCGATTGCGGACGGCTACCAATTGCTGCAAGAGCTGGGCGCGGTGGACGATGCCAACGAACTCACGCCGCTGGGGCAGGAGCTAGCGCGCCTGCCGCTGGACCCGCGTGTGGGCCGCATGATTTTGGAGGCGCGCAAGCGCGAGGCCCTGGACGAGGTGCTGATCATCGCCTCGGCGCTGAGCGTGCAGGATGTGCGCGACCGGCCTATGGAAGCACAGCAGCAGGCGGACCAGGCACATGCCAAGTTTGACGACGAGAAGAGCGAGTTTTCCGGTTACCTAAAACTTTGGAAATGGATTGGCGCGGCGCGTGGCGATAAAGCCGAGGTCAGCGGCGCGCACAAACTGAGCAACCGCCAGTTTGAACAATTGCTGCGGCAAAACTTTATCAGCGTGCGCCGCTTGCGCGAATGGAAAGACATCCATAGCCAGTTGCTCACCGTGGTGGCCGAACACCAATGGCGTATCAACACGGCGCCCGCGTCTTACGAGCAATTGCATTTGTCCATGCTGGCCGGTTTGCTGGGCAACGTGGGCTGCAAGCTCGAGGCCGAAGGCCAGCAGGGCGAATACCTGGGCGCGCGCAGCATCAAGTTCTTCCCGCATCCGGGGGCGCATTTGGTGAAAAAGCCCGGGCGCTGGATTATTGCGGCCGAGCTGGTCGAGACCACGCGCTTGTTCGGGCGCGGTATAGCGGCCATCGACCCGCAATGGATCGAACAAGTGGGAGGCCATTTGCTCAAAAAACAATTGCTGGACCCGCACTGGGAGAAGAAAGCTGCTGAAGTGGTGGCGCTGGAGCGGGCCACTTTATACGGCATGGTGGTCTACAGCGGGCGGCGCGTCAACTACAGCCGGGTCGATATGGCCGGTGCGCGGGAAATATTTATCCGCCAGGCGCTGGTCGAGGGGGTGTGGGAAACGCCGCTGCCGTTTTTAGCGGCCAACCTGAAGTTGATTAAACAAGTCGAGGACCTGGAGCACAAAGCCCGGCGCCAGGATGTGCTGGTCGATGACGCCTTGATTTACGCATTTTACGACCAGCAACTGCCCGCCGATGTATGCAGCGGATACAGCTGCGAACGCTGGTACCGCGATGAAGTAAAAAAGCAGCCCACGCTCTTGATGCTGACCCGCGAAGAACTGATGCGCCATGAGGCGGCGGGCATTACCACCAGCCAGTTTCCCAAGACGGCGCGCTTGGGCGGCGTGGATTGCGCGGCCACGTATTTGCACGAACCCGGTGATGCGCGCGATGGCGTGACGGTGACGGTGCCTTTGTTTGTACTCAACCAAGTCAATGAAGAGCGCTGCGAATGGTTAGTGCCAGGCATGCTCAAGGACAAAGTGCAGGCCTTGCTCAAGACCTTGCACCAAAGGCCGCGTTCGCGCCTGGTTCCGCTGCCCGACACGGCGGCGCGCATGGCCGAAGTACTGAATGCGCCCGAACGCTTTGGCGCGGGGGGCTTGGTTGATGCCTTGCTCAAACTCGTGCGCGAAGCAACGGCGCTGGACATTGTGCGCGCCGATATCAAAGTGGACATGCTGCCTGCGCATTTCTTCATGAACATCCGTGTGGTCGATGAGCATGGGCGTCAGTTGGGGCAGGGCCGCAATTTGGGTGCGCTTAAAGCGCAATGGGGATCGCAGGCGCGGGGTGCCTTCCAGGCGCTGGCAGCGCTCAAGTTGAGCGATACCGTGCCTGCCCAGGCGCCCAAAGACACCAGCACTGCGAAGCCTGGTGTTGTGCAGGGCGGTCAAGGTCAAGGCAGCGGCGATGCGCGGGGCGCGCGGCCTATTACGGGCCAAGCTTCTTCTGGTGCTACGCATGTGCAAGCTGCAAACAGCACTGGCCGGGGGCAAGGGGGTGCCAACGCGCAAGTACACAGCGCCGAACAGCGCTACACCGCCTGGACCTTTGGCGAATTACCCGAACTGCTGGAAATACGCAAAGGCGCGCATGCGGTGATCGGATTCCCTGCCCTGGTCGATGGCGGGGACGCCGTTAAACTGGAAGTGTTTGACGAGCCGCAAATCGCCGCCGCCAAACACCGCAGCGGCCTGGCGCGTTTGTTTGCTTTGCAACTAAAAGAAGCGATTAAGTACCTAGAAAAAAATATTCCGGACTTGCAAAAAATGGGCGCGGCTTACATGCAAGTAGGCAAGGTCGATGGCAGTAATGCAGCCGGCGGCACGGTGGAAGAACTCAAAGCCCAGATCATTGCGCTGGCGCTGGAGCGGGCGTTTTTGCTGGAGCCATTGCCCACGGACGCTGCCGCGTTTCAAAAACGTTTGGACGAAGGCCGGGGCCGCCTGACCCTGATCGCCAATGAAGTGGCGCGAATGGCTTTAAGCATCTTGCTGGAATACCAAAACGCGGCGCGCAAAATCAAAGACAGCAAAAATGCCGCGCCCGCCTGCGAGGATGCCAGTGCACAATTGCAGCGCCTGGTACCCAAGCGCTTTTTGCACACTACACCTTGGCCGCGTTTGCAGCATTTGGCGCGCTATCTACAAGCCATCACCTTGCGCCTGGACAAATACCGCGCAGACCCAGCGCGCGATGCCGCCCGCCTGGCCGAGTTGCGCCCCTTGGAGCAGCGCTACTGGCGATTGGTGGCCGAGCGCAAAGGCGCAGTCGATGAACGCATGGCCGAATTTCGCTGGTTGATGGAAGAATTACGCGTCAGTTTTTTTGCGCAAGAGCTGCGCACACCCCAGCCTGTGAGCGTCAAGCGTCTAGAAAAGGCTTGGGCGCAATTAGGCAGCTAAACCTTACTGGCCCATGCGCCAGATATTGGTCGAGCGCGCGCCGCTTCTGCAAAAGGCCAGTACCGGCCCGGTCGATGCCGCCACGATGGCAGCAAAGCTGGCTACTTGTTCAGGCGTAATCTGGCCACTGATCACCGGTAGATAGTGGTACTCCAAACCCGCTGCCTGCGCCGCCGTTGCCATGGCTTGCGAACTGGGTTGATCGGGCCCGCCTTCGCCATCGGGGCGGTTGTTTACCACGGTGCTAAAGCCGTGCGCCGCGATGGCGGGCATGTCCTCGGGCGCGATTTGGGGAGCAGTGGCAAAGCCGTCGGTGTGGGCGCTAATAGTCAGTGGCATATTTTGGGTACTTTCGAAAAAATATCGTTAAATAGTTCAAATGGCGAAACACGTTGAGGCACCCCCTGCCCAAATCCAAACACATCATTTCGATGCCGCAGGCCGCGGTAATCCAGGGCTTCATGCTTGCATGGATCGCCGCGTCGCTTGGCTCTTGGCGAGGATGAACTTGCAAAACGCTTATTTACAGCTTGGCCAATCGCTCCAGGCCTTTGCGCAGCGTGGCTTCTTCTTTAGCAAAGCAAAAGCGTACGATTTTTTGGTCAAAGGCATCGCGGTAAAAAGCCGACATCGGGATGGCGGTAACGCCAATTTCTACCGTCAACCAACGACAAAACTCGGCCTCGCTCATATCGCTGACTTCGGAAATTTCTGCGCACTGGAAAAACGTGCCTTCGCTGGGCAGCAGGCGGAACTTGGTGTTCTCAAGCCCTTGACGGAACAGATCGCGTTTGCGCTGGTAAAAGACAGGCAATTCGAGGTAGCGGGAGGGCTCTTGCATAAACGCAGCTAAACCATATTGCACCGGTGTGTTCACGGTAAATACATTGAACTGGTGCACTTTGCGCATTTCAGCGCTGAGCGATGCCGGAGCCGCCACAAAGCCGACTTTCCAGCCGGTGACATGGTAAGTTTTGCCAAAGCTGGAGACGATAAAGCTGCGCGCCGCCAGGCCGGGGTAGCGAGCTGCGCTTTCGTGCGGGGCGCCGTCAAATACCATGTGCTCGTACACCTCGTCGCTGATGAGTAGCACATCGGTGGGCGCCAAAATTTCCTGCAAGCGCAGCATGTCCGCGCGGCTCCAAATGGTGCCGCTGGGGTTGTGGGGCGAGTTGATGATGATGCAGCGTGTGCGCGGGCTAAGTGCCGCAGCAATCTTGTCAAAGTCCGGACGAAAGGTGCCCGGCGTCAAAGGCACACGTACCGCCACGCCACCTGCCAGCGCGATGTTGGGCAGGTAGCTGTCGTAGCAAGGCTCTAGCACGATCACTTCGTCGCCAGGATGCACCACCGCCAGCACGATGGAAATAATGGCCTGGGTAGCCCCGGCGGTGATGGTAATTTCGTCGGCCGGGCGGTAGCTGCGCCCGTACAGGCTGTGCAATTTGTCAGCCACTGCTTCGCGCAAGGCCAACACGCCAGCCATAGGCGGGTATTGGTTGTGGCCCTGGTGCATGGCCTGGCTCACTGCGTCGAGCAAGGCCGGGTCACAGGCAAAGTCCGGAAAGCCCTGGCCCAGGTTCACCGACTTGTGCTCGGTTGCCAGGGCCGACATCACCGTGAAAATCGTAGTGCCTACTTCCGGTAGGCGACTGCGTAAGGCCGGGGTGGGAAAAACAGGAGCGTCGGGGGTGCTGTGGGGCATGGTGGAAACGGCGGCTAAGGGGTTGATGGCGAGGTGGCTTAGATATCCGAATCGGTGAAGTGTCCACCCATGGCTCGCTCCACGGTTTGGCGGCTGAGGCGATCACTTAGCAGTTCGGTAAATGTGTAGACAAAGTTGCGCAAATAGGCGCTGCGTTTGAAAGCGACGCGCGTCATATTTTGGCCGAACAAATGGCCGGCGGGGCGCACCACCAGGCCGCTCTTGCCGCCTTCTTTTTGCAAGTCGCGCACCGCCATCTCGGCTGCAATGCCCAGGCCTAGGCCCAGGCGCACATAGGTGGTTATCACATCCGAATCAATGGCCTCTAGGGCAATGCGCGGCTGCAATTTGCGCGCGGCAAAGGCGGCGTCGATCTTGGTGCGGCCTGTAAAAGACGGGTGGTAGGTAATCAAAGGCTCTGCGGCCACGTCTTCCAAGGTGATGCGGGTGCGCGAAGCCAGCGGGTGGTCTACCGGCATCACCAGCATGTGCTGCCATTCGTAGCAGGGCAGGGTCACCAGTTCCGGGTAAGAGGCTAGCGACTCGGTGGCGATGCCGATTTCGGCCACCTCCTCGATCAACATACGCGCTACCTGGTCCGGCGCGCCCTGGTGCAAGCTCACATTGACTTTGGGGAAGCTGGTGCGCAGGCTGGCCACTTTTTCGGGCAACACATACCGCGCCTGGGTGTGGGTGGTGGCAATCGACAGCGTGCCGCTGTCCTCTTGGCTGTATTGCTCGCCGATGCGCTTAAGGTTGCCCAGTTCGCGCAGTATCAGGTCGATACTTCTGACCACATGGCGCCCTGGCTCGGTGACGCGCTTCAGGCGTTTGCCGTGGCGGGTAAAGATTTCGATGCCTAGCTCTTGTTCCAGCTCGATGATCGCTTTGGAAACCCCGGGTTGGGACGTGTGCAAGGCCTTGGCCGCTTCGGTCAGGTTCAGGTTGTGCCGCACGGCTTCCTGGACAAAGCGAAATTGGTGAAGGTTCATAACTAAATTAAGCTAAAGAATCCATTCATTATGCATTAATTTGCGTTTCAAATCTCGCTTTAGCTTAGCGCAATGTCGGCTAATAGTTCAATCAGGCGCGGGTTTTCGCCCACCGCCGCTTGCAACTGGAAGTCCACGTCGGGCCAGTGCTGCCGCATTTGCGCCATGAGCGCTGGCAGGTCCTCCCGGGCATGCTTGCCCACGCCCAGGAACATGGGCACGATCGTTAGCGCTTTGGCGCCTTGGCCAATCAGGCTGGCGCAGGTGGTGTGCAGATCGGGTGTGCTCAGTTCTAGGTAGGCGCAAGCCACGGGGGTACCGGGCGCGCGAAGTCCGATGGCATTGGCCACCGCCTGGATGGGGCGGTGCCACAACGGATCCCGCGAGCCATGGGCGAACAAGACGATGGCGCGCTGGGCGCCGGGCTTTGGTGTGCTCATTGCCGCGCCACCAGCCAGCCAAAGGCCGCCAGGGAAATAAAAGAGTAAATCAGGCCGGGAAGGGCAGCGGTAAACCAGGCTTGCCAACCTTGCAAATAGCCCAAATCGCCCACTAGGTTATTGAGCAGCACAAAGCTGATGCCGGCCAACACGCCCACAAATACCATGGGCGTGGTGCCGCTGCTGCGAAAGTGCAGATAGGCAAAGGGCAGGGCCAGCATCACCATCACCAGGCAACTTAAGGGGTAAAACACTTTTTTCCAAAACTGAATTTCATATTTTTGCGCCGACTGCCCATTCGTGTTGAGGTGTCGCACATACTGAAACAATTCAATCGTGCCCATGCGCTCCGGGCGCAGCAAGGCCGAGGCGACCATTTCGGCACTGATTTGATTCAGCCAACTTAGCTGCGCATAGTTTGTAGTGTTGGCACGCGCTTGCGGCGTACCCATATCTGCAAACTCTGTACGCGTCACGTCATGTAGGGACCAAGATTGTCCCGGCCCGAAATCAGCGCTGCGCGCTTGCATGACTGAAATGATGTGCCCTTTATTGTCCAGTTCAAAAATGCGGATGCCCTTCATACCGGTTTTGCCCTCCACCGCGCCTACGTTGACCGAGAAGCTGCTGTAGGTCTGTTTATCCTTAATCCAGGCCCCGGTACGCCCCAGGGATACTTGACCCATCGCCTGGGCCTTCATCGCCTGCGCAGTTTTATCGGCCATGGGCGCCAGGTAGTCGCCCAGCGTAAAGGTGAGCGCTACAAAACCCAAGCCTAGCAACATTAAAGCGCGCAAGGCCTGCCAGGGCCCTAGTCCACTAGTGCGCAATATCGTGAATTCAGAGCTTTGCGCCAAGCGCGCCATCACGAAAATAGTGCCGATCAGCACCGCAATCGGCATCAATTCATAAAGGTGACTAGGAACCATGAATGCGACATAGGCCAGCGCTTTGCCAATGGTGTAACCCATGGACTTGTTGTTTTCTAGGGTATTGAGCTCATCGCTTAGATCGAAGAACAAAAACAAAGCACTAAAAGCCAGGATGACCAGTGTCACCGCAGCCAGTACCTCAACGTATAGCAGTTTGCGCAGCGTTTTCACCCGCGCGCCCCTGCAAGCCAGCGCGCGGGTAAGCGCAAAGTCCAATGGTTCTGTCGTATCGTCAGCCACAAAAGGCTGAACGCCAACACCCCACCGTGGAGCGCCAACAAGAGATTCACCGCAGGCATTTGCCCGGTTTCAACCCAGTTTTTGCCGAGGGCTAGCATATTGAAATACACCAAGTAGGCCATGAAGGCAAAAACCAGGTTGCTCGCCCGCCCTACGCGCGGGTTAAAGCCCGAGACCGCCAGCCCCAAAAAAATCACATTCACAGCCGCTAGAAAAAACCCGAAACGCCAAACCAGTTCGCCTTGGTGCGCGGGCAAGTTTGAGGTCAGCAGGTAGTTGGTCGGCAGGGTCGATGCAGGAACGAAGTTGCGCGCGCTGGGCGCGTCAAAGCCCAGTTTGATGCTGTAACGCTCGAAGGTGCTGAAATTGGCTTCACGCGTGTCCGTCGCAATTTCTACCCGCTGTCCGTTCTCCAGTACCAAGCGTTTTTGGTCATCAACCACCTGCACCGCGCCCCGGCCGGCCGAGGTAACGGTTTCGATACCTCCCTCGCGGGTCACCATGAACACGTTGATGCCTTGCTCTTTGTTAGAGCTGTCTTTATCGATAAAAAACACCTTGTCCCCATTGGCCGACTCCTGAAACTGACCGGGCTCCACGCGGGAGACATCGCTGCGCTTTTGGTACTTATCCCGTAAGTCCTCAATCTGGCTCGAAGCCCAAGGCAAAACAAGCAATGCCAGGGTCAGGATCAGCACAAAAACCGGCCAGGCAAAGCGCAAAAGCGGGCGGATCAGCGAACTGAGGCCCTGACCGCTGCCCAGCCAAATTACCATTTCGCTGTCCCGATACATCCGGGTAAGGACGCTGACAATGGTCAAAAATAGGCTGAAAGACAAAATCGCCGGCATTTGCGATAGCAAAGAGTAGCCCATGATGATCATGACATCTGTGGGGTCAAGCAGGCCGCGGGTAGCCTCGCCCAATGTCCGGATTACGGTCGTGGTCATCACCACGGTAATCAGAATCACCAAGGTGGCGCCAAAGGTGCGCGCGAGTTCCTTGCGGATGGAGGAATGGAATAACATGGGCGCCGTAGAAAGGGTCAATTATGAACTTTGAAATCAAAGCCTTGGATCTAGCCGCCGCCGCCGTTGAAAAATGTGACTTGCTGGTGGTGCTGGTTCCAAAAGACTTTAAGTCTGGTAAAGACGCTGTATCCCAGTTAATCGGCGGTGTCCTGAAATCGGGCGACCTGGAAACCGGCGTGGGCAAATGCCTGGCCCTGTACCGCCCCAGTCAAGCCGCCGCCGTGCGCGTGGTGCTGGCCAGCGCGGGGGAGGGCAAAGCGCGCCAGGTCAAAAATGCCCTGCATGCGGCCTTGGGCCTGGGCAAATCGGCCAGCCTCAAGCGCTTGGTGATTTGTTTTGCCGGAGCAGCCAGCCCGGACGCAGTGCGCGCCGCCGTGCTGGCGGTGGCCGATGGCACCTACGTTTACACCACCAGCAAATCCAAGCCACAGCCGCGCAGCCTGCAAAAAACCCTGATCGCGGTGCCGAAGGTGGCCGAGGTCAAACCTGAGTTTGACCGGGCCGTAGCGGTGGTCGCCGGGGTGGAACTAGCCAAAGAATGGGCCAACCGCCCAGCCAATCTGGCCACGCCCACCGACCTGGCCAGCGCCGCCCAGGCCCTGGCTAAGCACCCCAAAATCAGCTGCACCGTGCTGGGTCCGCGCGAAGTGGCTAAGTTGGGCATGGGCTCTTTCATGGCGGTAGCCCAGGGCTCGGACCAGCCCTTGCGCTTTATCGTCCTGCGCTACGAGGGCGCATCTAAAACCAAGGCCCCCGCGGTCATCGTGGGCAAGGGCATCACCTTTGACAGCGGTGGCATTTCCATCAAGCCCGCCGCCGAAATGGACGAAATGAAGTTCGACATGTGCGGCGCGGCCAGTGTCTTGGGCACTTTCAAGACCTTGTCCCTGCTCAAACCCGCCATCAACGTCGTCGGCCTGATCCCCTCCTGCGAAAACCTGATCAACGGCAAAGCCGTCAAACCCGGCGACGTCGTCACCAGCATGAGCGGCCAAACCATTGAAATCCTCAATACCGACGCCGAAGGCCGGCTGATTTTGTGCGACGCCCTGACCTACGCCGAGCGCTTCAAGCCCACGGCGGTGGTGGACATCGCCACCCTGACCGGCGCTTGTGTGGTTGCCCTGGGCGCGGTGCGTACCGGCATGTTTTCGGACCACGAAGACCTGGCTCAGGCCTTGGCCAGCGCGGGCGATAGGGCGCAAGACCTGTGCTGGCGCATGCCTTTGGATGAAGACTACGCCGAAGGCCTAAAAACCAATTTCGCCGATGTCGCCAACATAGCCGGACGCGCCGCCGGTGCCGTGACGGCAGCCAAGTTTTTGCAACGCTTTGCCGAAAAGTTCCCCTGGGGGCATCTGGACATTGCTGGTAGCGCCTGGAAGAGCGGGGCGCAAAAAGGTGCTACCGGCAGGCCCGTTGGCCTGCTGGTGGAATACCTGCTGGGGCCCGCGCAAGCCAAGTGACGCAGGTCGCCTTCCACGTCGGCATAGACGACCGGGTGGCCTATTGCTGCCGCCTGGTGCGCAAAGTGCTGGCCAGTGGGGCGCAAGCGCTCATCCTGGGCGATGTTGCCACTCTGCGGCGCATGGACCTGGCACTGTGGGCCGATGAGGCTGCGGGCTTCACGCCCCACGCTATGGTCGATGCCCCAGCTGCGATTGCGTCCCGCAGCGCGGTTTTGCTGGCAGCGCAAGTGCCCACGGACTTGGCCCGTCAGTCCGTGCTCATCAATATGACCGACCAATTGCCGGACGACCCCCACGCCCGCGAGCGGGTGATAGAACTGGTGTCCGCGGACGAACAAGCCATCCAAGACGCCCGAGCGCGCTGGAAAACCTATAAACAGCGCGGCTTTGAACTGGTCAACCACGATGTGCGCCAACGCTCCGCGGGCAAGGCCACGGACTCGGGTTAAACCCGGAAGGTTATTCGACGCGCCTAAGCCGCCTCGCGTCTAGCAGCGCTGAAAAATCCGTGACCCATGCCAGTACATAGACGGCCTTAATTTATGCCTATACAATAAATAGTGCAATGCGATTCACATTTGATCCTCGCAAGGATGCAGCCAATATCGTCAAGCACGGACTGTCATTGAGTGACGCGTCGCTGATATTTGATGCGCCCCACAAGTTGGAAACTGTATGCCGAACACACCGCTTAAGTCCAAGCACACTGCTAGCGATTGGGAGCGCGTCCAACGCGAGGCTGCGAGGGATGCGCCTATCGCCCATGCCGTACATGATGGCCCCTATGACCCCAATCAACCCGACGCCGTGACGGCTTATTGGCGACACGCAACTATAAAGCGCGGCCCCGGTCGGCCAGCCCTTGCAGTCAAGCGCCCGACCCTGAATATGCGCGTGGACGCCGATGTATTGGACGCGTTTAAGGCCACAGGCCCGGGCTGGCAGACCCGCATCAACGCAGCCTTGCGCGATGCTGTGGCGCAGGGACTCGCTAAGGCTTGAAACGCTAGTACGCCAGCGAGCGCTGGAAAAGCTATAAACAGCGCGGCTTTGAACTGGTGAACCACGATGTGCGCCAACGCTCTGCGGGCAAGGCTGCTGACTCGGGTTAAACTTGGCGGTTCTGGAGAGGTGGATGAGCGGTTTAAGTCACACGCCTGGAAAGCGTGCGAGGGGTAAAACCCTCCGCGGGTTCGAATCCCGCCTTCTCCGCCAGAATCAAAACCCTAAGTAAATCAATTACTTAGGGTTTTTTATTGGCTGAACGAAAAGAGCCCGACGTGGCGCATAGGCAAAACTCAGACGTCCCTCGATTTGCGATAGCGTTCCCGTGTGTACGCCGAGTAACCAGACTTCCAGTTGGCGTGTCATATCAAGCCAAGCCCTCCACCGCCAAGCTGCCACCTAGCGCGTGCAATACTTTGAGCAGGGTCTCTAGGCGCACGGTGGGCTTGCCCGCCTTCCAGCCGGCATCTGCAAAACATTATATTTCCTCAGACAAATCGACTTATTTGGCGTATTTACTGTCAGATTTAGTCAGGAAAAAATTATTTTCGCCAATTTGCAAAATATCGAGGAGTTTTTGTAAAGTATTTTATAAACCGCCCGATGTGGTGTTATCCGAACTCCTTTTAGGTGTCCTTTATGGCCGTCAATAACATCGTACCCACTACATCTTATGTTTCGGGGGCTAACTTGGTGAATTTACCAAGCATCAGTACCACCGCAGTTGCTAGTCTGACCGCGAAGCAAGTGTCGCAAATTTCGGCGAAGCAATTTGCTTCCATGACATCTATACAAGTGGCCGCGTTGACCTCAACCCAAATTGCGGCAGTTTCTGCGTCTGCCTGGGCGGGTTTTACGACGGGTGAGATTGCGGCGCTCAGCTCGGGCTCGATCAGCGCCTTGGGAGCTAACTTCGGCTTAGGCGCTAGTGCCAGCCAAGTGGCGGCGTTGACAACGACCTCTTCCATCTTAAGCGCCTCGGCAATCTCCACCATGAGCGCCGCCAAAGTGGGTAGCTTGGGTAATTTAAGTTCATTTACGACCGCGCAAGTTGCAGCTATTGCATCTAGCGCCTGGAGTGGGGTCAGTAATGCCAATGTGGCCGCCCTGAGCACCGCCGAGGTGGCCGCATTGGGTAGCAAGTTTGGGTCCGGCTTAACAGGCGCTCAGGTTTCCAATTTGGGAACTTCGCAGGTTGCAGTACTGAGCGCCTCCACCATCTCTTCGCTGCAAGGTGTACAGGCTGCATCTTTTGGAACAGCCCAAGTCCAAGCGCTAGGCTCTTCCGCAATCAGCAGTTTGACCGGAAACGGAATAGCCGGACTGAACTTCTCGCAACTGTCAACGCAACAGGCCGCCGCCATATCTGCAAAAACGATCAGCACTGTTTCAGCGGCAGACCTGGCCAACCTCACCACCAGCAGTATAGTGGCGTTGAGTTCAGCGCAATTGAGAAGCTTATCGTCCACGCAAGCGGCTTCCGTCGTCGGGTCCTTAAGCACCACGCAACTGACCGCGCTCAGCGCACAGGCGATCGGCGGCTTGGCTTCCAGCAAGGTGGCAGGACTTACCAGCATTACCAGCCTTTCAACAGCGCAGGTTGGGCAACTGTCGGCAGGTGCGCTTGGCGCGTTAAGCACTGACAAAGTAACGGCATTGAGCGCGGACCAAATTGGGGCCATCTCAGCTGCTGCATGGAAGGGGGTAAGCACGCAAGTGGTGGCGGCACTTTCCACAACCCAGGTTGCAGCGCTCGACTCTAAATTCGCAGCTGGCGCTGTTAGTGATCAGTTTGCATCTTTAACCACCAAGCAAGCGGTGGTACTTGATGCAAAGGTATTAAAGACGCTTTCAGCCAGCAAGCTCGATGCCATGCAAACCAATGCCACCACGGCCTTGAAAGCAGATCAGCTGGGTGCCTTATCCTCGGCTGCATGGGCTGGCTTGGGAACCAATGAAATTGCCGCATTGAGCACCACGCAGGTCGCAGGACTGGGTGCCATCTCCATCGCCGGGCTGGATGCGACCAGGTTCTCGGCATTAAAAACCGAACAACTGCAAGCGCTCAGTGCCGGTGCTATTGCCGCAGTAAAAGGCTCGCAAATCGCCAGCCTTTCATCAGCGCAGGTTTCCAAATTGACGGTCAGTGAAATCCAAGGTTTATCGGCTTCGGCGGTGTCCGGTCTGACCACGGCCAATGTTGCCGCCATGACAACGACGCAAACCCAAGCCATTTCGGCGGCGGCCATCGGCAGCATAGATGCCGATGCATTGGCGGCGCTCGTCACTGGCCAGGCCGGACTCTTGAACATTTCGCAAATCAGCCAAATTTCTGCCAAGCAAATCGACAAGGTGTTAGCCGTGAACGTCTTTGACGCCAGTGAGATGCGGCACGTTTCCTCAAGTGCCATGAAGGGCATCACAGCCGCTACGATGGGAACCCTTGACAGCAAAAACTTCACTGTATCGCAGATGGCCCAATTGTCATCAAGCCAAGTCGCTGGTTTGGGAGCAACGAATATCGATGCATTGAATGGTGACCAATTGGCAGCACTGTCTACATCTGCTTGGGGTGGATTGACTACGGCAGATGTCTTCGCAATCAAAGAGGCCGAACTCGGTATGTTGGGAGCAAATTTTGGTAAAGGCCTGCAGAAAACTCAGGTTGCAGGTTTGTCAACCCATCAAATGCAGAGTCTCAGTAGCAACACGATTGCAGCCTTTAACGGGACTTTGGTCGGCGCATTTAATTCCAAACAGGTCATGGCGTTGACCGAGACTGAAATCGGGTATTTAAGTGCATCGGCCGTGTCCGGACTGGGTAGTGCCCAAGTGGCGGCACTCACCACATCGCAGGTGAAAGCGATCTCTGCTTCCTCGTTTGGCAGCATTAACGCAGCAAGCCTAAGTGTCAGCCAGACCAAGGCCTTGACCACGGCGCAAGTCGGAAGACTGAGCGGAGCGCAGGTAGACCAAGTGATTTCTGCTTTGACCACTGCGCAGCAAATGGGCATTGCATTGAATGCTGTGGCAGGCATTGCCGATAGCAAGATTGCAAGCCTGAATCTTGGTGGACTTTCGGGTGCACAAATTGGGCGACTAGACCGAGACGATGTGATTGCTTTGAGTACGACTCAAATCAATGCAATGAGTACCCAGCAGATCAGTGGCTTCACCAGAGCGCAACTGGCCTACCTGAACGCCGCACAGTGGGGCGAGATTGGCAACGCCACGGGCACCGGAGATCGGGTGTCCAAGACGGCTTGAATGCTTCGCGGCAAGCAGCATAAAAACGGGCCTTTGGGCCCGTTTTTCTTGCCAGGTATTCGCCTGCCCGAGGCCTTCCGTACCCAAGCAATTTAGGCCTTCCAGCGCCCCCGCCAAGCCCCATAAATCTGATCCGCCAGTGCGTGGCTGCCCGCCAAATGGCGTTCACTGGCCGCAGCCATAGCCACCAGGCTTTGTACGCTGTCCGGCCAGCGTTCCGCTAGCCGCGGGAAGGTGGCTCCGGGTTTAGCTATCCAAATTGCGATTGTTTCGGCGGTAATTTCAATATGGAACTGCATGCCCAAGTGCGGGCCCAGCGCAAACGCTTGGTGCGCGCAGGCGGGGGAGGAGGCGATCAGCTCCGCGCCCGGCGGCAGCGTGACAAAGCTGTCGCGGTGCCATTGGTAGAGGGTGTGAAAGCTGCTTTCCTTGCCTGCGTTTTCGGACGATGGGTAAGTGATAGAGCCTGGCGCAGTACCCGACCCGCTCGGTGCGCCGTTCGGCCCAAACCAGTAACGCGCAGCCGCGCTGCCCGTGGTTTGCAGCGGCATCCAGCCAATCTCAGGTTGGGCGGCACGCTCTACGCTGCCGCCAAAAGCGCGGGCCATCAGCTGCCCGCCCAGGCAGTGGCCGACGATGGGAATGCCCAGCGCATCCGCCTCGCGCATTAGCGCTTCGGCATGGCGCAGGGAAGGGCGATCGTCATTAGCGCTCCACTCGCCGCCCAAAACAGCCATTGCTTGGTAAGCGCTGACCGAAGCGGGGTAGGCTTCGCCAGCGGCGGCGCAGAACACATGCCAGCTTATTCCTTGGGCGTCAAGCCATTGGCCAAGGTAGCCCGGGCCGTCATCGGGCAGGTGCTGCAGCACCAAGACATCGGCGGGCTGATGGTGGGGAGTAGGCATTGCTTTTGGACGCGGCGGGTAAGACGCTTAGACCGCTTGCGCGCTCGCAGAAGTGGCGGATGGCGGGGGAACGGAGGTGGCAGCTGGAGCGAGGGCGGCAGCGCTAGCGGTAGCGGTAGCGGTAGCGGTAGCGGTAGCGGTAGCGGTAGCGGTAGCAGCGGCAGGGGCAGCGCTCAATGGTGTGCCCTTGGCAGGGCTAACAGGCGCCCCCCATTGCAGCGCCAATTGCGTACCTTGCAAGATGGCGCGCTTGGCGTCCAGTTCGGCGGCCTCGTCCGCGCCGCCGATCAGGTGCACTTGTGCGCCGCCTGCCAGCAATTGGGCTTGCAGTTCGCGCTGCGGCTCTTGCCCGGCGCAGACCACAATGGTGTCCACGGCCAAAGTCATGGGCGTGTCGCCTGCCATGATGTGCAGGCCCTGGTCGTCGATGCGCTGGTAGCTGACCAAGTTCATCATTTCTACCTCGCGGTTTTTGAGCGAGGTGCGGTGTATCCAGCCGGTGGTTTTCCCCAGGCCTTCGCCCACTTTGCTTTTCTTGCGCTGGAGCAGGTAAATTTTGCGCGGGCTGGGGGCGATGTGCGCTGCCTGTAAGCCTCCGGCACTGGCGTAGCTGCGGTCCACGCCCCATTCCTTAAAAAACTGGTCCGCGTCCAAGCTGGGGCTAGTGCCTTCGTGCAGTAAAAATTCTGCGGTGTCAAAGCCGATGCCGCCCGCGCCAATTAGCGCCACGCGCTGCCCGACTTTGCATTTGTCGCGCAGCACATCTAAATAGCTACGCACCGAGGGGTGGTCAATGCCCTCGATAGCGGGTGTGCGCGGCGTCACGCCGGTTGCCAACACCACTTGCCTAAAACCGGCGCCCAGCAAATCTTGCGCGCTCATGCGCTGGCCTAAGCGCAGGGTCACGCCGGTCAATTGGATCTGCTTGGCGAAGTAACGTAGGGTCTCGTAAAACTCTTCTTTGCCTGGCACTTGTTTGGCGATGTTGAACTGCCCGCCGATCTCGCTGGCGGCGTCAAACAGCGTGACGTCCAGGCCGCGCCGCGCTGCCGTGGTGGCAAAGGCCAGCCCGGCCGGGCCTGCGCCCACGACGGCAATGCGCTCGCGCACCGGGGTGGGGGTTTCGACCATGAGGGTTTCGTGGCAAGCGCGCGGGTTGACCAAGCAGGAGGTGATCTTGCCGCCAAAGGTGTGGTCCAGGCAGGCTTGGTTGCAGCCAATGCAGGTGTTGATCTCGTCGGCCCGGCCTTCGGCGGCTTTGCGCACAAAGTCGGCATCGGCCAAAAAGGGCCGCGCCATGGACACCATATCGGCCATGCCATCTGCCAAAATTTGCTCGGCCACTTCGGGCGTGTTGATGCGGTTGGTAGCCACCAGCGGAATGCCCACTTTGCCCTTGAGCTGCGCCGTCACCCAGGCAAAAGCGGCACGCGGTACTTTGGTGGCGATGGTGGGGATGCGCGCTTCGTGCCAGCCGATGCCGGTATTCAAAATCGTCACCCCGGCAGATTCGAGCGCCTGCGCCAGTTGCACCACTTCGGCCAGCGTAGAGCCGCCTTCCACCAAGTCCAGCATCGACAATCTAAAAATCACAATGAATTTCGCCCGCACCGTTTGGCGTATGCGGCGCACGATTTCCAGCGGAAAACGGATGCGGTTTTCGTAGCTGCCGCCCCATGCGTCTTCGCGCTGGTTGGTTTGGCGGGCAATAAATTCATTGATCAGATAGCCTTCCGAGCCCATGATCTCCACGCCATCATAGCCCGCGCTTTGGGCCAGCGCCGCGCAGCGCGCATAGTCGGCAATGGTTTCTTCGATTTCTTCTTCGCTGAGAGGGTGCGGGCGAAAGGGGTTGATAGGCGCTTTGAGCGCGCTGGGCGCCACCAGCTGCGGGTGGTAGGCGTAGCGCCCAAAGTGCAGAATTTGCATGGCGATCTTGCCGCCCGCGTCGTGCACGGCTTGCGTTACCACCTTGTGTTTGTCGGCTTCCTCTTGCGTGGCCATCCGTGCGCCGCCGGGTAGGGGGCGGCCCCGGTCATTGGGGGCGATGCCGCCGGTCACGATCAGGCCCACGCCACCACGCGCCCGCTCGGCATAAAACGCGGCCATGCGCTCAAAGCCGTTTTTGGCTTCCTCCAGACCCACATGCATAGAGCCCATGATGACGCGGTTCTTGAGTTCGGTAAAACCCAGGTCCAGGGGCTTGAGCAAATGCGGGTAAGGGTTCACGCAGGCGTCCTTCATGTACTTCCAAAAAAAAAGCCGCCGTGCACCGGGTTTGCGCAAGGCGGCCGACAAGGGCGGTATTCTCTACCATGCGCCCCAAGGCCTACAGGCGGTCATTTCCATTCCATTGAAGTGGCTTTGTATCTGATATGGGGCTTATTGCCTTCGCGTTATCCCGCTAAACCTTCAAAACTTACCCACGATGCCCCCAACTTCCAACCGCTCTGCGGTAGTACGCCCGCGCGACGCCGCCAGCCTGCTGATTTACCGACGCCAGGGTGCGCAAGTGCAAGTGCTGATGGGCAAGCGCAGGCCGGGTGCGCGGTTTTTGCCCGATGTATATGTGTTCCCCGGTGGCGCGCTGGATGCGGCGGATGCGCTGGACGTGACGGTTACCCAACCAGGAGCAGAAGCCCCAGCGGGAGTACCAAGAGAAGTTGCCGCCGCTGCCGGTGCCCCAGGCTCGGCTGGACGCGATCCGGCCAGCAGGCAGACTAATTTGCAGTCGTCGCCATGGGTGCGTGCCATGGCCGCGCGTGATGCCTTGCATGCCGGCGCCTTGGTGCGCGCTGCTTTGCGCGAAGCGCAGGAAGAAAGCGGCTGGCGCTGGGCCGATGCCAGCCCGCCGACCCTGGACGCCACTGGCTTGCGCTACCTGGGCCGTGCCATCACGCCGGCGCAAAGCCCTCGGCGTTTTCATGCGCGCTTTTTTGCGGTGCCGCATACCCGCATGCAGCAAGACCCGCACGTCGATGGCGAGTTGCTGGACTTGCGTTGGGTCGATGCGCGCAACCCGGATCGCTTGCCCATCATTGACGTGACCGAATTTATGTTGGCCGAGTTGCGGAGCGCACTGGCGGGGGAGCGCGAGGGGCTGCCCTTGCTCAGCTACGTCAAAGAGGCCGTGCGCATACGCAGACAGCCAGCGGGTGATTGACTCCACATGCCATAGCTGCGGGTGCTATGCGGCACCACGGGCGGCGATACCTGAGGCCCTGCCATTCGTGGCATGGATGGGGCCTGGGTTTGCTTAGCGCTATGCGTCTGAAGCGCACTGTCCTTAGTTTTTTAAGGTAAATAAGGGAACGTCTTGTTGCACCGATAGCGCATCAAGCTGCGCGCGGGTTTTGTCTTTGGCGAAGGCGGCGACCGCTGCGTGCGCCTCGGGTCGTGACATGCTGCGCACATCGCTGTGCGATTGGCCTGCCGCTTGCATCAGGCGCTGCGCGAAATGCGGCTCTAGGGCGGCGAAGGCCACGCGGCCGTCTTTGCAGGGGTAAACGCGGTAGCCGGCGTGGCTGCCCCCTACGCTTCCCTTTGCGGTGGTCAGGCCCCAGTTGCGCGGCAGCGCCAGGTAGTGCGCGGCTTCGGACAGGGCTACTTCCATGTGCGCGCCCTTACCACTGGCCATGCGCTGCATCTGCACTTGCAGCACCGCTTCGCTGGCCATCAGTGACCCGCCCATGTCGGCGTACAGCGAGGGCGGGGTGTCCATGCCGGTAACCAAACCGGCTTCAGCCATATAGGTCAGGTCATGCCCCGGCTCTTCGGCGCGTGGGCCCGGTGCGCCGACGATGGCCACCATGCTGAGCGTGGGGTAGCGCTTTTTCAGGCCCACCCAGCCCAGGCCGAGTTTGTCTAAAGCTGAAGGGCGAAAGGATGTGAGCAGCACATCGGTACGCGCCAGCGCTTTGTGCAGCGCCGCTTGGCCTTTGGCGGTTTTGAGGTCGGCCTGCATCACGCGGATGCCCTGGTGCAAGGTGGTGTAGGCGGGCATGTTGTACATGCCCATGGGGTCGCCGGGCGTGCCTGCGGGCAGGGCGGCGGGCGCCGGGGGTTCGAGCTTGCTGCACCTGGCACCCATGGCTTGCAAACGCATCATGGCGGCAGGGCCAGGCAGGTTGAGCGCCAGGCTGAGGATGCGCACGCCTTTGAGCGGTCGCAGGGGTTTTGGGGTGGTGGTTTTGGTTGCCATGAGGGGTCTCTTTGGTACAAGGAGCTTAGAAATAATGAACTGGTATGGGCTGGATGTGATGCGATGCCAAGCGTTGAACTTAGGTCGGGCTGGAAGCGCTGGTGTCT
>CAIPZV010000040.1 GCA_903869595.1 uncultured beta proteobacterium | reverse complement strand
CGTACAACCCCGTGCGCAAAGGCCACGGTGGTCAAATTCGCAAAGCTTTGCAGCTCTTGCTGGCGGCCAAGCGCCCCTATATTTATACCGGTGGCGGCGTACTGCTAAGCAATGCCTCGGCCGAACTGCGGACCTTGGTGGACATGCTCGGCTACCCTTGCACCAACACCTTGATGGGACTGGGCGCTTATCCGGCCTCGGATCGTAAATTCTTGGGTATGCTGGGAATGCACGGCACGATTGAAGCGAACAATGCCATGCAAAACTGCGATGTCTTGTTGGCCGTGGGTGCGCGCTTTGACGACCGCGTGATCGGCAACCCTAAGCATTTTGCGCAAAACGAGCGCAAGATCATCCACATTGACATTGACCCCTCCAGCATTTCCAAACGCGTGAAGGTGGACATTCCTATCGTCGGTGACGTGAAGGAAGTGCTAAATGAATTGATCGCGATGATCAAGGAAAGCACGGTTAAGCCCGATGCGAACGCGCTGGGCGCTTGGTGGGACACGATTGAAGGTTGGCGTGCGCGCCAGTGCCTCAAGTACGACCACGGCAAAGGCGATGTGATCAAGCCCCAGTTTGTGGTGGAAACCCTGTGGAATATGACCAAGGATGGCGATACCTACATCACCTCGGATGTTGGGCAACACCAGATGTGGGCCGCGCAGTATTACCGCTTTGACCAACCCCGTCGCTGGATCAATTCGGGCGGCCTGGGCACCATGGGAGTGGGTATTCCTTACGCTATGGGCATCAAACTGGCCAAGCCTGATAGCGAAGTGTTTTGTATCACCGGTGAAGGCTCGGTGCAGATGTGCATCCAGGAACTTTCCACCTGTTTGCAATACAACACGCCCATCAAAGTCATCTCTTTGAACAACCGTTATTTGGGCATGGTGCGGCAGTGGCAAGAGGTGGAATATGAAGGCCGGTATAGCCACAGCTATATGGACGCGCTCCCCAATTTCGTGAAACTGGCGGAGGCTTACGGCCATGTGGGCATGCTGATTGAACGGCCCGAAGATGTGGAGCCTGCTTTGCGCGAGGCGCGCCGATTAAAAGACCGCACGGTGTTTATGGATTTCCGCACCGACCCGACCGAAAACGTATTCCCCATGGTGCAGGCGGGTAAGGGTATTACTGAAATGCTGCTGGGCTCGGAAGACCTGTAAGCAGCGCGGACTACATTTAATTAACAACGGACTGACAAATCTATTGCTTGCCAAGCCTGTGCGTTACCGCGCACAGGGGAGGGCGGTGAAAAGAGGCGTCTTGTATCTATGAAACATATCATCGCTGTCTTGCTGGAAAACGAACCCGGCGCCCTGTCCCGCGTGGTCGGCCTGTTTTCCGCCCGTGGTTACAACATCGAATCTCTCACGGTCGCACCCACCGAAGATCCCAGCCTGTCGCGCATGACTTTGCAGACCAATGGCTCGGACGATGTGATTGAGCAAATTACTAAACACCTGAACCGCCTGATTGAGGTGGTCAAAGTGGTGGACTTGACCGAAGGCGCTTACATCGAGCGTGAACTCATGATCGTCAAGGTGCGCGCGGTGGGCAAAGAGCGCGAAGAAATGAAGCGTATGGCCGACATTTTCCGGGGCCGTGTGATCGATGTAACGGACAAAAGCTACACCATCGAGCTGACGGGCGACCAGGACAAAAACGATGCGTTTTTGCAGGCCATCGAGACGGACGCGATTTTGGAGACGGTGCGTACCGGCGCCAGCGGTATCGGACGCGGTGAGCGGGTATTACGCGTGTAAGTGAAGGCGTGCCGCTGTGGGCATCCTGATGCAAACAGCGGGCTAGCTGAATTGGTTTTGTAACTTGGCGTAGGACGCCATTATTTTTCGGAGAAAAGCATGAAGGTGTATTACGACAAAGACTGCGACCTGAGCCTGATCAAAGGCAAGACGGTGGCCATCATCGGTTACGGCAGCCAGGGCCATGCCCACGCCCAAAATTTGAATGACAGCGGCGTGAAAGTCGTTGTGGGCCTGCGCAAAGGCGGAGCATCTTGGCCCAAGGTGGAAAAAGCGGGCTTGAAAGTGGCCGAAGTGGCTGATGCCGTGCGCGCCGCCGACGTGGTGATGATTTTGTTGCCTGACGAGCAAATCGGCACGGTCTATACCCAGGATGTCGAGCCCAATATCAAGCCAGGCGCATCTTTGGTGTTTGCTCATGGGTTTAACGTGCATTACGGCCTGGTCAATCCCCGTGCCGACTTGGACGTTTGGATGGTCGCCCCCAAGGCACCCGGCCACACCGTGCGCGGCACCTATGCGCAAGGCGGCGGCGTGCCCCATCTGATCGCGATCCACCAGGACAAATCAGGCCGTACCCGTGATCTGGCGCTTAGCTACGCCATGGCCAATGGTGGCGGCAAGGCCGGCATTATTGAAACCAATTTCCGTGAAGAAACCGAGACCGATTTGTTTGGCGAGCAGGCCGTTTTGTGCGGTGGCACGGTCGAGCTGATCAAAGCCGGTTTTGAAACCCTGGTGGAAGCCGGATATGCGCCAGAAATGGCCTACTTCGAATGCCTGCACGAACTCAAGCTGATCGTGGACATGATTTATGAAGGCGGTATTGCTAACATGAATTACTCGATTTCCAACAATGCCGAGTACGGCGAGTACGTTACCGGTCCGCGCATCGTGACCGAAGCGACCAAAGCGGCTATGCGCCAGTGCCTCAAGGACATCCAGACCGGTGAATATGCCAAGAGCTTTATTCTGGAAAACAAGGCTGGCGCACCGACTTTGCTCAGCCGCCGTCGTTTGACCGCAGAGCACCAGATCGAGCAAGTCGGCGAGACTTTGCGCGCCATGATGCCCTGGATCAAGAAAAACAAGCTGGTCGATCAAACCCGCAACTAAGCTATTCCTTGGTTGGAAAAGGGACTCTGCCCAAAGGCCACTTCGGTGGCCTTTGGCATTTCAAGAGGCATTTGAAGAGGGATGCCACCCGAGCTAGCCCAGCGTACACTGCACCTGTTGTGCGGCTGGGGTAACGTGTGGTCGCACGCCACAACTGAATTACACCAGGATCATTGCATGGACGACAACTCACAGACACAGGCTGATGGCGAGGGGCCAGTTTTTGTGCGCAAACGGCGCAAAGGCATCTACATCCTTCCCAATTTATTTACCTTGGCCGCTTTGTTTGGTGGCTTTTATGCGGTGGTGATGGCCATGCAAGGGCATTTCGACCAGTCTGCCATCGGTATTTTTTGCGCCATGGTGCTGGACAGTTTGGACGGGCGTGTTGCCCGTATGACCAACACCCAAAGCGCCTTCGGCGAGCAAATGGATTCGCTCTCCGATATGGTGTCTTTCGGTGCCGCGCCTGCTCTTGTTTCTTATGAATGGGTGCTCAAGGGACTGGGTAAATGGGGTTGGTTCGCAGCCTTTGTGTATTGCTCCTGCGCGGCCTTGCGCCTGGCGCGCTTTAACGTCAACACCCATGTGGTGGATAAGCGCTATTTCCAAGGACTTCCATCTCCCGCAGCGGCGGCCTTGGTGGCGGGTTTTATCTGGTGGTGTACCGATCTGGGTATTGCGCCGCCGACGGTGGCCTGGTTTATGTTTGCCTGGGTGCTGTATGCAGGTTTGACCATGGTGACCAATGTGCCGTTTTACAGCTTTAAAGACGTCAGCATGAAGCAAAGCGTGCCATTCGCGGTCATCGTGCTAATTGCCCTGGGTATCGCCATCATCAACATCGATCCGCCCACGGTGGTGCTGGGTATTTTTGTGGTGTACGGTTTCAGCGGTTATGCGGTGTATTGCGTGCGCCGGTTCCGGGGTGTTCCGGTCAGTGTGATCAGCACCTCTACAGACGAGCCCGATGAGCGTGGCATGCATAAATAAGTCGCCGAGTCATTGCTTGCCGAGCCTCGTTGAATAAGTTTTGGAGTATCAAGATGTCTGATCAACTTATTATTTTCGACACCACCTTGCGCGATGGCGAGCAATCGCCGGGCGCCTCCATGACGCGCGACGAAAAGCTGCGTATCGCCCGCCAGTTGGAGCGTCTAAAGGTGGATGTGATCGAGGCCGGTTTTGCCGCCAGTTCCAACGGGGATTTCGAGGCGGTGCAATTGGTGGCAAATAACATCAAAGACGCCACGGTGTGTTCGCTGGCGCGTGCCAATGACCGTGATATTGCGCGCGCAGCCGAGGCGCTCAAAGGCGCGCGGCGTTCGCGCATCCACACCTTTATCGCCACCTCTGCCCTGCACATGGAAAAAAAGCTGCGTATGGCGCCCGACGAGGTCTATGCCCAGGCGCAACTTGCCGTGCGTTTTGCCCGCAATTTGGTCAGCGATGTGGAGTTCAGCCCCGAAGACGGCTACCGCAGCGACCCGGACTTTTTATGCCGCGTGATCGAGGCGGTGATCAAAGAAGGGGCTGGAACCATCAATGTGCCCGATACCGTGGGCTACGCCATTCCTGAGTTGTACGGCGAATTTATCCGTTCTCTGCGCGAGCGCATCCCCAATTCGGACAAAGCTATTTGGTCCGTACATTGCCATAACGATTTGGGCATGGCTGTGGCCAATTCATTAGCTGGCGTCAAGATTGGTGGCGCGCGTCAGGTGGAGTGCACCATCAACGGCTTGGGTGAGCGTGCTGGAAATTGCAGCCTGGAAGAGGTGGTCATGGCGGTGAAAACCCGGCGTGATTATTTTGGCCTGGACATGGGCATTGACACCCGCCATATCCTGGCAGCCAGCCGCATGGTCAGCCAGACGACCGGCTTTGTGGTGCAACCCAATAAAGCGGTGGTGGGCGCGAATGCGTTTGCGCATGCCTCGGGCATTCATCAAGATGGCGTGCTCAAAGCGCGCGATACCTATGAAATCATGCGCGCAGAAGATGTGGGCTGGAGTGCGAACAAGATTGTGTTGGGCAAACTCAGCGGCCGCAATGCCTTCAAGCAACGCTTGCTGGAGCTGGGCGTGCAACTCGATAGCGAAACCGAAATCAATGCGGCTTTTGCCCGATTCAAAGAACTGGCAGATCGCAAATCTGAGATATTTGATGAAGACATCCTGGCACTGGTCAGCGACGAAAGCGTTTCCCAAGCGCAAGAGCAATTTGCCTTCGTATCCTTAAGCCAGCACAGCGAAACGGGTGAGCGTCCGCAGGCCGCTATTGTGTTTACCGTAGCCGGGAGCGAGGTCAGCGCGAAATCTGAGGGCAATGGGCCGGTGGACGCCTCGCTCAAGGCGATAGAGTCGCATGTCAAGAGTGGGGCGGAGATGGTTTTGTACTCGGTCAACGCCATCAGCGGCTCCACCGAAAGCCAGGGCGAGGTGACGGTGCGCCTCCAAAACAGCGGACGCGTGGTCAATGGCACGGGCGCCGATCCGGACATCGTGGTGGCTTCCGCAAAAGCCTACTTAAGTGCCCTGAACAAGCTGCAAAGCAAGGCCGATCGCGTCGCAGCGCAGGGTTAATGGGAGATTTACATGAATTTGCATGATGTTTCTCATGCAAGTGCTTGATTTACGCGGTTTTTTGATTAAACTGCAATTTTTAAATAGCGATCTCGCAGTTGGGGTTTCGCTAAAAATCGTATTCGGTGCACATTGGCTAAAAAACTTTTTACTTTCTTGTCGCTTTTGCTCTGCCTGGGCATAGCCTTTGCCGCGCAGGATGCCCAACGCAATGGCCGCGTTGATCCAGCCCGCCAGCAGATCAAGAGTAAATGGGTAAAAGCGCAGAATTTCGGAAAAACCGCCCTCAAAAGCAAAGCGAAGAATCCCGCCCCAGTTGCGTCCCGGCCCAGTTTTGGGGATGTAGCTGGATTGCGCGGCGCACCCGACGCGCTGGCGCTCAAATCTAGCGTGGCATTCGTGATTGACCAGGACACCAAAGAAGTCTTGCTTCATAAAAACGAACTGGCGGTGCTGCCGATTGCCTCCATTACTAAATTGATGACGGGCGTTCTCATCAGTGAAGCGCGTTTGCCAATGGATGAATTGATTGCCATTAGCCAGGACGACGTTGATATGGAGAAGGGTAGCCGCTCGCGTCTGACCGTGGGCACCACGCTCAGCCGGGGCGAGCTGTTGCATTTGGCTTTGATGTCCAGCGAAAACCGGGCAGCCCACGCCTTGGGACGTACTTATCCGGGCGGTATGGGTAATTTTGTCAGCCTGATGAACGCCAAAGCGGCGGAATTGGGCATGATTGCCACCAGCTATGTCGAGCCAACCGGCCTCTCCAGCAAAAACCAGTCTAGTGCCAAAGACCTCGCGACCCTGGTCAATTACGCCTATGCCGACCCTACGTTGCGTGAGTACTCCACCTCGCCTGGGCACCAAGTGGAAGTCGGACGGCGCACCTTGCAGTTCAACAACACTAACCGCCTGGTGAAGAATCCGGCATGGGATATCGGTCTGCAAAAAACCGGCTATATCTCTGAGGCGGGTCAGTGTCTGGTGATGCAGGCCAAGGTGGCCGGGCGCAAAATCATCATGGTATTTTTGGATTCGGCGGGCAAACTTAGCCGAATTGCGGATGCAGAGCGCGTGCGTCGATGGGTGGAATCAGCTCCCATGGTAAACAGCCGTGCCTCTCCGGTCGCAGCACTAGATGTTCCCGGACAGCTCGTCCGGCAGTAAGACGCCTCCGGGCGCCTAGCCGATGCGCTGCATATTCCTGAATGCGGCATAGCAAGCACCGAGAAGCAAACCATTTTCCTTTTAAGTCCATTGCGTATGCATCGCCAAGTCGCGACGCGCCTTTCTTTACGCTAAGTTCTCAGTCCCAATTTAGCGTTCGCTAAAGCCCAATGTGGTAGAAATTTCTTTCGCGGTCTCTTTAAGGCGCGGCATCCAGCTGTCTTCCATGCGGCTGGAGGGTGAAGAGATGGACAAACCGGCAATCAGCTTGTTCTGGTCATCGTAAATACCCGCTGCCATGCAGCGCACTCCCAATTCGAGTTCTTCGTTATCGCTAGCCTGGCCATACTGACGTACGCGGGATAGCTCGCGCTCCAAAGTAGCCAAGTCGGTAATGCTGTTTTTGGTGTGTCCCTGCAAACCGGTACGGGTCGCATAGGCGCGAATGCGTTGCGGGTCGTCTGCTGCCAGAAATAGCTTGCCCACCGATGTCAGGTGCAAGGGAGCCCGCCCGCCGATGGCCCGCACCACTTGCATGCCAGAACGCTCGCTGTAAGCGCGCTCTACATAGATAATTTCGTCACCCTGGCGCATGCTCAGGTTGACGGGTTGCTGGGTCAGCTTATGCAACTCACGCATCGGCGCAATCGCGGCATCGCGCACATTCAAACGACCTTTGACCAAGTTGCCCAGCTCCAGCAAGCGCATGCCTAGCCGGTAGCTGCCCGGTTGTGGGCGATCGGCAAATCGGCCGAGCACCAGGTCATTGAGGATGCGGTGCGCGGTGGAGGGATGCAGGCCCGCTTTTTCGCTAATGTCTTTCAGGGTCATCGCCTCTTCGCGGGAAGCCAGTACATCGATCAGCGTGAACATGCGCTCAATCACTTGCACAGAGGGCGTTGAGGGAATGTTGGAGTCTTGTTTAGTCATATGCAGCGGTGAAGAACGCCTGATTTTGCGCTATAGAAACGGCTGGCTAACAATTAACGGGAATTTAATAAATTTAAATTCGCATCGCGCTGGAAGGAATGACTGTCCTGCCAGCGACCATCCACCAAAATCTGCGAGGGCGCGAAGTGCATTTTGTAATTCATTTTCTGGCTCTGCTCTATCCAGTAACCTAAATACAAGTAAGACAAGCCCAGTGATTTAGCTTGTTGCAATTGCCAAAGTACGTTGTACGTGCCAAAGCTCGCATCGGATTGCGGCTCGTAAAAGGTGTACACCGCCGAAATTCCGTCATCCAGCACATCCAGGATAGACACCATTTTCAGCGTGCCCGCGCTTTGGCCATCATCCGGCTCGCGGAACTCGACCAGGCGTGAATTGACCCGGCTTTGCAGCAAGAACTGCGTGTATTGGCTCACGCTATCCTCTTCCATTCCGCCACCGGCATGGCGCAAGTGCTGGTAGCGCAAATACAGCTCGTAGTGCTCCTGCGAAAAGCCCAAACTTTGCACCCGCACTTGCAGATTGCCATGCTGCTTGAGCGCACGGCGCTGGCTGCGATTGGGAGAAAAATGCGCCACTGGCACACGCAAGGGTATACAAGCCTGGCAGCCATCGCAATAGGGCCGGTAGGTGAACATGCCGCTACGCCGAAAACCATTCTCCACCAAGCCGGAGTAAGTGGTGTTATCGATGAGGTGGCTGGGTGTGGCCACCTGGGAGCGGGCTTGGCGAGCGTCCAAGTAGCTGCACTCATAGGGTGCCGTGGAGTAAAACTGCAGGGTCTGCAGCGGCAGATCGTGAAGCTTGGTCATGGCGGGTGTCAGTGGGTTTGCTGCAAATGCTTCCAGCTGTCGGCGGAAAACTCCCATTGAACGGGGGTTTGCGCTCTTGCTGCTTGCATGGTAGCAAGGAACAGCGCGCGCTGCACCGGACGGGCGCCCAGCCGCGACAAGTGGGCGGTAACTTGCTGGCAGTCCAGTTGCGGCACCTCGTGGGCGCGGCAGTGGGCAATCAGCGCAGAAAGCGCAATTTTGGAGCCATCGCGCACCTTGGTGAACATCGATTCGCCGTATACGGCCCGGCCCATGGCCACAAAATACAGACCCGCCACCATATCGCCATCGATCCAAGTTTCCACGCTATGGGCATAGCCCGCGTGGTGAAAGTCGATATAGGCATCCACCATGGCTGGCACGATCCAGGTGCCGTTTTGCCCTTGACGCGGCGCTTGGGCGCATTGGCGTATCACGCCCGCAAAATCACTGTTCATGCGGATTTCACAACCCGCCTCCTGTTGAAAACGACGCAAGGTTTTTTTCAGCGAATCGTGAATCTTGAATTCATCAGTTGCCAGCACCATGCGCGGATCCGGGCTCCACCATAGCGTGGGCTGGGTTTCATTGAACCAAGGGAATATGCCGCGCGCGTAGGCATCGCTTAAGGTTTCCACGTCCAGTGCGCCGCCCGCAGCCAGCAAGCCTGGCGCATCGCTGTCCGGTCCCCAGGTCCGGCTTATGGAAGGGAACGGGTCGCCGGGCAGCATCCAGGTGAGGTCGGGCGTGCTCATCGACAACGCATCCTTAAATTATGCGAACGCGCCAAAGTGTGATTCAAAATAAGCCGGAGGTTAGAATGCGAGAGTCGGGGCGTAGCGCAGCCTGGTAGCGCATCTGGTTTGGGACCAGAGGGTCGAAGGTTCGAATCCTTTCGCCCCGACCAATATACTTGCCAAAGCATTGTCTTTGGCTTTTTCATTTCCGGCGCTTGCGCGCATTTCTGTCCGTAGCTCAGTTGGATAGAGCAACAGCCTTCTAAGCTGTAGGTCACAGGTTCGATTCCTGTCGGACAGGCCACTTTCATGTACATCATCTTAGGGTAAAAGCATAGCGCTAGCGCGCAGGGTTGGCCCGCCGATATGCCAATCTTGCAGTGCCTGGTCTAGCAAAGCGGGGTCGCCAGTGCTCAGGCACACTAGAGGCTTAGCGGCTACGCCTTGCTGCGTGGCGCCGATGGCAGGTCGAAGTAACCCTGCCGCTTTCAGCACCTGGCGGGTTCGCCTGGCCACCGGCTGACCGGCCTCTAGGAGTGCAACCTTCGGCCCCCAAAGCCGGGACAAAGCTTCAGTAATCAGGGCGTAATGGGTGCAGCCCAGCACCACAATGTCAATTTTTGCGCCACCATCCGCGTTTTGTTGCAATGCTTGCACATAGCGCTGGCTCAAGGACTCAATCTCCTGGCGGTCCGCTTGCTCGATGGCCGCTGCCAAGCCATCACAGGCTTGCAACAGGAATCGCACCGAATGTGGCTGCGCGGCTAAGAGCGCTAAAAACTTATCGCTGGCCAGTGTGCTTCGGGTGGCCATCACTGCCACTACGCCGCTGGCAGTTTGTGCTGCCGCAGGCTTAAGCGCCGGTTCAATACCCACAATGGGCAACTCAGGGTGACGCTCCCGCAAACTGGCCACGGCAGCAGCGGTGGCGGTATTGCAGGCCAGCACCAGAGCCTTGGCTCGATGCGTGGTACACAGGTAATCGGCTAGCAGCTGCGAGCGCGCTAGCACGTGTGCCGTATCGCGCTCGCCATAGGGCGCATGCCCGGCGTCACCCACATATACGAATTGCTCGTCGGGCAACTCCTGGCGCAGTGCCGCCAATACGCTTAGGCCACCGATGCCGCTGTCAAAGACCCCAATAGGCCCGGTGGCGACAGCGGTGCTTTGCATCCGACCTTATGCCGCTTGCACGGCAATAGTTTTGAATTCGCCGCTGGCGATTTTTTGTTGCCAGGTGGCCGGGCCGGTGATGTGGGCGCTAGTGCCGCCAGCGTCCACCGCCACGGTCACCGGCATGTCCACCACGTCAAATTCGTAAATCGCTTCCATGCCCAGGTCGGCAAAGGCCAGCACTTTGGCGTGTTTGATGGCTTTGCTCACCAAATAAGCGGCCCCGCCCACGGCCATGAGGTAAGCGCTTTGGTGCTTCTTGATGGCTTCGATGGCGACCGGCCCGCGTTCGGCCTTGCCGACCATGGCGATCAGGCCGGTTTGGGCCAGCATCATCTCGGTAAATCCGTCCATCCGCGTGGCGGTGGTAGGGCCTGCTGGGCCGACGGCTTCGCCTTGCACCGGATCGACCGGGCCGACGTAATAAATCACCCGGTTGGTGAAGTCCACCGGCAGGGCCTCACCCTTGGCCAGCATGCCCTGGATGCGTTTGTGGGCCGCGTCGCGCCCGGTCAGCATTTTTCCGTTGAGTAGCAAGGTCTGGCCCGGTTTCCAGGCCGCCACTTGGGCAGGTGTCAGGGTGTTGAGATCGACGCGGGTGCTTTTCACGTAGTCGGGCTTCCAGTCCACCGAGGGCCACAGGTCCAGAGACGGTGGCGTGAGGTAGGCCGGGCCGCTGCCGTCAAGCACAAAGTGCGCGTGGCGGGTGGCGGCGCAGTTGGGAATCATGGCCACCGGCTTGCTGGCCGCGTGCGTGGGGTAAAGCTTGATTTTGACGTCCAGCACCGTGGTCAGCCCGCCCAGGCCTTGGGCGCCAATGCCCAGCGCGTTGACTTTGTCGTACAGCTCCAGGCGCAATTCCTCGGTTTGCGTCAGCGCCTGGCCCGATGACGATTTGGCTTGCAAGGCGTACATATCAAGGTCGTCCATCAGGCTTTCTTTGGCCATCAGCATGGCTTTTTCTGCCGTGCCGCCAATGCCTATGCCCAGCATGCCCGGCGGGCACCAGCCCGCACCCATAGTGGGCACGGTTTTGAGCACCCAGTCCACCACCGAATCGCCAGGGTTGAGCATGACCAGCTTGCTTTTGTTCTCCGAGCCGCCGCCTTTGGCCGCAACCGTCACTTCCACGGTGTTGCCGGGCACCAGTTCGGTGAAGATGACGGCTGGCGTGTTGTCCTTGGTGTTGATGCGCGCAAATTGGGGGTCGGCTACTACGCTGGCGCGCAAGGTGTTGTCCGGGTGCAGATAGCCTTGGCGCACGCCCTGGTTCACGGCGTCGTCCACAGACCCGCTAAACCCGACAAAACGCACGTCCATGCCCACTTTTAAGAATACATTGACGATGCCGGTGTCCTGGCAGATCGGGCGATGACCGGTCGCGCTCATTTTGCTATTGGTCAGGATCTGGGCGATAGCGTCTTTGGCCGCAGGACTTTGCTCGTGTTCGTAGGCGCGGGCCAGGTGGGCGATGTAATCGGCGGGGTGGTAGTAGCTGATGTACTGCAGCGCGGCCGCCACCGATTCAACGAGGTCGTTTTGGGTAATAGTGGTCATGGTGTCAGGCTGGCAAATAGTCACTGAGTTTAGCGTCTGGCTTTCTTAGGGCCGTTCTGGCGCTAGCTTGCCCGAGTGCCCGTTTGGCGTCAAAATTCGAGGCCTTTGGGCCTGAAGTCAGTGCAATGTAAGTGCTACCGCCGAAGATTGCGTCAGTTTTTCGAATACTACAAGGAGACAGGTTTTATGAGTTCGTCGACATCCGCTATCGAGTCCGTACTGGTTGAAAACCGGGTTTTTCATCCCAGTGAGGCGAGCCAAAAAGGCGCCCGGATTGCCGGTATGCCAGCCTACCAAGCCTTGTGCGATGCCGCCGAAAAAGACTACCAGGGTTTTTGGGCCCAGTTAGCGCGCGACAACTTAAGCTGGTCCAAGCCATTTAGCCGCGTGCTGGACGAATCGAACGCGCCGTTTTATCAATGGTTTGACGACGGCGAACTCAATGCCTCGGCCAACTGCTTGGACCGCCATATGGGCACGCCGGTAGAAAACAAAACCGCTGTGATTTTTGAAGCCGACGACGGCACGGTCACCAAAACTACTTACAAAGAATTGCTCGCGCGGGTCAGCCAGTTCGCCAATGCGCTCAAGGCCGCAGGCATCCAAAAAGGCGACCGCGTCCTGATCTATATGCCCATGACGCTGGAAGGCATGATCGCCATGCAAGCCTGCGCCCGCATCGGCGCCACACACAGTGTGGTCTTCGGCGGCTTTTCCGCCAAGGCTTTGCAAGAACGCATCATCGACGCCGGCGCGGTTGCCGTCATTACCGCCAACTACCAGATGCGCGGTGGTAAAGAACTGCCCCTCAAAGCGATTGTGGATGAGGGCCTATCCATGGGCGGCTGCGAGTCGATCAAAACCGTGTTTGTGTACCAGCGCACTGCTACCGCCTGCAATATGGTGGCTGGCCGCGACAAAACCTTTACCGAAGCATTGGCCGGACAAAGCAGCGTCTGCGCGCCGGTGGCAGTGGGCGCTGAGCATCCGCTGTTTATTTTGTACACCTCGGGCTCGACCGGTAAACCCAAAGGCGTGCAGCATTCCACTGGCGGCTATTTGCTGTGGGCCAAACTGACCATGGACTGGACCTTTGACCTGCGCGCCGACGATATTTTTTGGTGCACCGCCGATATCGGCTGGATCACCGGCCACACCTATGTGGCCTATGGGCCGCTGGCGGCAGGCGCCACGCAAATCATTTTTGAAGGCGTGCCTACGTTCCCTAATGCCGGACGTTTCTGGCAAATGATCGAGCGCCACAAGTGCACTATTTTTTACACCGCGCCCACGGCCATCCGCTCACTCATCAAGGCCGCCGAAAGTGACGCGGCGGTGCACCCCGACCGCTCGGATTTGAGCAGCCTGCGCATCCTCGGTTCGGTGGGCGAACCCATCAACCCCGAGGCCTGGATGTGGTACTACCGCCATGTCGGTCACGAGAAGTGCCCCATCGTCGATACCTTCTGGCAAACCGAAACCGGCGGCCACATGATGACGCCGCTGCCCGGTGCCACGCCGCTAGTGCCCGGTAGCTGTACCTTGCCCTTGCCCGGCATCATGGCCGCCATCGTCGATGAAGTGGGCAAACCCATTCCCAACGGCACCGGCGGTATTTTGGTGGTGACGCGGCCCTGGCCCTCCATGATCCGCACTATCTGGAACGACCCCGAGCGTTTTAAGAAAAGTTATTTCCCCGAAGAGATGGGTGGCAAGTTGTATCTGGCGGGCGACGGCGCGGTGCGCAGCGCCGACCGTGGCTACTTCCGCATCACCGGGCGCATTGACGATGTGCTTAACGTCTCTGGTCACCGCATGGGAACCATGGAAATTGAATCGGCCCTGGTGTCCAAAACCGATTTGGTCGCCGAAGCCGCTGTCGTGGGGCGCCCGGATGATCTGACGGGCGAAGCGATTTGCGCTTTTGTAGTACTCAAGCGTTCACGCCCCAGCCCCGAAGAGGCCAAAGTCATCGCCAAGGAACTGCGCGACTGGGTGGCCAAAGAAATCGGCCCGATTGCCAAGCCCAAAGACATCCGCTTTGGCGAGAACCTGCCCAAAACGCGCTCTGGAAAAATCATGCGCCGCCTGCTGCGTTCGCTGGCCAAGGGCGAGACGATTACCCAGGACGTTTCCACCTTGGAAAATCCGGCAATTCTGGACCAGTTGGGACAGGCCTATTGACAAGCCAAAGGCGCGTAGGCGGCGCATCTGGGCTGCTAGGGGCCTCGCCTGTGCAACAAAAAAGGATGCTTGCGCATCCTTTTTTGTGTGTCTGCTCAGGCCCGCTTAGCTTTGCAGCGCCGCAAACACACTGTCGCGAATGGATTCCACCGAACCCTGCCCATTGACGGCGCGGTATTTGGGCGCTTGCGCTGGCTCTTGGAGCGCCCAATCGGAGTAATACTTCACCAGCGGGCGGGTTTGCGCGGTATAGACGTTGAGGCGGTTTTTAACGGTGTCCTCTTTGTCGTCTTCGCGCTGAATCAAAGGCTCCCCAGTGATGTCGTCTTGACCAGCCACCTTAGGTGGGTTGAACTTCACATGGTAGGTGCGTCCTGAAGCCGGGTGCGAGCGCCTGCCACTCATGCGCTCGATGATGGCGTCAAAAGGTACGTCGATTTCCACCACATAGTCCAGCGCCACGCCAGCGGCTTTCATGGCGTCGGCTTGTGGAATGGTGCGCGGAAAGCCGTCAAACAAAAAGCCTTGGGCGCAGTCCGGCTGCATAAGCCGGTCTTTGACCAGGCCGATGATGAGTTCATCGCTCACCAGGCCGCCAGAGTCCATGATTGCCTTGGCTTGCAGCCCCAGCGCAGTGCCTGCCTTTACGGCGGCACGCAACATATCGCCGGTGGAAATTTGGGGAATGCCGTATTTCTGGCAGATAAATGTGGCCTGGGTACCTTTGCCTGCGCCGGGCGCACCTAACAGAATCAATCGCATGGCTTACCTCGCAAATCAGTGTCTCTTCATGGCCGGGCGACCTACCAACAGGGCCCGGCTGCGTTTTAGGGTCTGGCTTCGAGAATAGCACGCGTGTTCCTTAACTTGGCTTACAGCCACGCAGGTGTTAGCCCTGCGCCAGCAGGCGCCGCACGCGCTCCAAGTCCTGCGGCGTGTCCACGCCCGGCCCCGGTGCGCTGGCGCAGACGTACACCGCAATCTTATGGCCGTGCCATAGCGCGCGCAGTTGCTCTAGCGCTTCGCTGATCTCCATGGGCGCTTGCGCCAGCGTTGGAAAGCTACGTAAAAACCCGGCGCGGTAGGAATAAATCCCTATGTGGCGCAAGGGCGCGGGGTGGGGCAAGGTGTGCGCTGCGTCTGCGGGGCGGTCGCGCCACCACGCAATCGGTGCGCGGCTGAAGTACATGGCCATCCCTGCTGCGTCACATACGACCTTGACCACATTGGGGTCATAAAAATCCGCGCCACTCTCTAGCGCATGCGCGGCGGTGCCCATGCTCGCTTGCGGGTGTTGCTTGAGCAAATTCGCAACCGCTGCTACCAAGTCGGTGTCGATCAGCGGCTCATCGCCCTGGACGTTGACCACGATGTCTTCATCGGTTAATCCGAGCAGTTGGCAGGCCTCGGCCAGGCGGTCGCTGCCTGAGGCATGGTCGATGCGGGTGAGCAGGGCCTGCACACCAAAGGCCTCGCAGGCATCTACGATGCGCGGGCTGTCGCAGGCCACCACCACTTGGGTGTTTGTTGGCAGCGCGTGCGCCACCCGCTGGGCGACGCGCACCACCATGGGCACGCCGCCCAAATCGGCAAGCGGTTTTTCAGGTAGGCGGCTGGAGGCCAGGCGCGCAGGAATCAGGACCGTCGTGGCCATCGCGGCTACAGGCCCAATTCGGTGTCGCTCAGGGTGCGCGCTTCGTTTTCCAACAGGATGGGAATGCCATCTCGCACCGCGTAAGCCAGGCGGGCGCTGCGCGACCACAACTCTTTGGCATCAGCGTGCCATTCCAGCGGGCCTTTGGTAACCGGGCAGACCAGCAAAGCCATTAATTTAGTGTCCATGCGGCGATGATAAACGTCTGGCCCAGGCTGCTGCGATGCGCGCATCGAGCGCCGCATAAAAGCCTGCGTCCAAGTTTTGCTCTAGCGGCACGGCCCAGGCGTCGGGCGCGATAGCCCAGAGTTTTGCCGCGTCTTTTTCAGTGCACAGCAAGGTGTAAGGCCCCATCGAGGCACGGGTGCGGCCCTGAAAGTCGGCATGGTCGGGGAGCGCTTCTTGCGCCGCCAAGTTCAAGCCAGCCGCTTGCAGCATGGCAAAAAAATGGGCGGGCCGCGCTATCCCCGCAACGGCCTTGAGCGCCGGGTCGGCTTGCAGGCTGCTTAAGGTGCAGGTGCTGCCATCAGCCCGCCTTGCGGTGGGGCCTAGGCGGCGGAGGGTGGCAAATTGGCCGGTTTTGGCCGGGCCACTGCTAACGATGAGTAAGTGCGCATCGTTCACCCCAGCGCATTGCAGGGATTGGCGAGGCCAGGGTTCGCGCAGAGGGCCGGCGGGCAACAGCAAGCCGTTGCCCAGACCGTCTTCATGCATCATGCAAATTTCGACGTCGTGGTATAGGCTGTAGTCCTGCAGGCCGTCATCGCAAACCACAATGCGGGTTTGCGGATAGGCCTGAAGCAGCGCTAGCAGGCTGCGCTGGCGGCTAAGCCCTACGAAAACCGGCACCCCGCTGCGCTGCGCCAGCAGCAAGGCTTCGTCGCCCACGGTTTGCACAGACGCATCAAGCAGCACCTCTTGGGTTGTGGTTTCACTGCGTCCATAGCCCTTGGAAATAATGCCAACCACCTGGCCCTGGGCGCATAAATGCTCCACCACGGACAATACGGTGGGCGTTTTGCCAGCACCACCGGCCACCACATTGCCCACGACCACCACGCAGACTGCCGGTTGCTCGACGCGGCGCCAGCCTAGCGCGTATGCCGCACGGCGAATGCGCAAGAGCAGGCCATATAGCCAAGAGACGGGTAGCAGCGGCCACATCCACGCGGATCGCCCTTGCCAGGCACGGAGCAGTAGCCGCGTTGCCAGGCTGCGCATGGCTTAGCGCCGGGGCGCGCCCTGGGGCGCTTGCAGCGCAAAAGTGATGTGGCTGATACCGGCCATGCGGGCAGCGTCCACCGCCGTAATCACGGATTGGTGGCTGCTTAAGGCGTCGGCGCTGATGATGAGCACAGGGGGGCTGTCTCCACGGATTTGGGCTTGCAGCGCCTCGGACAGGGCAGCTGCGGTATGGTCTGGGATCAGTTTACCTTGCAGGCCGTAATCGCCATTGGCGGTGACAGTGATGTGCAGCGGCGGATTGGGCGCCTGGTCTTTGTCCGCTTGCGCCACCGGTAAGTTAATGCGTAACTGTAGGTTTTGGCTGTACGTCGTTGTTAATAAAAGAAAAATAAGAATCACCAGCAAGACATCGATAAACGGTATCAGGTTAATTTCCGGTTCGCTTTCCTGGCGCGCCTTGAACTGCAGGCCCTCGCTGGCGCTGCCGCCGGGCAAATGAAAACCGCCGCTCATGGCGTGTCCATGGCGCGCAAGCGCCGCAATAACTGGTCTGCGCCGCTTTCCAGTTGCAGCAAATACGCATCGGCGCGGGCCCGGAAATAGCGCCAGAACACTAGCGCGGGTATAGCCACGATGAGGCCGAAAGCGGTGTTGTACAGCGCGATGGATATGCCTTGCGCCAATTGCGCTGGGTTGCCGCCAACCGAGCCCGGTGACTGGGCGCCGAATATCTCGATCAGGCCAACCACCGTACCCAGCAAGCCCATCAGCGGTGCTGCCGAGGCAATAGTGGCCAGGGCCGCCAGGCGCATTTCCAGCGTTTGCGCGGCTAGACGGCCCGCTTGGTGCAGGGCGGCGCGCACGTCGGCTTCAGTTGCCAATGCGTCTTGTGAGCGGGCATACAAGCCGCTAGCCAGCACTTGGCCGAGTAAGGAGTTGCGTTCCAGTTGGGAAATGGCGTCCGGGGGTGGAATGCCTTGGTGCAGGTTATCGATAACTGCTTTGGTGAGACTTGCGGGGGCTATTTTTGCGTCGGTCAGGCTGAAGTAGCGCTCAATCACGATGGCCAGGGCGACCACTGAGCTGGCAATGAGGGGCCAAATCGGCCAACCTGCGGCTAGTATGATGGAAAACAATGTATCCCCCTATTTAAGTTTATAAAAATACAATTATCTGTGATTATTATCAAATATCGTATTTAAAGACTGTTAATTTTCCGTTCGCGCCACTTGGTGGCGCTTGAAAACTCCTCAATTCCCATATGTCAGAAGTTTTGCCCGTGCGCCGCGCCGCGCCGCAGGTCTGGTCGGTAGGCGCTCTATGCCACGCGATTGCTGACGCCCTGGACGCCCGCTTTAATCCGGTGCGCGTGGCGGGCGAAATCAGTAGTTTTGTACGCGCCGCCAGCGGGCATTGCTATTTTTCACTTAAGGACAGCAGCGGGCAATTGCGCTGCGCTATGTTTAAGCGTGCCGCCTCGGGCCTGGCCTTTGTGCCGCGCGAGGGGCAGCGCGTCGAGGTGTCTGGCCGCCTGGGCGTGTACGAGCCGCGCGGTGAACTGCAATTGGTTGTCGAAGCTATGGTGGAGGCCGGGGAGGGCAATTTGTATGAGCAGTTTGTGCTGCTCAAAGCGCGCTTGCAGGCCGAGGGTCTTTTTGAGCCTGAACGCAAAAAGCCGCTGCCAGCGCGGGTGCGCGGTATCGGGGTGGTCACTTCCTTGGGCGCCGCCGCTTTGCATGATGTGGTGAGCGCTTTGCAAAGGCGCGTGCCGCATATCCCGGTGCTGATATCGCCCGCGAGTGTGCAGGGCGCCAATGCGGCAGCAGAGCTGGCGCAGGCTTTGCAAGCTTTGTACGCGATGGCCGCGCAAGGGGCCGATGCCAATGCCAATGCCAATGCGGGTGCGGGTGCGGGCACTGTTTATAGCGCGATACCTATTGACGTCATTTTGCTAGTGCGTGGTGGCGGCGCGATGGAGGACTTGTGGTCCTTCAACGACGAGGCCCTAGCCCGTGTGCTGGCGCAAAGCCCAGTGCCGATAATCACCGGCATTGGCCACGAAACGGATTTCACGATTGCCGATTTTGTAGCGGACTTGCGCGCGCCCACGCCCACGGCAGCTGCCGAGTTGTGCGCCATGCCTTTGGAGCAGTTGCAAGATGCTGCCGGCTACCTGCAATCGCGCTTGCAAACCGCCGTATTGCGTATGCTGGACCGTGAGGCGCAACGCTTGGACCAGGTGGCCAGCCGCGCGGGGCGTCCGGCGGCGCTGGTCCATCGATTGCAACTGCGTTTGGCAAGCGTTGGCCAGCGTATGGCTTTCGCGCCTAGCCAGCATTTGCAAGCCCAGCAAACGCGTTTGCTGGCCGGCCAGACCGCCTTGCGCAATGCCGCACACCAGAGTGCGGAGCGTCAGCGAAGCCGATTGGCTCAGTTGGGTGTGCGCCTGGCAGCTTTAGACCCGCAAATTGTGTTGGCACGTGGGTATGCCTGGCTACAAGACGACGCAGGCCGACCCTTGACGGGCACTGCCCACATGCAAACGGGCCAGCGGGTGCAAGCCCGTTTGTCCGATGGCACGGCCGATTTGCAAGTGCAAGCCATTCGGCGTTCTTAAAGTTGGGCGCTATGCAGCGCCCGGCCCCATCAGGCATTGTTCAATAGTCGTCCAGTACCGCGCCTTTGCTGGCGGTGGAGGCATTGAAAGCGAACTTGGCTTGCACGCCACGCGTGTAGCGCGGTGCGGGGGCTGTCCAGGCGGCGCGGCGCTTGGCGATTTCTTCGTCCGGCACGTTGAGTTGCAGCAACAAGGCGTGTGAGTCGATGGTGATCGAGTCGCCTTCGTGGATAAAGGCAATCGTGCCGCCGACCGCCGCTTCGGGCGCCACATGGCCTACCACCATGCCCCAGGTGCCGCCGGAAAAACGGCCATCGGTAATTAAGCCCACGCTCTCGCCCAAGCCCGCGCCTATGAGCGCGCCGGTGGGGGCCAGCATTTCGGGCATACCGGGGCCACCTTTGGGGCCGAGGTAGCGCAAAACCATCACGTCGCCAGCCACGATCTTGCCGGCCAGAATCGCTTTGAGCGCCGATTGCTCGTCGTCAAACACGCGGGCCGGGCCGGTCATCACCGGTTTCTTCAGGCCGGTGATTTTGGCCACGCAGCCTTCGGGCGAGAGGTTGCCTTTCAATATCGCCAGGTGGCCCTGGGCGTACATCGGATTGCTGATGGGGCGGATCACGTCCTGGTCGGTGCGCGGCGCATCGGGGATGTCGGCGAGCACTTCTGCAATCGTTTGGCCGGTAATCGTCAGGCAGTCGCCGTGCAGCAGTCCAGCCACCAGCAAAGTTTTCATGACTTGGGGAATGCCGCCTGCGCGGTGCAGGTCCACGGCCAGGTATCTGCCGCTGGGCTTGAGGTCGCACAAGACCGGGGTTTTCACGCGTACGCGCTCAAAGTCCTCGATAGTCCACTCCACTTCGGCGGCATGCGCGATGGCCAAAAAGTGCAGCACGGCGTTGGTGGAGCCACCGGTGGCCATGATGACGGCGACTGCGTTTTCAATGGATTTACGCGTCACGATATCGCGCGGTTTGATGTCTTTCTTAATCGCTTCGATCAACACCTGGGCAGACGCTTTGGCCGAGTTGAGCTTTTCGTCGTGCGGATTGGCCATGGTGCTGGAATAAATCAGCGATATGCCCAGGGCTTCGAAGGCGCTGGACATGGTGTTGGCGGTGTACATGCCCCCGCAAGAGCCGGGGCCGGGGATGGCGCGCTGCTCGATCTCGTGCAGATCAAAGTCACTCAAATTGCCTGCTGCGTTTTGGCCCACGGCTTCGAACACGCTGACGATATTGAGGTCTTGGCCTTTGTAGCTGCCCGGCAAAATCGTTCCGCCATAAACGTAAATTGCCGGCACGTTGGCCCGCAGCATGCCCATCAAGCCGCCAGGCATGTTTTTGTCACAGCCGCCGATGACCACCACGCCGTCCATCCATTGGCCCTGCACGCAGGTCTCGATGCAATCAGAAATCACTTCGCGGCTGACCAAGGAATATTTCATGCCCTCGGTGCCCATGGCCATACCGTCCGAGATGGTGGGCGTGCCAAAGACCTGGGCATTGCCGCCTGCTTCTTCGATACCCGCGATGGCCGCGTCCGCCAATTTTTGCAGGCCGCTATTGCAAGGGGTAATCGTGCTATGCCCGTTGGCAACGCCGACCATGGGTTTCTTGAAGTCGGTTTCCTCATAGCCCATGGCGTAGTACATGGAGCGGTTGGGCGCACGCGATTTGCCTTCGGTGATGTTGGCGCTGCGGCGGTTGATGGGCAGGATGGGGATGGTTTTATCGGTCATGGCGCGGTTCGTAAGGCGTTGAAAAACGCCAGTTTACTTGCCGCCCCGCCAGCCGTATTCGGCCTAAGGCCTCAGGCAGCGCAACCAGTCGCTCAGCGGCGCGTCCGCCCAAGCTTTCGGAATGCTGGCCTGCGGCAACGAGGGAAGGAGCTTGAGTTCCTTTTCCTTGGCATCCACGCGCTTGGCAGTGCGTGCAAAAGAATCGCTCCAACTGAGCGCAGGATGCATCCCCTGCTCCATTAGGCTTTCGATAAACCAGGTGTTGGTCGATTTGGGGCTGCACCCGAAAGAACTGCGGTCGGCCGCGCTGGCCGTGAGCAGCACGCGGGTGCCATCGCCCAGCGCGGGTACAAAGGAGCCGGAGTAGCAAGCCGACAAGAGAACGGCGCTGGGCGAAGCTGGATGGATGCGGCGCAACCAGGCGCTTAGTGACGAGGAGCGAATTGGCGGATAGTCCTTGTCCGCGATGTTGATTGCCAGCATGTCTTTATTGCCATGGCTGCTGATCAACACCACCACGGTCAGCGGGTATTTGTCGGACCATGCGCCCACTCGGGAAAAGACTTCGCTCAAATTTTGCTGCGTCGCCGCTGCAAAAAGCATCTTTTGGTCTTTGGGCGGATTGCTCAACATAATGCTTTGCATCGGCATGCCAAAATTTTCCAGACGTTGCTGCATGGCCAGAATATCGCTTTGAAACGCCGTGGACTGCGAGTGCAATGCGGCGCCCACAAATACCAGTGTGCGTTCGGTGCCTGCCGTGTTTGCCAGTGCCGCCTCGGCGCGATCCAGCTGCGCTTGTAAGCTCCCGACGGGGGTCGGGCCGCCTTGCTCGGGTTTGCTCGGCGGCATGCTGGCGCAAGCGCCTAGCAGCAGCGCGAATGTCAAGGTCAAAAAAAGCTTGGCCCAATGCGCCGAAAATTTGCTAATTCGCATGGCTTTTCCTCCCTGAATCAGCCTGGTTTAGTGCAAAAGATTGTAGGGTGGGCTGGCGCTTTGGCAAGTTTTGCTGAGCGTCAGTGTCGGGAATAAATAGCTTGTCGGGTTATTGGTAAGTAATCTGTCCGGTTTGTGGAGGATCTATGCAATCTGCCCCCATCGCGGCGCCCATGGCCCCAAGCGCATGGCCCCGCTAAAATTGCCTATTCCCTCCAGCCGGCCTTGCACCGTGACGCTCCACACCAGCACATTCGAAGGCGGCAACGCCTTAAGCCCTTTCCGCAGCCAGCAGTTACTGGCGCAATTACAACAAGTTCACGACAAAATCAGCGCGATTGACGCCCGTTATGTCCATTGGGTGGCCACCGATAGCCCGCCCGAACCCGGCTTGCTAGAGCGCTTAGGCGCCTTGCTGACCTATGGCGAACCCGCGTCCAAGCAGCAAGGCGGCGAGGTCTTGCTAGTGTCGCCCCGGCTGGGCACCTTGTCGCCCTGGGCATCCAAAGCTACCGATATTGCCCACAACTGCGGTTTTGAATTGCGTCGTATCGAGCGCGCCATCGAATACCGGGTGCATGTCAAATCCTGGCTCGGCCAATCGGGTAGCTTGAATGAAGCACAGCTTGAAGCCGTCGCCGCTTGCATATATGACCGCATGACCGAAAGCGTGTGGCGCGAGCGTGCGCAGGTCGAGCGCTTGTTCCAGGCCTTGCCCGCGACGCCCATGGATTACTGCGATGTGCTGGGTGGCGGACGCGCTGCTTTGATGCAGGCCAATGTGCAATTCGGCCTGGCCCTGGCCGAGGATGAAATCGATTACCTGCACCAGGCCTTTGTCCGTTTGCAGCGCAACCCTACGGACGTGGAACTCATGATGTTTGCGCAGGCCAATAGCGAACACTGCCGCCATAAAATTTTTAATGCCGATTTCAGTATCGATGGCGTGGCGCAGGCCAGCAGCATGTTCGGCATGATCCGCCATACGCATAAGACGCATCCGCAGCATATGCTGGTGGCCTACTCGGACAATGCCTCGGTCATGGAGGGCGCAGCCATTGAGCGCTTTGCACCCCGGCCAGCCTCAGCCCGGGGTGCACAGCAGTCGCCGCCGTACATCAAAACCGAGGCCCTTCAACACATCTTGATGAAGGTGGAAACGCATAACCACCCGACTGCGATTTCGCCATTTCCCGGCGCCTCCACTGGCGCGGGCGGCGAGATTCGCGACGAGGGCGCTACCGGGCGCGGCTCCAAGCCCAAAGCCGGGCTGACCGGGTTTACCGTGTCCACCTTGCGCTGGGACGGGCAGGGCGGCTATGGCAAACCGGCGCATATCGCCAGCCCATTGCAAATCATGATCGAAGGGCCCCTGGGTGGGGCCGCGTTTAACAACGAATTTGGGCGCCCCAATTTGCTGGGTTATTTCCGCGAGTTCGAGCAAAGCGCCGTGAGCGCCCAGGACACGGTGCAGCGCGGCTACCACAAGCCCATCATGATCGCCGGGGGGCTGGGCGTGATCGATGCGGCCCAAACGCATAAAAAACTGTTTCCAGCGGGAAGCTTGTTGGTGCAATTGGGTGGACCGGGCATGCGTATTGGCATGGGTGGCAGCGCGGCCAGTTCCATGGCGACGGGCGCTAACGCAGCCGAGTTGGATTTTGATTCCGTGCAACGCGGCAACCCCGAAATCCAGCGCCGTGCGCAAGAGGTGATTAACCAATGCTGGTTGATGGGCGCGGATGCCAACCCGATTTTGGCGATCCACGATGTGGGTGCTGGCGGCCTGTCGAATGCCTTTCCTGAGCTGAGCAACGACGCTGGTCGCGGGGCGCGCTTTGACTTGCGCGCTGTGCCGCTGGAAGAGTCGGGCATGGCGCCCAAAGAGATTTGGTGCAACGAAAGCCAAGAGCGCTATGTGCTGGCGATTGCCGCTGATTCTTTGCCTCTGTTGACTGCTTTATGCGAGCGCGAGCGTTGCCCGTTTTCGGTGGTGGGCGTGGCGACCGAAGACCGCCAGCTCATCGTGGCCGATGCAGGCGCACCGTCGCCGGTGGATATGCCCATGGAGGTGTTGCTGGGTAAGCCGCCCAAAATGCACCGCGATGTGCAAACCCTGCGCCGCGACTTTGCGCCTTTGGACTTAAGCGGCGCCACTTTGCAAAGCGCCGTGACGGCGGTGTTGTCGCACCCCACAGTGGCGTCCAAGCGCTTTTTGGTGACGATTGGCGACCGTACCGTGGGCGGCCTGAGCCATCGCGACCAAATGGTCGGACCCTGGCAAGTGCCGGTGGCCGACTGTGCGGTGACGCTGGCCGACTTCAAAGGCTTTGCCGGCGAAGCCATGTCCATGGGCGAGCGCACGCCGCTGGCGGTGATCGACGCACCGGCTTCGGGCCGCATGGCGATTGCCGAGGCGATTACCAATTTACTGGCTGCACCCATTGAACTGCCGCGCGTCAAGCTGTCTGCTAACTGGATGGCCGCCTGCGGTGATGCCGGTGAAGACGCGGCGCTTTATGCCACGGTGCAAGCCGTGGGCATGGAGTTGTGCCCAGCCTTAGGAATATCCATTCCGGTGGGCAAAGATTCGCTGTCCATGCGTACGCAATGGAAGGACGAAGATGGCAACGCGAAGAAAGTCAGCTCGCCGGTGTCGCTCATTGTTTCGGCCTTTGCCAGCAACGCCGATGTGCGGCCCACGCTGACGCCGCAATTGCAGAAGGTGGACGATGCGCTGCTGGTGCTGATCGACCTGGGGCGCGGTAAAAACCGCATGGGCGCCGGCATCCTCGCGCAGACCTTGGATCAAACAGGCCACCAGGTGCCGGACTTGGACGATGCGCACGATTTGGTTGCTCTGGTACAGGCGGTTAACGCATTGCGTGCCGAGCAAAAAATACTGGCATACCACGACCGCAGCGACGGCGGCTTGCTGGCCTGCGTGGCCGAAAGGGCGTTTGCGGGCCGCGTGGGCGTGGCGCTGAACGTCGACATGCTGGTCATAGAGGGCGACGGTGTGTCCGACAGCCGCATGGACGTGGGCGACAGCAAAAACTGGGCAAACCAGGTCGGCGCGCGCCGCGAAGAGCTCACGCTTAAAGCGCTGTTCAACGAAGAACTAGGCGTGGTCTTGCAAGTGCGCGCCGCAGACCGCGACGCGGTGATGGCGGTGCTGCGCACCCATGGCCTGTCCAAGCACAGCCATGTCATCGGCAAGACGCGCCCGGCCCAGGGCGCTGATGCGCCGACTTTGGAAATATGGCGCGACGCCAAGTCCGTATTTAGCGCGTCTTTGCACGACCTGGCCCAGGTCTGGGACAGCGTGAGCTGGAAAATTTGCCGCCTGCGCGACAACCCGGCTTGCGCCGATGCTGAGCATGCATCTTTTGGCGCGCCAAGCGATAGCGGCATGCATGTGGTGTTACCGCCGGGCCTAGCACCCGAGCCCGCGCCCACTGCGCCCGCCCTGCTGTTGCGCAAGCCGCGCGTCGCGGTGCTACGCGAGCAGGGCGTGAATTCGCACATCGAAATGGCCTACGCGTTTACCGAAGCCGGCTTTGAGGCCTTTGACGTGCACATGAGCGATTTGCAAACCGGCCGCGCCGATCTGCGCGACTTTGCGGGGCTGGTGGCTTGCGGCGGTTTCAGCTATGGCGACACCCTGGGCGCCGGTATTGGCTGGGCGCGTTCGATTACTTTTAACAATCGCCTCGCGGACCAGTTCAGCGCATTTTTTGCGCGGCAAGATACTTTTGGATTGGGCGTGTGCAACGGCTGCCAAATGTTTGCCGAGTTGGCCGACATCATCCCCGGCGCAGCCCACTGGCCGCGCTTTACCACCAACCAAAGCGAACGCTTTGAAGCGCGTTTGTCCATGGTGGAAGTGCTGGACTCGCCCTCGCTGTTTTTCCAAGGCATGGCGGGTGCGCGTTTGCCTATCGCCGTGGCCCATGGTGAAGGCTTTGCGAACTTTACGCAGCGCGGCGACGCCAAGCAAGTATTGCGTGCCATGCGCTTTGTAGATAACGCCGGGCAGGGCACCGAAGCCTACCCATTCAACCCCAATGGCAGCCCGGCGGGCCTGACGGCGGTCACCACGGCGGACGGTCGCTTCACCGCCATGATGCCGCACCCCGAGCGCGTGTTCCGCAATGTCCAAAGCAGCTGGACCGCGCTGGACATCAGCGCGCGCAGCCCCTGGATGCATCTGTGGCACAACGCACGCCAATGGCTGGGCTAAACCTTCTGGTTGATGCGCGGCCTGTTGGTCTGCGCAATCTGCGCTTGATTGCATAGGGCCGCAAGTCATGCACACCGCACGCTATCAATGGGTGGACGCGCTGCGCGGCCTAGCCATGGTGTGGATGACGGTGTTTCACTTGTGCTTTGACTTAGCCAACGCCGGTTTGTTGCAAGCCAATTTCTACCAAGACCCGCGCTGGACGCTGCAGCGCACTTGCATCCTCAGCTTGTTTTTACTCTGCGCAGGCGCGGGCCAAGCTATCGCCTTAGCGCAAGCCCAAAGCTGGCGCCGCTTTGGCAAACGCTGGCTGCAGATCGCAGGATGCGCTTTGTTGGTAAGCGCGAGCTCGTACCTGATGTTTGCGCGCAGCTTTATTTATTTTGGTGTTTTGCACGGCATGGCGGTGATGCTGCTGGTCACCCGCTTTGCGGGTTCGCGTGGGCCTTGGTTGTGGCTGCTGGGCGGCGCACTGATAGCCCTGCAATGGCTGGCGCCCTGGGCGATCAACGCGGGCTGGTGGGACCGGGCGCTCAATGACATGTCGCTCAACTGGCTGGGCCTGATCAGCATCAGGCCGATTACCGAAGATTACGTCCCCCTGGTTCCCTGGCTGGGTGTGATGCTGGGGGGCATGGCCGCGATGCAATGGGTCTTAAACCGACATGCGGCACACCCGCTGCACCAAGCCAATATCCCTTCGCTGCGACCCTTGGCTTTTCTGGGGCGCTGGAGCCTGAGCTACTACATGCTGCACCAGCCGGTCATGCTGGGGGCACTGTGGTTGTGGCAGCGGGGGTAGCGGGTTTAAAGGGGGCGGTCATCGATGCCTGTGCTGGCCCAAAGCATTTACCAAATACCCTTACGGATTCTGTTTATAAGCCGTGATGTAGGTCACCTGAGATACTTTCTGAGCAATCCCCAGGTGTTGTCGCGCGACCGATTAGCGTGTTCTGGAAAAGTCACATTGCAATAATGACACTCGCCACAACCATTTTTGAAACCATGTTTGACGCTTCATCCAATCCCTCCGATACCCTGTCGCAATTAATTCGTACGCGCCGAAGCGTCAGGGACTTTTTGCCGCATGCGATACCAGAAGTATTGCTGAATAAAGTTCTGGAAGATGCAAATGGAGCCCCGAGTTGGTCTAATACCCAACCCTATCGGATTGCGATCGCATCAGGAGATGTGCGCGCCAAAATTTCCGCGGAGCTTTGCACGCTATTTGACCTGGGCATGGCAGCCCAAAGTGGTGGTGTTTTGGGGAAATTACGCTTGTTATTGACGCGTCGGGGATTACCAGACGGTGATTTTTCTACGCAGTTTCCCTACCCGGATGATTTGCAGCCGCAGCGCCGCGCAACAGGGGCTGGGCTCTACGAAGTGCTGGGTATTGGACGCAAAGACATCGCCGCGCGCAATCGCCAGATGCGGCGAAATTTTGAATTTTTCGGAGCGCCAACCGCGATTTTTTTATTTGCGCATAAAGGGTTGCGTGAATTCTCTGTATTGGACACCGGCATATTCTTAAATACCTTAATGCTTTCCGCCCATGCCAACGGTTTGGCCACCTGCGCGCAAGGTGCGCTTGCGACTTGGGCTGGTCCGATTCGAGCGGAATTCAAAATACCGGTTCCCTACCAATTGATTAGCGGTCTTTCCATCGGGTATGCGTCCGAGGCGGCTGTGAATAATTTCAATCCAGGGCGCAGTGAGTTTAAAGAGCAGCAAGTTGGTAGTCGGTAATTTGCCTTTTGAAACTAAAACCTCAATAAAAAACGCGGCCTAGGCCGCGCTTTGCATGGGGACCAATAAAGCCGCTTATTCGATCTTGGCTTTGCTACGCAGTTCTTCCTGGTACTTGGCCAAAATTTGCTGGGTCAGGTGTTGTGAGATTTGGGGTTTTACATCATCGAACTTAGGCATATTGGCGTCGCGGACGTCATCGAGGCGGATGATGTGGAAGCCAAACTGGCTTTTCACCGGGGCTTCAGTGGTTTTGCCTTTGCCGAGAGCCACTAAGGCTTCAGAAAACTCTTTCACATAGCTGGAAGGGTTGGCCCAGTCCAGTTCGCCGCCCTTCACAGCTGAGCCAGGGTCTTTAGAGGATTTTTTGGCCAGGTCTTCAAACTTGGCGCCTTTTTTCAGTTGCGCTAGCAAGGCCTTGGCCTGGTCTTCTTTTTCCACCAAAATGTGGCGCGCCTTGTATTCCTTACCGGCGTTGATCGCCACATAGCGGTCGTACTCGGCTTTCATATCCGATTCGGTAACCGGGTTTTTGGCCTGGTAGGCGGCGAACAGTGCGCGGATCAGGATGGATTGCTTCACTTCCTCCATCTGCGCTTTGAATTCGTCAGAAGCGTCCAAGCCCATGGCCATAGCGGCTTGGCTAAATACTTCGCGGGCGATCACTTCTTCTTTGAGCTGGCCTTGCATGTCTGGCGTGACCGGGCGGCCGGAGCGAGCCACTTGCTGAGCCAGGGCTTCCACGCGGGACGAGGGAACCGGTTTGCCGTTCACGATGGCCACGTTTTGCGCCAGGGTGGGGGCGGCAACCAGGGCCAGGAGGGTTGCCGCCGTGGCGGTCCAAACTTGAAATTTCATTCGAGATCCTTGAGGGCTGGAGAAAAACTAAACGCGTATTGTCGCTGGTTAAGGCAGTGGCTCTGTACGCGGGTGGGGGTCGGCGGGCTGGGTTCAGCTTGCGGTGTCGATTTCGATGGCCAGGGCATGCAGCCCCTGATCGATGAAATCCTGCGCGGCATCATACACAAGGCGGTGGCAGGCGACCCGTGTTTTACCGGTAAACAAAGGTGAAGCAATGCGCACCCTAAAGTGCGTGCCAAAGCCGCTGTCATTGGCCCCCACATGGCCTGCGTGCTGGTGGCTTTCGTCGATTACGGTCAGCCGCAAGGGTTGCAAGCGCTCGCGCAAGCGGGCCTCTAGGTTGGTGGCGTTGATTTGCAGGGCTTCGCTCATGGGTTTTTCCCCGCGTCATCGGGCGATAGCGGCGCTTGCTCTGGATCGTCTGGCAGTTTCATATGCGGCGCAATGTACAAGCCCTGGCCGACGATGAAAACCAGTGGGAAGACGTAGCCCCACAGTTTGAAGTTGACCCATTCTTCGGTGCTGTAGTTCAGCACGACATAGGCGTTAAGTGCCGCCATAAATGCGCAATACGCAATCCAGGCCACATTGAGTTTGTTCCACAGCGCATCGGGCAGCTCCAACTGGCTGCCCAGCAGGGCGCGTAAAAAATTCTTACGCAGTGCGAAAACTGCAATCGCCAGCCCAACAGCCAAGCAGGTGTACAAAACCGTAGGTTTCCACTTAATAAAGCGCTCGTCGTGCAAACCCAAGGTCACGGCGCCAAAGGCCAGCACCATGATGAGGGTGACTTTTTGCATCAAAGGCAGGCTGCGTTCGCGCACATAGGTGTAAGCCGACTGCAGCACCGTGGCAGCCATCATCACGCCAGTCGCTACGTAAATATCAAAGAGTTTGTAGGCGCCGAAAAACAGCAGCACCGGGAACAGATCAAATAGGGTTTTCATTCGGGTGTGAAGTCCAGCGAGGCGGAATTCATGCAGTAGCGTAGCCCGGTAGGCGCTGGGCCGTCGTTAAACACATGGCCCAGGTGGGCGTGGCAATCGGCGCAATGCACCTCGGTGCGCTTCATCCACAACATGCCGTCTTCCTTGGTGCCTACCGCATCGGGTGCCAAGGGTTGGTAATAGCTGGGCCAGCCGCTGCCCGATTCGTATTTGGTCTCCGACGAAAAAAGCGCTTTGCTACAGCAAATGCAGCTGTAAACGCCTTTTTGGTGGTTGTCGGCCCAGCGGCCGGTGAAGGCGCGTTCGGTGGACTCTTGGCGCGTCACGGCAAAGGCCATGGGCTCTGCGCTTTTGGCGGCTAGCAGAGCGCGCCATTCGTCGTCGGTTTTGTGGATCATGAAAATACCTTGGTAATACGGGTGAAGCGTCGCCGCATCAGGAACTGCAGCTCACGGAAATAGCGGTGGCCCAGTCCGGCGCAAAGCCGGCCCAACGCTCGTGCGCAGGGTGTTCATCAAACGGGTTTTCCAGCACGGTTTGCAGTTGCGCCAGCACCGAAAAGTCTTTGGCCTGGGCCGCAGCAATCGCCTCTTGCGCCATGTAGTTGCGCAGCACGAATTTGGGGTTGGCCCGCAGCATACGGGCCGATATGTCGGTCGTCCCCATGCCTTTGTGCATGGACTCAAACGCATACTGCCAGGTTTGCATTTGCTGGCGGTTGACGAACAAATCCATGACCGAATAATCTTCATCGTCCATGCGTGCGGCCCAGTGGCTCAGGCGGCGCCAGAAGATGGTGTAGTCCACCTGGTCGGCCGCCAGCATGGGTAGCAACATGTCGGTCAGGGCTTTTTGCCGGGGGTCGGCCTGGTCTAGGCCCATTTTTTTCGCCAGGCACAACTGGCTGGCTGCTGGGAAGTGCGCGCGGTAGGTGTCCACGGCTTCGGTAGCCGCGTCCTCGTTGCCAATCAGCGGCATCAAAGCGTCGGTCAGGCAATACAGGTTCCAGTACGCCATATTGGGCTGCTCGGAAAACGCGTAGCGACCTTCGCTGTCTGAATGGTTGCAAATATGGCCGGGCGCAAATGCGTCCAAAAACTGGAATGGGCCGTAGTCCAGCGTCAGGCCCAAAATGCTCATGTTGTCGCTGTTCATGACGCCATGGCAAAAGCCCACGGCTTGCCAATGGGCGAGCAACTCAGCCGTCTTGCGACTGACTTCGCCCAGAAATGCTAAGTAGGGGTTGGCGCCCGCATCGTCGCGGCATTGGGGGTAGTAGTGGTCGATCACAAAGTCGGCCAAGGCTTGCAGCTGGGGGATTTGCTCGCGCTTGCTGAAATGCTCAAAATGCCCGAAGCGGATAAAACTGGGCGCCACCCGCGCCACCACCGCCGCTGTTTCTGCCGTCTCGCGCCAGATGGTGGCATCCGAGCCGGTAACGCACAAAGCCCGCGTGGTGGGGATGCCTAGACCGTGCATGGCTTCGCTGCATAAAAATTCGCGAATCGCGCTGCGCAACACCGCCCGGCCATCGCCCCGGCGCGAAAAAGGCGTGGGGCCTGCGCCTTTGAGTTGTATTTCTTGCCCGGCCAGCTCGCCCAGCAGGCAGGCGCGTCCGTCGCCCAATTGACCGGCCCACACGCCAAATTGGTGGCCGCTGTACACGCTGGCGAGCATGGCGCTGCCGGGGAGTAATTGGTTGCCAGTCAGGGCCTGCAGTGCGGAGTCGGCCGTGGCCCAGCCGGGCGGCAGACCTAGCGATTGGGCGAGGGCGCCGCTTTGCCCAACCCAGTAAGGCTCGGGCAGGGGGGCAGGGGCGATGGGCGCCACAAAATCTGGGCCTAAATGGGCAAAACGCTGTTGCCAAGGCAGCGATGCAAGCGCCGCATCGGCGGGTGAGGGGGTGGCGACTGCCGCGGGGGGGGAGGGGTCGGTCATGCCCGCATTTTCCGCGAAAGTCGCTGCCTGCCTTCAGTGAAGTGCTTTTCGGCCCCCCGATGCCTTGCAGTTAATATGCGCGCTCGCCCGTTTGGGGCGGATTTTTTTTGGAGTTATGTCGATGCTCGGATTGATGCAAAACCAGCCATTGCTGATTTCTTCCATGATTGATTTTGCCGAGCGGCACCATGGCGAAGGGGAAATCGTCTCCCGCCGCGTGGAGGGGGACATCCACCGCTGCACCTACAAAGATATAGCCGGGCGTTCCCGCCAGGTAGCCAATGCGCTGGACGCTATGAAGCTGGCCTTTGGTGACCGCGTCGCCACCCTGGCCTGGAATGGTTACCGCCATTTGGAGCTGTATTTCGGCGTCAGTGGCTCGGGGCGCGTGCTCCATACCCTCAATCCGCGCCTGCATCCGGACCAGATTGTCTGGATTGCCAACCATTCCGAAGACCAGGTTTTATGTTTTGACATGACGTTTTTGCCTATCGTCAAAGCAGTGCATGCGCGTTGCACCACCATCAAGCATTTCATCGCCTTGTGCGACGCGGCCAGTCTGCCCGCCGATAGCGGCATCCCCGGCCTGCAAAGCTACGAAGCCTGGATGGGAAGTCAAGCATCCAAATACACCTGGCCCGAGTTTGACGAAAACAGCGCGTCCAGCATGTGCTACACCAGCGGCACCACGGGCAACCCCAAGGCCGCGCTGTACAGCCACCGTTCCACCATCTTGCACGCCTGGGCGGGCGCCATGCCCGATGCGCTGAACATGAGCGCCCGCGACAGCGTGCTGCCGGTAGTACCCATGTTCCACGTCAATGCCTGGGGCCTGCCATATTCAGCGGCCATGACCGGCGCCAAGATGGTCTTCCCCGGCCCGGCCATGGACGGCAAATCCATTTTCGATTTGATCGAAGCCGAAAAAGTGACTTTCGCTGCCGGTGTGCCCACCGTGTGGCAAATGATGCTCGGCCATATGCAACAGGGCGGTTTGCGGTTTTCCACGCTCAAGCGCACCGTGATCGGCGGCTCGGCTTGTCCGCCGGCCATGATCAGCGCGTTCAACGACAACTACGGCGTAGAAGTGTTGCACGCTTGGGGCATGACCGAGATGTCGCCACTAGGCACGGTGTGCACGCTCAAAAACAAGCATGTGGATCTAGACGCCAACCAAAAAATGGCTGTGCGAATCAAACAAGGCCGCGGCATCTATGGCGTGGATATGAAGATCGTCGATGAACAAGGCGATGAACTACCCTGGGATGGCAAGGCCTATGGCGACTTGCTGGTCAAAGGCCCCTGGGTGATCCGCGAATATTTCAAAGGCGAGGGCGGCTCGCCGCTGGTCAACGGTTGGTTCCCCACCGGAGACGTGGCCACCATAGACCCCGATGGCTATTTGCAAATCACCGACCGCAGCAAGGACGTGATCAAGTCCGGCGGCGAATGGATTAGTTCTATCGATGTGGAAAACATCGCCATGGCCCACCCGGCCGTGGCCATGGCGGCCTGCATCGGCATGAAGCACCCCAAGTGGGATGAGCGTCCGGTGGTGGTGGTGGTGAAAAAGCCCGGCGCCGAAGTGTCGCGAGAAGAATTGCTTGGGTTTTTTGAAGGCAAAACCGCCAAGTGGCAAATCCCGGATGACGTGATTTTTATCGATGCCATCCCGCTGGGCGCGACCGGCAAGATGCAAAAGGTCAAATTGCGCGAGACCTTGAAAGACTACCAACTGCCGACGGCCTAAGGCCCGAGCCGCCCTTGGCGTGGCACGGACCGCTACGCTGCGGGGACGCAGCTACCCACTTTGGCCCCGCTATTACTGCGGCCTTGGTGTTTATCGCTTTGGCGACTAAGCTAGGGTGAAACCCTTGGGAGTGCAGGCGAGAAGTCTTGTACCCTCGGGGGCTTAGGTTTCATAGGAGTTAGTGCTTTGTCTATTCATTTCAAAATCATTACTGCGGCAGTCGCCCTGGCTTGTGCGAGCGGCGCCATGGCGCAAAAAGGCGAGGTCGTGAAAATGGTGCGCATTGACGCGCAGTCCGGCTTGTTAGGCCCCGTCGGCGTGAACCAGCTCAAAAGCTACCAGTTTTTCGCCGAAAAATTCAGCGGCAAAGGTAATCCGGCAGGCGTCACGTTTGAAGTGACCGGCATCGATAATAAACTCAGCCCCGCAGAAAGCCTGAACGCCCTCAAGTCTGCCATTGACCAGGGCGTGCGCTACATCATCCAGGGGAATGGCTCGTCCGTGGCATTGGCGCTATCGGATGCGGTCACCAAGCACAATGAACGCAACCCCGGCAAAGAAGTTATTTACCTGAACGACGCCGCCGTGGACCCGGACCTCACCAATAGCAAATGCAGCTACTGGCACTTCCGCTTTGATGCAGACACCTCCATGAAGATGGAAGCCATGTCCAGCTTTATGGTGGACCAAAAAGACATCAAGAAAGTCTATATCCTGGGTCAAAACTATTCGCATGGCGTGCAGGTTGCCAAGTACACCAAAGAGACCCTGGGCCGCAAGCGCCCGGACATCCAAATCGTAGGCGAAGACCTGCACCCCTTGGCCCAGGTGCGTGACTTCGCACCCTATATCGCCAAGATCAAAGCATCGGGCGCGGACACCGTGATCACCGGCAACTGGGGCTCAGACTTGTCGCTGCTGATCAAGGCCGCAATGGAAGGCGGCTACACCGGCAATTTCTATACTTACTATGCAGGTGTCACCGGCACACCCACAGCCATGGGCACCAATGGCGCGGGTAAGGTCTATCAAATCGCCTATGGTCACTACAACATGGGCGGACAGATGGATAAGTGGATGGCCGAATTCAAGACAAAATACAACGACGACTTCTACACCTACTCAGTCATTCGCGCGTACCAAATGCTTGGTGCTGCCATGGCCAAGGCCAAGTCCACCGACCCGGTCAAAGTGGCAGCTGCACTCGATGGCCTGCGGGTCGATAGCTTCAACGGGGAAGTGGAAATGCGCAAGCTAGACCACCAGTTGCAGCAACCGCTGTACATGACGGTTTGGCAAAAAGCCGACAAGAAATACCCCTATAGCCCTGAGAACACTGGGATGACCTTGGTACCTCTCAAGGTCTATCCCAACTACGTTTCCAGCACGCCCACCAGCTGCCAGATGAAGCGGCCTTCCTAAGCAGGGTTTTGAACTACCGCTAAGCGATAGGTGCCCTGCGCCAGGGCGCCACGCTTAGCCTTGAAAGCCTGCGGTTTTTCCATGGAATTTTTTCTTATTTCCAGCCTCAACGGCCTGAGCTACGGCTTGCTGTTGTTCATGCTCAGCTCGGGTCTGACCCTGATTTTCAGCATGATGGGTGTGCTCAATTTCGCGCACGCCAGTTTTTATATGCTGGGCGCCTACATCGGCTACAGCGTATCCCAGCTAGTTGGTTTTTGGCCGGCGATGCTGATTGCGCCCTTGTTGGTAGGTGCTTTGGGCGCGCTGTTTGAGCGCTACTGTCTGCGCCGCGTCCACAAGTTCGGCCACGTGCCCGAGCTTTTGATTACTTTCGGCCTGACCTATGTGGTGCTGGAAGTGGTGCAACTGGTCTGGGGCCGCATTGCCGTGGACTTTGCGCCGCCCGCGCTGTTACAAGGCCCGGCTTTTACCTTGGTGAACCATTCGGTGGCGGGCCTGAGCCTGCATGGGGGTGCGGTGGCGCCCGAACTCTGCAGCTCTGCGGATACCGCATTGCGCATCGTCTGCTCGCCTTTTCCAGCGACGCGTGGTTTCATGATGCTGGTGGCTATCACCATGCTGGCGTCCATCTGGCTATTGCTGACGCGCACACGCGTGGGCTTGGTCATCCAAGCGGCGCTGACGCATCCAGATGCTGTCGAGTCTCTAGGGCATAACGTGCCGCGCGTGTTCATGCTGGTGTTTGGCGCCGGTGCCGGTCTGGCCGGTTTGGCCGGCGTTATTGGCGGCAGTACTTTCCTGACCGAGCCAGCGATGGCCGCCACCGTGGGCTCTATTGTGTTTGTGGTCGTGGTGGTCGGCGGCCTGGGGTCTTTGTCAGGCGCGTTTATCGCGTCGCTCTTGATCGGTATCGTCCAAACCTTTGCCGTGTCGCTGGACTACTCGGTGGGCAGCGTGTTGGCATCGCTGGGCATGGCCATGGCGCCGTCCTGGCAGGGCACCACGCTGGCGCGGCTGACGATTGCGCAGGTGGCGCCCATATTGCCGTATTTGTTGCTGGTCTTGATTTTGATTTTCCGCCCGCGTGGCCTTTTGGGGAGCCGTGAGGGATGAGCGCCGCAAGCTATACCGGCGCGCGTTGGGGTTCGGTTTGGCTGTGGCTGGCCTTTGCTTTGCTCATGCTCGTCATGCCGCGTATTTTTGACAGCGGCCTGTCGATCACCATGCTGTCGCAAATGGGCATCGCCATCATTGCCTGTTTGTCCTTCAACATGTTGTTGGGGCAGGGCGGCATGCTCAGTTTTGGCCATGCGGTCTATACCGGCCTGGGCTCCTTCGTCGCCATCCACGCGCTGAATGCCTGGTGCGGGGCCAGTCCGGCGCTGCCGGTGTCCTTGGTACCCCTGGTGGGCGGTTTCGCAGGCATGGGCTTTGCGGTGCTGTTTGGCTATGTGACCACGCGTAAATCAGGCACCACCTTTGCCATGATTACCCTTG
>CAIPZV010000039.1 GCA_903869595.1 uncultured beta proteobacterium | reverse complement strand
CGGCCTATGGCAGCGCGGGGCCCAAATACCGCGTGTGCTCGTTCGCTGCGCTCACATTGCACTCGCCTGTGCGCGCTGCTGGCGCAGCCCCGCAAAGCCCAAAGCCCAAAGCCCAAAGCCCAAAGCCCAAAGCACTAAGCGTAAGCCGAAGCACCAAGCCCCAGACCATTTACTACGACCGCTTCGTTCCCCAATGCAGGCCAACAAACCTGCACCGCAACGCCCCGATTCAAAACCCCTCCATAAAACAAAACAACCAAATTGGCTGTTCCAGCTCCCCTTCACCCCGGCGGGGGTGAAGGGGCGGGGGGGAAGCGGGGGGGAAACCAGCGGGGCACCTACAAAAAGTCCCACAAGGAAAGTCTGTACAAAAAAACCAAGTTTCACCCGATTAACGAAGCGACTTCGACCTCCCAAGTCTGCCAAGACTACACCCCTAAAGCAACACACAAGGCATCCAAACTAGCGACCGCCAAATGCGGACTGCGTTCATGCTGCCAGTCAAGCCCCGAACGATTGACCCAAACACTTTGCATCCCAGCATCCAGCGCCGCCAGCACGTCCAACTGCGCATCGTCTCCCACATGCAGCACTTCCTCGTGCCGACATCCCAGCGCGCTGGCCGCCGCGTCAAAAATGACTTTGTGCGGCTTGGGCAGGCCCACGGTATGCGCCCCCACACTGCCCACAAAAAAATGCCCAATCCCCACCAAATGGACGTTGGCATTCCCGTTGGTCAGGGCCAAAAGCGGGAAACGTGCTGCCAGACGCGCCAACGCCCCGGCGCTATCGGCATACAAATCCACCTGCTGGCGGGCCGCATAAAACACGGCAAAGGCCTCTGGCGCCAAAACCTCGGACTCGCCACAACGCTGCAAGGCCAGTTCGATCATGCCCAAGCGCAGGGCGCTCATGTCGTGGGCGCTGGCCGGTTGCGCGCTCACCATCGCGTCGCGCAATTGCGCCCGCGCTTGCGGGTCGGCCATCAAGGCGGCGGTGGCCGGGGCTTGCGGGCGCAAGAAGTCTTGCATTTGGATTTCGGCTCGGGCGATGGTGGGCCAGACCGGCCACAAAGTGTCGTCCAGGTCCAGGGAGATAGCGCGAATTTTGGAGGCGTCAAGCATAGGTGGGCGAGAATACTGCATGCCTTTTCATAAAGAACCCCCTTTTTCCCACGGGCAAGCGGCGCACACCGCGGTGCTCTATTGCAATCTGGGAACTCCCGATGCGCCAACCGCGAAAGCGGTGCGCCGCTATCTGGCCGAGTTTTTGAGCGACCACCGCGTGGTCGAAATCCCGCGCCTGGTATGGCTGCTGATCTTGCACGGCATTATTTTGCGATTTCGCCCAGCCAAGTCGGCGGCTAAATACGCCAGTATCTGGACGCCTGAGGGTTCACCGCTGAAGATCTGGACAGAAAAACAAGCAAGCTTGCTGGAGCAGCAGTTACAAGCCATGGGCCTGCACGTACGCGTGCGCTGGGCTATGCGCTACGGCAGCCAGTCCATCCCCTCGCAGTTGGACGCGCTCAAGGCTGAGGGCGTCACCCGGGTGCTGCTGCTGCCGGCCTACCCGCAGTATTCGGCCACCACCACCGCCAGCTTATTTGACGCGGTGTACCAATGGGCTTCCCGTACCCGGGCGATTCCTGAGCTGCGCTTTATCAACCATTACCACGACCACCCCGCCTACATCGCCGCCCTGCGGGACGGGGTAGAGGCCTACTGGCAAGAACATGGCCGCCCGGATGTGTTGGTAATGAGTTTTCATGGCGTACCCGAGCGCACCCTGCACATGGGCGACCATTACCACTGCGAGTGCTTCAAAACCGCGCGGCTGCTGGCCGACAGCCTGGGCCTTGCCAAAGACCAGTACAAAGTCACTTTCCAAAGCCGTCTGGGCCGCGCCAAATGGCTAGAGCCCTATACCGAACCGACGCTGATCGCCATGGGCCAATCTGGCGTGGGCCGGGTCGATGTGGTTTGCCCCGGCTTTACCAGCGACTGCCTGGAGACGCTGGAAGAAATCAATATGGAAGCGCGCCACGCGTTTTTAGATGCAGGTGGCAAAGCCTTTCATTACATACCCTGCCTGAATGACGGCGCGCCAGGCATAGACGCACTGGCGGCCGTGGCGCATCAGCACCTGGGCGGCTGGCCGGTGGATGCACCGCCGGATGCAATGGCCCTGGAACAATCGCGCCAGGCCGCATTGGCCCTGGGCGCGCAGCGTTAAGGGCGCTGGTACGCGATGGCCCTGATCCTGGCCCCGATGGAGGGCTTGCTGGACTTTGTGTTGCGCGATGTGCTGACCCGCGTGGGCGGGATAGACCGTTGCGTATCCGAGTTCATCCGCGTAACCGACACCTTGCTGCCTGAGCGTGTGTTTATCCGCGTCGTGCCCGAGTTGCTAAGCGGTGGCCGCACCGCAGCGGGCGTGCCGGTGCGGCCGCAATTGTTGGGCTCCGACCCGGCCTGTCTGGCCGATAACGCAGCGCGCGTGGCCGGCATGGGTGCCGATGGCGTGGACCTCAATTTCGGCTGCCCCGCCAAAGTGGTCAACCGCCACGGCGGCGGCGCCGCGCTCTTGCAAGACCCCGAGCTTTTGTTTGCGATTGTGAAAGCTGTGCGCGCTGCCGTGCCCGCGCAGCAAATGGTGTCGGCCAAGATGCGCTTAGGCTTTGCTGACGACAGCCGCGCCGAGGAATGCGCCTTGGCGCTACAAGAAGGCGGCGCCGGTGAAATCGTGGTCCATGCCCGTACCCGCGCCGATGGCTACCGCCCGCCTGCCTACTGGCATCGCATTGCCGACATCCGCGCGCGGGTGCGCACCCCGCTGATCGCCAACGGCGAAATTTGGAACGCGCAACATGCGCAGCAATGCCGCCTGGAATCAGGCTGCGACACGCTCATGCTGGGGCGCGGCATGGTGACTAACCCTGGCTTGGCGCTGGAGATTCGCGCGGCCACTGCGCATTCAGGGCTGACAAGTCTGGCGCAAGGTAGTATGAATACCCCAGGATTGGATTGGCCGGGCGTACAAGAACATTTAGGCCATTTCTGGCACTTGGTTCGATCGCGTCTCGAAGCCCGCCAACAAGCCGGGCGGCTCAAGCAATGGCTCAATTTTTTGCGCCGCCATTACCCCCCGGCGCAGCAGGCCTATGAACGCCTGAAAACCGAAATCGATGTCCGTGTGTTCGATGCCTGGGTTAGCGCGCAGCCGCTAGGCGCGGGAAGCGCCTAGCTCATCCTTTCAACCCGCAACCTAGGCACGGATAAACCATGGACAGTGTGCGCATCGACAAATGGCTATGGGCTGCGCGCTTTTTCAAAACCCGTTCACTGGCGACGGAGGAGGTCAACAAAGGCCATGTGCAAGTGGCCAAGCAAAACATCAAGCCTTCGCGCGAAGTACGGGTGGGCGACACCCTGACGGTATGGCAGGCCAAAATCCCGCGCACCATCACTGTCAAAGGCCTGAGCGCAGTACGCGGCCCGGCGCCGGTGGCGCAGGCCTTGTACGAGGAGAGCGCAGAAAGTATCAGTGCGCGCCTGGCAATGCAGGAACACCGGCGCCTGCACGCCGAACCCGCCGATGCCCTCAGCCATGGCCGTCCCACCAAACGCGACCGGCGCGACCTGCAAAAAGGCCTGGATGCGCGCTGGAGCGCGTCTATTGACGACTAGCCCCAACGCCTGACCAGGCCAAATCCGTCCGTGCCAGACGCAAGGCCCTGGCGATATCGCTTCATGGTCAGACCGCTGGCCGAGGCGATCGCTGAGCGCTGACGTTGACCCAAATGCACGCATTCCGGCCGGGACGGCTGGGCCGCTCGCGATGCCCTCATTGGCGACACGGAGGCTCTTAGCGCTTGCGGCGATAATCAGCCCTTGCCGCGCAGCGCCGCCGCCCTCTGGGAGCGCGCCCGCTGGACCATCCGAAAGCTAGCCGATGACCGCCTCCCGCCCCTCCCCTGTTTCCATCTCTCCCGTACAAGACATCGTAGCCGACATGCGCGAGGGCAAAATGGTCATCTTGGTCGATGAAGAAGACCGCGAAAACGAAGGCGATTTGGTATTGGCCGCCGACCATGTCAGCGCAGACGCGATCAACTTCATGGCGCGCTTTGGGCGTGGCCTGATTTGCCTAACCCTCACGCGCGCCCATTGCGAACGCCTGCAACTGCCGCCCATGGCGGTGCGCAACGGCACCAAACATTCCACCGCATTTACCGTATCTATTGAAGCCGCAGAAGGCGTAAGCACCGGCATCTCTGCTGCCGACCGCGCCTGCACCGTGCGCGCCGCAGTGGCCAAAAACGCCGTGCCCCAAGATCTGGTGCAACCCGGCCATATTTTTCCCCTGCAAGCGGTCGATGGCGGCGTGCTCATGCGCGCCGGCCATACCGAGGCCGGTTGCGATTTGGCCGCCATGGCCGGCTGCACACCGGCATCGGTCATTTGCGAGATCATGAAAGACGACGGTACCATGGCGCGCCTGCCGGACCTGCAGTTGTTTGCCGCCGAGCATGGGCTGAAAATCGGCACTATTGCTGACTTGATCGCCCACCGCAGCCGCGTCGAATCGCTGGTAGAGCGCAAAGCCAGCCGCGAATTACAAACCGCCTTTGGCAGCTTCCAGGCGCATGCCTTTCAAGACTCCGCAGGCCAGGGCGTGCACTTGGCGCTGGTGCAAGGCCAATGGGATGCAGCCGAAGCCGTGGCCGTGCGTGTGCACGAACCGCTGTCGGTGCTCGATGCACTGGAAGCCGGGCGCACCTTGCATTCCTGGAGCCTGGACGCGAGTCTGGCATTTTTGGCGCGCGAGGGCAAAGGCGTGCTGGTGCTGCTCAATTGCGGCGAAACCGGCGAACAGTTGCTGGCCCAATTTGAAGGCACCGCCCGGCCCGCGCAAGCGCCTGAACGGGGCCGCATGGATTTGCGTACCTACGGCATCGGCGCGCAGATTTTGCGCTTGTGCGGCGTGCAAAAAATGCGCCTCATGGGCAGCCCGCGCCGCATGCCCAGCATGGCCGGTTATGGCCTGGAAACCGTAGGCTACTTAAGCGCCACCGCCCCCTGATTTTTTTGAACCGGAAAGAAACCCATGTTTGGTGCTGACAAAGGCAATATCGACAACGAAGACCAGCGACTGCAAGGCAAAGGCCTGCGCATCGGCATCGTGCAAGCGCGTTTTAACCATGACGTCACCGACGCGCTGACCAGCGCCTGCAAGCAAGAGTTGCTGATTCTGGGCGTGGCTGAGCGCGACATCCACCATGTGAGCGTGCCGGGTGCACTGGAAGTGCCTGTCGCCTTGCAAGCGCTGGCAGAAAAATCCAAATTTGACGCATTGATTGCTATCGGCTGCATCATCCGCGGCGAGACCTACCACTTCGAACTGGTGGCCAATGAATCGAGCGCCGGCGTCACGCGCATCGCGCTGGATTTTCAGCTCCCGATCGCCAACGCCATACTCACTACCGAAAACCTAAGCCAAGCCATCGCGCGCCAATCGGTTAAAGGCAGCGACGCCGCGCGCGTGGCCATTGAGATGGCCAACCTGTTGGAAAAAATTTAATGGCCGAACCCCACGCCCCGGCGCATCCGCATGCCCAGCAGCCCAAGCTCAGCAGCACCGGCGTGCGCAAAACGGCTACGAAAAACAAACGCAGCCGAGCGCGCGAGTTTGCGGTGCAGGGCCTGTACCAAAGCGTGGTGGGTAAAAACCAAGCCGCCGATATTGATACGTTTACCCGCGACCTGTCCGGCTTTTCCAAAGCCGATGCAGTGCATTTCGACGCGCTGCTGCATGGCTGCATCGCCCAGGCCGATGCAGCGGACCAACTCATCAGCACCCGCCTGGATAGACCGCTCACTGAGATATCGCCCATCGAGCGGGTTGTGCTGTGGATAGGCGTGTACGAAATGCAGCATTGCCCCGACGTACCCTGGCGCGTGGTGCTCAATGAATGCGTGGAGCTGGCTAAAGAGTTTGGCGGTACTGACGGCCACAAATACGTCAACGCGGTGCTCAACGGGCTGGCGCCCGAACTGCGCGCCCTCGAAGTGCAGGCCGACCGCGCTGCACGCCATAGCGCTTGAACCGATCCGGTCCATGCAAATTTCCCGCCGCGCCCAAGCGATTGAACCTTTTTATGTGATGGAAGTGGCCAAGGCCGCTTCCGCACTGGCAGAGCAAGTGCAGGACAGCGCGCGGCCGATGGTGTTCCTCAACATCGGCGAGCCCGATTTCACCGCGCCACCCCTGGTGCAAGAGGCAGCAGCGCGCGCGATCAGCACGGGCCTTAGCCAGTACACCCAAGCCACCGGCCTGCCCGCGCTGCGCGAACGCATCAGCCACTGGTACCGCCAGCGCTTTGGGCTGGATATTCCCGCGAGCCGCATCGTCGTCACCGCGGGTGCTTCGGCCGCCTTGCAAATGGCCTGCCTGGCGCTGCTCGATGCGGGGGACGAAGTGCTGATGCCCGATCCCAGCTACCCCTGTAACCGGCATTTCGTGAGCGCGGCCGATGCGCGCGCCATTTTGTTGCCAACCACTGCTGGGCAACGCTTTCAACTGAGTGCCGATCAGGTGCAAGACGCTTGGGGGCCCAAGACGCGTGGCGTCTTACTGGCCTCACCCTCCAACCCCACCGGCAGTTCTATCGACCCGGCCGAGATGGCGCGTATCCACCAGGTGGTGCAATCGCGCGGCGGTATTAGCCTGGTCGATGAAATTTATTTGCCGCTCAGTTATGACGCGCATTTTGGCCGCAGCGCACTGAGCTTGGATGAATCGGTGATCAGCATCAACAGCTTTAGCAAATACTTCAATATGACTGGCTGGCGCCTGGGTTGGATGGTGCTTCCCCCAGCGCTGGTGCCGGTGATCGAGCGACTGGCGCAAAACCTGTTTATTTGCCCGAGCGCGATTGCCCAGCACGCTGCCCTGGCCTGCTTTGAGGACGAAAGCATCGCGCTGTACGAAAGCCGCCGCCAGGCGTTTGCACAGCGGCGCGATTACTTTGTACCCGCACTCAATGCGTTGGGGCTAAGCGTGCCGGTCATGCCCGACGGCGGGTTTTACGCCTGGGCCGATTGCACCGATGCCTGCGCGCGTTTAGGGATCAAAGACAGCTGGGATTTTTCCTTTGCCGTGATGGAGCAAGCCCATGTGGCCATCACGCCCGGGCGCGATTTCGGCCCAGCCCACGGCGCGCAATTTGTGCGTTTTTCTACCGCCAGTTCCATGGAACAATTGCACACCGCCATTGAGCGGCTGCGTGCCATGCTGGCTGGATAATGCGGCCTTTGCCGCAGGCGTTTTTCACCTACAAGGCCTTTCTATGAATCAGGACCTCGATATTCTTCAACTCGTGCTGCACGCCAGCCTGGTGGTGCAGTTGGTGATGCTCTTATTGATGCTGGTCTCCATCGCCAGTTGGTCGGCCATCTTTCGCAAAATATTTGCGCTACAGCGCGTCAAGTCGCTGAACGAAGTGTTTGAGCGTGAATTTTGGTCTGGCTCCAGCCTCAATGAGCTCTACACCACCGCGGCGAGCAAAGGCGTCAACTCCGGCCCCATGGAGCGCATTTTTGCCAGCGGCATGCGCGAATTTCAAAAACTGCGCGAGCGCCGCGTCAGCGACGTAGCCACTTTGATGGACGGTGCCCGCCGTGCCATGCGCGCCAGTTTTCAGCGCGAGATGGACGAAGTGGAAAGTAATTTATCGTTTCTCGCTTCGGTGGGCTCGGTGTCGCCCTACGTAGGATTGTTTGGAACGGTCTGGGGCATCATGCACGCCTTCACCGGCTTGGCGGCTTTGCAGCAAGTGACCCTGGCCAGTGTGGCGCCCGGCATTGCAGAGGCGCTGGTGGCCACGGCTATCGGCCTGTTTGCCGCGATTCCGGCAGTCATCGCCTACAACCGTTTTGCGCGCGATCTGGACCGCATAGCGATTAGCCATGAAACCTTTATCGAAGAGTTTTCCAATATCCTGCAGCGCAATGTCAGCGCCCAGGGCAGTGTCAGCGCGCCGCGTTAAACCTATGATGCTGCCATTGCACGCAGGACAGGAGTAGCCACATGCCCGCAGTCAGTTCCCGGGGTCGCGGCAGACGCACCATCAGCGAACCCAATATGGTGCCCTTCATCGATGTGATGCTGGTCTTGCTCATCATCTTTATGGTCACTGCGCCGCTTATTTCACCGAGCGCAGTGGATCTGCCCAGCGTGGGTAGCGCGGCCAAACAGCCCGATGTGGTGATTCAGATCGTCGTCGGCAAAGACAATATCCTCGAAATCAAAGGCCAGGGCGCGGCAGGCGCCGTGAAGATGGAGAACCTGGCCAACGCGGTGCGCAAAGCCCAAGCAGGGCATCCGCCCAATACCACCGCTGTAGTCATCAGCGCGGATAAAAGCGTGCAGTATGAGCGCGTGGTCAAGGTGATGGATACCTTGCAACGTGCAGGCATTGCGCGCATCGGCCTGTCGGTGCAACTGGCGCCCTGAACACCATGGCCACGGCCCAGGCACACAGCGATTTTTTGCCGCCGCCCTCGCCCGGCTCGGGCCGTGCATTGGTGCTTGCGCTGATCGTGCACGGCTTGCTGGTGCTGGCTTTGGCCTATGCGGTTCCTTGGCATTTGCAAACACCGACCGCCACCTTCAGCGCCGAACTGTGGGCGCCTTTGCCCATGGAGGCCGCGCCTCCCGCATTGCCGCCCGAGCCGCCCACGCCGGAAGTAGAAAGCATCGTCGCGCCACGCACCCCAGCGCCCGCCCCGCCGCCCGAGCCCGCACGCGTGGCGCCTCCGCCCAGCCCCGCGATAAACCCAGACATTGCCACCGCCGAGCGCAAAGCCCAGCAAAAAAAGCAAGACGAACGCGACAAAGCGGTGCAAGACAAAAAGAAACTGGAAGAGCGCCGTCTGGCTGATAAGCGCAAGCTGGAACAACGCAAAGAAGAAGCCCTGAAAGCCGAAAAACAAAAAGCCGAGGCTCTAGCCCAAGAGGCCAAGAAAGCAGAGAAATCCAAACTGAGCAAAGCCGAGGACGCCAAGCGCCGCAAGGAGCTGGAAGCGGCCAAGGCAGAAGAAGCCAAGCGCCTGCAAGAAATTGAAGCCGCCAAAGCCGCTGACGAAAAGCGCCTGAAAGACCTAGAAATCGCCAAGCAACAGGAAGCCGATCGTTTGCGCGAAGAGCAGGCGCAAAGTGACAAGCTGCGCAAAGACGCACGCGAGCGTGCCCTCAAACTCGCGGGGACCGCGGCGGCCACTGGCAGTGGGAGCGCCAATGCAAGTGGCAGTGCCGCGCAAAGCGCCGGGCCGAGCGCGAGTTATGGTGCCAAGGTGGTGGCGGCAATTAGGCCCAATATCTCCACCATCAAGGAATTGAGCGCCAGCCTGACAGCCGAATACGATGTGTACACCGATGCCAGCGGGAAAATTATGAGTGCCAGAATTCGCAAGCGCAGCGGCGACGCCTATTGGGATGATGCAGCGCTGAATGCGATTTTGAAAACCGAGCGACTGCCCTTTGACGAAAACGGGCGGGTCCCCTCGCCCATGACGATTAGCCTGCGCCCGCGCGACTGAAGTCAGTTCCATGCCAAGGAGCGCAGGCCTTGAGGCTAAGCCGTCCCTAAGCGCAGCGCCTGGGCATAAAAATAATTTTTGATTCCTTCGGCAGCGGTGCGCCGGTGGCCCCGTTCGCGGGACTGGCGGCCCGGTCACAGCCATCGCAGCCGCAGCCCGAAGCCTTTTCTGCTTTTTCAGCCAGCTTGTTCGTCAAATACTTGGGCAAGGGCCAACGGGCCATGGCGCGCATCACACCAACACGCCATACGCTAGGCATCAAGGCCTGGGCCGCATAGACAAAGCTCGCTCCCACCAACACATCGACAGTAATGGTTTGAAAGTCCATAGCCAATAAGAACCTCAAACCGTGAGCGCGGTGGTGATGCGAAACGTCAGCCAGGCCGCGACATAGGCCAGGCCGAATAAATAGCCGGCCATCAGCAAGGGATAGCGCCAAGAGTTGGTCTCGCGGCGCACTACTGCCAACGTGGACAGGCATTGGGGTGCGAATACAAACCAAGCCAACAAAGAATAGGCGGTAGCCAGCGACCAGCTTTGCGCCAGGATGGGCGAGAGCGCATCGGCCACGCCGCTACCAGCCGCCGACAGCGCATAGACGGTGCCTAGCGCACCCACAGCCACTTCGCGCGCCGCCATGCCGGGCACCAGGGCGATCGAAATTTGCCAGTTAAAGCCTATGGGCGCAAACACATATTGCAGGGCGTGGCCTAACATACCGGCCACGCTGTAGGTAATTGCCGGGCCCTGGCTGGCGTCCCATCCCGCAGGTGGCGCCGGGTAGCTGGACAGAAACCACAAAATTACCATCAACGAAAAAATAATGCCACCGACGCGCTGCATAAAAATGCGCGCGCGTTCCCACAAACCTTGACCCAGGTTACGCAAACTGGGCACGCGGTAAGGCGGCAATTCCAGCATCAAGGGCTGGTAGGACGACTTCATCCATACCCGCTTAAAGGCCCAAGCTACAGCCATGGCGGATAGGACGCCGGCCAGGTACAGGCCAAACAAAGTGAGCCCGCGCAGGCTGAGGCCCCACACCGTGCGCTCGGGCACGAAGGCGCCAATCAACAAGGCATAGACCGGCAAACGCGCCGAGCACGTCATGAGCGGCGCCACCATGATGGTGGCCAGGCGGTCGCGCCAGTTGGCAATCGTGCGCGTGGCCATGATGCCGGGTATGGCGCAGGCAAAGCTGCTGAGCAAGGGAATGAATGCGCGGCCCGACAAGCCGACTTTGCCCATGACGTTGTCCAGCAAAAACGCGGCGCGCGGCAAATAGCCGGAATCCTCCAGCAGCAAAATAAAGAAAAACAAAATCAAGATTTGAGGCAGGAAGACCAGCACGCCGCCCACACCGGCAATCACCCCATCGACCAGCAAACTGCGCAGCGGCCCTTCTGGCATGAAGGCCAGCGTCCAGTCGCCCACGGCAGCCATGGCTTGCTTGATCACATCCATGGGCACTGCCGCCCACGAAAACACCGCCTGAAAAATCAAAAACAAGACCGCTGCCAACACCAGCACGCCTGCCACCGGGTGCATCAGCACTGCATCGAGCCGGTGCTGAAAACGCGCGCGCTGCGGTGCAAGGGGCGCCACCAACGCAAGGATGCGCCGCACTTCGCGCTGCAAGTCGCTGATGGTGGGCACGGCGCCTAATTCAGGCGCACGAGCCGCAGCCGCTTTGCCAGTACCCATAGCGGACGCTGCCAAAGGCAGACCTTGCAGCAAGCTTTGTAATTGCTGCAACAAAGCCGCATGGCCTTGGGCCCGCACCGCCACGGTCTCCACCACCGGGCAGCCCAGCTCGGCTTGCAGGCGCGCCACATCAATAGCCAGGCCATTGGCGCGGGCCACATCGGCCATATTTAGTGCTACCACCAAGGGCCGACCGAGGGCTTTGAGCTCGAGCACTAGGCGTAAATTCATGCGCATATTGGTGGCATCGACCACGGCGACCAGCACGTCGGGCAACGCTTCGCCTGCGCGGGCGCCCAGCAGCACATCGCGCATCACTTGTTCGTCGGGGGTGGCCGGTGTCAGGCTGTACGCGCCGGGCAAGTCCAGCACGGCGAGTTGCGTGCCATCGGCTAAGCGGGCCTGCCCCTCTTTGCGCTCGACGGTGACGCCGGCGTAATTGGCCACCTTTTGGCGCGCACCGGTCAGCAAGTTAAATAACGCCGTTTTTCCGCAATTGGGGTTGCCCACCAGCGCGACGGTCCAAGGCGTGCTGCGTGCAGCAGGATGCGGGGCCATGGCGGCTTGCATTGGTCGGATTAGCGCGGGTTTACTTCAATGCAACCCGCTTCGAGCAGGCGCAGGGCAAACTGGGTATCGCCGATCTGTACCGCCAGGGGCTCGCGTCCGCCGGGGCCACGGCGCAGCAGATGCACCGGCTCACCAGGGATAAAGCCCAACTCCCCCAGCCGACGCGCGGTCTGCGCGTGCTGCGCGTCTTCGCCGCCACGCACCCGCGCCACCACGGCATGGGCACCACTGGGCAATTCGGACAATAAACAAGAGATACCAGAGTCAGGCATGCAATGACCACAAGGGAAGTGGTGAATCTAAATGCGAGTGTATCTCATTTAGATTCACAAACCATTGATCACTACCCTTACTCGTACGCCACCACCGCCCGGCCCTGGTCCGCATGGGCGCGCCAGCGGGCCAGCGCGGCATCGCTGGGGTAAAAACGGGCGGCATCGCCCAGTTGCACTTCGGCGCTGGCGCCTTCGCCCGGCAACTCCTGCGGGCCGCTGTCAGGCGCGCATTCCAGCACGAAGCGCACCGCCAGGCCGCGGACCAACTCACCCTGCTCGCTCATTTCGCGCTTGGCAGGGAATTCGCGCAGCAGCTGGGCTACGTCGGGCGCGCGCCCGTCAGCCTTCACCGCCACGCGCAAATAGCGCCCGAAACGGCAACGCGCTTGCTCCAGGTCCCACATCTGGGTAATCGTAAATTGCATACCACCCGAGAAACGATCGGCCTGCACTTTGCCCATAGCAATGACCAGCGCATCTTCTTTGAACCAGTGCTTGTGCGTATTGATCAGCGCTTCGTCGGCACGCGCCTCGATGGCGCCGGATTTATCGTCCAGTTTGAACAGCGCCAATTTGCCGCGCTGGCCGTTGATGATGCGCATGTCGGTGACGATGCCCGCCAGCAATTGCGGTTCGCGGGTTTCCAGCAACTCTTCAATTGGGCGCTTGGCAAAACGCCGCACTTCCTGCGCCACTTCGTCAAACAAATGGCCCGACAAATAAAAGCCGATGGCGGTTTTTTCTTGGGTCAGCCGCTCTTTCACGCCCCAAGGCAAGGCGGCCACCAGTTCCGGCTCTTGGGTGCTGGAGCCATGGTCGTCGCCGTCACCCATGTCAAACAGCCCGACCTGGTGCACATTGGCACTGGCCGCCGCTGAAAATTCGAAGGCCCGGTCCACCGAGGCCAGCAAGCAGGCGCGGTTGAGTTCCAGGGTGTCAAATGCACCGGCTTTGATCAGCGCTTCGATGCAGCGCTTGTTGATGCGGCTGCGCTCGACACGGCGGCAAAAATCAAACAAGCTGGTAAAGGGGCCGGGCTCTGCCGTCGGGCCGCGCCCTTCGCGCGCCGCCACAATGGCCTCGATAGCCTGCTGGCCCGTGCCTTTAATGGCGCCCAGGCCATAGCGAATCTCGCGGTTGGAGATGGGTTCAAAGCGGTGCACGCCCCGGTTGATATTGGGCGGCTCAAACTGCAGGCCTAAGCGCTCGGCGTCTTCAAACAAAAGTTTGAGCTTGTCGGTGTTGTCCATCTCCACCGTCATATTGGCGCAGAAAAACTCGGCCGTGTAATGCACCTTGATCCAGGCCGTGTGGTAGGCCAGTAGCGAATACGCGGCGGCATGCGACTTGTTAAAGCCGTAGCCGGCAAAGCGCTCCATCAAGTCAAAAATTTCGTCGGCTTTTTCCTGCCCGATGTCGTTCTTGGCCGCACCAGCGCGAAAGATATCCCGGTGCTCGGCCATTTCCTCAGCTTTTTTCTTGCCCATGGCCCGGCGCAACATATCGGCGCCGCCCAGCGAGTAGCCGCCCAAAATCTGCGCGGTCTGCATCACCTGTTCCTGGTAGACCATGATGCCGTAGGTCTCGGACAGCATTTCGGCCACCAGCGGGTGCGGGTACTCCACTTCCTCGCGCCCGTGCTTGCGCGCCACAAAGCTGGGAATCAAGTCCATGGGGCCGGGACGGTACAAAGCGTTCAGCGCAATCAGGTCTTCCAAGCGCGTGGGCTTGGCATCGCGCAACATGCCTTGCATGCCACGGCTTTCAAACTGGAACACCGCCTCAGTCTGACCAGCTGAAAACAAGCGGTACACCGCCTCGTCATCGAGCGGCAAGTCTTCGTAATTAAAGTGTTCCTGGCCCCGGTGGCGTGCCCGAATCAGGTCGCGTGCAATCTCCAAAATCGTGAGCGTGGCCAAGCCCAAAAAGTCAAACTTGACGAGGCCGATGGCCTCGACATCGTCTTTGTCGAATTGGCTGACCGCTGATTCGCTACCCGGTTGCTGGTAAAGCGGGCAAAAATCGGTGAGCTTGCCCGGCGCAATCAGCACGCCGCCTGCATGCATGCCGACGTTGCGCGTCAAGCCTTCAAGCTTGCGCGCTAGTTCCAGCAAAGTCTTGACGTCTTCTTCCTGCGCTTCGCGCTGCGCCAACAGCGGCTCGGCTTCGCTTGCATAGATCGTTTTGTCATCTTTTTTGCGATCCGCCGCAGGGGGCGGCAATTGCAGCGTCACCGAAGTGCCAGGCTTGTTCGGGATCAGTTTGCTAATGCCGTCGCAAAAGTTATAGCCTAGGTCCAGCACGCGCCCGACATCGCGAATCGCAGCGCGCGCGGCCATGGTGCCAAAGGTGACAATCTGGCTGACCGCTGCTTTACCGTATTTGTCTTTGACGTAATCAATCACCCGATCCCGGTTGGTCTGGCAAAAGTCGATATCAAAGTCGGGCATGGAAACCCGCTCGGGATTGAGAAAACGCTCGAATAGCAAGTTGTAGCGCAGCGGGTCCAGGTCGGTAATTTTGAGCGAATACGCCACTAGCGAACCGGCACCCGAACCGCGCCCCGGCCCGACCGGGCAGCCATTGCTTTTGGCCCAGTTGATGAAGTCGCCGACAATCAAAAAATAGCCCGGAAAGCCCATGGTGATAATGGTTTGCAACTCAAACTCCAGCCGCTCCAGGTAGCGCGGCATCTGTTGCGCACGCAGAGCTTCATCCGGATATAGATGCGCCATGCGCTCTTGCAAGCCGGCGTGCGAGGCGTGGCGGAAGTACTCCTCCGGGCTCATGCGGACACCGTCCACCAGAGGCGTGGGGAAATCGGGCAATTGCGGTTTGCCCAACACCAAACTTAAGTTGCAGCGCTTGGCGATTTCCAGCGTGTTGGCCAGCGCCGACGGGATGTCGGCAAACAATACCTGCATTTGGGCGGCAGTTTTGAAATACTGCTCGCGGGTAAAGCGGCGCACCCGGCGTGGGTTGCTGAGCAACTCGCCATCCGAAATACACACACGCGCCTCATGTGCTTCAAAATCATCGGCGTGCGCAAACTGCACAGGGTGCGTGGCCACCACCGGCAAATGCATGCGCGCCGCCAGTTGGACAGTGGATGCCACGTGGGCTTCGTCCTCTGGCCGTCCCGCGCGCTGCAACTCCAGGTAAAAGCGATGCGGAAACAAGCTGGACAGTTGCAATGCGCAGTCATGGGCGCGGGCCTGGTCGCCCTGCATCAAGGCCTGACCGACCGGGCCGGCCTGCGCACCGCACAGGCAGAGCAAACCGGCGTTGAGCTCCTGCAACCATGCTTTGCGCAGCACCACCTGCGTCTTGCCGGTGTTTTGCGTGTGGGCACGCGCCAGCAATTCGGACAGATTCAAATAGCCCTGCGCGTTTTGCACCAGCAAGACCATGCGCGAGCTGTGAGACGCATCCGCCGCGAAACCCTCCACCATCACTTCGGCCCCTATCAGCGGCTTGACGCCCTGGCCCCGGCAGGCCCGGTAAAACTTGACGGTGGCAAACAGATTATTCAGGTCGGCGATGGCCAGCGCCGGTTGGCCGTCGGCAGCGGCCAATTGCGCCACCTCATCGACCCGGGTGGTACCGTCCACGACGGAAAATTCGGTGTGCAAGCGCAGGTGAACAAACATGGATGCATTGTAGGTAGCGGCCTTAGCCTAGGCAGCGCCTGAATCACGCCTGAAATGGCGCAATCACGCGGCCCGTAAATTGGTCCGCCCGCCCGGTTTCGCCGCCTGGCTATAATGGTGGGCTTTGCTGCTTACGATGCCCAACGGGCAGACGCTTGGCAGCAACGGGTTACCGCCACCCGGATTTTGGCGAGGTGAGGTTTGGTTGCGCTGACTTGTCAGGCACAGCCGGGCCGTTTCAAAGTATCGGAGTGTCCTCATGGCACGCGTATGTGAAGTCACGGGCAAAGGCCCCATGGTCGGAAACAATGTTTCCCACGCCAACAACAAAACCAAGCGCCGTTTTCTGCCCAATCTGCAGTACCGCCGTTTCTGGGTTGAATCTGAAAACCGCTGGGTGCGTCTGCGTATATCAAACGCCGGCTTGCGCCTGATCGACAAAAACGGCATTGACGCCGTGCTCGCAGACCTGCGCGCACGCGGCCAGGCATAAGGAGTAGCACCATGGCAAGCAAAGGCGGACGCGAAAAAATCAAGCTCGAATCCACAGCGGGCACCGGTCACTTTTATACGACCAACAAAAACAAGAAAACCATGCCCGAGAAAATGCTGATCAAGAAATTTGATCCGAAAGCTCGCAAGCATGTGGACTACAAAGAAACCAAGTTGAAGTAAGCACTTCAAAACCGGCACCCAACAAAAAGCCCGCTTTCGCGGGCTTTTTGTTGGGGCAAAAGTGAATTCAATATTCAGCTAGCGCAGACGGGCCAGGCGCCAAGAGCGCCCGACAGCCCGATCAGGCCAGTTGCGTGGAACGCAGCTTGAAGGAGAACTCGCGCAGGGTGGCAATGCCGCTGTCTTCGGCCCGGTGGCACCAGGCAGCCAAATCCGAGGTGAGTTGCTCGCGAGAAACGGCGGTGTTAAGCCACATTTGGCGCAATTCCTCGCGCATAGTGACCATTTTGTCCAGTACCGGCGAAGCGGCGCGGGCCAAGGCCAGTTGCGGAATCGCCGCTGCCGGGATTTTTTCGGCATCGCGGTGCGCCCACAATTTGGCCGCTTTGATGGCTGCCGTATCCGCGCTACGGGCTTTCATGTCCGCGAGTTCTTGGCGCACGGTAGCCTGCATTTGCTTGGCAAAACCGGCCATGATTTCATAGCGGTTGGCAATCAAGGCTTCCAGGGTCTTTTCGTCAGCCACCGGACGCACATCGCCATAAGCGGCTTTGGGCGGTGTTTTCTTCACATGCGCTAGACCTGCGAACTGCAATATCGAGATGTACATCCAACCAATATCAAACTCGTAGGGCTTGACCGAGAGCTTGGCCGAGGTGGGATAGGTGTGGTGGTTGTTGTGCAACTCCTCGCCGGCAATGATGATGCCCCAGGGAGAAATATTGGTGCTGGCGTCAGGCGACTCGAAGTTGCGATAGCCCCAGAAGTGCGCAGCGCCATTAATGATGCCCGCTGCGGTAATCGGCGTCCAAGCCATTTGTACTGCCCACACGGTCAGGCCCAGGGCGCCGAAAAGGGTCAGGTTGATCACCAGCATCAAGCCCACACCCTGCCAGGAGAAACGGGTGTAAAGATTGCGCTCCATCCAGTCGTCCGGTGTGCCATGGCCGTAGCGGGCCATAGTGTCTTTGTTCTTGGACTCGGCCCGGTACAACTCGGCGCCTTGGAACAAGACTTTGCGGATGCCGTACACCTGCGGGCTGTGTGGATCGTCAGGCTGCTCGCACTTAGCGTGGTGTTTGCGGTGAATCGCCGCCCACTCTTTGGTCACCTGGCCGGTGGTCAGCCACAGCCAGAGCCTGAAAAAATGCGCCACGCTGGGGTGCAGATCCAAAGCGCGGTGCGCCTGATGGCGATGCAAAAACACGGTCACGCTGATCATGGTGATGTGGGTCAGCGCCAGGGTGAACAAAATAACTTGCCACCAGGCCAGATGCCAGGTGCCGTGGCCTAGCCACTCAAGAATGGCGTTGAACATTGCCGAATCGGTCAAAAACATGGATCTGCATCTTTCATAAATGGTGGCCGTGCCCGAAGGCGCACCGGCTTTTCACTTCCCTGTCGCTCCACCCCATTGTAAAAAGGTGGCAGGGCTTTGGGGCAAGAATCAGCGCCAAGGCCCCGAAATATGCGAAATAAGTGCGCTCGGCCCGCCTGGAATTACTATTTTTTCTGCCAAACCGCTGCAAAAAAGCCGTCAGTGGCATGTCTTTGGGGCCACAAGCGCAGGTATTGACCACCTTCTGGGCCACCGGTGCACAGGCTTGCCGCATCCGCAACCTTCAAGCCGGTCAGGATGTTGGCCGCGTCCAAAGGCTCAAAATCCGGGTTCGCAGCGCTAAAGGCTTGGGCAATCTCTTCGTTTTCCTGGGGTAACAAGCTGCAGGTGGCGTACACCAGGCGCCCGCCCGCTTTGAGCAAACGCGAGGCGCTTTGCAAAATCGCCGCCTGCAACACCGCCATTTCCTGCACCGACTGCGGGCTTTGGCGCCATTTCAGATCGGGGTTGCGGCGCAGCGTGCCAAGGCCGGAGCAAGGCGCATCGACCAACACGCGGTCGATCTTGCCCGACAAGCGCTTGACCCTGTCGTCGCGCTCGTGCGCAATCGCCGCCGGGTGCACATTGGATAAACCACTGCGCGCCATGCGCGGTTTAAAAGAATCCAAGCGGTGCGCCGAGGTATCAAACGCATACAGACGCCCGGTGCTGCGCATGGAGGCGCCAATCGCCAGCGTCTTGCCACCGGCCCCCGCGCAAAAATCGACCACCATTTCCCCGCGCTTGGCGTCCAGCAGCATGGCCAGAATCTGCGAGCCTTCGTCCTGGACTTCGAAGTCGCCTCGCACAAAGGCTTCGTGTTTGTTCAGCGCGGGCTTACCCGCAATGCGCAAGCCCCAGGGCGAATACGGCGTAGGAACGGCTTTGATGCCCGAAGCCGCCAGGGCTTTTTGCACATCGGCGCGCTTGGCCTTGAAATCGTTTACCCGCAAGTCCAGGCCTGCGCCCTGGTTCATTTGCGCTACCAAGGGCCAGAACTCATCGCCCAATTGGTCTTTGAGCGGCTGCACCAGCCACTCGGGCAGGTTGTGACGGTGGCGCTCCATCAAGTCGTCCGGCTTGACTTTCTCGCAGGCGTCCAGCCAGTTTTTTTCTTGGTCGCTTAGGGCGCTGCGCAAAAAGTCGCCCGGCCCGTAAAAACCCAAAATCGCCAGCCGCCGCTCTTTGGGGCCGCTGCCCGAGGGCGCCAGATGGTCAAACAAGAGCTTTTTGCGCAGCACGGTGTAAACCGTTTCGGCCATGGTGGCGCGTTCGCGTGGCCCCAGTCCTTTGTGATCCCGGAAAAACCGGGATACGGTGGCGTCCGCCGGATGTTCAAATCGCAGGGTCAGCCGCACCAATTCGGCGCAGGCGTCTAATAAAGCTTTTGGATGCATAAGCAGCGCATTGTCCCATGCAAGATGAAGACCTCCCCCTATTGATCCAGACGCCGCCCGGCCTGTACCGCCATTACAAAGGCGGCATGTACGCGGTATTGGCGACCACCCGCCATAGCGAAAGCCTGGAGCCCATGACTTTGTACCGCGCGCTCTACGGCGCCCATGGCCTGTGGGTGCGGCCTGCCGCCATGTTTGACGAGATGGTGCTGTGGGAGGGCGTGCAGCAACTCCGCTTTACCCGCATCGGCGACTTGCCCGCAGGTGCGCTGAACCTGGCTAGCTAAGCCCCGCCGCCAAAAGCCTGCGCACCGCGCGCGGGTAAATAATGTGTTCGGTGGCCAGCACGCGCGCTGACAGGCTGTGCGCATCGTCTTCGGGCAGCACCGGGACCACCGATTGCTCCAGGATGGCGCCCTCGTCCAAGACCTCGGTCACGCGGTGCACCGTGGCACCGGCAAATTTGCAGCCAGCAGCTAGCGCCCGCTCGTGGGTGTGCAAGCCCGCAAACGCGGGTAGCAGCGAGGGGTGGATATTGATCAGGCGCTCGGCGTGCGCCTGTACAAAGCCAGGCGTCAAGATGCGCATAAATCCGGCCAGTAATACGAGGGGCGGCTTGCCAGCCCCGGCGCACGAGGCGATGGCCTGCGCCAAAACGGCGTCAAATTGACCGCGGTCGGGAAAGTCGGTTTGAGAAATGGTGTGGGTGGCAATGCCTTGCGCCTTCGCAAATAGCAAGCCTGCGGCGTCGGCCCGGTTGCTGATGACAGCGGCAACCGCCGCGCCGTAACGGGCAGCCCAGTCTTCCTGCTGCGCCGCGCGGACCAGCGCGGCCATATTGGAGCCGCCGCCGGAGATCAAAATCACAATCGATTGCATAAGGATGCGATTATCCGGTGTGACCCGTGCGGCTTTACAAACCGCGAGGTGTCGGGGCAGCCCCACCAAGTCCACGCCGCCACGGTCACGGCAAATGACAGGCGCCGCGCAAGCGGCCACAAGACCGTCCGGCGGCGGGCTGAACATCCCAGCAAAAAACCCGCCCCGTGCAAGCCCATGTCGCAACACTGACAGAAAAAAACGAACGACCGTGCTAAAAACGACGCTTGGGCAAAACGCCCGCACCCATTGACCACCTGGAGACGCCTGTATGGATTTGGCCTTTACCCCCGAAGAGCTGGGTTTTCGAGAAGAGATACGCGCTTGGGTGCATGCCCATTTGCCGCAAGACATTTCCCACAAAGTCCACAACGCCCTGCATTTGACGCGCGAAGACATGCAGCGCTGGGGCAAGATTTTGGGTAAAAAAGGTTGGCTGGGCCACGCCTGGGCCAAGGAATTTGGCGGACCGGGCTGGAACGCGATCCAAAAACATTTGTTTGAAGAAGAATGCGCGCTGGCCGGTGCGCCGCGCGTGGTGCCCTTTGGGCCGGTGATGGTGGCGCCAGTGATCATGGCCTTTGGCAATGCTGAGCAGCAACAGCGCTTTTTGCCAGGCATTGCCAGTGGTGAGGTCTGGTGGAGCCAGGGCTATAGCGAGCCAGGCTCGGGTTCGGACCTGGCCTCGCTTAAAACCCGCGCCGAGCGCGTAGGTAATAAATACATTGTGAACGGCCAAAAGACCTGGACCACGCTGGGCCAGTACGGCGAATGGATTTTCTGCCTGGTACGCACCGCCGCTGAAGGCAAGCCGCAAAACGGCATCAGCTTTTTGCTCATCGACATGAAGTCCCCCGGCGTGACGGTGCGGCCCATCATCTTGCTCGACGGCTCTGCCGAAGTGAACGAGGTGTTTTTTGACAACGTCGAAGTGCCTGCGGAGAATCTAGTTGGCGAGGAAAACAAGGGCTGGAATTACGCCAAATACCTGCTCGCCCACGAGCGTACCAATATTGCAGACGTGAACCGCGCCAAACGCGAGTTGGAGCGCTTAAAGCGCATCGCCAAAACCGAAGGCGTGTACGAGGACAGCCGCTTTCGCGATGAAATTGCCAAGCTCGAAGTGGACGTGGTGGCGCTGGAGATGATGGTGCTGCGCGTGCTGTCGGCAGAAAAATCGGGCAAGCAGTCGCTGGACATTGCAGGTCTCTTAAAAATCCGCGGTAGCGAGATTCAGCAGCGCTACAGCGAACTCATGATGCTGGCGGCCGGGCCTTTTGCCCTGCCCCTCATCCGCGAGGCCATGGAAGCGGGTTGGCAGGGTGACCATGTCGGGCACGCCCACTGCGCGCCCCTGGCATCGACCTATTTCAATATGCGCAAAACCACGATTTACGGTGGCAGCAACGAAGTGCAGCGCAATATCGTCTCGCAATTTGTCCTGGGCTAACTAGCCGCAGACACTGAAGGAAACACACCATGGATTTCGATTTTTCTGACGACCAAGAACAACTGCGCGACGCGGTACGCAAATGGGTGGACAAGGCCTACAGCTTTGATCGCCGCCGCAGCATTGAACAAGCCGGCGGCTTTGACCGTGGCGTATGGAACGAACTGGCAGACTTAGGCCTGTGCGGCCTGTACGTGAGCGAGGACGATGGCGGCATGGGCATGGGTCCGGTCGAAGGCATGGTGGTGATGGAAGAGCTGGGGCGCGGCATCGTGCTCGAGCCCCTGGCCCAAGCGCTGGTGTGCGGCGCGGTGTTGTCGGGTTATGCCGATGACCAGACCAAAGCCCAGTGGCTACCCAAGCTGTGCAGCGGCGAGGCCTTGGTGGTTCTGGCCTCTCAGGAGCAAGGCAAGCGCTACCGCATGGATGCATCTTCTTGCACCGCGACGGCGGCAGGGGGCGGCTACCAGATCAGCGGCGCCAAAAGCCTGGTGCCTGCCGGGGACCAGGCCGATGCGTATTTGCTGTCGGCCATGTTCGAAGGCGAACTAGCCCTGTTTCTGGTAGAGCGCACGGCCAGTGGCGTGCAAACGCGCGGCTATGGCACGCAAGACGGCGGGCGGGCCGCGGAAATACACCTGCACAACACTCCAGCCACTCTGGTGACGCGCCATGGCCGCATCGCGCTGGAACACGCCACCGACGTCGGCATCGCCGCTTTGTGCGCACAAGCCGTTGGCGCCATGGACAAGACACTGGCCATGACGGCTGAATACATGAACACCCGAAAACAATTTGGCGCCACTTTGTCCAGCTTCCAAGCGCTGCGCCACCGGGCGGCGGACATGAAGATGCAGGTGGAGCTAGGCCGCTCAATGAGTTACTACGCCAGCCTCAAACTCAATGCGCCAGCGCCCGAGCGTCGCGCCGCTATGGCCCGCGCGAAGTACCAGATCGGCCAATCCATGCGCTATGTCGGCCAGCAAGCGGTGCAATTGCACGGCGGCATCGGCGTGACCAATGAGTACATGGTGAGCCACTACTTTAAAGCCTTGACCCAAATGGAAATGACGTATGGCGACAGCATGCACCAGCTGGGCGAAGTGTCTGCGCGTATGCAAGACACCGCTGGCGTGTTTGCCTGACACCGGACGCCTCGCAAGTCCTGCGGAGTATCGGGGGGGGGCGCGGCTGGCGCCTTCTAGGTCGATTTTTTTATTGCAGCGCAACATGAGGCGGCGCATGCTCGGGGTAGTGGTGATTTTGTAAGCCACCGTCAGGCCACGAGGTCAACAGAGCCTTTAACCGAGGCCTCAAAGCCAGCACAGTGACTGCTTGCTGGTAACCCACTTAGGCTAGGTAAACCACATCCTGCTCCCGCGGGGAAGCTCAGCGGATCCGCGTGGCTGCGCGTAGGGTAGCGCAGACATCATGCAGCCAAACATTGCAGATAAGATGCCTGCGCCGCGAAAAGCCGCCCGGCCCCATGGCTGGCAAAGCCAATCCATTACCTTCGACAAACTTTAGCTCTCACTAAAAATGAAAAAAACGCGTTCAAATTCATTGCGAAACGCCAGCCTTTGTTTCAGTCTGTCGGTAATGCTGCTCAGCGCTTGCGGCAACAAAGAGTCGGCTCCGGCTGCTGCTGGTGCGGCTACCCCTGCTGCCGACGCGACTGCAGCCCCTGCCAGCGCGGGCGCACCGGCACCTGCCGCACCGGCCAATGGCGCATCCGGCGCAGCCGGCCCCATGCCCCCGGTCACGGTCAGCACCGTGGCGGTGGAGCAAAAAGATTTAGCGGTGCGCTTGCGGGCCACCGGCGTAGTCTCTCCCATCAACAGTGTGGACATCAAAGCGCAAACCAACTCCATCATCGCCAAAGTGCATGTGCGTGACGGCCAATTTGTCAAAAACGGTGATCTATTATTTACCCTGGACGCGCGCACCGAAGAAGCCAATATCGTCAAAGCCCAGGCCCAGCTCGCCAAAGACACCGCCTCGCTGGGTGATGCCCAGCGCCAACTCAAGCGAACGCAGGAATTGGCCGCGCAAAACTTTATCGCCCAGGGCCAGGTGGACACCGCAAACGCCAATGTCGAGGTGTGGACGGCCACGGTCAACGCGGACAAAGCAGCGATCGACGCGGCCCGTGTGGCCCAATCCTATGCACGCATTCTGGCGCCCCAATCGGGTCGCATTGGCACGGTCAATGTCTCCAATGGCGCCACCGTGCAGGCCAATGTCACCAATCTACTGACCATTACCCAGGTCAACCCGATTGCCGTCACCTTTACGCTGCCACAGCGCAATATCTCCGATGCGCTGGGCGCACTCAAGGCGGGTGGCGCGCCGGTCACAGCCACCTTGGCAGACAACGGCGGCACCTTTAAAGGTAAGCTGCAATTTGTGGACAGCCAGATCGATGCCGCCTCCGGTTCGGTCAAAGCCAAAGCGTATTTCAAGAACGACGAAGAAAAACTCTGGCCCGGTGCTTTTGTCGAGGTGCAGCAAACCCTGCGTGAAATCAAAGAAGCCCTGGTGATCCCGCAAGGCGCGGTTATTTACAGCGCACGCGGCCCGTTTGCCTACGCCGTGGAAAACGGCAAAGCCGTGGTCCGGCCCCTGAAAATCGTGCAAGCGCAAGGCGCTGAAATTGCGGTCACCGGCGTGACGCTGGGCGAGTCGATTATTGTGGAGGGCAAACAAAACGTGCGCCCCGGCGCCCCGGTGGCGGAACGCAGCAAGGACTCAGCTAAAGACCCCAAGGCCGCAGCCAGCGCCCCCGAAGCACCCGCATCCAAAGCGAGCGCGCCATGAATTTTTCCGAGCTCTTTATCCGCCGTCCGGTGATGACGGTGCTCTTGAATGTGAGCATTTTCATGGCGGGAGTGATCGGTTTGCGCAGCATTCCGGTGGCGGCACTTCCCAGCTACGACACGCCGGTGATCAACGTGTCGGCCTCGCTGCCCGGCGCCAACCCGGACACCATGGCGACCTCTGTCGCGCTACCGTTGGAGAAACAGTTTCAAACGGTGCCGGGCCTCAAAACCATCAGCTCCACCAGCACCCTGGGCCAAACCACACTGACCCTGGAATTTGAAGAAGGCCGCAACATCGACGCGGCAGCCGTTGATGTGCAAGCGGCCTTGCTGCGCGCCCAGCGCAATTTGCCGCCGGACATGACCAATCCGCCGTCTTACCGCAAGGTCAATCCTGCCGACGCGCCGATTTTGTTTTTGACGCTCACCTCGCCCTCGCTCTCCCCCCAGGAATTGCAGGACTACGCAGAGCACTTGATCTCGCCCACCATGTCTACCATCGAGGGTGTGGCCCAAGTCAATATCTACGGCGCCAAGCGCTTTGCGGTGCGCGTGCGCGTCAAGCCAGAATCCCTGGCGAGCATGAATATTGGTTTGGACGAAGTGAGCGCGGCCTTGCGCGCCGCCAATGTGAATACGCCGGTAGGGACGCTGGACGGCCCGACGCAAACCCTGGTGTTGCAAGCCAATAAACAATTGAGTACCGCGCGTGAATTTGCCAACCTGATCATCAGCAACAAAGGCGGCAACCCGGTGCGCCTGCGCGATGTGGCCAAGGTCGAAGACAGCGTGGAAAACATGCGCACCTGGGCTACCTTCAATGGCGAGAACGCTATCACGATTGCGGTACAGCGCCAACCCGGTGCCAACACCGTCAAAGTGGTGGACACCATACGCGCCGGCCTGCCCAATTTGCAGTCGCAAATGCCCGGCTCCGTGGTCATGACACCTATTAACGACCGCTCTATCTCGGTGCGCGATGCGCTGCATGATGTCTCGCTCACCATGGCCGGCACCGTGGCCCTGGTGGTGCTTGTGATCTTTTTGTTCCTGCGCCGCTTTGTGGCCACGGCCATCCCCACGCTGTCCCTGCCTATCTCGCTGATGGGTGCAATCGCGCTGCTCTGGGGAATGAATTACAGCCTGGACAATATTTCCCTGCTGGGCATGACGCTGGCTGTTGGCTTGGTGGTGGACGATGCGATTGTGGTGCTGGAGAACATCATCCGCCATGTCGAAAACGGCGAACAACCCTTCAGTGCCGCCATCAAAGGTGCGCGGGAAGTGGGTTTCACCATTGTGTCTATTTCCACGTCTTTGATTGCCGTGTTCATTCCCATCTTTTTTATGCCGGGGGTCATCGGTTTGCTATTCCACGAGTTCGCGGTCGTGGTCAGTCTGGCCATTTTGGTGTCGGCCTTTGTATCCCTTACCCTGGTGCCCATGCTGGCCAGCCGCTTTTTGAAAGAAGAATCACACCAGGCCAAACCCGGCGCCATCGTCCGCCTATTTGAGCCCGGCTTTGACAATATGCTGGCCGGCTACACCCGCATGCTCAACCTGAGCCTGCGCTGGCGAAAAATCATTTTGCTGATTGCCGTTGCCACCTTCTTTGGCACGGTGTATTTGGTCAACATCATCCCCAAAGGGTTTTTCCCGGAAGAGGATATTGGACAAATCACCGTCACCACCGAGGCCAACGAAGACATCTCTTTTGCCGCCATGATCAAGCTGCAAGAGCGCGCCGCCAACATCATCCGCAATGACGAAAACGTGGACGCGGTGAACTCCTTTATCGGCGGTAACAATGGCCAAAATTCGGGCCGTATGTTTGTCACGCTCAAACCCTCGTCCAAACGGCTGCCAGCCAAAAAAGTGATTGAAGGCCTGCGTAAAAAATTGCGCTCTATTGCCGGCTTGAATGTGTTCATGCGCCCGATTCAAAACTTGCAACTGGGTGGCCGCCCCAGCAAAGCGCAATTTCAGTACGTGCTGCAAAGCGTGCGTGCCGATGAGCTCAATACCTGGGCCGGTAAGTTGCAGGAAAAATTGCGCGCCGACCCACTGTTTCGAGACGTCACCAGCGACGCGCAGTTCCGCGCCCTGCAGGCCCAGCTCAAAATCGACCGCGATAGGGCCAACAGCCTGGGCGTCAGCATGGAGGCGGTGCGCTCAGCCCTGTTCAGCGCGTTTGGCGAACGCCAGGTGTCCACCATCTACCTCTCCACCGACAGCTACCAGGTCATCATGGAAGTGGCGCCCGAAGCCAAACAAGATGAACAGGCCCTGGCCGGCATCTATGTGCGCGCCAATACTGGCGCGTTGGTACCCATTAGCAACTTCACCACGGTCGAACGCATGATGGGCGCCACCTCGATCAACCACGTAGGCCAATTGCAGGCGGTCACCATTTCCTTCAATTTAGCACCGGGTACCGCCCTGGGCGATGCGACCACCAAAATCGACCAGGCACGCGAAACCATCCAATTGCCCTCGTCCATCATCACCTCTTATGGCGGCGATGCCGCCGTGTTCAAAAGCTCGCAAGGCGGCCAGGTGGTCTTGGTCGTGGCAGCGCTGCTGGTCATTTATGTGCTGCTGGGCGTGCTCTATGAGAGCTACATCCACCCGCTGACGATTCTGGCGGGCCTGCCCTCGGCGGCCATGGGGGGCGCTGGCGACTTTGATGCTATTTGGGCAGGACCTGACACTGATCGCCACCATCGGCGTTATGATGCTGATCGGCATCGTCAAGAAAAACGCCATCATGATGATTGACTTCGCCTTGCAAGCGCAGCGCGAACAAGGCATGACGCCCGAGGAAGCGATTCACGCCGCTTGCCTGATGCGCTTCCGCCCGATCATGATGACCTCGCTGGCGGCCATGTTTGGCGCGTTGCCGATTGCCCTGGGCGTGGGTGCAGGTGCTGAATTGCGGCAACCTCTGGGCCTGGCGGTGGTGGGTGGACTGGTGTTTTCCCAGGCGATTACGCTGTTTATCACGCCGGTGATTTATTTGGCCATGAACCGCTTTAGCGGCACCGGCCCGATTACGGACCCGACGATGGATGAGTCCTGAGGCGGCTTAGCCCGGTCTGCACCGAAACGCTTCGCGCCTTTAAATATTTTCGACCCACCTAGGGGCCGCTCTGCTTAACGCCAGAAATGGCGATCGCGATGCCCATAACCCCAAGGAACCACCACCGTCGGCGTGAACAGTGGGCGGTAAGTAGCAACGGGGTAATAGACGCTAGGAGCGGGTACGCTGATGTAAGTAACACTGGGCTGGGTGTACACCGGGTTGGACGAGGAAATCACGGTGGTTTGTGAGGGTGCCTGCGCGATCACGCCGTTGGCAGGCGCCACTTGCAAAGCAATCGTGGGGCCAGGGTCCTGGGCCATTTGCACGCTGTATTGTTTGCCGCCGAATTCGTACAAAACTTGGTAGCCACTGGTGCGGTTTTCTACGAAATTTTGGATGGTGCAGCGTTCTACGTTTTGGACGCGCTCGCCGCCGGGGCCCTCTACCCGGTCGCCGATGACGGCGCCGCCGACCATGCCAATGGCGGTTGCCGCAGCGCGTTCCCCACCGCGCCCACCCATGGAGTTACCGATGGCCGCTCCGGCGATGGCTCCCAGAATGGCGCCAGCGCCACTACTGGGCTGCTGGTAGCTGATTTGTTCGGTATTGCACACCCGGTGCGGCACCGCCACTTGTTGGAGGATGGGCGTCGAGGAAATCACCCGGCCCACGTCTTGGGCCCAAGTGGCACCTGCGGCGCATACGGCCAATGTGCTGATAAACCAAGTTTTCATGTGTATCTCCTAGCGGCTGAGCAGCCGGTTTGCAATTTGCACCGGGCATTTAGCGATTGATGGCTGCTTAACGGCGCGCACAGGCTGCCGGTTGACACGCTTTACATGCCAGCAACGCGCCGCACTGACAACACCGGCCTACAGTGCCGAACGATAATCGGCCCGCGCGAGGAGCGGCAAGGCCAAGGTCCACCGCTCGAGGCCACCAACTAATGCCCAAGACCCTTGAATCCAGACCACTCTAGCCCCGCCGCCAGCATGCCAGGCAGCGCGCCCAGCCTGTTCTGGGGCATCGTGCTTGCCCTGACCGCTCTGGCCATGGCGCCCACTCTCTGGCCCGAGCTAGACCTTCAAGTGGCGGCCTGGTTTGCCGGGCCGGGCTCCCAGCAACACATCATTGACTGGTGGTGGGTGGAATTGATCAATCTGCACATACCGGCGGCGTTCCGTGGTCTGGTGTTTCTGGCATTGGCCGGCTGGATAGTGGCCAGTCTGCGCCCGGCCTACCACCATTGGCGCCTGCCGCTGGCTTTTGTGGTGCTGTCGGGCGCGCTGGGCCCTGGTTTGCTAGTCAACGGCGGCTTTAAAGAACAATGGCAGCGTGCGCGCCCCTACGAGGTGCAAAACTTTGGCGGCGCAGCGCAATTTACCCGTGCCGGCGTCATCACCGACCAATGCAATAACAACTGCGCCTTTGTCAGCGGCCACGTGGCCTGCGGATTTTTCTTTGCTTCGCTGATGCTGCTATCGCATCGCAAGCGCCGACTGTGGGCGGCAACTGGTTTGGGCGCAGCCGCCTTCATTGGCTTTTCGCGGATGGCCGACATGGCGCACTGGCTCAGTGATGTACTGTGGGCCGGGCCTATCACCCTGCTGTGCAGCTGGATCATCTGGCGCGGGTTGCTATGGGCCTACCAACCCAAGCTAGGCGAGTTGGATGGCTAAGGCAGGCAATGCAATACCTTGCGCCAGCCCGTCCAACACACTGGGGTAGCGCAGCACCAGACGCAGTTCCCGCTTGATGCGCCGGTTGTCCATGCGCCGGGACTCCGCCAAAAAACTCATTTGCATAGGCGATACCACCGCCGCCAAGGCCTCGCGCGACATGCGCGGTGGTGGCGGCAAGCCATACAGCTTGGCGGCGGCGTCCATGTAGTCGCCCATCTTCATGAGCACATCGTCGTTGATGTTGTAGACGCCCTGCGCGCGTCCGCGCCACAAGGCTAGTAGGCAGGCGCGCGCCAGGTCGTCGGAATGGATGTGGTTGGTATACACATCGTCTTCATGCACCAGCACCGGCGTTCCTTTTTGCAAGCGCGCCATCGGCGTGCCGCCTTCGCGGTCTGGCGCGTAAATGCCGGGGATGCGCAAGACCCGCGTGTGGGCCCCGGTGGCCCGCCCGTAATGGCGTACCCGGCTTTCTGCGTCGACACGCCGATGCGCCCGCTCGGTTTGAGGCTGCAGTGCGCGAACTTCAGAAACCCATTCCCCCTGGCAATCGCCATAGACCCCGGTGGTAGAGCCGTACACCAGGGCCATCGGTGCGGGCCGCAGGCGCAAGGCTTGCAGCACCTGGGCGCTGCGCTGATCCCTGGTGCCAGTGGGCGCAGGCGGCGCGAGGTGCAGCACGCGCTGGCCCAATGCCGCCAGGCGGCGCAAGGTGTGCGCATCATCCAAATTACCCAGTAACGGTGTGATGCCCGCCGCGCGCAAGGGAGCGATCCGCGCCGTTTGCGAAGTGAGCGCCAGCACGCGCACCCGCGGCGCTAGCAAGCGCGCCACGCGCAGTCCCACATCACCACAGCCGACGATGAGCACGCGGCTGCGCCGAAAGCGGGCCGGCAAGGCACCTAAGGGGCTTTGGTTTGAAGGCAAAATCGGGGCTTATGTTCGTTGCAAACCCCAAGGATAACCATAACGATGAATGCCAGCGCCGCCTCTTTCGCCATCTCGGTTCAGCCCAGCGGCATCCAGTTTGAAGCCCAGGCGGGCGAAAGTCTCCTCGCCGCCGGTATCCGCCAAGGCATAGGTCTGCCCTATGGCTGCAAAGACGGCGCTTGCGGTTCGTGCAAATGCAAATTGGTATCCGGCCAGGTGCAGCAGAGCAATTTTCAGCGCAAGGCGCTGAGTGAAGACGAAGAAGCACAAGGTTTTGTGCTCACTTGCAGCGCCCGCGCCGTGAGCGACATCACCCTCGAATCGCGCCAGGTCACGCCCGCTGGTGCGCTGCCGATCAAAAAAATGCCCACCCGCGTGAGCAGCCTGCTGCGCAAGACCGAGGACGTGGTGTTGCTGCAATTGCAATTGCCCGCCAACGATAGCTTTGTTTACCGCGCGGGTCAGTATGTCGAGTTCATCTTGCGTGACGGTGCCCGCCGCTCTTACTCCATGGCCAATGCCCCCAGCCACGGATCGGGCGTGGAACTGCACATCCGCCATATGCCCGGTGGGCGCTTTACCGATCTGGTGTTCGGCTCCATGAAGGAGAAAGACATTTTGCGCATCGAGGGGCCCATGGGCTCGTTTTTTCTGCGTGAAGAATCAAGCAAGCCCATGGTGTTTCTCGCCTCGGGCACGGGTTTTGCGCCGCTAAAGGCCTTGCTCGAACACATGCAGCACTGCGGCATTACGCGCCCGGTCACGCTCTACTGGGGCGGGCGCCGTCCGGCGGATTTGTACATGGACGATTGGGTGCAGGCGCATTGCGTCGCTATGCCCCATGTGCGCTACGTGCCAGTAGTGTCGGACGCCCTGCCCGAAGATGCTTGGCATGGGCGCACCGGTTTTGTCCATCTTGCAGTGCTGCAAGATTTTCCGGACCTGTCCGGCCACCAGGTCTATGCCTGCGGCGCACCGATCGTGGTGGACTCCGCAAAGCGCGACTTTTGCGCCCAAGCCGGTTTGCCTGAGGATGAATTCTTTGCCGACGCTTTTACTTCGGAGGCGGATAAGCATTAAGCGTCTCAGCGGTGCCGCCCGCTGGCACCGCGCTAGGCCGCTGGCTAAGCACCACGGCAACTACGACCACTACAGCGCCCACCTGCGCCACGGGCGTCATTAGCTCGGCGAGGTAGATCCAGCCGAATAATGCGGCAAAGACCGGCTCCATGGCGTAAATAATCGCGGCCTGCTCCGCAGACACATGGGTTTGCGCCAGGGCTTGCAAAAAGAAAGTGGCGGCGGAAGCCAGCGCGCCTAAAAACAGCAAGCCGAGCAAGACTTCCAGGTTGATTACCTCGGACAAGCTGAGCACGCGCACCGGCCCGCTATCGAGCAGCATCCACATAAGGCCCATGGCCGCCATGCACCAGACCTGGGCCGAGGCCAAATGCACCGCCTTGTGCAGGGGCGCACGGGCCGACATACCCATGGTGTACACCGCATAGGCCAGTGCCGCCAGCAAGGTGGCTGCGTCCGCCAACAAGTGGGCCTCGCCGTCGTAGGACATCATGCCGATACCCAAACAAGCCAGCGCGGCCGCGACAAAAATCAGCAAGCTGGGCCGCGCCCCTAGCAACAAGCCGAGCAGGGGCACCATCAACACATTCAGACTCGTGAGAAAAGCACTGCGGTTAGACGCAATGAACTGCAAACCGTAAGCCTGCGCCGCCATAGAAAAAAGCGCCAGCGCGCCCAGCCAAAAACCATCGCGCCAGGCAGCAAGGCTAATGCCGCGTACAAAGGGCAGCATGCACAGCGCCGCTATGCAAAAACGTAGCGTGGTAATTTCCACACCGCTGAGCACGCCGGTAGCTACTTTGAGCACCGGAAAGGTCATGCCCCATACCACTGTCACCAGCAGCAGAATTAAGGGGTAGCGGTAAGGCATGCGCCCCGGCGCCTGCAGCACTTATTCGCCCAGATAAGCAGCCCGCACTTTGGGGTCGTTCAGCATGTGCTTGGCGTCCCCCTTCATGGTGATGATGCCCGACTCCATCACATAGCCCCGGTTGGCAATAGACAAGGCACGGCTGGCGTTTTGCTCCACCAGCAGCACGGTCACACCTTGGGCATACACGTCTTGCACCACTTCAAAAATCTTGTCCACCATTAATGGCGACAAGCCCATAGAGGGTTCGTCCAACAGCAGCACTTTGGGCCGGCTCATCAAGGCCCGGCCCATAGCGAGCATTTGCTGCTCGCCACCGGACATGGTGCCTGCCAATTGGGTGCGCCGCTCTTTGAGGCGGGGGAAGATGGCAAACATTTTTTCAATGTCGTCCTCGATGCCTTGTTTGTCATCGCGGATGTAGGCGCCCATGTAGAGGTTTTCCATGATGGACATGCGCGTGAACACGCCGCGCCCTTCGGGCACCATGGCCAGGCCTTGCTTGACCAGGTCCCAAGGGCCTTGGCCGCGTATGCTTTTGCCCATATAGGCGATATCGCCCCCGGCCAATGGCAGCGTACCGGTAATGGCTTTCATGGTGGTGGTTTTGCCCGCACCATTGGAGCCGATCAGGGTTACCAATTCGCCTTCGCGCACTTCGAAATCCACCCCTTTGACGGCCTGGATACCGCCATAGGCGACTTGCAGTCCGGTCACTTGGAGCAATGTGTTGCTGGTCATATGCTTTCCTTCTAGGGCAGCACGCGCTACCCCGGTAGATGAAGAGGGTTTAGTGGCCGCTGGTGCCCAGGTAGGCTTCGATCACTTTGCTGTCTTTTTGCACTTCGGCGGGCGTGCCATCGGCAATTTGTTTGCCGTAGTCCAGCACCGTCACGCGGTCGCACAAGCCCATCACCAGTTTCACGTCATGCTCAATCAGCAAAATCGTGCGCTGGTCATTGCGGATGCGGTCTATTAATTCGCGCAGCATGACTTTTTCGGTGGCATTCATACCGGCTGCTGGCTCGTCCAGCGCGATGAGCTGCGGATCGGTCGCCAGCGCGCGGGCAATCTCTAGGCGGCGCTGGTCGCCGTAGCTCAAGGTGCGGGCTTTGTAGTCGGCGAACTTGCCGATGCCCACGTAGTCCAGCAGTTCTTGCGCGCGCTGGGCGATCTGCGCCTCTTCGGCTTTGAAGCCTGCCGTGCGAAACATCGCGCCCAGCAGGCCCGAATGCGTGCGCACATGGCGGCCCACCATCACGTTTTCCAGCGCCGTCATTTCGGCAAACAAGCGGATGTTTTGGAAAGTACGTGCGATACCGGCTTGGGCCACGGTATGCACCGCCGTCGGTTGGTAGGCCTTACCAGCCAGGGCGAAGTTGCCGCTATCAGGCGTGTACAAACCGGTCAGCACGTTGAAGAAGGTGGTCTTGCCCGCGCCGTTGGGGCCGATCAGGCCATAGACCTGGCCGCGCTCGATGGTGATGCCTACATCGCTTAAAGCTTGCAGGCCGCCAAAGCGCTTGGAAACGCCGGAGACTTGTAAAACAATGTCTTTGGACGAGGATGTTGCTGCTGTGCTCATATGCATCCCCTTTCTTAAGCTTTAGGCGCGTTGGCCAAGGACTTGCCATGCTCAGGCGAGGGCCACAGGCCGCGCGGGCGCATCAGCATGATGGTCACCATCGCAAGGGCAATGAGCAACTGGCGCAGGATGGAGGCATCCAGGCGCCCATCGGTCATAGTTTGCAAAGGCCCGGCCACATAGCGCAAAACCTCGGGCAAGGCCGACAGCAGCACTGCGCCCAAAATCACACCAGGCAAATGCCCGATGCCGCCCAGCACCACCATGGCCACGATCATCACCGACTCCATCAGGCTAAAGGACTCGGGCGAAATAAAGCCTTGGAAGGACGCAAACATAGCGCCCGATACGCCGCCAAAAGTAGCGCCCATGCCAAAGGCCGTGAGCTTGAGGTTGCGGGTGTTGATGCCCATCGCCTTAGCCGCGATTTCGTCTTCACGGATCGCCATCCAAGCGCGACCAATGCGCGATTGCTCCAAGCGGTGGGATATTAGGATACTGAACAAGACCAGCGCCAAAAACAGGTAGTAATACAGCGACACCGAAGCGAACTCGATACCCCAAACCACCATTTTTTTGCCGATGTTGATGCCGAAAAATTGCAGCGAATCAATTTGCCCTATGCCCTTGGGGCCGTTGGTGATATTGACCGGGTTGTCCATATTGTTGAGAAACACCCGGATGATTTCGCCAAAGCCCAGGGTCACGATGGCCAGGTAGTCGCCACGCAAGCGCAGCGTGGGCGCGCCCAGCAGCACGCCAAAGATACCGGCCAGGCCTGCGCCCAAAATCAGCACCAGCCAAATCGGGGTATGCATACCCGCCGGGTAGGTCGCAGCCAGCCATGTGAAGGTTTCGGTCAGGTGGGGCGAATTGAGCAGGCCATAGCTGTAAGCGCCAATCGCAAAGAAAGCGACATAACCCAAGTCCAGCAAACCGGCATAGCCCACCACAATATTGAGACCTAAAGCCAGCAGCACGTAGAGCAAAGCCATATCGGCAATACGCACCCAGGCGTTACCAAAGGTTTGCAAGAACAGCGGCAAGACCAGCAAAAGCGCCGCAATCAGCGCATAACGAATCAAAGTTTTTTGTGTCATGACCATCTCCCCCTTATGCCCGGTCTGCCACGCGTTCACCCAGCAGGCCCGAGGGGCGCAGGGTCAAGACGATGATGAGCACGATAAAGGCAAAAATATCCGAGTAATGGCTGCCTAGCACGCCGCCAGTCCAGTCGCCGATGTAGCCCGCGCCAATCGATTCGATCAGGCCCAGCAAAATGGCACCAACCACCGCACCTGCCAAATTGCCGATACCGCCAAACACCGCTGCGGTAAAGGCTTTGAGGCCCGGCAAAAAGCCCATAGCGTGTTGCGCGGTGCCGTAATTAGAGGCATACATCACGCCGGCAATCGCCGCCAGCACGGCGCCGATCACAAAGGTAGCCGAAATCACCATATCGGGTTTGACGCCCATCAAGCCGGCCACACGCGGGTTTTCGGCGGTGGCGCGCATCGCGCGACCTAACTTGGTGTAATTGACCAACCAGGTCAGCAGCGCTAGGGATACGGCTGTGAAGACCAAAATCATGACCTGCGTGGGCGTGATCACCGCGCCCAAAACATTGAAGGGCTCACTTGGCAGTAGCGTCGGATAGGACTTGAAGTTGGGCTTCCAAATAATCATGGCCAGCGTTTGCAAAAGGATGGACATGCCAATCGCGGTAATCAGGGGCGCCAGTTTGGGGCTGTTGCGCAAAGGGCGGTAGGCGATTTTTTCGATAACGAAATTGAGTACTGCGGCCACCACGCAGGCCACCACTAGGGCGATTAACAAAATCACATAGCCGGGCCAGTCCGGGTGCGCCGGGCGCAGTAAGCCGATCACGGTCCAACTGGTGAGCGCCCCCACCATCATGACTTCGCCGTGGGCGAAATTAATCAGGTTGATGATGCCGTACACCATGGTGTAGCCCAGGGCGATGAGCGCATACATGCTGCCCAGCACCAGGCCATTGATGACCTGCTGTACAAAAATATCCATAGATAACTCCGAAGTTGGATGGCCCGGTCAGATACGAACCCGGGTGTGCGATGAGCGTTTGATAGCAATAAACCAGCCAGTTGAGCGCTGGGCTGCTGGCCGCTGCCGCATGGCGGGATTCTAGCCACCTGGACTGCCAAACAGCCGTTTTCAGAATTCGGGGTTTACCCGCCTTCACAAACGGCGCTAGCCCTGTTTTGCAGCGTTTACGCGCTCCCTTTAGCCGCCGCATTGCGCGCCCGCAGTTCGCGCAATTTTTCGGCAATCCGTATTTCCAGCCCACGCTCCACCGGTTGGTAAAACTGCATGTCTTCCATGCCCTCGGGCAAATAGCGCTCGCCCGCCGCAAAAGCGCCCTCCTCGTCGTGGGCGTAGCGGTAGTTTTTTCCGTAGTCCAGGTCTTTCATTAAGGTGGTGGGCGCATTGCGTAAATGCAGTGGCACCGGCCGTGTGCCCTCTTTTTTGACCAGCGCTTTGACTTCCTTGAAAGCTTTGTACACCGCATTGGATTTAGGCGCAATCGCCAAATAGACCACGCACTGGGCCAGGGTCAATTCGCCTTCGGGGCTGCCCAGGCGTTCATACACATCCGCCGCATCCAGCGCCATACGCAGGGCGCGCGGATCGGCCAATCCGATGTCTTCGCTGGCCATGCGAATCAAGCGCCGTGCCAAGTAGCGTGGCTCGGCACCACCATCGAGCATGCGCACGAACCAATAGAGTGCAGCGTCCGGGTCAGAACCGCGCACCGATTTGTGCAAGGCAGAAATCGTGTCGTAAAACTGTTCGCCGCCTTTGTCGTAGCGGCGCATGCGCTCGCCCAGCACCTTGAGCAGCCAGGCATCGTCGATCTGCGCGCGCTTTTCCTGGTGCGCGGCGGCGGCCAAGGTCTCCAAGGTATTGAGCAAGCGGCGCGCATCGCCATCGGCATAGCCCACCAAGCGCTGCGCGGCCGCATCGTCCAAAGGCGGCACGGCATCCAAAGCACGCGCTTTGGCAATCAATTGGGCCAGCGCCTCTTCGCCCAGCGGCTGCAAGACATACACCGCCGCCCGCGACAAAAGCGCAGAGTTCACTTCGAAAGAAGGGTTTTCGGTGGTCGCGCCAATAAAGGTAAACAAGCCGCTTTCGACATGCGGCAAAAAAGCATCTTGCTGGCTTTTGTTAAAGCGGTGTACCTCGTCGACAAACACCAGGGTGCGCCGCTGCGCGAGGCCATCGCGCGATTGCTGCGCCCGCTCCACCGCCTCGCGGATTTCCTTGATACCGCCTAGCACCGCACTGATGCTGATGAAGTCGGCATCAAAGGCATCGGCCATCAAACGCGCGATAGTGGTTTTACCCGTGCCCGGCGGGCCCCACAAAATACAACTGTGCGGTGTGCCCGATTCAAACGCCAGGCGCAGTGCCATGCCCTCGCCCAGCACCTGCGACTGACCAATCACCTCGGCCAGCGTGCGCGGACGCAGGCGCTCGGCTAGTGGTATGTGGTTGGAGGGCTTGGTGGACATGCGGATGGCGGCGCAAAAAATGAAATGTGGGGCTAAGTGCGTGTCAGCCGCGAAGGCCAGTGCAGCGCGGGCTGTGTGGGGTGCAGCTTTTGAGTGTAGTGGAGGCGCACAGCGGCTTAGGCAATGCTCAGCCACTGTCCAGGCGTTGCGCATCCCGCGCTGCCATGGGCCGGTCCATTTGCACTGCCTCGACCAATTGGGCCTCTAGCAGCGCCACCGCAGGCGCCAAAGTACCCGGCGCGCGGTGCAGGGCAATCTCTATTTCCGGCAGGCGCGGCAGTTGCTGCTCATCGCCCAGCACCCGCCATTGCGCAGGCACCATGCTTTGCGCCACCACGGTTAAGGCCAGCCCACCGGACACTGCAATCATGCCGCCGGCAAAACTCTGGCTGGTGTAGGCAATGCGCCAGGGGATAGAGGCTGCATCCAGCGCCGCCAAAGCGTGTTCGCGAAACACACAACCTTCAGGAAACAAGGCCAAGGGCAAAGGCGTCTCCTGGTGCGCCAAGTGCTGGCGCGAGCCCGCCCATACCAGGCGTTCGGTGCGCAAGACCTTGCCGCGTCGGCGCTCTGGCTGGCGGGTGATGATGGCCACATCCAAGTCGCCCGCCTCCACCCGGTCTAGCAAGGCGCCGCTCAAGGCACCAATCACCTCCAATTGAACTCGCGGATAAGCGTGGGCAAAGTGCGTCAGCACGCCGGGCAAAAACTGGTGGGCATAGTCATCGGGCATGCCCAGACGCACATGGCCCACGGCATGAGGTTGGTTCATCGCAACCAGAGCTTCCTCATTGAGCCGGATCATGCGCCGCGCATAGTCCAGCAGCACTTCGCCCTCTTCGGTCAGGCGGATCTTGCGCTTATCGCGTTGCAACAGGGCATGGCCTGTCAGGTCCTCCAGTTTGCGCAATTGCATGCTCACCGCCGACTGCGTGCGGCACAAATAGACCGCCGCCCGCGTGAAGCTGCCGCTGTCCACCACGGCGGTAAAGGCCTGCAGCAGGGCCAAGTCCAGGTATTTCAGCATTGCGGCCTCTTTTATCAGGATTCTTGATACCTAGCATAACAATTATTCGTTTGCCTTCAGATTGGCAAGCGCCTACATTGGTCTGGCGCGTCCTGTTGGATGCGAAGTGATGCACCGCAATCCACCCACCTTAGAGGAGACCTTCGCCATGTTCCATTCCACCGATACCCCACTGGCGCTGGACCGCCGCCAACTCCTCAGCGGCGCCGCCGCATTGGGCTTGGCCGGTTCGCTGACCGCCCTGCCCGCCCTGGCCCAATCCACCCCGAAAAAAGGCGGTACGCTGCGCCTGGGTATGGAAGGCGGCTCCGCCTCCGACAGCCTGGACCCGCGCACCTATGCCGACTCCATCCCCATCAGCTACAGCCTGATGTTTTGGAACCAGTTGGTAGAAATCGACGCTAAAGGCAATGCCACCCCAGAACTGGCCGAAAGCTGGGAGTCCAAACCCGGCGCTGCCGAATGGATTTTCAATATCCGCAAAGGCATCACCTTCACCTCGGGCAAAACGCTGGATGCCGATGATGTGATTTACTCCATCAATATGCACCGCGGCGAAACCAAGTCGCCGGCCAAAGGCATCCTAGAGCCGATCATCGACATCAAAAAACTCGGCTTGCACCAGATTCAGATCACCATGAAATCAGGCAATGCCGATCTGCCTTTTGTGCTGTCGGACTACCACCTGCTGATCGTGCCCAATGGCACGACCGACTTCTCCAAGCCTGACGGCACCGGCGCCTACACCTTGGTGGAATGGACGCCGGGCGTGCGCATCCTGGCCAAGCGCAAGCCGGGCAATTACTGGAAAACCGGGCGCGGCAATTTTGAAAACATCGAGCTGCGCTACATCGGGGATTCGGCGATCCGCACGCAGGCGCTGCTGACGGGACAAGTCGACGCGGTTAACCGCCTCAACCCCAAAACCGTGGCCCTGCTGTCTAAAAACAAAGACATCAACATCACCCGCACCAAGGGCACCGGCAACCGCTACGGCTTTGTGGCGCTCATTGATGCCGACCCCTACAAAAGCCGTGACCTGATGCTGGCCCTGAAGTACGGCATCGACCGGCAAAAAATTATCGACAACGTGTTTTCCGGCTACGCCTCTATGGGCAACGACCAGACCGTGGGCCCAGCGGACCGCTTTTACAACGCGGCACTTAAAGCCAAAAGCTTTGACGCCGACAAGGCTGCTTTCCACTTCAAAAAAGCCGGTATCAGCGTGCCGCTGGAGGTACAGGTCTCCGATGGTTGCTACTCGGGCGCGGTGGATTCGGGCGTGATGTACCAAGAGTCGCTGAAAAAAGCCGGTATCAATATGGAAGTCAAACGCGTCTCAGGCGATGGCTACTGGGACAACGTCTGGATGAAAGCGCCGTTTTGCTCGGTCTTTTGGGGAAACCGCCCCACTGCCGACTTGCAAATTTCCACCCAGTTTTTGGGCGGTGGCGCTTGGAACGACACCCATTTCAAAAGTGCGGCTATGGACAAACTGGTCATCGCAGCGCGTATTGAACTGAACGAAGGCAAGCGCCGCGAGATGTACGCCGAGGCGCAACGCATTATTTCGGAAGAGGCTGGCATGGTCTGCTTTGCCGTCGGTGACCAAATGGACGGCGGCAGCAAAAAACTTATGGGCCTGGACTCGCATGCGCGTTACGACATGAACGACAACCGCTTGGCCGAAAAAGGCTGGTTCGCTTAAGCCAAGCCAAGTCACCTTATTCCAGCGCGGCACCTTGCCAAGGGGCAACTGCCGCGCTGGCTGCAATGCATAGTTATCTTGGGGAAACCATTTTGAAAATCGGATTTATCGGCCTAGGCAATATGGGCTCAGCCTCAGCCCGCAACATCGCACGTGGTGGTCACACGCTGGTGGTACACGACATCAACCGCGACGCGGCCAATGCATTTTTGGCGCAGGGTGCGCAATGGGCCGATACGCCAGCGCAGGTCATGGACGCGGCAGACATTGTCTTCACCATGGTGTTCGGCCCCGCCGATATTGAGCAGGTGGTGCGCGGCACCCACGGTTTCTTAAGCACCCACTGCAAGGGCAAAGCCTGGATTGACATGACCACCAGCAGCCCGCAATTGATGCGTGAATTGGGCGCCGCCTTTGAGGCCGCAGGCGGACTGCCGGTGGACTCGCCGGTCACCGGCTCCATCGACTCGGCCATCCGAGGCGACATGATTTTGTTCGTCGGTGGCGGCGAGGCGGCGATCGCGCTGGTGCTCCCGGTGTTGGAGTTGGTCGGTGTCATCCGGCGCGTGGGGGCTTATGGGAATGGTTATGTCGCCAAGCTGGTGAACAACCAACTGTGGCTGATACACGCCGCCGCCATCGGCGAGGCCATGGTCACCGCGAAGCTGGCCGGGCTAGAGCCGGCCGTGTGGTGGGCCGCGATGAAGGGCGGCGCTGCCGAAAGCTTTGTGATGCAGCACGATGTGCCTTCGATTTTTGCCGGCCATTACGACCCGTCTTTCCGCCTGGAGTTGTGCCTCAAAGACCTGGGCCTGATCGCCGACTTGGTGGCCCAAACCGGCACCCGTAACGAACTCACCAGCGCCACGCACCAACGTTTTGCCGAAGCCCAATCGCGCTACGGCAAAGACGCCGGTGAAATGACGGTTTGCAAAGTGCTGGAGGATGATGCGGGGATTGACTTACGGGTCGCTGGGAACTGGACACCGCACTGGGAAGTGCGACATCCTTCTGAAGCTTAAGTCATGCTGATTGTGCGGTAGGTGACTACGGCGCAATCAGCCCATACCCTTTCGCAATCCTATGCGCAACATATAGCGCAGAGACGCAGGATTATGGCCATCTAGGCTGCCGCAGCCTATACGCTTTTGCGCTCTCGCTTACTGGCGCAACACGTCCACACCGGCCGGTGGCTTGAACTGGAACAAGGCGTTATCGATCGCCGGGTTGGCTTCGAACTGCGTAAATTGCATCACCGAACGCTGGCCGAAACTGTCCAGGATTTCCAGCGTGGCCAAAGCCGTACCCTTGAAGCCAATGCGCACGGCTTGCAAACCGCCGTCTTTAGAGCGCGGGCGCGCCAGCACCCAATCTTGGCCGTCGGACGCGGCTGCGTTACTCAGCTCAAACTCAGTCTCCATAGCGCGCAAGTCGCTGGCAGACGCAATCAGCGCGGCAGGGGTAGCGCCCAGGGCTTGCGCTTGTTTGCGTGCCGTGGCCTGGGCCAGGTCCACGTCGTACAGCCACAGGGTTTGCCCATCGGCCACGATGATTTGCTCTAGCGGTTTTTTAAATACAAAGCGAAAGCGGTTGGGCCGCACAAACTCAAAGCTGCCGCTGCTATTGCGCACCCGCGCAAGTTGCCCTTCTTTGGGCGGCGAGGTCACTTGTTGCACAAACTGCGCGCGCCCGCTACGGGTGTTTTTGATAAAGCCTTCCAAGGCCTCCAGCCCGGTGGCTTGCGCAGCCATAGCACTCAAGGCCAGCAGCCCCAAGCTGGCGCGCAACAGGGCTGGGTAGGACATCCGCATTGCCAAGTTTTTCAAGGGCAAGCGCGTGTCAGGACGCACGCGCAGGCACCAAAATTTCGCGCTGGCCGCTGGTACTCATGGAACTGACCAGGCCGGCGTTTTCCATGTCCTCTACCAAGCGCGCGGCGCGGTTGTAGCCGATTTTCAGGTGGCGCTGCACCAGCGAAATACTGGCCTTGCGGTTCTTCAAAACCACTTCCACCGCCTGGTCGTATAAAGGGTCTTTCTCGCCGCCGCTGTCGCCGTCCAGCGACTCTTCGCCATCTACCGTGCCGCCTTCGAGCAGGCCTTCCACATAGTTGGGTTCGCCGCCTTGTTCTTTCAGGTACTTCACCACCCGGTGCACTTCTTCATCACTGACAAAAGCGCCGTGTACGCGAATCGGCAAGCCAGTGCCGCTGGGCATATAGAGCATGTCGCCCATACCGAGCAAAGCCTCGGCACCCATCTGGTCCAGGATGGTGCGGCTGTCAATTTTGCTGCTCACCTGAAACGCAATACGGGTAGGGATATTGGCCTTGATCAGGCCGGTAATTACATCCACACTCGGGCGCTGGGTAGCCAGTATCAAGTGGATACCGGCGGCGCGGGCTTTTTGCGCCAGGCGGGCGATCAGCTCTTCGATTTTCTTGCCTACCACCATCATCAAATCAGCCAGCTCGTCGATTACCACCACGATATGCGGCAGCCGGTCCAGCGGCTCCGGGTCTTCGGGGGTCAGGCTAAAGGGGTTGTACACAAAGGTGCCCTGGGCCTTGGCTTCATCTATCTTGGCGTTAAAACCAGCCAGATTGCGCACGCCCATTTTGCTCATCAACTTGTAGCGTTTTTCCATTTCGCCCACGCACCAGTTCAGGCCATGCGCGGCCTGGCGCATATCGGTCACCACCGGCGCCAGCAAATGCGGAATACCTTCATAGACCGACATCTCCAGCATCTTGGGGTCAATCATCAACAAGCGCACATCGCGCGCTTCGGCCTTGTACAAAAGGCTCAAAATCATGGCGTTGATACCCACCGACTTACCCGAACCGGTGGTGCCCGCCACCAGCACGTGCGGCATCTTGGCCAGGTCGGCGACGATGGGGTTGCCCACAATGTCTTTGCCCAAACCCATGGTCAACATGGACTTGCCTTCGTTATAGACCTGCGAGCCCAAAATCTCGGACAGGCGGATGGACTGGCGCTTGGCGTTGGGCAACTCCAGCGCCATATAGTTTTTCCCGGGGATGGTTTCCACCACACGAATAGACACCAGGCTCAGGCTGCGCGCCAGGTCTTTGGCCAGGCCCACAATTTGCGAGCCCTTCACGCCGGTAGCCGGTTCGATTTCATAGCGGGTAATCACCGGGCCGGGCTGGGCCAGCACTACCCGCACTTCCACGCCAAAGTCCTTGAGTTTTTTCTCGATCATGCGGCTGGTCATTTCCAGCGTTTCGTTGGACACGGTTTCCTGGCGCAGCAAGGCTTCGTCCAGCAAAGCCACCTGCGGCAGCTTGCTGTCGGGCATATCGGCAAACAAGGGCTTTTGCCGCTCTTTGGCCACCCGCGTGCTCTTGGGCAATTCCACCATGCGCTGCGTCTCTACCGGCACACGCGGCTCGGCAAATACCGTCGGCGCCATCAGGGGCGCAATGTCTGGTGCATCGTCCTGGCCTGCTGCGCCCGCAGCGCTGCCGTCCATAGGCGGCCCTTCGGGATGCAAAGACACCTCGCGCTCACGCAAAGCCTGCTGGCCCATTTCCAGGTCTTGCGCCAATGCGCGGCGCTCCTGGAAAGATTCCCATCGTGCATCCAGCCAGCCCCCAACAGCCTCGGCACTGTGCAACCAAGAAAACCGGAAAGCCCAGGCACAACCCAGCAAGCCTGCGCCAATGGCCAAGAGGCCTGAGCCCACAAAGCCCAGCGCGCCCACCGCTTGCGTACCCAACATAAAACCCAGCACGCCACCGCTATGGCCTGGCAAATGCGACTCTAAGCGGTACAAACGGGTGTATTCCAATACCGTGCTCGATACCAACAGCAGGGCTAGGCCGAACCACAAAACCACTTGCGGATGGCGAAGCCACAAAGGGCTGCCCGCATCCAGCTTGACATAGGGTGGTTGGTCGTCCGCGCCTTTTATCCTTCGCATGGCCAGACGCGCCCAGGCCAGACCCGCCAACGCCAAACACCACCATACCGAGTAACCCAGCAAAAAATAACCCAGATCAGCCAGCAAAGCGCCCAGACGACCGGCCCGGTTCAGAACGGCGCCACCGGCGCCCGAAGTTGTCCAGCCCGCATCCTGGGGCGCATAGCTGGCAAAGGCCAGCAGCAAAAAAGCAAGCACAAAAAAACCCAGAAACAAGACGATTTCACTGGCAAACCGGGCCCATCCGGAGGGCTCGGGGGCTTCTTCGAGGGTATCGGCGTGGAGCGTGTGCAGTGAATAGGTCATGGGTACGGTACAAAAGCTTATTCCGCAGGGCGGGCGCTGTAAGCCCGAAGCTTAACCCACACCAGTAGCCGGGGCACTGCGCCGCGCTTCGTAAAATATGGGCTCGCGCGGCCTGCCGCGCCCGCTTATTGCAAGTCTCTCCAGGCACCAGGCCTGGCCGCTTGCGCCCTCCTTACCTTTTTGACTGCACTGCGCTAAACCCCCTATGACTACTCCCGCCCACGCCCGCGTTCTGATTTTGGGCTCCGGCCCCGCTGGTTATACCGCCGCCGTCTATGCCGCCCGCGCCAACCTCAACCCGGTGCTGATCACCGGTATGGCCCAAGGCGGCCAGCTCATGACCACCACCGACGTGGACAACTGGCCCGCAGACGCCCAGGGCGTGCAAGGCCCGGATTTGATGCAGCGCTTTTTGGAGCACGCTGAGCGCTTTAAGACGGAGGTTATTTTTGACCACATCAGCAGCGTGGACCTGAGCCAGCGCCCCTTTACGCTCAAGGGCGATGACAAAAGCTACACCTGCGACGCGCTGATCGTGGCCACCGGCGCATCCGCCAAGTACCTGGGCCTGCCCTCGGAAACCGCGTTTATGGGCCGTGGCGTGTCAGGCTGCGCCACCTGCGACGGCTTTTTCTACCGTGACCAGCTGTGCTGCGTGGTCGGCGGCGGCAACACAGCGGTGGAAGAAGCGCTTTACTTGTCCAACATCGCCAGCAAGGTGTATTTGGTGCACCGGCGCGACAAGTTCAAAGCCGAGCCGATTTTGGTGGACAAGCTGATGGAAAAAGTCGCCGCGGGCAAGATCGAACTCAAAACCTTCCAGACCCTGGACGAAGTGCTGGGCGATGCCTCCGGCGTTACCGGCATCCGCTTGCGCAGCACGGTAGACGGCAGCACCCAGGACCTGGCGCTGCAAGGCTGCTTTATCGCCATCGGCCACTCGCCCAATACCGATATATTCCAAGGCAAGTTGGCCATGGAAAACGACTATATCGTGACGCAAGGCGGCCTCAAAGGCTTTGCCACCATGACCAGCGTACCCGGCGTATTTGCCGCGGGTGACGTGCAAGACCATGTGTACCGCCAGGCCATCACCAGCGCGGGCACCGGTTGCATGGCGGCGCTGGATGCCCAGCGCTTTCTCGAGCAAGAATAAGCCCGGTGGGATAATCCGCCCCCATGACGATTACCTATAAAGACGCCGCCGGTATTGCTGGCATGCGGGTCGCCGGTAAGCTGGCTTCCGAAGTGCTGGATTACCTGACGCCGTTTGTGCAAGCCGGTGTCACCACCAATGCGCTGGACCAACTAGCCCATGACTACATCGTCGATGTGCAGGGCGGTATCCCGGCGCCACTCAATTACAAAGGCGGCGGCAATACGCCCTACCCCAAGTCCATCTGCACCTCGGTTAACCACCAGGTTTGCCATGGCATCCCCAACGACAAAGCGCTCAAAAAAGGCGATATCGTCAATATCGACGTGACCGTCATCAAAGACGGCTGGCATGGCGATACCAGCCGCATGTTTATGGTGGGCGAAGTGTCTATCGCCGCCAGGCGCCTGTGCGCCATTACCTATGACGCGATGTGGCATGGCATCAAAATGGTGCGGCCCGGCATCCACCTGGGCGATATTGGCCACGCAATTCAAAAATTTGCAGAAAACCAAGGCTTTAGCGTAGTGCGCGAGTTTTGCGGCCACGGCATAGGCCGGGTGTTCCACGAAGAGCCGCAAGTGCTGCACTATGGCCGCCCCGGCACTTTAGAAAAACTGGTGGAGGGCATGACCTTTACCATTGAGCCCATGATCAACGCAGGGCGCAAAGAGATCAAAGACGGCCCGGAAAAAGACGGCTGGACCATCGTCACCCAAGACCGCTCTTTGTCGGCCCAATGGGAACACACGGTGCTGGTCACGCCCACTGGCTACGAAGTGCTGACCCTGTCGGAAGGCAGCCCGGCCACCCCGGCTTTTGTGACTGCCGCGCAGTCCCAGCCCGCCTAAGCCCGGCGGCCAGCGGGCAGCGCATGCCATGAGCGAATTGCAAGCCCTGCGCGCCGCCTACCGCAGCGGCAAAGAGGCACTGCTCGCCCCCCTCCAAGCGCCCGGTTTTTCACCGCGCAGCGTGCACAAAATACTGCGCCAGTTGGCGCGTCAGGCTGATGGCTTGCTTATTCAACTGTGGAACCAGGCCGGTCTGGGCGCACCTTGTGCGCTGCTGGCCGTAGGCGGCTATGGCCGGGGCGAGTTGTTTCCTTATTCCGACGTCGATGTGCTGGTGCTGCTGCCCGACGCGGCGGGTTCAACGCCGGATCCAGAGCGCGCCCAGCGCCTCGAGGCCTTTATCGGCAACTGCTGGGACGCGGGCCTGGAAATCGGCTCCAGCGTGCGCACGCTGTCCGAATGCCTGAGCGAGGCGGCCAAAGACGTGACGGTGCAAACCGCATTGCTGGAGAGCCGCTGCGTTACCGGCGACCCGGCGCTGGCGGCCGCTTTCAAAACCGCCTTCATGGCCGCACTGGACCCGCGTGCGTTTTTTGTCGCCAAAACGCTGGAGCTGCGCCAACGCCACACCAAATTTGAAGACACGCCCTATGCGCTAGAGCCCAACTGCAAAGAATCGCCCGGCGGCATTCGTGATTTGCAAGCCATTATGTGGGTGGCTAAAGCCGCGCAATTGGGCGGCACCTGGCAGGAACTGCAAGCCAAGGGTCTGGCCACGGCGTTGGAAATTCAGCATATAGAGCGCAACCAGGCACTGCTGTTTTTGATCCGGGTGCGCCTGCATCAGGCCGCGCAGCGGCGCGAAGACCGACTGGTGTTTGACCTGCAAACTGCGGTGGCCCACAGCTTTGGCTACGCCAATAGCGGCGGCGAAGGCCGGGCGCTGGCGCGCGCCAGTGAGGCGCTGATGAAGCGTTACTACTGGGCGGCCAAAGCAGTCTCGCAGCTCAACCAAATTTTGCTGATGAATATCGAGGAACGGCTCAATCCCTCCACCCACAGCCTGCGCCCCATCAACGAACGCTTTAACGACAAAGCCGGCATGCTCGATGTGGCCAGCGACGATGTTTACCACCGCCAGCCGCACGCGATTTTGGAAACCTTTTTGCTTTACCAGCAAACCGTGGGCATCAAAGGCTTGTCGTCCCGCACCCTGCGCGCGCTCTACAACGCGCGCGCCTTGATGGATGGCGCCTTCCGACGTGACCCGGTCAACCGCGATACCTTTCGCCAGATATTGATGCAGCCCCAAGGCATTACCCATGCCATGCGGCTGATGAACCAGACCTCGGTGCTGGGCCGCTACTTGTGGGTGTTTCGGCGCATCGTCGGGCAAATGCAGCACGACTTGTTCCACGTCTACACCGTGGACCAGCACATCCTGACAGTGCTGCGCAATGTGCGGCGCTTTTTTGTGGTGGAACACGCGCATGAATACCCGCTGTGTTCGCAACTGGCAGCGGGCTGGGATAAGCCCTGGGTGCTGTACATCGCCGCGCTGTTCCACGACATTGCCAAAGGGCGCGGCGGTGACCATTCCGAATTGGGTTGCGTAGAGGCGCGGCGCTTTTGCAAGTTGCACGGCATTGGGGCAGAAGACACGGCGCTGGTCGAATTTCTAGTGGCCCAACACCTGACGATGAGCCATGTAGCGCAAAAGTCTGACCTCAGCGATATCGATGTGATTAACGCATTTGCCAAGCGCGTGGGCACAGAGCGCAATCTCACGGCTTTGTATTTGCTGACGGTAGCCGATATACGCGGCACTTCGCCCAAAGTGTGGAATGCCTGGAAAGGTAAATTGCTGGAAGACCTGTACCGCTACACCGCACGCGCGCTGGGCGGGCGCGCGCCCGATGCACAGGCCGAAGTGGAAAGCCGCAAGCGCGAGGCCCTGGTGATGCTGGCCTTGCACGCCCTGCCCTTTGAAGCCCACAAAGCCTTGTGGGACACGCTGGATGTGAGCTACTTCATGCGCCACGAGGCGGCCGATATTGCGTGGCATGCCAAACAACTCTCGCGCCATGTGGATGCTAAGACGCCGGTGGTGCGTGCCCGCCGCTCCACCGTAGGCGAGGGCCTACAAGTGCTGGTCTACACGCCGGACCAGGCCGATTTGTTTGCCCGTATATGCGGGTATTTTGACCAGGCCTCTTTCAGCGTGGTCGATGCCCGCATTCACACCACCCGCAATGGCTATGCGCTCGATACCTTTGAAGTGGTGACCTCGGCGGGCATGGAAGAACACTACCAGGCACTGACCAATATGATCGAGGTCGATCTGGCGCAAGCGATTGCGCAAGCCGGCCCGCTGCCCGCGCCCAGCAAAGGCCGGGTGTCGCGCCGCGTCAAAAGCTTTCCGATTGCGCCGCGCGTGACGCTGCGCCCGGATGAAAAAGCACAAAACTGGCTGCTCAATATTTCTGCCAGCGACCGCCTGGGCCTGTTGTATTCGATTGCACGCGTATTGGCGCAGCACCGCATCGTGGTGCAACTGGCCAAAGTGGCGACTCTGGGCGAACGCGTGGAAGATACTTTTTTGATTCACGGCGCGCCTTTGCAGCACAATAAAACGCAGATTGCTATTGAGACCGAGTTGCTGGAGGCGCTTGCGTCCTAGGTCTTCGAGGACCGTACCGCCAGTGACAACACTTTGGCAAAGCTACGAAATTTCATAGGAGACAAGACCATGCAAAACCCTGATTTCGCACCCACCGGCGCACTGCGCCGCCGCAGCCTGATGGCCGCAGGCGCAGCCACTGTCCTGGCCCACAGCCTGCCCGCCATGGCACAGAGCAAAACCGTGCTGCGCATTTCATCGCCCGCGGTGCCAGACGACTGGCACGCCAAGATGTGGACGGTGTTCAAAGAGCACTTAGACAAAAGCGCGCCAGGCGAGTTTGATGTGCAGATCAATCTGAACGCGAGTCTTTTCAAGCAGGGCGCCGAGCCGGCCGCCATGGCGCGCGGCAACCTAGAACTGACTACCGTATCAGCCGCCGACATTGCCAAAATCGTGCCCGAGTTTTCCATCTTCACCGCTGGCTATGTGGTGCGTGACCCCGCCCAACAGCAAAAGATTTTTAACGGACCCATTGGCGCCGAACTCTTCAAAACCGTGTCCGAGAAAATGGACATCAGCGCCCTGTCCACCTGCTACCTTGGCACGCGCCAACTCAATTTGCGCGAAGTGCGCAATGTGCGCACGTCTGCGGACCTCAAAGGCATCAAGCTGCGCATGCCCGGCTCCAAAGACTGGTTGTTTTTGGGCGAGGCATTAGGCGCCACGGCCACGCCGCTGGCTTTTGGTGAGGTGTATATGGGCCTGAAATCCGGCACCATCGACGCGCAGGACAACCCGCTGCCCACCGTCAAGGCCGCCAAGTTTTACGAAGTGACCAAGCAAATTGTGCTGACCAGCCACTTAGTCGATGGCTTGTTCATCGCCATCTCGAATAAAGCTCTGCAAGCGCTCAGCCCGGCCCAGCGCAGCAAGCTGCAAGCGGCAGCCCAAGCCGCAGCGGCCTTTAACAATGAAAACCGCCTGAAAGAAGAAGCCCAGCTGGTTGAGTTCTTCAAAAAAGAAGGCTTGCAAGTGAGCACGCCCGACTTGGACGCTTTCCATAAAACCGTGCAATCGGCTTACCAAAACGCCGATTACGCCAAGACCTGGCCCGCCGGCCTCTTAGAGCGTATCAATGCGGTGCGCTAAGCCTCCAGCCCCACGATGAAAACCTGGTTGCACAAGGCCGCGCAGGCGCTGGGCGGCCTGCTCTTTATCACTTTGTTTTTGGTTTTTGTGGTGCAAATCACCGCGCGTTTTGGTTTTAACAAACCCCTGGCCTGGAGCGACGAGGCTGCGGTCATTTTGTATGTCTGGATTATTTTGTGGGCCGCAGCCACCATGGTGCCGCAGCGCGAGCATGTGGCTTTTGACCTGGTGTGGAATTTAGCCAATGCACGCTGGCGCCGAGTGATGCAAATCCTGGGCAATGCGCTGGTCGGCGGCCTGGCATTGGTCGCCCTACCGGCCAGCTGGGACTATGTGCGCTTTATGGCGCGCGAGGGTACGCCTGTGCTGGGCGTGCCGCTGATGGCGGTCTATGTCCCGTTTATCGTCTTGCTGCTGGCCATGGTGCTGCGCAGTCTGGGGCAGATCGTGCAAGCATTGCGCGGCCCTATGGACAGTCCTATGGATATCCCGGCCAGCGCTTCACTGGCAGGCGAAATAAGCACCAAGGACATGAGCGGGGTGGCAAAACTATGAGCCAGCCCCTACTCCTCTTGGTGGCGGTCATGGTGATCACCATGCTGCTGCGTATGCCCATCGGCTTTGGCATGCTGGCCGGGGGCATTGCTTATCTGCTGGCCAAGGGCCAGGACTTAGGGCTGGTGGCTGAGCAAGTGTGCAACGGCCTGTACAACAACTATGTGCTGCTGTCGGTGCCCATGTTTGTGTTTGCTGCCAACATCATGAACGCGGGCACGGTGAGCGAACGCCTATTTGATTTTTGCCGCATTGTGGTGGGCCGCATGCGCGGCGGCCTAGCGCAGGTGGACATTGTGGTGAGCGTGATTTTTTCTGGCATGAGCGGCAGCGCCATTGCCGACGCCGCTGGGCCGGGCCTGGTCACCATCCGCGAAATGCTGAAAAAGCCCGAGTACACACCCGGCTTTGCTGGCGCGGTCGTGGTGGCCAGCGCCACCCTGGGCCCCATCATCCCGCCCAGCATCCCCATGGTGATTTACGCCCTGGTCTCCGGCACCTCGGTGGGCGCTTTGTTTTTGGGCGGCGTGGTGCCCGGTGTCTGCATGGCTTTGCTGATGATGCTGGTGGTCCACATCATCGCCACCCGGCGCAATATGCCGCGCGAAGCGCCGGTGCCTTTGCGCGAGTGGCCGCAGATTTTTTTCCGGGGCGCCCTGCCCTTGTCCATGCCGCTGGTGCTGCTGGGCGGTATTTACAGCGGTGCTTTCACGCCCACGGAAGCGGCAGCGGTGGCCGCGCTGCATGCCTTGGTGTTAGCGGCGCTGGTGTTTCGCGCCTTAAGCTGGCAAAGCTTTTGGGCCGTGGTGCTGGAGTCCACGCGCAGCAGCGCCGTCATTACGCTGATACTGGCCGGCTCCTTTATCCTGAACTACGCTTTCACCGCCGAAGGCGTGCCCCAGGCTATGGCGCAGTGGGTCGAAGGCATGCACTTATCACGCCTGCAATTTTTGCTCTTCGTGAATCTGCTGTTTTTGGTGCTGGGCTGCTTTTTAGATGTGTCGGTGCTGCTGCTGGTGTTTGTGCCCATGCTGCTACCTGCCGTCAAGCTGCTGGGCATCGACCTGGTGCACTTTGGCGTGCTGGTCGTGCTCAATATGATGATCGGCCTGATTCACCCGCCCTTTGGCATGCTGTTGTTTGTCATCAAAGCGCTCACCGGCATCCCGATTGGCGCGATGATGAAAGAAGGCTGGCCGTTTTTGCTGATGCTGCTGGCGCTGCTGATTGCCATGACGGTATTCCCGCAAATCGTGCTCTGGCTGCCGCAGACCATGGGCTACGCTGCGCACTAGAGCGAGCCCGGAACAGAGCGCAAAAATACGCGTTCAAAAAGAACCTTGGCGGTGCTGACTCGCAGCGGGGGACTTTATGGCCCGCAAATTGCTAAACCAAACCACGAGCGGCAACTTTGAGGCGCCGCTTGCAGGCATCCGCACCGTGGCAGGGGCCAAGAATGGCTAAGCCCAGCGGATAGGTAAGGCGTGCAAACGTCTTGTAGCCAACGCAGGAGTGCGCCATGGCACAAGGAATTGGTATCCAAAGCATGGGCTGGGAAATCCGCTCAGGCCCTTACGCAGGCAACGCGGACGACCGCAAGAAAAAGCGGGAGCAGCGCCTGCGCCAGTTGATCGCGGCCCTGCAATCGGGCTCGCTGGATGCTGCGCGACTGGCCTTTAGCGCGGTGGTCAGCCACGACGATGACATGGCACACAACAGCCATATGACGCACATCGGCGCCGCCCTGCAAAGCAGCAACCTGCCCGGCGCCTGGCGTTGTGCGCAAGATTTGCGACATGCCTACCCCTGGGCTTTTGTCGCGCCGCCCAAGCACTTGAGCCATCCGCCGCCCGTAACGGCCCAGCCGCAGGAAGGCAGAAGCTTTACCGACGGCCTCACCGGCCGCTTGTTTGACCTGATCGCCTAAGGCGCTTAAACGATTTTCACGCTCAGGTTGGGCAGGCCATCGATGTGCATTTCGATTACGTCACCGCGTACCACCGGGCCTACGTTTTCCGGCGTGCCGGAATAAATAATGTCGCCGGGGAATAGCTCGAAGGCCTCGGACAGCTTGGAAATTTGCTCGGCCACCGACCAGATCATCTGGTTCAGGTTGGCGTTTTGTTTGGTTTGGCCATTGACCTTAAGCCAAATACTGCCCTGGGTGAAGTGGCCGGTAGCGGCCAACTTGTGGATCGGGCCGATAGGCGCCGAATGGTCAAAACTCTTGCCAATTTCCCAGGGCTTTTTCTCGTCGCCCAGGGCGCGCTGCAAATCACGCCGCGTCATGTCCAGCCCCAGGCTATAGCCATAAACCAGCTCCAGCGCCTTATCCACCGGGATATTGCGACCGCCTTTGCCAAGTGCCGCCACCAGCTCGGCCTCGTAGTGGTAATTTTTGGTCAGCGTGGGATAGGGATGGTCAGCGACCACGCCAACGGGCACGTTTTGGATCGCATCGGTGGGCTTTTGGAAGAAAAATGGTGGCTCACGCGTCGGGTCCGAACCCATCTCGCGCGAATGGGCAGCGTAGTTACGGCCTATGCAATAGATGCGCCGAACCGGGAATTTTTCGTCACTGCCCACGATAGGGATGTACACGCCGGGCACGGGGAAAGGCGTCTTCACCGCACTCTGGCTCATGCCCGGCGTGGCACAGCCGAGCAAAGCGCCAGCGCCCATTAGGCCACTGGTTTGCAATAAATTCCTCTTAGACATCATGGACATAGCGTATCTCCTTTATGTGATTTATGAGAAATGGAAACGGCTTACGCGCTGACCTGCACGCCCCGCCAGAAGGCCACCCGGTCGCGGATGGAGGCGGCTTCAGGCTTGGGGTCCGGGTAGTACCAGACGCAATCGGGATTGAGTTCACCCTCCACCATAAGTGAGTAGTAATGGGCTTGACCTTTCCAGGCGCAGCTGCTGCGGTGGTTGCTGAACTGCACAAAGTCGCGGTTCAGCGTGCTGGCGGGGAAATAGTGGTTGCCTTCGACCATCACGATGTCGTCGCTTTGGGCAATTACGGTGTTTTTCCAAATGGCTTTCATGGGCTTACTTTCCAAATGTCAGGCGTTGGACGCTGGCGGGCAAGGGCTTTGGTCCATTGCGGCGTCCAGCAGCTATGGGCGCGATAGTATCCTGCCGCACCGCCAGCCACCCGCCACGTCATGGAAACCATCCCCCTGTTCCCCCTCTCCGCCGGCCTCTTCCCAGACGGCCGACTGGATCTGCAAATTTTTGAAGTGCGCTACCTCGACTTGGTGCGCCGCTGCCACCGCGAGCAAACGCCCTTTGGCGTGGCCTGGATAGAGCAAGGTCAGGAAGTGACCGTACCCGGCCAGCAACCCACGCTGCACAGCTATGGCACCGTGGCCCATATCGACAGCTTGGAAACCGTGCAGGCCGCGCTGCTGCGCATCCGCTGCCACGGCGGCCAGCGCTTTGCCCTGCACCGCACCCACGCCGGCCCGCTAGGCGTGTGGCAGGGCGAGGTGGAATATTTGGCGCCCGATGCCGCGGTGGACATCCCGCCGGACTTGGAATACCTGGCGCAGCGACTGGGCCGGGGCATCGCACAAGCGCAAGCGGACGGGCGCCTGCCCGAGCTTCCCCTGCTAGCGCCCTTTCGCCTGGACGAATGCGGCTGGGTGGCCAACCGCTGGGCCGAACTGCTGCCCCTACCCACGATCTACAAACAAGCGCTGCTGCAAGAAAGCGACCCGCTGACGCGCTTGCGCGCGATTGACCGGAGCATGGACCGGGAAGACAAGGCTTAGCCACTTCAGGCCCCACGCTGACGCATCTTATTTGAAGGCATTGGATGGGTGGGGAATCCCCGATAGCCGCCTCCCTTGCTCTGGGTTATCTTCGGGGGATGACTTTGGCCCTCTCCCTTCTTTTTGTCCTGACCTACGCCGCCATTGCTTTTGAGCATCCGCTGGGCGTCAACAAATCGGCGGCCGCCCTGCTCGGTGCCGGTGTGCTGTGGGTGGTGTACGCCATGGCCGGGCCAGAGGCGGGCGCGGTCAATGCCGAGCTGGCTGAATCGCTCACCGGCACGGCACAAATTGTGTTTTTCCTGATCGGCGCGATGACCATCGTCGAAGTGATAGACGCGCACAATGGTTTTGAGGTGCTGACGCGGCGCATTTCCACTACCCGCCTGCCAGTGCTGATGTGGATGATCGGGCTGGCTACCTTTTTCCTGAGCTCCATTTTGGATAACCTGACCACCACCATCGTGATGGTGTCGCTGATGAAGCGCCTGCTCGACAAGCGCGAAGACCGGCTGCTTTTTGCCGGCATCATCGTGATCGCCGCCAATGCCGGTGGCGCCTGGACGCCGATCGGCGATGTGACCACCACCATGCTCTGGATTGGTGGGCAGATCACCACACTGGCCGTGATGCAAGGCGTGTTTCTGGCCTCAATCGTCAATTTGCTGGTGCCTTTGGTGGCGGCGGCCTGGATGGCCAGCGGACGCGTGGTCGAGTCGCCCAAAGCAGCTGCCTCGGACAAGTCCACCACGACGGTTTTCGAGCAGACCGTGATGTTGCTGCTCGGGCTGGGTGTGCTGGTGCTGGTGCCAGTGTTCAAAGCGGTGACGCATTTGCCGCCCTTCATGGGCGTGCTACTGGGCCTGGGCGTGCTCTGGCTGGTGGGCGACTTGATGCACAAGCACAAGGACGAGGATGACAAACAAGGCCTGACGCTGGTCAGCGCGCTGGGACGTATTGATATGTCGGCTATTGTGTTTTTCATCGGAATTTTGTTGGCCGTAGCGGTGCTGGAGCACAGCCATATCCTGCCGGCGCTGGCCACGTGGCTGGACCATGCGGTAGGCCGCCAGGATGTGATCGTGCTCATCATCGGCCTGGTCAGCGCAGTGGTGGACAACGTGCCTCTGGTGGCCGCATCCATGGGCATGTACGACATGGCGCAGTACCCGCCAGACAGTTTTTTATGGGAGTTTATGGCCTATTGCGCAGGCACCGGCGGCTCGATTTTGATCATCGGCTCGGCGGCCGGCGTGGCCGCCATGGGCCTGGAGCGCATCGACTTTCTTTGGTACATGCGAAAGATCAGCGGCCTGGCCCTGGCCGGCTATCTGGCGGGCGCTGCGGTCTATGTGCTGCAATTTCATGGCATGCACTAAGGCCGCAGCAAGGGTAATCCCCAGCACAATGCCTTCTACCTGAATCGATTCTTACACCGTGCGCCAATAAAATGGCAGATTGGCATGGCTGAGAGCACCTGCGCTACCAACTGCTTTGATGATTGACTGGAGAACTTATGAACTTTCTTTTATCCCTGTCCAAACGCATTGATGCGTTTAGCGAATGGATGGGCCGCTGGGTGGCCTGGCTGGTGCTGTTTGCGGTGTTGATCAGCGCGGCCAATGCTTCCATGCGCAAGGCCTTCAACATGAGTTCCAACGGCTTCTTAGAGATTCAGTGGTATTTGTTTGCCGCCGTGTTTTTACTGGCCTCGGGCTACACGCTGCTGCGCCAGGAGCATGTGAAGATTGACGTGGTTTCCGGGCGCTTTTCCAAGCGCACGCAAATTTGGATTGACATCATCGGTATTTGTGTTTTCCTACTCCCCTTCACCTTCATGATCACCAAGCTGGCTTTGCCGCTGGTCATCAATGCTTATGTGACCGGCGAGGTCTCGTCCAATGCCGGCGGCCTGATCCGCTGGCCGGTCTTTGCACTGCTGCCGCTTGGGATGCTGGTGCTGGCGATTCAAGCGCTTTCCGAGTTGATTAAGCGCATCGCCTTTCTTCAAGGCCTGGTGCCCGACCCCACCAAAAAGCAGGGCACCAAGACCGCCGAGGAAGAACTGGCCGAGTTCCTTCTGCAAAAAGAAGTGGCTGCCCGTGATGCCGCCCAAATGGGAGCCGCCAAATGAACGAGTTTCTGATCGCCAATATGGCGCCCATCATGTTTGCCTCGTTGATCGTCTTTTTGATGTTCGGCTACGCAGTGACCTTCTCGCTGGCCGCCTGCGGGCTGTTTTTCGGCTTTGTCGCCGTGGAGTTGGGCGTCATCCAGCCCGCCTTTTTGCAAAGCCTGCCGCTGCGCATATTCGGCATCATGCAAAACGACACTTTGCTAGCCATTCCCTTCTTCACCTTTATGGGCCTGATTTTGGAACGCTCGGGCATGGCCGAAGACTTGCTCGACACCATCGGCCAGTTGTTCGGGCCCATACGCGGTGGCCTGGCCTATGCGGTGATTTTGGTGGGCGCCATGCTGGCCGCCACCACCGGAGTAGTGGCGGCATCGGTAATTTCGATGGGTCTGATTTCCCTGCCCATCATGCTGCGCTACGGTTATGACCGGCGCGTGGCCAGCGGCGTGATTGCCGCCTCGGGCACGCTGGCGCAAATCATTCCGCCTTCCTTGGTGCTGATTGTGCTGGCGGACCAATTGGGCAAAAGCGTGGGCGAGCTCTACAAAGGCGCTTTCATTCCCGGCTTTGTGCTGACCGGCTTGTACCTCATGTACATCCTGGTACTCAGTATTTTTTACCCGCAGTCGGTACCGGCCCTTCCACCCGAGGCACGCACCATCCGCGAAAAAGACGGTACCTCCGGCCTGCGCTCCTTACTAATTTTGGTGATTCTTTGCACGGCCGCAGCCATCAGCTTTGCCAAATGGCGCCCGGCCACCGTGGCGCTGGACGAGCTGATCGTCACCTCCATGTGCGTGGGCGTGGGCCTGGCCTTTTTTGCCGCCGTGATCAACCGGGTGACCAAGATGGGTCTGCTCTCCAATATGGCCGAGCGCGTCACCTTTGTGATGATTCCGCCCCTGGCCCTGATTTTTCTGGTGCTGGGTACGATTTTTCTGGGTGTTGCAACGCCCACCGAAGGCGGCGCCATGGGCGCGGTCGGTGCACTGGTCATGGCGATTGCGCGCGGTCGTATCGACCTCAAATTGATGCGCCAGGCCATGGACTCGACCATGAAGCTGTCCTGCTTTGTGCTGTTTATCCTGATCGGCGCTACCGTGTTCAGCCTGGCCTTTCAAGGCGTGGATGGACCCAAGTGGGTGGAGCACCTGCTCTCAGGCCTGCCGGGTGGACAACTGGGCTTCTTGATTGTGGTGAACATTTTGGTGTTCGTGCTGGCCTTCTTCCTGGACTTCTTTGAGCTGGCCTTCATCATCGTGCCGCTGATCGCGCCGGTAGCCGAAAAGCTAGGCATTGATTTGGTGTGGTTTGGCGTGCTGCTGGCGGTGAATATGCAGACTTCGTTCATGCACCCGCCCTTTGGCTTTGCGCTGTTCTACCTGCGCAGCGTGGCGCCCAACGAAGACTATGTGGACAAAGTAACCAAAAAGCCGACCAAGCGCGTCACCATCGAGCAAATTTACTGGGGCGCCGTGCCCTTTGTGATCATCCAGATTGTGATGGTGGGCCTCATCATCGCCTTCCCCACCTTGGTCTCCAGCGGCCTGACCAAAGACCCGACGGTAGATGCAGATACGGTGATGCAGCAACTGCAAACCGATTCACAGCAACGCACGGACGACAAAGCGGCCACCGAAAAGGCCAATGCGGGTACTGCTGATGAAAAAGAAGACCCCATGGCGCGGATGCTGGAGTCGATGAAGGAAGAGCAAAGCAAGAAGCCCTAATTTAGGGCAGCGGGTGCAAGCCAAGCTCTTGCAAAAAGAGATTGTGCTTGCGCTTGGCGGTCTGGATGGCTTGTTCTATTTCGATCACAGTAGCGTGCGTGTCTTCGAGGTTGATTTCTGCTGCCTCCACGGGAGGGTGTCCGAATTTTTGTGTAAACGGAGTTAAGGGTCATTGCTGAGGGACCCGGTCCTCAAACTCAATACTAAACCGATTCAGCGCAGCCTTCCAGTCTCGAATCGGCATATTCCATTTCTGGCTGATATTCCTGAGT
>CAIPZV010000038.1 GCA_903869595.1 uncultured beta proteobacterium | reverse complement strand
CCCCGCCGGGGTGAAGGGGAGCTTGAACAGCCAATTTTGTTTTTTTGAGCCGGATGCGGGTGTTGGTTCGAGAGCTTGCGGTGCGGGTTTGTTGGCCCCGATTGGGGAACGATGCGGTCGTAGTTAATGGATTGGGGCTTGGTGGATTGGAGCTTGGCGCGGCTGCGGCTGTGGGTACAGCTGTGGTTTTGCTTGCTGTGGTGGGAGTTGCCGCGATGGCGCGCGCAGCGCGCCAACAAGCGTGTGCAAGGTGAGCGCAGCGAACGAGCACACGCGGTATTCGGGCCCCCCGCTGCCATAGGCCGTGCTGAGCAACGCAGCGGTGACCGGATCAGGGAGGGCGCTTGTTTGAGCGTAGCGAGTTTGCGCCCGACCCCGGGCGACGTGATTAGCGCAAGGCACCCCGAAGGGGCACGGCCTTTGGCTCGCCTTTCTTTTGCTTATCTTTTCTTTGGCGAAGCAAAGAAAAGTAAGGCCCGCGGCAGGCGCACGCCCTGTGGCAAGAAGAAAAAGCCGGCTGCAAGCCAAACACAGAAGGCTATTGGCTCGCCTTTTCTTTGTTTACTTTCTTTTGGCCAAGCAAAAGAAAGTAACTCGGCCAACAGGACGAAACCTGTATTCAAGCCTCAGGGCTTACGCCAACCCAGCCCCTTGGCATGCAGACTTTGGATATACAAACGGTCCGCAGTTTCAGTCACACCGGTGGCTTCGGGGTAAGCACCGGTCGGGTCTTGCATATCGACTACTACTTTGCCGTCCTCAGTAAACGCCATGACATGGCCGTAGGCCTTGGGGATAGGCCACAGGGCGCGCGGCAGGCGCAGCGTCAGCGAACGCAGCCAGGGTTTATCAGCAAAGCCGTCAATTGTGGGGTTGCGCGGCTTGGCAAAACCGAGCCAGATTTTCCCGTCCTGTCCGCGCATCAAGTTGTCCGGGTAGCCGGGCAAGTTTTCGAACAGCACTTGCGCGCCTGCTGGTGGCGGGCCGTCGCCCAGTTGCAGTTTTTGCGCCCCCACCGCCAGTTTCCAGACGCGGTATTTGCCAGTCTCATTGACAAACAAACTGGCTTCGTCCTGGCTGAGCGCTACGCCATTGGCAAAACTCAGGCCCTGCGCCAGGATGCGCGTGGCGCGCGTGGCCGGGTCGTATTCCAGAATCCGCCCGGTGGCCGATTGCTCCAGGATGTCCAAAATACTGGCTTCAAACGTGCCGCCCCACTGCGCAGGCCCAAAACGGGTGGAGGCGTCGCTGAAATACACCTTGCCGCTTTTCGCGACCACCACCGCATCGGCATAGCGGATGGGGTCGCCGTCCACCTTATCGGTCAGTACGCTGACCTTGCCTTCTTGGCTAATGGACAAGAGCCCTTTGACGGCGTCCGCAGCCACCAGTTGGCCCTGGGCATCAAAGTCAAAACCCAGCACGCGTCCGCCGGTGCTGGCAAAGGTTTCTTGGCCGCTACCGTCTTGCGCCATGCGCAAAATTTTCCCGCTGGCGACTGTGGTGTAGAGCTTGCCGTCCGGCCCGATCATGATATGTTCTGGCCCCTCTTCGCCATGCAAATCGATGAGCGTGAGTTGGGACAGCTTGTCATTGACCGCATGCGGCCCCTGGTAACCCGGCGCTTTGAGGGCGTTCCAGGACACCGGTTGAACCGGCACGGGCCACAGCAGGAGGTAAGCCAGGCCCAGTGCGAGCAGCAGCGCAATAAGTTTGAGTAGTTGTTTCATAGGGTCTACTTTTTTCAGTTCGGTCCGAGTGGGCTTAACGCGCACGCACACCAGCTTGGAAAGCGACAGCAAACTTCGCCTGCGCGCTGTCATAGCGCCGAGTATTGGGCACCCGGCATGCCCGTGGCTATCGCAACCGTGACTCCAGTTAGCCGCCGTAGCGCCGCGCCCATTCTTTTTCTAAGGCATCGACCCAGCTGGCGTGCGGCTCGGGAATGGCGGGGGCCGAACTGCGCAATTGGCCGGGCACTGTTGCGGATTGAAACCAATCCCGCTGCGCGGCAGGTAGTGCATCGACGGCCAGCACCGTCGGATCGCCCCACACCGCGATGTCGGCTTTGCGCGCCTGCGCCTGCGCACCTAGCAAAAAGTTCGCGCTTACTTGGGCTGCGGCAAACGCCTGGGTATTAAACGGTATGGCTAAAAAATGCGTATTGCCCAAAGTGCCCGTGTCAAACTGGTAACTGATGGTGCTGGCTGACAGGCGGCCTGCCGCGATTTCATTGGCTGCTTCATTGGGGTTGAAGGTAATGGCCCACAGCAGTTCGCCGTCAGACATCATTTGGCGCTGCGCGCCCGCACTCAGGGGGAACTGACGGCCTTTGCGCCACAGATGCGGATGCGCCGCGTCCAGCGTGCGCCACAGGGCAGCGCTACGGGCCTCGAAGGCGGCGCTTGTCAGCGGCTGGTACAGCGCCTGGCTTTGCGCACCGGGGTTCAGGTCCAGCAGCATTTGCTTAAGCCAGCTTGTGCCATGAAAGTCCGGCGGGCGCGGGTAGGTGACGCGGCCCGGATGGGCCTGTGCAAAAGCCAGCCAGGCAGCTAGGCTGCGCGGTGCTTGCGGCACGCGGGCACCATCGACCATAAAGGTCAGTTGCGCCATACCCCAAGGGGCTTCCATGCCATCGACGGGTTCAGAAAAATCTATGCGCGTGGTGGGCTTACCTTGGGTGTCCACCCAGGCATAAGAGGGCAGTTGCTCGGCGAACGGGCCTTTGAGCAAGCCCTCGCGCTTCATAGCCAAAAAGTTTTCGCCATTGATCCAGACCAGATCTACCGTGCCATCAGCCTTGGCGGCGGCTTTTTCATTGCGAACCCGTTGCACCATGTCGGCGGCGTCGCTGATCTTGACGTGCACCAAGCGCAGGCCATAGCGTTGCTCCAATTGCGTAGCCGCCCACTGAATGTAACTGTTGATGGCAGGTGAACCGGCCCAGGCATTGAAGTACACGGTTTGGCCTTTAGCCTTAGCTTCGATAGCACGCCAAGCGGCGCTGTCCGGCGCTAAGGCGCTAGATGCCGATACCGCACGCACGGGCAGGGAAAGCGCAGCTGCCAAGGCGGGACTTGCCATGCGCGCTAGTGCTTCGCGTCTTGGGATGGGATTTATAGAGAGAGTGTCAGACATAAGATCTGTAGCGTAAGCGCTTGGGCCGGTCGGCGTGCTCCCTGCGACCTGACCAACTTGTGCAGCGTAGGCTTATTGCAACAGCGCCTGGGCGAATTCGCGGGCGTTAAAGGTTTCCAGCTCTTCGAGCTTTTCACCCACGCCGATAAAGTACACCGGTATCGGCCGTTCACGTGCGATAGCCGCTAACACGCCGCCTTTGGCCGTGCCGTCGAGCTTGGTGATGATGAGTCCGGTCAGACCCAGTGCATCGTCAAACGCACGTACCTGGGCCAGCGCGTTTTGTCCGGTGTTGCCGTCGATCACCAGCAGCACTTCACGCGGGCAATTTTCCAAGCCCGATGCCACACCGGCCTTAGCCACTACGCGCTGCATTTTTTTCAGCTCTTCCATCAAATGCATTTGCGTGGGCAAGCGGCCTGCGGTGTCGATCAGCACCACGTCTTTTTTGCGTGCTTTACCGGCGCATACCGCGTCATAGCTGACCGCCGCCGGGTCGCCGCCTTCTTGGCTGACGATCTCCACGGTATTGCGCTCGGCCCAAACCGTGAGTTGCTCGCGCGCCGCTGCGCGAAAGGTATCTGCTGCGGCCAAGAGCACGGAGGCGCCCTGGTGGGCCAGGCGGTGGGTCAGCTTGCCGATGGAGGTGGTTTTACCTGCGCCGTTGACCCCTGCCACCATCATCACGGTGGGCTGCTCGGGGCCTATGACCAGGCTGCGCTCCAAAGGTTCGAGCAATCGGGCCAAGGCATCGACCAGCAAACCTTTGAGCTGTTCCGGTGTTTCGGCTTTGCTGTCTTTGGCCAGGCGGCGCAGCTCGCTAATTAAATGCGTGGTGGCCGATACGCCGGCGTCGGCCATGAGCAAGGCGCTTTCCAGGTCTTCAAACAAAGCCTCGTCGATGCGCGAGCCGCCAAATACCGAGGCAATACCCGCTGCGGTTTTGCCCAAACCAGCTTTGAGCTTGCCCAGCCAGCTTTGGCGCTGCAGGGTGCTGGCCGATGCAGCTACGGTCGCGGGCGCTGCGGTCTGCAGTACTGGCGCTGCGGCTGTAGCACTGGGCGCAGCGGATGACGGGGGAGGTTTTTTTTTGAAAAAGCTGAACATGGCGGCGTTCTTAGAATGTGCATTCTATGAAACGCTTGCGCATGCTCCCGAACTGCCCTGCTGCGATGGTCGGCAAAGCGTCTACCCAAGGCGCTAATGCCAGTGGTAGCTGCAACGATGGCCACCAGCCGCCATGAGCAAAGCTTTTACCAAAGAGAGCGAGGACGCGGACGAGGACGAGGACTTCCCGCTGGCGGCGCTGCCTGGTGGTGGGAAAAACTACATCACCCCACAAGGTTACAAAACGCTGCGCGATGAGCTTTTGCAACTGATCGACGAGGAGCGACCCAAAGTGGTGGACGTGGTGCATTGGGCCGCCAGCAACGGCGATCGCTCGGAAAACGGCGACTACCTGTATGGCAAAAAGCGCTTGCGCGAGATCGACAGGCGCATCCGCTTTCTCACCCGGCGCTTGGAGATGGCGGTCATTACCGAGCCCAGCTTGCACCACGGTAACGAACAAATATTTTTCGGCGCTACCGTGACCTATGTGGACGACGTGGACGAAAAGCGCACCGTCACCATTACCGGTATCGACGAGGCCGATAGCGCAGCCGGAGAGGTGAGCTGGATTTCGCCCATTGCACGCACCTTGCTCAAAGCCCGCGTGGGTGATGTACTACGCCTGCCCATGCCGGGCCGGGTGGCGGAAATTGAAGTTCTGGAGGTGCATTACCCGGCGCCGAGCGCGAAGCCAGCGGACTAAAGCTGGCGCACGGCACTGCGCCGCAATGAATTGCACATCAACGCGCAGGACCTACAACAACCTCAAACGGTTTTCTTGCTGCGCTTGGCATGCATGACCACCGCGGAGCGTTGCAGCTTGGTCAATATACTTTCTAAATGCGCGCGGTCGCGCACGGCGATGACGAAGTGCATGTCCTTGGCATCGTGGCTATTGGCTTCGCCCATTTCGATGTGCACAATATCGGCCTCAGCAGCGGCCAGTACCGAGGCGACCTTGGCCATAACGCCGCGCCCGTCGATTACGGTGAGCGCCAGATCGGCCTCAAAGGGGCGGACGATCTCATCGCTCCACTCCACGCCCATAAAGCGCTCGCCGTCTTTGTGCTGCAATTTTTTGGCAACCGGGCATTCCGCTGCGTGCACGGCCAGGCCTTCGCCACGGCCCAGGTAACCCACGATGTTGTCACCCGGAATCGGGCGGCAGCACAAAGCGTATTTGACCGAGGCGTTCTCGCTGCCATCGAGCGCGAGCGTACCCATGCCGTGCGCGTTGTCCGAGGCAAAGCGTTCGCGCGTAAGCAGCAAAGCGTCTGGCTTGTGTCCTGCATCGGCCAGCAAGTTCACCATGCGCTTGGCGACGATATTGGCGATGCGCTTACCTAGGCCAATATCCGTCAGCAATTCCTTGCGGTTTTTGCTACCGGTAAAGCGCAAAACCTTATCCCACAGCGATTTATAGCCATCGCCTTCGGGCACGCTTTCGATGCCTTCGGCGCGCAGGGCCTGCGACAGCAATTTTTCTCCCAAGTCGGCCGACTCGGTCAACTGCATGGTCTTAAGGTGATGGCGGATTTTGGAGCGCGCCCGGCCGGTGCGCACAAAGCTCAGCCAGGCCGGGTTGGGTGTGGACGTCGGCGCGGTAATGACTTCCACCACATCGCCATTTTTCAGTTCGGTGCGCAGGGGCACTTGCTCGTTATTGATGCGCGCCGCCATCGTGCGGTCGCCCACATTGCTGTGAATCGCATACGCAAAGTCCACCACCGTGGCGCCGCGCGGCATGGCCATGATTTGGCTCTTGGGCGTGAACACATAGACCGCGTCCGGGAATAAGTCCACTTTCACGTGTTCCCAAAACTCGGTCGCGTCGCGGGTTTCGTCCTGGATATCGAGCAGGGACTGCAGCCACTGCGCGCCCAGGCGCTCCTGCGCGCTGTCCTGCGGCTTGTTGACTTTATACAGCCAGTGCGCCGCCACGCCCGACTCAGCGACCAGGTGCATGGACTCGGTGCGCATCTGAAATTCCACGTTGATCGCGGCCGGGCCTACCAGGGTGGTGTGCAGCGATTGGTAACCATTGATTTTGGCAATCGCAATATGGTCTTTGAATTTGCCGGGCACCGGCTTGTAGAGCTGGTGCAACAGGCCCATCGCGGTATAGCAGTCGGTAACTTCCGGCACCAGCACGCGAAAGCCATAGACATCGGTCACCTGGGCAAAACTCAGGTGTTTACTGCTCATCTTGCGGTAAATAGAGTACAGGGCTTTTTCGCGACCCGAGATGCGCACCAGCATGCCGTGGGCAGCAAAGGTGGCCTCCACTTCGCGCTGCACTTTTTGCAACAAATCGCGCCTGCGGCTGCGCGCCTTAGCAACCGCTTTGGACAGCACCGCATGGCGCCAGGGCAGCAGGTAGCGGAAAGAGAGTTCCTGCAACTCGCGATAAATTTCGTTCAGTCCCAAGCGGTGCGCTATGGGGCTGTAAATATCTAGCGTCTCTTGCGCAATGCGGCCCCATTTGGCGCGCGGCATATCGCCCATGGTGCGCATATTGTGGGTGCGGTCGGCCAGTTTGATGAGGATGACGCGCACATCACGCGCCATGGCCAGCAGCATTTTGCGAAATGACTCGGCCTGGTTTTCTTCGCGCGTGGTGAAACTGAGTTTGTCCAGCTTGGTCAGACCGTCGACCAATTCGGCCACCGGCGAGCCAAAGCGCTCTATCAACTCCACCTTGGTGACGCCGCAGTCTTCCATGGCGTCGTGCAACAACGCGGCCATCAGGGCAGGGGCATCAAGCTTCCAGTCCGCGCATTGGGCGGCGACCGCAATCGGATGCGTGATATAGGGTGCGCCGCTACCGCGCAACTGGCCCAAATGCGCCTCGTCGGCAAAGCGGTAAGCCTGGCGTACCTGCTCTACATCGGAGGCCGACAAATAGTCCAGCTTGGCACTCAAACCGGCAAAACCCGTTAGCACCGCATGCGGGTCAGCGGCGGCGGCTTTGAACGGTGGAGGTGACTTGCCCATGGGCTAACTGTAGCGCGCCTGCGGGCAATGCCGGCGTGGTGGGGCTTTGGCTAACAAAAAAAGCCGCGCGGCGCTGGACCGGGCGGCTTGAAAATAGCGGGCGCAGGGCGAACCCGCACCCGCTAAGGAGGGTTTATTTCACGCTGGACGCGCTCACATAGCCCGAGACGACTTTCCACTTGCCGTCCTGGATTTGCGACAGACGCGAGGCATCGCTACCCAAGCGCTTGGTAGCGCTATATGTGGCCTTTGCGCCACCGAACATATCAGGCTCGATCACCATGCTGTCCATAGCCTTGATAAAGGTGTCGGTGGTCAGGTTCTTACCGGCCTTGGCCGCCGCTGCGGCAAAGCTGTTGATGATGATGTAACCATAGACCGAGAATACGGTCGGGTCCTCGTTGAACATGGTTTTGTACTTATTGGCCCAGAAACGGATGGGCTGAGAAGCTTCGTCCAGGTAAGGGTTTTGCACCGTCATCGTGGCATAAAAGCCATCCATAGCCTTGCCGCCGATTTTGTGGATCAGGTCGGTGTAAGCGGCGCTGGAACCCACAAAGATAGGGTTAAAGCCAATTTTGCGCGCGGTACCGATGGCACCAATGGTCTCCCGAATGATGGTACCCAGCACCACCACCTCGCAACCGCTCGCTTGCAGCTTGGAGATCTGCGAAGAAAAGTCGGTAGCGCCGCGCTTGTACGTCGTCTTTTCGGTGAACTCCATATTCATGGCCTTAAGACCGGCTTCGGCGCCTCGGAACACCTCTAGGCCAAAGTCATCGTCCTGGTACATGGTACAGACTTTTTTCGCGCCTTTTTCCTTGATCAAAGACGGCAGGGTAATGCGCATCTGGTCAAAGTAGGTGGCGGCAAAGGAATATTTCAGGCGGTCCAGCGGCTCGTACATTTCGCGCGCCGCAGTAATGGGGAAAAAGTTCACCACATTCTTTTCGAATTGCACCGGCATAGCCGCCAGGTTTTGCGCGGTACCGATGTGACCAGCCATGATGAAAATTTTGTCCTGGTTTACCAGCTTTTGCGCTGCCAGCACCGATTTCTTAGGGTCGTAGCCATCGTCTTCTACCAGCAGTTTGAGCTTGCGGCCATTGATGCCGCCTTGCTCATTGAGCTCGGCCACCGCCAATTGCATGCCCGAGCGTGCCTGCTTGCCAAAACCCGCCAAGGGGCCGGACAAGTCCTGGATGGTGCCGATCACAATTTCGTCTTTGCTCACGCCTTGTTGCTCGGCCTGGGCGCCTAGGGCCAGCATGGCGGCCAAGGCAAATGCGGTTTTCTTTAACAAGCTTGATATTGTCATCGTTGTCTCCAAAAAATATAAGGGGAGGACTGTGCCGGGTCAAGGCGCAGCACCGCCGAACTACAAGATTACTTCACTTCCATCACTACGCGCCATTTGCCGTCCTGAATTTGCGACAGCTTGGCCGACTCGCTACCCAAGCGCTTGGTGTTGGTATAAGTCAAAGCGGGGGTACCAAAAAAGTCTGGTGGGATGGACATGCTATTCATGGCTTTGACAAAGCTGGCGCTAGTCAGGTTAGGGCCGGCTTTTTGGGCTGCCTGGATGAAGATGTCAACCATGATGTAACCGTAGGCGGAAAACACGGCTGGGTCTTCATTGAACTTGGTTTTGTATTTATTGGCCCAGAAACGGATGGGCTGTGAAGCCTCGTCCAGGTAGGGGTTTTGCACCACGTTAGTGGCGTACACGCCATCCATCGCTTTGCCACCGAGTTTGTGAATCAGGTCGGTGTAAGCAGCGATTGAAGCTAAGAAAATTGGGTTGAAACCGGTTTTGCGGGACTCGGCCACGGTGCCGATCGTCTCACGAATAATGGTTCCCAACACCACCAGTTCGCAGCCCGAGGATTTCATCTTCGCGACCTGGGTGGAGAAGTCGGTGGAGCCGCGCTTGAAGGAGGTCTTTTCGGTCAACTCCATGTTCAGGGTTTTCAGGCCGGCTTCGGCGCCGCGCAGCACTTCCAAGCCAAACTCGTCGTCCTGGTAAATGATGCAAGATTTCTTGACGCCTTTATCCGCCACCATCTTGGGCAGCACCATCCGGATCTGGTCGTAGTACGAGCTGAGCAAAGCGTACTTCAGTTCGTTGGGCGCGTCATACATATCGCGTGACGCGGTCAGGGGCATGAAGTTGACGATTTGTTTTTCAAACTGGATCGGCATGGCGGCATTGTTTTGCGCAGTACCCAGATGCCCGGCCATGATAAAAATTTTGTCCTGGTTTACCAGTTTTTGCGCTGCCAGCACGGCACGTTTGGGGTCATAGCCCGAGTCTTCCACCAGCAGCTTGAGTTTGCGGCCATGGATGGCGCCCTGCTCATTGAGCTCGTCGATGCGCAACTGCATGCCGTTGCGCGACTGTTTGCCGTAACCCGCCAGCGGGCCGGACAAATCTTGGATGGTGCCAATGACGATTTCGTTTTTGCTCACGCCCTGTTGTTCGGCGGCAAGCGTCGGCACTGCGGCGAACCATGTGGCCAGCACAAGCGCCAGACCGGTAAAGGGAAATAAAGTTTTCTTCATGCTCGTTCTCCTAAAAATAATTATTACGCAGTGCTGCCGGGCCCGGCGGGCTCAGCCATACATAGCCTCAATATTAGCGTTGTATTTCTTTTCCACCAATTTGCGCTTGAGCTTCATCGTGGGGGTGAGTTCTTCGTCTTCTGCGCTCAGCTGGGTGTCAAGCAGGAAGAATTTCTTAATTTGTTCAACCCGCGCGAACTTTTTGTTCACCCGGTCTATTTCGGCTTGGATCAGCGCCTGCACTTCGGCCGAGCGCGTCAGGCTGGCGTAGTTGCTAAAAGGCACATCCTGATCCTGGGCGTATTTTTCGACATTTTCCTGGTCGATCATGATGATGACCGTCAGGTAAGGCCGCTTGTCGCCAATGACCACCGCGTCGGTGATGTAGGGCGAGAACTTCAGGTCGTTTTCCAGCTCCGAGGGCGTGATGTTCTTGCCTCCGGCGGTAATGATGATGTCCTTCATGCGGTCGGTGATACGGAAATAGCCGTCGGCATCGACCACGCCCACGTCGCCGGTATGGAGCCAGCCGTCTGCATCTATGGTCTCGGCGGTTTTCTCTGGCTGGTTCAGGTAACCGGCAAACACATTTTTCCCGCGTACCAAAATTTCGCTGGTCTGCGGGTCCAGACGCACTTCGTTATAGCCAGCGGCCGGGCCGATAGAGCCAGGACGGATGCGGGTGGCCGGGACGCCGGTGGCAGCGCCGCAGGTCTCGGTCATGCCCCAGACTTCCAACATGGGCACGCCCAGGGACAAATACCAGCGCACCAGATCGGGTGATATGGGCGCCGCGCCAGTGACCAGGTATTTGGAGCGGTGAATGCCTATGGTTTTGCGCACATTGTTGAGCGCCAGCCATTGGGCCAGCACAAATTGCAGCTTCAGCCAGGCATCGACTGATTGACCGGCCAGCACTTTGTCCGCAATACGGCCACCGACACCGATACCCCAGGCATACACCGCCTGCTGAACAAAACCGGCTTCTTTGAGCGTGATCATCACGCCGGAGTAAAACTTTTCCCATACGCGGGGCACGGCGGTAAATACGGTGGGCGCAATTTCACGCACATTTTCAGGAATGGTTTCCGGGTTTTCCACGAAGTTGAGTTTGGAGCCGGTGTAAAGCGAGAAATACTCGCCGCCCATGCGTTCGGCGATATGGCACAGGGGCAAAAAGCACATGCGCTCGTCGTCCATAGTTTGCGCGACCAGCGTGTTGTAGCCGTGCACGGTAAACACCAGGCCCTTGTGCAAATGCATGGCGCCTTTGGGTTTTCCGGTGGTGCCCGAGGTATAGACCAAGATAGCCAGGTCTTGCGCCTGGCACTGGGCAGCGCGCTCACGCACGGCCTGCGGGTGCGCGGCCAGGTGCTCGCGCCCCAAAACGCGCAAGGCATCCAGACTGATGACGCCCGGGTCTTTGAGGGTACGCAAACCCTCCATGTCAAAGACCACAATTTTGCGCAACAGCGGCAATTGGGCACGTACTTCCAAGGCCTTATCCAGTTGCTCGTCGTCTTCGACAAACAAGATCGTGGTGCGCGAATCTTCGCTGAGGTATTGCACCTGGCTGCTGGCGTCGGTAGGGTAAATGCCGTTGGATACGCCACAGGCCGACAGCACCGCCAGATCGGCCCACACCCACTCGACCACGGTGTTGGACAAGATGGAAGCGCACTCGCCTTTGTCAAAACCCAAACTGAGCAAACCGGCACAAATTTCTTCCACGGCGGTGGCGGTCTGGTTCCAGGTCCAGCTGCGCCACAAGCCAAGGTGTTTTTGGCGCAGCCAAACCGCAGGGCCGCGCTTGGCCACCGCGTTCCAGAACATGGCGGTCATCGTGTCGCCTTCCAGCACCACGCGGTTTTCCGGCTGGATATGGCCCAAATCCCATAAGCGGCTCATAAGCAGCCTCCCGCGCACAGCTGCGCAGCCCGCAAGCCACAAAACGTTGAAATAGCAGCGCTAGGCATCATCATCTCCAGGTCTTTTTCTTTTTCCAGCGCCGCTCGTCACGCACGCCTTCTTCCTTGAGTCCCAGATAGAACTCCTTGATATCTTCTTTTTCGCGCAGACGGGCGCAGGTGTCTTCCATGACGATGCGACCGTTTTCCAGCACATAGCCGTAGTCTGAGGCGTTAAGCGCCATATTGGCGTTTTGCTCGACCAGCAAAATCGTGGTGCCGCGTTCACGGTTGATGCGCACCACGATTTCAAAAATCTCTTTAGTCAACTTGGGCGACAGGCCCAGGCTAGGCTCGTCCAGCAACATCAAATCCGGGTTGGCCATGAGCGCGCGCGAGATCGCCAGCATCTGTTGTTGCCCGCCGGAGAGCAGACCCGCATCCTGCAAGCGGCGCTCTTTAAGAATCGGGAAGTAGGTGTACACCGTCTCCATATCACGCGCCACTTGGTCGCTGTCGCTGCGGGTGTAGGCGCCCATCAGCAAGTTGTCGTGCACGCTGAGCAGCGGGAATACCTCGCGGCCCTCAGGAACATGGCTCAAGCCTTGCTGCACGATATGCGAGGGGTCTTGGGCGGTGATGTCCTGGCCCTTGAATTCGATGGAGCCCTTGCGCGGATCGATGATGCCCGAAATGGTTTTGAGAATCGTGGTTTTGCCGGCGCCGTTAGAGCCCAGCACCGCGCCGATTTCGCCACGCCGCACTTGCAGGCTGATGCCGCGAATGGCTTTGATCGGGCCGTAAGCGCTCTCCACATTCAGTAGTTTGAGCACCGGCAAGTCGCTCACTGGAGGCGGGATATTGCTCATACACTGGCTCCCACTGCCGATTCGCGGCGCAAGGAGGACACATCGTCCAAGGTGCCCAAATAAGCCTCGATGACACCAGCATCACTTTGCACTTCGCGCGGCGTGCCCATGGCCAGCACTTCGCCCTGGTTCATGGCCAACACGCGGTCGGACACTTTGGAGACCAAGCTCATGTCGTGCTCCACCATCAGCACGGTAATGCCCAGCTCATGCTGGATATCCTGAATCCAGAAAGCCATGTCGTCGGTCTCTTCTACGTTGAGGCCGGATGAGGGCTCGTCCAGCAACAAAAGCGAAGGCTCGGTACACAAAGCGCGCGCCACTTCCACCACTTTGCGCACGCCATAGGGCAGGCCCGCGACAAAGGTATCGCGGTAATGTTGGAGGTTGAGAAAGTCGATCACCTCTTCGGCTTTCTCACGCGAGCGCAATTCTTCTTCACGCGTGGCGGCAGTAAAAAACATGTCCTGCCACCAACTGGTTTTGCGGTGCGTGTGCCGCCCGATCAGCAAGTTGTGCAAGACCGAAGCATGCTCAAACAATTCAATGTTTTGAAAAGTCCGGGCGATGCCCAAGGCGGCTACATCCTGTGGGGCTTGCTCAGTGAGCTTGACCATGCCCTTGGGGCCGACAAAATCGATACTGCCTGCAGTCGGCGTGTAAATGCGGCTGATCAGATTGAACACGGTGGTCTTGCCCGCGCCATTGGGGCCGATCAGGGTGAAGACCTCGCCTTTTTTCACATCAAAGCTGACCTGGTTGACTGCCAGCAGACCGCCAAAGCGCACGCTCAAGTCCTTGGCCGATAAAAGAAAGTCCGTCATTTCAGGCGATCCGATTTCTGGAAAGATTTCTGCCGCTTGAACATGCCTTTGCGGTAGAACGGGAAGACTTCAAAATAGGTGCGCACCTTGAGCCAGCGTCCATACAAACCCATGGGCTCGAACAGCACAAAGGCAATCAGCACCGCGCCATAGACCACGCCTTGCAAGCCCGGCGCCTGGCCCACCACTGCGGGCAAATAGTCTTTGAGCATGGCGATGAGCTGCGGCATGGTGATTAAGAAGATGGCGCCCAAGAATGCACCGTGGACCGAGCCCAGGCCGCCAATCACAATCATCAAGAGCAAGTCGATGGATTGCAGGATGTTGAACTGGTCGGGCGAAATGAATTGCAATTTGTGCGCGTACAAGGCCCCGGCCACACCGGCCAATGCGGCTGAAATGGCAAAGGACATGGTTTTGTACTGCGCCAGGTTGATGCCCATGCTTTGCGCAGAAATTTCCGAATCGCGGATGGCCACAAAAGCCCGCCCGGTGGGCGAGCGCAGCAAATTCAGAATGCCCAGGGTCGCCACCACCGTCAGCAACAGGCACAAAAAATAAAACTGAATTTCAGTCTCCAGCACCCAGCCAAAAACGTTGGGCTTTTTGATATGAATACCGGCATTGCCCCCGGTCACAGACTCCCAACGCGCCAGCACCTCTTCCACAATAAAACCAAAAGACAGCGTCGCCATGCCTAAGTAAATACCTTTAACGCGCAGCGCCGGCAAGCCCACCACCAGACCGACCGCCGCCGACAATCCCGCCGCGCAAGCCAGCGCAATAGGAAAGGGCACGCCCATATTGGTGAGTACGGCGTGCGTATAAGCGCCCACACCCAAAAACGCCGCATGGCCCAGGGAAAACAAGCCGGTAAAGCCGGCCAAAAGCATGATGCCCAGGGCTGCGATGCTGTAAATCAGCACAAAAGTGAGTTGGGCCAGCCAGTACTCGGTAAACAACCAAGGTGCTGCTATCAGCAGCAAGACCAGCACGCTGTACCAAAAGACATGGCCTTCGTGCTTGGCCAGGCCAATGTCCTGAGCGTATTCGGTTTTGAAAATAAAACGCATGTTCAGACCTTTTTGCGCAGTTTTTCGCCGAACAAGCCATTGGGCCGCACCATCAGCATCACCAGCACCACGATATAAGCGGCCGTGTCCTTGAAGCCGTCGGGCAGGTAAAAGCCCGAAAAAGCTTCCACCAAGCCGATGACCAAGCCCCCCACAATTGCGCCGGGCAGGCTGCCAAAGCCCCCCACCACCGCCGCCGGGAAGGCTTTGAGGCCGATAAAGCCCATATTGGCGTGCACAAAAGTAATAGGCGCGAGCAGTAGCCCGGCAATACTGGCCACCGCTGCTGCCAGCGCCCAAGCGATGCTGTTGAGGCGCTTGACCGGAATGCCCATGTAATACGCCGCCAACTGGTTTTGCGAGGTGGCCTGCATGGCAATGCCCAGCTTGCTGTAGCGAAACAGCGCAAACAACAAAACGCACAAAACGCCGGTGGCGGCGATCACGACCATGTGCTCCACGTTCAGAATCAGGCCGCCCAATTTCCAGATTTCGTCTTTATAGGGAACCGGCAAGGCCTGGGTGTCGGTGCCGATGTTGGGAATCATGGTGATCAGGCCGCGCGCCACATAGCCCACGCCGATAGTTAGCATCACAATAGAAAACGCCGGCTGCCCCAAAATCGGGCGTATTACCGCCATTTCGATCAGCGCGCCCACCAGGGCCATCGTCAGCACCGCCGATAGGATGGCCAGCCAATAGGGCATGCCCAGCATGGTCATAGCCACCAAACCGCCAAAAGCACCGAGCATCATCAGCTCGCCCTGGGCAAAGCTGACGGTCTCGGTCGCCTTGTATATCAGGACAAAACCGAGTGCGATCAGCCCGTAAATGCAGCCCTGCGCCACACCGCTGATCAACAATTGAAAAAACTGCACCATGCCTCCTAGGTTTAACCACCCAAGGTTATAGCCCTAGTTTGAAATTTCTTTGATAGGGTTGTTACCGATTTCAATAGCTAAATTGACACCCGGCATGTAATTTCCCTCTGACAAAGCCCTAAACCTTGGGGATTTCCCTTGGTTTTCCCGCGTCGTCAATTGCCACATAGGTGACAAGGGCTTCGGTCACCTTGATGTAACTGCCCTGGTTGCGAAAGCGCTCGGCAAACACTTCCACCTTGACCGTGATGGAGGTGCGACCGATGCGCACCACCTTAGAAAAGAAAGACAAGATGTCACCCACCCGCACCGGCTGCTTAAAAATGAACTCATTGACCGCCACCGTCGCCATCCGGCCCTGGGTGTAGCGAGCGGGCAGCACCGAACCGGCCAAATCCACCTGGGCCATCACCCAGCCGCCAAAAATATCGCCATTGGCATTGCAGTCGCCCGGCATAGGAATCACTTTGAGCACCAACTCTTGGTCGGTCGGCAAGGCGGTGGTGGGGGAGGCAGCGTGGGACATGGGCACAATCTCGGTTTAACGCTTCGAATTGTCACCCATGCGCTCTTTCGGCCCTGCCTCCCACTCACACGCCCTGCCCGGCGCCCCGGGTGCCGCCGGGGTTCAGACCGGTGACTGGGGCACTTTGCAGCGGCTTTTCCCTTATTTGTGGGCCTACAAATGGCGGGTCATGGTGGCGCTGTCGCTCATGGTGGGTGCCAAAGTGGCCAACGTGGGCGTGCCATTGCTGCTCAAAGACCTGGTGGACAGCATGACGCCGCAGCCCGGCCAACTCGCTGCCGTGCTGGTGGTGCCGGTAGCTTTGTTGATCGCCTATGCCGCGCTGCGCCTGTCCACCACCCTATTTGCCGAATTACGGGATTTGATCTTCGCCAAAGCCACCGAGGGCGCGGCGCGCAGCATTTCGCTGGCGGTGTTTAGGCATTTGCATTCCCTAAGTTTGCGCTTTCACTTAGAGCGCCAGACCGGCGGCATGACGCGGGATATCGAACGCGGTACCCGCGCGGTGCATTCCTTGGTGTCTTATTCGCTGTACAGCATTGTCCCTACGCTGATTGAAGTGGGCCTGGTGCTGACGCTGCTGGCGGTCAAGTTTGACGTCTGGTTTGCCGGTATCACCATCATTGCTTTGGTGCTCTACATCCTGTTCACCATCAGCATGACCGAGTGGCGCACGCAGTTTCGTAAGCGCATGAACGAACTGGACTCTAAAGCCCACAGCCGCGCCATCGACTCGCTGCTGAACTTTGAGACGGTCAAATACTTTAATAACGAAGAATTCGAAGCCCGGCGTTATGACGAAAACCTGGAGCGCTACCGCCGCGCCGCTTTGCAAAGCCAGCGCAGCTTAAGCATGCTCAACGCGGGCCAGCAACTCATCATCGCCAGCGGTCTGGTGGCCATGCTCTGGCGCGCCACCCAGGGTGTGGTCGATGGGCGCATGACGCTGGGCGATCTGGTCATGGTCAATGCCTTCATGATCCAAATTTACATACCACTCAATTTTCTGGGCGCAATTTACCGGGAGCTGAAACAAAACCTGGCGGATCTGGAAAAAATGTTCACCCTGCTCGAACGCGAACAGGAAATCGCCGACGCGCACGACGCGCACGATCTGCGCCTGCATGAGCATGACGCGGCAGGTCAACTACAAGCCAGCGTGCGCTTTGAACATGTGTTTTTTGCCTACGACCCTGCGCGGCCCTTGTTGCACGACATTAGCTTTGAGATACCGGCAGGCAAAACCGTGGCGGTGGTTGGGCCTTCGGGCTCGGGCAAGAGTACGTTAGCACGTTTACTCTACCGTTTTTACGATGTACAGCAAGGCGGTATTTATATTGCCGGGCAAAGCATCCAAGGCCTGACGCAAACCAGTTTGCGCGCCGCCATCGGCATCGTGCCGCAAGATACGGTTTTGTTTAACGACACGGTGGAATACAACATCGCTTACGGCCGACCCGGCAGCTCGCTGGTGCAAGTGCAAGAGGCGGCGCGCGCCGCGCATATCGACGACTTTATTACCAGCACCCCGGCAGGCTATGGGACGATGGTGGGCGAGCGCGGACTCAAACTGTCGGGCGGCGAAAAACAGCGTGTGGCAATTGCGCGCACCCTGCTCAAAAACCCGCCGATTTTGGTGTTTGACGAAGCCACCAGTGCGCTGGATTCGGCCAATGAACGCGCCATCCAGGCCGAGCTGCAACGCATCGCGCAAAGCAAGACCACGCTGGTGATTGCACACCGCTTGTCCACCGTAGTCGATGCGCATGAAATTCTGGTCATGGACAGCGGCCGCATTGTGGAGCGCGGCACCCACCAGGCCTTGTTGCAACAGCAAGGCCGCTACGCCGCCATGTGGGCGCTACAACAAAGCGGCGCGTAAGCGCGGCATAAGCAAGGCAGGATTAGGCTATGAACACCAAATGGTTGGAAGACTTTATATCGCTGGCCGATACGCGCAGCTTTAGCCGATCGGCGCAACTACGCCATGTGACGCAACCAGCGTTCTCGCGCCGCATCCAGTCGCTTGAAGCCTGGACTGGATTCGCCTTGGTGGACCGCAGCGCTTACCCCACGCGGCTGACGCCGGCTGGCACCACCTTCTACGCCCAGGCACTGGACATCCTGCTAAGTCTGCAAATCAGCCGCACACGGCTGCACAGTCCTGAAGTCACGCCGGCAGGCGAGCTAAAGGGCAGACCCTGATTTAGGACAATACGCCACTTATGCCAAGCAACGCCAACCCTCAGACCTTTACCCTCACCCGCCCCGACGACTGGCATCTGCACGTGCGCGACGGCGCCGCTTTGCAGACCGTGGTGCCCCATACCGCGGCCCAGTTTGCCCGCGCGCTGATCATGCCCAACCTGAAGCCGCCCGTCACCAGCACCGCGCAAGCGCTGGCCTATCGGGAGCGCATTCACGCGGCGGCAGCGGCGGCGGGCCACGCCGAGTTTGAGCCTTTGATGACCCTGTACCTGACCGACCACTTGCCGGCCGATGAAATCCTGCGTGCCAAGGACGCAGGCATCGTCGGCGTCAAGCTGTACCCGGCTGGTGCCACGACCAATAGCGATGCTGGGGTTACCGATATGCGCAAAACCTACGCCACGCTAGAGGCCATGCAGCGTGTGGGTATGCCGCTGCTGGTGCATGGTGAAGTGACTTCGCCAGACATTGATTTATTTGACCGCGAAGCGGTGTTCATCGACACCCAATTGATACCGCTGCGGCGCGATTTTCCGGCGCTCAAAGTGGTGTTTGAACACATCACCACGCGCGAGGCAGCGCAGTATGTGCAATCGGCCCCAGGCGCTATCGCGGCCAGCATCACCGCCCACCATTTGCTCTACAACCGCAACGCGATTTTTACCGGCGGCATACGCCCGCATTACTACTGCCTGCCGGTGCTCAAGCGCGAGGCGCACCGCCAGGCCTTGGTGGACGCAGCCACCCAAGGTTCGCCGCGCTTTTTTCTAGGTACTGACAGCGCACCGCATGCCACGCACCTGAAAGAACACGCCAGCGGCTGCGCCGGTTGCTATACCGCGCACGCGGCTATCGAGCTCTATGCCAGCGCATTTGAAGCCGCACAGGCGCTGGGCAAGCTGGAGGCCTTTGCCAGTTTTCACGGTCCGGATTTTTACGGTCTGCCGCGTAATACCGAGCAGATCACGCTGCGACGCGAAAGCTGGACGCCCCCAGAAAGCTACGCGTTTGCCGATACCCATTTAAAACCGCTGGCCGGTGGCGAAGTGCTGCACTGGCGCATGGCCTAGCACATGGAATGGCCCGCCCGCCTGCCTGTCTGTCTGTCTGCTTGCCTGCGTGACTCCCTGGCAGTCTTACAGAAAAAATAGCTTGCCGTGGCGCAGGACATAGCAGCGATTGACTGGACTGCGCCCTGGCTGCAAGCCTGGCGCGCACGCGGCCAACCTTTGGCCGAGGCCGTTGCCACAGGCCTTAGCTGCGCGCGAGCACTGAACCTGTTCGCGGAACAGGTGCCCACCTGCCCTGTGCGCTTTGTGCCGCAGTCCGAGCTGCCGCCGGGACAGGCCTATGAAGCCTTTATTTTTCAAACCCAACAAGTGCCAACACGCGACGGTTTGCATGATTTTTTTAACGGCCTGTGCTGGCTGCATTTCCCGCATACCAAGCAGCGCCTCAACCAATTGCAGGCGGCGCAGATTGCGCACAGCGGTATCGCGCCTGTCCGCGGCCCGGCACGCGATGCGCTCACGGTGTTTGACGAAAACGCCGCGCTACTGCACGCGCCCGATGCTGTATGGGACGCCTTGGTGCAAAAAGACTGGCGGGCCCTCTTTGGCCCGCTGCGGCCCGCATGGAAAGAAACGCGCTTGCAATTGTTCGGCCATGCCTTATTGGAAAAGCTGGTGCACCCGCGCATTGCGATGACCGCGCATGTCTATCGCGTGGAATGCGACGTCGGCGCGCAAGGCGATTGGGACGGGTGGCTGGGTGCGCATTTAAATGCCGATGCATTGGCGGACAAACCCTTTGCCCATTTGCCAGTATTGGGCGTGCCGGGCTGGTGGCCGGCCAATGAAGTACCTGGCTTTTACGACGATGTTTCGGTGTTCCGCCCGCCACGCCTAGCACCTGCTTAATGCAGCCAAAGCCCGCAATTTGCCTGGGCACTTGGGGGGCACTAACTTGTAATTTCACCGTCCGGCCCTACCATGGAGGTCTGTATTGCAGCGCACGAAGCCCAAACCGGTGTTTGAGCGGCGCGCACACTTTCTCTGGAGTTGATATGAAACGCATTCTTTTACTCGTGCTTACCAACGTGCTGATTGTGGTGGTACTGGGTATCGTGGCCAGCCTCTTGGGCGTGAACCGCTACCTCACCAGCAATGGCTTGAATCTGGGCTTGCTACTGGGCTATGCGCTGGTCATCGGTTTTGGCGGCGCTTTTATTTCGCTGCTGATCAGCAAACCCATGGCCAAGTGGAGTTCGGGCGTGCAGATCATTGCGCAGCCGCAAAACGCCGACGAGGCCTGGATTATGGAAACCGTGCGCAGATTTTCCGAGCAAGCTGGTATTGGCATGCCCGAGGTCGGCATCTTCGAAGGCGAGCCCAATGCCTTTGCCACCGGCGCTTTCAAAGACTCGGCCCTGGTGGCGGTCTCCACCGGTTTGCTAGCCGGTATGACGCGCGAAGAAGTGGAAGCAGTGATCGGCCACGAAGTCGCCCACATCGCCAATGGCGATATGGTGACCATGACACTGATCCAAGGCGTGATGAATACCTTTGTAGTGTTCCTCAGCCGCGTCATTGGCTATGCGGTAGACAGCTTTCTGCGCAAAAACGATGAGCAAAGCAGCGGCCCCGGCATGGCCTACTACATCACCACCATCGTGCTCGACATTGTGCTGGGCTTTGCCGCAGCCATGGTGGTGGCCTGGTTCAGCCGCCAGCGCGAATTCCGCGCCGACGCCGGCGCCGCGCAACTGATGGGCCGCAAGCAACCTATGGTCAATGCGCTGGCCCGCTTGGGTGGCATGACCCCAGGCGAACTGCCCAAAAGCGTGGCAGCCTTTGGCATTGCCGGTGGCATCGGGCAATTGTTCAGTACGCATCCGCCGATTGAAGAGCGGATCGCGGCTTTGCAAAGCGCGTAAGTACCGCGAGGCAGCGGCGATAGGCGCGGCCTCATCCCGGCACATCTACGCGCCAAGAACCGCGCTTTTGGCAGCTTGTTTGTACTGGTCGCCTACTTGCTGGCTTTGTTTAAGTGCGTTGCGCTGTAAGCAGATCCACAGCCAGCGCCTCGGCCACGCGGATGCCATCCACCCCGGCCGACAAAATTCCACCGGCATAACTAGCACCTTCACCCGCCGGGTACAAGCCGCGCACGTTGCTGCTTTGCAAGTCCTCGCCACGCGGCATTTTCAAAGGGCTGGAAGTGCGTGTTTCCACACCGGTAAGCACAGCGTCGGCCATGTCAAAACCTTTGATCTTGCGCCCAAACACCGGCAGCGCTTCTCGAATGGCGGCGATCGCATATTCGGGCAAGCTGGACGCCAGGTCCACTGGCGTCACGCCGGGTCGGTAAGACGGCGTGACGCTACTCCATTGGCCAGATGCCTGACCCACTAAAAAATCGCCTACCCGCTGGCCGGGCGCTTGGTAATTAGCGCCGCCCAACACATACGCGGCCGATTCCAAACTGCGCTGCAAGACCATACCCGAAAGGGGGTGCACCTGTGCGCGCATGGCCTGCGCTTGGGCGGCATAACGCGCGCCATCGACTTCTCCAAAGGCTGCGATAAAGCTGGCTGCATCCTGCGGAAAGTCGGCGGGGTCGATGCCGACCACGATGCCGGCATTGGCATTGCGCTCATTGCGCGAATACTGGCTCATGCCATTGGTCACTACGCGGCCTGCTTCACTGGTGGCAGCGACTACGGTGCCACCGGGACACATGCAAAAACTGTACACGCTGCGCCCGTTGGCGGCATGGTGCACCAGTTTGTAATCGGCGGCTCCCAGCAGCGGGTGACCGGCATGGCGACCCCAGCGCGCGCGGTCTATCACGCCTTGCGGATGCTCAATACGAAAGCCGATAGAAAAAGCCTTGGCCTGCATCGCCACGCCCCGGTCATGCAACATCGCAAAGGTGTCGCGCGCGCTATGGCCCAGCGCCATCACCACATGGCTGGCTGCGATGGCATACACACGGCCCGAGGCCGCGTCGCAGACCTGCAATGTGTCCATCCTTTGCAGACCGTCTGGGTCGCCCGCTGCGCTGCGTAATTGCACATCCACCACCTGTTGCCCGAAGCGCACTTCACCGCCCAGGGATTCAATGCGCGCGCGCAGGTTTTCCACCACTTTGACCAATTTAAAAGTGCCGATATGCGGATGCGCTTCGTACAAAATTTCGGGTGGCGCGCCAGCCTGTACGAACTCGTGCATGACTTTGCGGCCCAAGTAACGCGGGTCGCGTATTTGGCTCCACAACTTACCATCCGAAAACGTACCGGCACCGCCCTCGCCGAACTGCACATTGCTTTGCACATGCAAGGTGTTTTTGCGCCATAAATCCCAAGTGTCTTTGGTGCGTTGGCGCACCATGGGGCCGCGTTCTAAGACCAAGGGTTTGAAACCCATTTGCGCCAGCAGCAAGGCAGCAAACATGCCGCAAGGCCCGAAGCCCACCACCACCGGGCGCTTGTCCAATTTGGCAGGCGCATGCGCCGGGGGCAGGTAGACCATATCGGGCGTAGCGGCGATATGCGCATGGTTTGCATGTTGCGCCAGCAGGGCCGTTTCGCTGGCTGCGGTAACTTGCACATCCACGATAAACACCGCCAAGATGTCAGCTTTGCGGGCATCAAAGCTGCGTTTGAAAACCTGCAAATCCAAAATCTCAGCGAGCGCTATACCCAGCGTCTGCGCGGCAGCCTGGCGGAGCACTTCGAGGGGATGGACAGCAGGCATGCGGTCTTGCGCGCTTTCGCTGGGCGAATCGGCAGCGCGGGGCGCATGCACAGGCAAGGCGGCCAGGGGAAGTTTGATTTCAGTGATGCGAATCATAGGGCTCGGAGTTATCAAGCAGACGCCAATGATACGGGTAGCCCCAAGGCCGGTACTCGCTGGCCGCAGCGGGCAAAAAAAAGCCCACGGGGGGTGGGCTAAAAAGCAGGGTCGGGAACCTGCTTTGGGAGAGGATTTAATTCTAGTTAATTATTAATATTTTGGAAATTATGGTTTCGCAAAGAAATTGATGCCGGTGTGCGCAATGGGACTCACAAAGCGTTAAGTGGAATCTTGACGTAGGCCACGCCGTTGTCCTCGGCCGGCGGGAACTGACCGGCACGGATATTGATTTGTACAGCGGGCAATATGAGCACCGGCATATCGAGTGTGGCATCGCGCGTGCTTCGCATCTGCACAAATTGGTCTTCGCTGATACCTTCGTGGGTGTGGATGTTGTTTGCGCGTTGCGCGGCCACGGTGGATTCAAACGCCACTTCACGGCCGGCGGGTGGATAGTCGTGGCACGTGAACAAACGGGTTTGCGGCGGCAGGCTGAGAATTTTTTGAATCGAGGCATACAACTGCCGTGCATTGCCACCTGGGAAATCGCAGCGCGCGCTGCCTACATCAGGCATGAACATGGTGTCGCCCACAAACACCGCATCGCCAAAACGGTAGGCCACGCAGGCCGGCGTGTGGCCGGGCACCAGCATGGTGTGGCCTTGCATATCGCCCACCACAATCGCTTCGCCGTCGGCAAACAAATGGTCAAACTGCGAACCGTCGCAGGCAAAGGCCGGCTCCAGGTTAAAGATGCCTTTGAACACTTTTTGCACACCGGTGATGTGGTCGCCGATCGCCGTCTTGCCACCCAATTGCGCTTTCAGGTACTGCGCGGCGCTGAGATGGTCCGCATGCGCATGGGTTTCCAAAATCCACGCGGTTTGCAATTCGTTTTCGCGCACATAGGCAATCACTTTGTCCGCTGAAGTGTGGCGGGTGCGGCCTGACTTGGGGTCGTAGTCCAGCACCGAATCGATGATGGCGCAGGCCGTGCCCGGGCCTTGGTGCACCACGTATGTCACTGTCCACGTGGCTTTGTCAAAAATTCCGTGCACCTGGGGTGTGAACGCATCAGTGGACATGGCGGCTAGCTCCTCATTTAAAGTTCATATAGTATATTTATAGATATATTAAAAATCAATATACTATGAAAAAATTAATCGTGGAGTACGCCGATGAATGAAGTTTCTCTGAGTTTGCAGGACATGCAGCAAGCTGCCGGACAGGCCTGCCGCCTGCTCAAAGTGTTGTCCAACCCGGACCGCTTGATGATTTTGTGCCAATTGGCCCAGGGCGAAATGCGGGTGGGCGAAATGGAGGAAGCGCTGGGCATTGTGCAGCCGACCTTGTCGCAACAACTGACCGTTTTGCGCGATGAAGAACTGGTCAGCACCCGGCGCGAAGGTAAAAACATTTACTACCAGCTCAGCAGCCCGCAGGCGCTGGCGCTGATGCAAGTGCTGTATGCGCAATTTTGTTCACCTGACAAGGAGGGTTTATGACTATCGATTGGGAACACTTCACCCCCTGGGCCTCGCTGGGCGGCGGGGTTTTACTGGGTATTGCATCAGCCCTGTTCCTGCTACTCAATGGCCGAATTTTGGGCATCAGCGGTATTGTGGGCGGCCTGCTGGCGCCGCGCAGGGGCGATATCGGCTGGCGCTTGGCCTTTTTGCTGGGCATGGGCGCAGCACCTTTGGTGTTTGCCGCCGTGATGCCACCCGAACTCCTGCCGGTGGTGCGCATCGATGCCAGCGAGCCGGTCATCGCCATGGCCGGCGTGCTGGTGGGCCTGGGCACTCGCTACGGCTCAGGCTGCACCAGCGGCCATGGGGTGTGCGGGCTCTCGCGCCTCTCGCCCCGCTCGCTGGTCGCAACCCTCAGCTTTATGGCGGCAGGCTTTGCCATCGTCTATCTGCTACGCCACGCTTTTTGAAAGACATTGCCATGCAACACCGTGTTACTGAATTTTTTGTCGGCCTGCTTTTCGGCCTGGGTCTGATGCTGTCGGGCATGACCGACCCCGGCAAAGTGCTGGGCTTTTTGGACCTGGCCGGCTTGTGGGACCCGTCTCTGGCCTTGGTCATGGGCGGCGCAATTGCCTTGGGCGTTTTTGCGTTTTCTCTGGCCAAAAAACGTGGTCTAAGCTTTTTCGGGGTGGACATACGTTTGCCTATCCAAGAGCGTATTACCCAGCGATTGGTCGCGGGCTCGCTCTTGTTTGGCGCAGGTTGGGGCCTGGCAGGTTTTTGCCCCGGCCCGGCTTGGGTGTCCATGGCCGCTGGGCAAAACAAAGCTGCCCTGTTTGTGGTCTTCATGCTTATCGGTATGGCCATATTCGAAGTCGCCGAGCGGCGCGCGCAGGCTGGACAAGCGGTCTAAGCGCACTGCAAATCCCTCGCTCTATAGAGAAAACCGCAATGGACAACAAGCGAAGTAGCGGACTGGTCTCGCCCACATCGCAGGCCTTGGCCGCTTACCCGCCAAGGGCCTTGCACTAAATGGCCGCGCGCTGGCAAGCTTTCTTGCCCTCCATTCCCTCCATGCAATGGGGGCGCGATTACGACCGCAGCACTTTGTCACGCGACTTACTGGCCGCGTGCATCGTCACCGTCATGCTGATTCCGCAAAGCCTGGCCTATGCGCTGCTGGCCGGTCTGCCACCGCAAGCGGGCTTGTATGCCAGCGTAGCGCCGCTGCTTTTGTATGCGCTTTTGGGCAGCAGCCGCGTGCTGGCGGTCGGACCCGTGGCTGTGGTCTCGCTCATGACGGCAGCGGCCATAGGCACACATGCGGCGCCAGGCTCCGCACAGTATTGGGCGGTCGCCATCACGCTAGCGTTTATGTCGGGTGCGATGCTGCTGCTCATGGGCGTTTTGCGACTGGGTTTTCTGGCGAACTTTTTAAGCCATCCGGTGATCGCTGGATTTATTTCTGCCTCTGGCTTGTTGATTGCTGCTAGCCAACTCAAAACCATCTTTGGCATCAACGCGCATGGTGAGAACTTTGTCACCTTGATGCTCGATTTGCTGCACCAACTGCCCGCAATACACGGCCTAAGCTTGGCCGTCGGCGGCTCGGTGCTGCTGTTTTTGCTGTGGGTGCGCCAGGGCTTAACGCCACTTTTGCAGCGCATGGGCATGACCGCCCACAGCGCCGATATGCTGGCCAAAGCCGGGCCGGTGCTAGCTATTGCGCTGAGCACAGCGCTGGCCTGGGTTTTTCAGTGGCAAAACCAGGGTCTCAAGATCGTGGGTGAGGTACCCGGCGGTCTGCCACCCTTCACGATGCCCTTGTGGGATGCCGCCTTGTGGAAGTCGCTGGCCATGCCGGCCTTGCTGATCAGCGTGGTGGGTTTTGTGGAGTCGGTGTCCGTGGGCCAAACCCTGGCCGCCAAGCGCCGTCAGCGCATTGAACCAGACCAAGAGCTACTGGCCCTGGGCGCGAGCAATATGGCCGCCAGCCTGAGCGGCGGATTTCCGGTGACCGGTGGCTTTGCGCGCTCGGTGGTCAATTTTGACGCCGGTGCGCAAACACCGGCCGCTGGCGTGTTCACCGCGATGGGCATCATGCTGGCGACTTTGTTCTTGACACCGGCGCTGTACTTCCTGCCGCAAGCCACTTTGGCCGCGACGATTGTGGTAGCCGTGTTGTCGCTGGTCGATGTAGGCATTTTTCGGCGTACCTGGGTGTATTCCAAAGCCGACTTTACCGCCGCGCTGGCCACGCTGCTGGTGACCCTGGGCCTGGGGGTAGAGACCGGGCTGGTGGCGGGGGTGGCGGTATCTTTGGCCCTGTACCTGCTGCGCACCAGCCGACCGCATATTGCGCAGGTGGGGCAAATCCAAGGCACCGAGCAGTTTCGCAATGTGCGGCGCCACGCGGTGATTACGCATGCGCGGGTCATGGGTTTGCGGGTCGATGAAAACCTGTATTTCGCCAACTGCCGCGCCCTAGAAGACCGCATCAACCGCGAAGTGGCGCAGCATCCGGCGCTGGCGCATTTGGTCTTGCAATGCAGCGCTATCAACCACATCGACGCCAGCGCCCTCGAAAGCCTGGAAGCCGTTGCTGCGCGTCTGCACCAAGCGGACATCACTTTGCACTTGAGCGAAGTCAAAGGCCCGGTGATGGATCGCCTGCGCGGCACGCATTTTTTGCAGTCGCTGCCGGGCAAGGTGTATATGAGCCAGTTTCAGGCGATGGAAGATTTGCTGCGGGCGGATGTCTGAGACAACGTTTGCCTTCACGGACTCTGGGCGTGGGTTCTTGGTCATAGATGCCTTAGACCGCTTTTGCCTTCACTGATGCCTGAGCCCGCGCCCCCGCAGGCCGAGGCCGGGCTCCTCATGACGCAGGCTAAAAAATCGTCGTCCGGCCCCGGCCTACGGAGGCGCTGCGAAGTGGGGGATTTGGTTGGCCCCGAGGGTGTGTTCAATGCTGGGCCCGTGCTAAATCTTGTATTTGGTATCACCTGGTGCTACACTAGCGCATGCCACCCGATGCGTCAAGTCGCGCCTTCAAAACCGCCGGGTTTTCCAAAGAAGCAAAGAAGGCCAAGATCAAGGACACTGAGCTTTGCTTGGCCATCGAGCAAGCTCGAATGGGGCAAGTGGATGATTTGGGCGGCGGTGTTTTCAAAAATCGGCTTAATAACAACCAACACCGCTCCATCATCTTGGCCAAAGGGGGCAAGCACTGGGTTTATGCGTACCTGTTTGCCAAGCAGGACCGCGCAAACATAGAGGACGATGAATTACTGGCTTTTCGCCTGCTGGCTAAAAGTTATGCGGGCATAACGGAACCGCAACTTCGTCAGCTACTTGTAAACGGAGACTTTGTGGAGATTTGCCATGACTAAAAAACAGAAATTCAAAAGTGACGCCTTTGCGGCAATCCATGCCTCTGCCACTGCCTTGCAAAAGGTAGGCGCCCTAGACCAAACTACCATGCGCCAGTTTGATGAAACTTGCCTGGCGGTGCCGCCCGCGCTAGCCCCAACCCAAATAAAAAACATCCGCGAGCAAGCGCATGTCAGCCAACCGGTTTTTGCGAGATACCTCAATACCAGCGAATCCACTATTCAAAAGTGGGAGTCCGGCAGCAAACAACCCAGCGGCATGGCGCTCAAGTTGTTAGCGGTAGTCCAGAAACACGGGCTGGGTGTGCTGGCGTAAACGCGAGACGCTCACTGGCGTTGCAGTCCATGTGTACTTACATCTACACGGCAGACATGAATGCGCCTCCCTAGCCAAGCGCTCATTGGCTAGCAATTTGCCGCCTGTCTGGCACCTAGCCACCCCAGCGACAATGCCCGCTATGAAAACACTGCGACTACGCGAAGGCAAAGAGCGCTCCTTGCTGCGCAAACACCCCTGGATTTTTGAATCGGCGATTGCCAAAGGCGGCGGCGACAGTGGCGAAACGGTGCGCGTGGAGGGGCATGCGGGCCAGTTTTTGGGTTGGGCCGCCTTCAGCCCGCAGTCGCGCATTCGCGCCCGCATCTGGAGTTTTGACGAAAGCGATCGCATCGACGCCGCTTTTTTCGCTGCCCGCATTCGCACCGCACTACAAGCGCGTGCACGGCTGGCGATAGACAGCGACAGCCTGCGTCTGGTGCATGGCGAATCTGACGGCTTGCCCGGCTTGATCGTGGACCGTTATGGCGATACGCTGGTGGCGCAGTTTGGCAGCGCGGGGTGTGAACGCTGGAAAGACGCGATTGCAGATGCGCTGCTAGAACACACCGGCTTGCAAAAAATCTACGAGCGCTCCGACGCCAGCAGTCGCGGCCTGGAAGGCCTGGACACTAAAGTGGGCTGGCTGCGCGGCCTGGGCGACACCGCGCTGGTGCTGCGCGAGCATGGCTGGCAACTTGGGCTGGATATTGCGCAAGGGCACAAGACCGGTTACTACCTGGACCAGCGCGATAGCCGGCTGCGATTTGCGCACTATGTGCAGCGCCTGCAATCGCAGCGCGTGCTCAATTGCTTTTGCTATACCGGCGGCTTTAGCGTGGCGGCTTTGTCTGGCGGCGCGGCGCATGTGACGTCCATCGATTCGTCCGCACCCGCGCTGGCGCTGGCGGCTAGCAATGTGGCGCGCAATGGCTTTGCGGCAGAGCGCGCAGAATTTATCGACGCCGATGTGAACGCCAGCTTGCGCCGCTTTGCCAAAGAGGGCCGCCGTTTTGACGCCATCGTGCTAGACCCGCCCAAGCTGGCGCCCACGATCGCGCATGCCGAACGCGCAGCGCGCGCTTACAAAGATATCAACCGCCTGGCTTTGCAAATTTTGGAACCGCAAGGCGTGTTGTTTACGTTTTCCTGCTCTGGCGGCATTAGTGCAGATTTGTTTCACAAGATCGTCGCATCTGCGGGTGCAGACGCTGGCGTAGACGGCTTTATCAGCGAACGGCTGGGGGCCGCCCCGGACCATCCGATGACGCTGAGTTTTCCGGAAGGCGAGTACCTTAAAGGACTGGTGTTAGTGCGCAAAGCCTAATGCTGATGCGCCACAGTGCTCAGGCCAATCGCAGCGCCATGACACCCAGCACGATAGATACGGTGCCCAGCACGCGGGGTCGGGTCCAGGGCTCTTTGAGCAACCACGCGCCCAAAATAGCGGCGAACAACACCGAGGTTTCGCGTAGCGCGGCGATGAGCGCGACCGGTGCCACCGTCATTGCCCACAAAGCAATCGAATACGAGGCCATTGATGCAGCAGCGCCACCTGCGGCCAAGCGCCAGCGCCCGCGCACATAGGGCAGGACCGCGCCCTTGCGCTGCCACAAAACCAATAAGGCAAAGGGCCAAGCGTCCAGTGCAAAAAGCATCGCAAGGTATTGCGAAACTTGGCCTGACAAGCGCGCACCTTTGGCGTCAACCACGGTGTAAATCGCAATCAGCACCGCGTTGGACAGCGCAAACACCACCGCTTTCTTTTGCGCCAGCATGACAGCACCGGCGCCCAGCATCAGCAGACCGCAACTCACGCACAACACGCCCAGCCAGGCCAAGGGCGTGAGGGCTTCATCCAGCAGGAGAAATGAACTGAGCGCCACCAACACGGGCGCAGTGCCGCGCATTAGCGGATAAGCCAACCCCAGATCGCCGTGGCGGTAGGCACCGGCCAGCGCAAAGTAGTAGGCCACATGCACCACTACCGAGGCCGCAATAAACGGCCAGACTTGCGGATCCGGCGGGCCTACATACAAACATACCGGTAACGCATAAATAGAACAGAGCACGCAGATGAGCGCGGTGTCGAGGATTTTGTCGGTGCTGGATTTGACCAGCACATTCCAGCTGGCGTGCAGCAGCGCGCCGACCAAAACGGCGAGCAGCACCTGCGGGCTTAGGCCTGGCACGCAGCCTCAATGCAAAAGCGCGCAGCGGCTGGCATAGTGCAGAAAATGCGCCAAGTCTGGCGTGGCCAGGCCCGCTTGCTTGGCCCTATCGTCCCACACGCGCAAACGCACTGCGTCGCTCGCACCGGGTTCTTGTAAAAAGGCCTGCGCTTGCGCTGCGCTAAACAGACCACCTTGCAACACCAAGCTGCGTTTGGAGTCTTCTGACAATGCGGCGTAGTACTCCGGTCGTGTCGCGCATAAGTAGCGTTTGGCGTTGACGTGGCGCTGGATGGCATCGATCACCGCATCGGGAAACAAGCCGCGCAAAAAAGGCACAACGCGGTACTGGTGTACGTCGTCCACGCCTTGTGCGCTGGGCGTCTCGCCTAGGTCGTGCAGTAAATGGCCTAGGTCATGCAAAAGCGCTGCCGTCACCAAGCCATCGTCCGCGCCTTCCTGCTCGGCTTGCCAGGCGCATTGCAGCGCGTGTTCCAGGTGGCTGACCGGCTCGCCGGTATATTGCTCTGCGCCGCGCGCGGCGAACAGATCGCGGATAGCAGCCAAGCGGGGCGTAAGTGACGACATGCTTATTTATACCCAAGGCAGCGAATAGGTTTTGACGTTGGTAAAGCTTTTCATAGCCTCTTGTACACCTTCTTTGTAGCCTAGGCCCGAATCCTTGATACCGCCAAAAGGCGTGAGTTCCAAACGGTAACCCGGCACTTCGCGCACGTTGACGGTACCCATGTGCAGTTCATTTACAAAGCGCACGATATCGTCCATGCGGTTGGTACACACGCCGCTGGACAGTCCGTAAGCCGTGCCGTTGGCCATCGCAATCGCTTCGTCGATATTGGCAAAGCGGATGATGGGCGATACCGGGCCGAAGGTTTCTTCGCGCACCACCGTCATCTCCGGGCGCACCTGGTCGATCAAGGTAGGCGCGTACAAAGCGCCACGCCGCTGGTTTCCGTGCAATAGACGCGCGCCTTGCGATACCGCTTCGTTGACACGCGCTTCAAACAACATCGCGGCTTGCTCGTCGATCACCGTGCCCATCAGGTTGTTGGTGTCTGCCGGGTCGCCATAAGACCAGGCGCGGGTTTTTGCCAGCACCAGGTCGGTGAAGTCGCCGGCCACTTTCTCATGTACCAGCATGCGTTTGACGGCGGTGCAGCGCTGGCCCGAATTTTTATAAGAGCCATTGACCGCCAGCGTGGCCGCTTCTTCCAAGTCGGCATCGTCCATCACGATCAGCGGGTCATTACCGCCCAGCTCCAGCACCACGCGGCGGTAACCGGCTTTGGCGGCAATGTATTTGCCAATCGGCACACCTCCGGTAAAGGTGATTAGGTCGACTTCGGCATGCGTGAGCATTTCGTCGGCAATCTCTGCCGGGTCGCCAGTGATGATTTGCAGCATCTGCGGCGGTAGCCCGCCTTCGTACAGCAGTTGCGCCAGATAAATGGCAGAGAAGGGCACTTTCTCCGACGGCTTGAGCACCATGCGGTTGTTGGTGGCGATGCTGGGAATGATTTTGTGCGCCACCTGGTTCATTGGGTGGTTAAACGGTGTGATCGCGCTGATCACGCCCAGCAGTGGCGAGCGCTGGGTATAAACGCGGCGCTGCTTGCCGTGGTGCGTCAGGTCGCAGCTAAATATCTGTCCATCGTCTTTCAGCACTTCTTGCGCGCCGAACAAAAGCACATCGCTCACGCGGCCCGCTTCATAGACCGCGTCTTTCATGCACAGGCCTGATTCGGCGCTGATCAGGCGTGCGATGTCTTGCACATGGGTGCGCGCCAATGCGGCAGTGTTGTTGAGAATGGCAGCGCGCTCGTAGCGCGTTAGGCGGCTTTGGTAGGCATGGGCCCAGGCATAGGCATGGCGCACTTCTTCCAGCGTGGCTTTGGGTATTTGGCCCAGGCGCGCATTGGTGTAGGGGTTGAATACTTCGATGTGGCGCTGGCGGCCCGCACCCAGCACCTGGCCGCCCAGGCGCATGGCGTCGAGTTGGTGTTCGCGTATGAAGTCGGCAATATCGGTCATGGTGTTTCCCAAGGTTTATGCGGCCAGGTTGAGGGCCAAATCGAGTGCGTCAAAGTTGCGCCAGCGGCGCGTTTTGTCTAGGTCGGGCGTGGGGCGGTTGAGTATCAAAGGCACGCGCTGCTCGCTGATGCCGCCATGCGAGCGCAGTGGCACGTCCAGGCCCGACAAATCATGGCGCGATTGGGCCGTGCCCAGCACCGTAAAGCGCTCAGACACCACCACCAAATCGCCAATGCGGTCAGAGGGTAGCTCAAAGCGCTTGGCAGCCTGCTCGCGGGTCAGCACCACTTCGATGCCGCGCAAGGCACGCAAGCGTTCTGCGGTGGCCGCGCAGTCTATTTCTGATGGCAAGTAAATCGTGGCGTACGAGCCCAGCGCGCCGTGGTGCACTACATAGGGGTCGGTGATCGGCAAGATGACGCGGGCCGTGGCTGCGCCTAGCCAGGCGTCCAGCGTGTCTTGCAGGTAGATCACATCGGGCTTGCCATCCATGCCGGTTTTGGCATTCATGCCATGGTCCGCGGTGAGCGCAATGATGCAACCCAGGTCTTCCAGTTGCTGCAAATAGCCATCCATCATGGCGTAAAAAGCATTGGCACCATCGGTACCCGGAGCGAATTTATGCTGGATGTAATCGGTGGTGGACAGGTACATCAGATCCGGCTTTTCATGCGCCATCAGCCAGACCCCGGCTGCAAATACAAACTCGGATAAATCGGCGCTATAGACGCTGGGCAAAGGGCGGCCGACTTTGGCCAATACATCTGCAATACCGTTGTCAGCCAAGGTGGCTTTGTCCGCTTTTTCAGCGGAAAAACAGATACCGCGCATCTGGTGCCCCAGCAGGCTGCGCAGCTTGTCTTTGGCGGTGACGACCGCCACTTTTCTTCCCGCGTCCGCCAAAGCGGCTAGCACCGTGGGTGCGCGCAACCACTTGGGGTCATTCATCATGACTTCGCTGTCGCTGGCGGTGTCGTACAAATAATTGCCGCAAATGCCATGCACGCTGGGCGGCACGCCGGTGACGATGGACAAATTATTAGGGTTGGTAAACGTGGGCACCACGCAATCGGCGACGATGGCGGTGCCGTGGTGCAACACGTTTTTCATCCAGGGCATGTGGCCGCTTGCCACCGCTTGGGCCAGGTAATCGGGTTCGCATCCATCCACGCACACCACCACCACGGGGCGGGTGGGTAAGGCGTAGTGGCGCTGGTTTACTTGCAATGCCATACATTTACTTTCTTGAAATTAGTTACTTACCTTGGCGGGCGCATCCGCCGCATCCTGGCTGCGGGCGGTGCGCTCACGGCTTTGCAGCACATGGCGGCGCAAGGTGTCGGCAGCTAGCGGCGCATTGCGCGAGCGTATGGCAGCCAGTACCTCACGATGCTCTTGAATAGAGCCGGTCAACAAATCCTGCGCCGCAAGGTTGCGCCGCCTAAACAAGCCCAGCTCGCGCGTCAGGCGCCGGTACAGCAGGTACATCTTGCGGTTTCCGGCAAAAGACACCAAAGTTTCGTGGAACTCCACATTGAGCCGGTAATACAGCGCCGCGTCTTGCGCCTGCACCGCCTGCTCCATGCTGTCTATCATGGCTTGCAGGCTGGCCAATTGCTCCTCGCTGGCCGCTTCTGCCAACACCGCGCCCACATGGGCTTCCATCATGGCGCGCAGCTCGTAAATTTCCAGCGCCTCGTGCAACGGGATCTGGCGCACGAACACGCCCCGGTTTTTTTTCAAGGTCAAAAGCCCGGCTTCCTCCAGCACCCGAAAGGCCTCGCGCACCGGCCCGCGCGACACACCCAGGCGCTCAGCCAGGGCCGCTTCATTCAATTTGTCGCCGGGACCGAGTTCGCCCAGCGTAATCATGCGCTCCAAGGCTTGCTGCACCGCGCTGGTGAGCGAGCTGGTTTGCAGCATGGCGATGGTGGGCTGAGCTAGGTCCGGCAGGTCCAAGGTTTCAAATGGCATGGTCGGATTGAAGCAGAAAATTGCAGATTGTCAACAATATTATTGTATTCTATGGGTCTGTGGACGGAGTAGCTATTTTTTGGGGTAAGGCAGCAGCACCCATCTTCTGGTTGCGACTGAAGAATTGGCGGCGGCATTGGCGCATCCGTGCCAGCAAGGCTTTCATAACCGTAGCCTGCCCGTAGTAGGCTTGCCCCACGCACGCCCAACGGACACTTTTGGACTTTTGAGAACCCACCATGCCCTTGCACCGCGACGCCATCTTGCTCACCCCCGGCCCCTTGACCACCAGTTTGCGCACCAAACTGGCCATGCTGCGCGACTGGGGCTCTTGGGACGCGGACTTCATCGCCGTCACCGCCAGCGTGCGCAACAGCCTGCTGGACATCGTGCACGGCCACGACAGCCATGTGGTCGTGCCCTTGCAAGGCAGCGGCACCTTTAGCGTAGAAGCGGCGGTGGCGACCGTAGTGCCGCGCGCAGGCCATGTGCTGGTGCTGGACAACGGCGCCTATTGCAAGCGCGCCGCCAAACTCAGCACTTTGATGGGCAGGCGCACCACGGTACTGCCTTTTGACGATGCCCAAGCCGTCTCCCCGCAGGCCTTGGAAACCGCCTTACAAGCCGATGCCAGCATCAGCCATGTGCTGATGATCCATTGCGAAACCGGCGCCGGAGTGCTCAACCCGCTGCAGGCGGTGGCCGATGTGTGCGAGCGCCACGGCAAAGGCCTGATCGTCGATGCCATGAGCTCTTTTGGCGCGCTGCCGATTGACGCGCGCAGTACCCGCTTTGACGCATTGATCGCCGCCAGCGGCAAATGCCTGGAAGGCGTGCCCGGCATGGGCTTTGTGTTTGTTCGCAAGCAGGTACTGACGACTTGCGAAGGCAATAGCCAATCGCTGGCCATGGATTTATTTGACCAACACGCCTACATGGAAAAAACCGGCCAATGGCGCTTTACGCCGCCCACCCATGTGCTGGTCGCCTTGCACGAAGCCATCGCCCAATTTGTGGAAGAAGGCGGACAAGGCGCACGCCTGGCGCGCTACCAGGCCAACTGCGACACCCTGCTGCGTGGTATGGCAGCGCTGGGCTTTGTGCCTTTTTTACCGCCGGATATCCAAGCGCCCATCATCGTCACCTTCCACGCGCCAGCGCATGCCGCTTACGAATTTAAAAAGTTTTATGACGCGGCCAAACGCCATGGCTTTATCCTCTACCCTGGCAAGCTCACGCAAATAGAGACCTTTCGCGTCGGCTGCATAGGCGCTATTGGCACGGTAGAAATGGAACAAGCGGTACACGCGGTGGCGCTTGCAATGCAGGAATTGGGCATAGCCCACGGCGCGCCCGCCAGCGCAAGGTAAGAAAAAATCGGAGGATTTCATGGCAAGCAGCAAACAACACCCGGCAGTGGCCGCCGTCTCTGTGCATTGACCATGCATGAGCACCCTGTCTATCTTTAATCCGGCCAACGACCAACTGGCCAACACCTTACCCGCTGACGATGCCGCCAGCGTGGTGTAAGACATGGACGCGCTGTCCCTGACCATGACACGGGAAACCGGCATGGCCGAAGGCGATGTGATTCTCCCTGCCCTCTTGGCCGGTAATGCGGTACTCTACAAACCCAGCGAATACGCTACCAACTGTCAAAGGCTTGAAGCACGGCGATTCCGAAAGCGCGGCCGCCTATGTCGGCGCCATCACCCGCGCGCCGCAAATCGCGGTGCTGGAAGCCCAAGTGGCCGACGCCCTGTCCAAAGGTGCCGAGCTGCTAACGGGCGGCAAACCTGACCCCGCACCCGGCAACTGGTTTGCGCCCACGGTTTTGGTCAATGTGAACCACGGCATGGAGCTGATGCGTGAAGAGAGCTTCGGCCCCATCATCGGCATCCAAAAAGTCAGTAGCGATGCGCAAGCCGTGCAACGCATGAACGACACCCGCTACGGCCTGACTGCAGGCGTCTATACGCTGGACCAAGCGCCCGCAGCGACTGTTGGCCCAAGTGAACGCTGGCACGGTGTACTGGAATTGCTGGGACCGCGTCAGCCCGCGCCTTCCCAGGAGCGGCCATGGCGACGCGGGCGTGGGCCTGACTTTGTCAAGCGAGGTATCAGTACCTTGACGTGGCCAAGGGCTTGGCATTTGCGTCAATCCTAATCTTGACATTGCACGCTGGGCAGCGTCAGACGTGATTCCCTGCACAAACACCAGAATTTGACTGCAGCCTACTATGTAATGACATGCTGAGGAATCGGCAATGGCAATTACTTGTGTGACGGCGTTCTTCGGTGCTTTGGTAACGCCTTAGAAACGGCGCACCTTGAATTCCTCTGCTAAAAGCAGGCTCGGCACTCATCGTATAAGTGGTGTCCCTTGGCTTCAACAGATTTCGTCAACTGAGCCAAAGTCGACGAATTCCTCTGACAAATGTGCAAATCTATAAATTGTTGTTTTCTTCGCCTCGCGGGCAAGTGGACGATGAAGACGGGAAATGGGTCAAAAAGTTACAGACGTGGGCGAGCAGAACTGGTCAGATGACGTATTTTTTCTCCATCAGAAGGGGTTTATCGTGATGCGTGGGCGATGCCCCGTCCACGATCGGGAGCTTTTCTAGCTTACTCGTTGACCTTAATCCAGTTTTCAGAAGGAGAACGAATTGTCAGATTTACATCTTGTGTCGGCTACAAAGTTGGCCGAAATGGTCAGGAATCGCGAAGTGAGTGTGGTGCAGATCGCGCAGGCGACTCTAGCGCGTATCGATGCGATCAATCCCAAGTTGAATGCATTGATATATGTCAATCGTCAACAGATCCTTAGTGATGCGAAGGATTTGGACGCTGCAGTAAAGCGTGGCGGATCACTTGGCCTTATTCACGGCGTTCCATACACCATCAAGGACAACACCTCGATGAAAGGCTTGCCCTTCACTAGCGGTTTTAAGCCTAACCATGGAAACCTTGGCACCTACGACGCAGAGGTCTATAAGCGATTACGCGAAGCAGGTGGCCTCTTTATTGGCAAGACCAACCTGCCCGAGTTTGGCTATTACGGTGGTTGCGAGGGGCATGAGTATGGTGCGGCACACAACCCATTTAAGCAGGGCTATTCAACCGGCGGGTCGAGCGGTGGGGCGGCGGCATCGGTAGCTGCCGGGATCACACCACTGGCGGAAGGCAATGATGGCGCTGGTTCGGTGCGAATCCCTTCATCGCTTTGCGGAACTGTAGGTCTGAAGCCAACCGCTGGTGTTGTACCCGAGACTCTTTTCCCTAATCGCTATCACTCGTTTCTTTTTCACGGCCCTATCACGCGCACGGTCGCTGACAGCGCTCTCATGATGGACGTGTGGTCCGGCCCTTCTGATGCAGATCCTAAGTCAATCGAAAAACCGGTCCCGTCCTTTGTTCAGGCTATTGAGGGTGATATCCAGGGCATGAGATTGGCGTGGACCGACGACCTAGGCACGGGCGTTCACGTGGACCCAGAGGTCCTATCCATCTGCCGGGAAGTTTTAGGCGATCTTTCGAAGCTCGGCGTTATCGTTACCCACGCCACACCCAAATGGGAGGGAGATATCTCTCAGGCCATGTGGAACGGTCTTTGGATTCCGGCTTTTGCTGAGGTGTATGACCTACACGATTGGAAGGGCCTGCATGGCAAGGTCGACGACTATCTCATTGAGATTATGACGACCGCTGAAACTACCACTGCCGTGGATGTCGCCAGGGGAAGTGTGGTTCGCGGAAAGATGTGGGATATCTTTACAACCTTCATGAAAGACTACGATGTGTTGGCCTCGCCGACGCTCACATCGGCTACCTTCCCGCATGGAGAGTTCGCACCAAAATGGTTGCATGGCAAGACCGTTCGTGAGCAAATCCTCGACTGGTTGCTCACTTATCCCTACAACATGTTGTCCAACCCCGCGCTTACCATTCCGGCGGGCTTCACCTCCGATGCTAGACCTGTGGGAATTCAGTTTGCTGCCCGTCCCCGCCAGGATGCCTTGTTATTGCGTCTTGCGCGCAATCTTGAGGAAGTCCGCCCGTGGGCCAACGCTTACAGGACAATCTAAAGCGCACTCTATCGCTCCTGTAAGCAACCGCACTGAAGCGTGGTTGCTTACTAGAATTCATGGAGGCAGACGACGCGCTGCATGGTTGTCGTCCGGGGTAAGGCTACAAATGGATAGGGCTTCGAATTGACTTTCTAAGGCAAAACCCCTAGAGTCGGCTTTCATTAGCTAGCAGCTTTGGAAACCAGAGTGGCACCCACCAACATACCTGCAGAGATTGCCAGTATCGCCACAGCCGCTTCGGTCTGCGACGCAAGTGCCGCTCAAGAGATGTTGGAGATGATGGTGTCACAGCGCCCCTTCATTGCCTCTAGCTTGGCCACATATAACCCTCTCAACGGAACGCACCAAACCCTCGCATCCGTCGGGTACGACCATAGAGTACTTTCTCATCTCAATGACTGGCTCGTGACAGACGACATCGCGTACCAGTACTACCGCGTCCAAGGTCACCGTCAAAAGGCGCTCAAATGGGCAGAAATGCCTTTCAATTACAAGGATACTTACTCTGTTCAAAATGTGTATTTACCTGCTGGCTTTCGGGAGGGCATCACGCTGCGGCTTCACACTAGAGATGGGCGCTACACAGGTAATCTTCACATTAGCACCGATGACCGTCGCTTCCCTACGAAGAAGATGATGACGAACGATATCCAATGTCTTCAAACGATATTGGGCAATTTCACCGATATTCTGCGCCGTGTTTCTGGTCGGTTTATGACCAAAGTTGCGGGCGCCAGCGGGTGTCTGATAACGCTCCATGGTGAGGTCATCGGACTCCCGGGAGTTGTCCCGATTGAACACTTGCTGCGCGATACCCTGGTCGCACAATTGCGAACCTTAGATCAGGATCAAGTGCCTGAGGTATTCCTGTTTAAGCATGATGCCGTGTGGTTTCGTATACACACTGGCCTTTTAGAAGGCAGTACGCGCGCGGTCGTTGCCGAAAGGTGCCAGCCTCCCCATGGACTCACAGAACGCGAACTTGAAATAGTTGAATTGCTGATTTCTGGAGCAAGCAACAACCAGATTGCGTCAAGTATCTTCGTCGCGCGAACCACTGTCGCAAAGCACCTCGAGAGCATCTTTGATAAATTGGGCTGCAATAGCCGCACCTCGGTAGTCAGAATAGCGCTAAGCTCTCACTTGCGCCGCCTGCCAACTCGGCGGCGCCCCCTCTATTTGTAAAGTAGGCTGTAGCGCTTGCCAATGTGAAGTACTCGATCTTGAGTTTGCGCAGTTTGTGGCAAGTTACTGGCTGACACGGGTTACGTCTAGTGACCCTACACAGCTACGTATTGGCTATTCCTGACCGTAACGATTACTTCCCTAGGGTGAGCGGATTTAGCGAAATTTCAACGAAGATGAAGAGCCAATGTCATGTCAAGTGCTTCAAGGAACACATCGGCGTCTTCTTTAGAAAAGCACAAGGGAGGGCGAATCTTTAGGGTATGGCCAAAGCGACCGGCAGCTCCAATGAGAATGCCATTTTCCTTGAGTGCATTGATGATGCGGCCTGCGAAGTTTGGGTCTGGGCTTGCATTCTTCGGGTCTATCAAATCGAGCCCTATAAACAAGCCTGTCCCCCGAATATCACCAACGCTGGGGTATCGTTGCTTTAGGGTCATTAGCCCTTTCTTCAAGTAGGCTCCCACAGTGGCCGCGTTTGCAATCAATCCCTCCTCCTTTAGTACTTTCAAAACTGCAGATCCAGCGGCGGCAGCAACCGGACTTCCAGCAAATGTGTTGAAGTATCCAGTTTCCTCGCAAAAATTTTGAATCAGTTCCGGTCTCGACACTACGCCGCCCATTGGGAAGCCATTCCCCATTGGTTTGCCTAAAGTTACGATGTCCGGAATAACCCCGTGGCGCATAAAACCCCACATTGCATCGCCCGTTCTTCCAAACCCTGGTTGAACCTCATCCGCTATAAATAGTCCGTTAGCCTGCTGCACTTTTTGGACGGCAATTTGCAAAAATCCAGCTGGATCAGAAAAGATACCATCACTTGAGAAAATGCTGTCCACAATGAGTGCGCAAAAGCCCACACCCGAGCTATTCAATTCCCGAATCGCGGTGCTGACGCTTTGTTCGAAATGAAGCGCAGCATCTCCGTGGATGGCTAAGCGGGAGTCCGGCGCATCTATTACCTTTACATGGTCCGCTGGTAATCGGTTGCGCAAGCCCGCTGGGGATATCTCTGCTACAGCAGCCGTGTTTCCATGGTAAGCCGCGCGCGTGACAATTACGCCTTTTGCATTGGTTTTTCTTTGCGCTATGCGAAGCGCTAAATCATTGGCCTCACTGCCTGTGCATGTCATGATCAAGTTTGCTAATGGATCGGGAAACGTGTTTAGCAACTCTTCGGCATAGGCTTCGATACCTTCATTCAAGTATCGAGTATGCGTGTTGAGAATGTCCAACTGGCGGGACACCGCTTCGACCACTAAGGGGTGGGAGTGGCCCACAGACGCGACATTGTTATAAAGGTCCAGATAACGGCGTCCATGCGCATCGAACATATACGCTCCGCGTGCGCGCACCATTTCTATCGGCTGGGCGTAGAACAAGACAGATGATGCGCCGAAGCTGGCCTTGCGACGTGCAACATGCCTGTATACATCAGGCGCCAGCGCTGATGACTGCTCCGGATCAAACCGGTTCATCGCAAGTATTTCTTTTTGTTCTTGCAACATTTTTATCCCAACGTTTTCAAATTAGTATGCCGTAAGTTCATGGTCTAACTGTTCAATTTGGTATTTCATTCGAATCTAGATTTGGATGGCAACGTAAGACTTGTATCTTTTTTCGTCAATCGCTACTGTTTTGGCTTATCAAGCAAAGCTTCAGACAGGGTGTGCCAAAAATATAACTTTCCAACGTACAGAATCATCTTTTAGCCGCACGGCCTTCTCATCGTTCCAAGTGGACAATGGGCCAACCGCGGCTTTGCGCCTCTTGCCTGAGTTTGTCGTCGGGGTCTATCGCCACCGGATGCTTGACGCTCAGTAGCAAGGGCAAATCGTTGATGGAATCGCTGTAGGCGGTACTTTCAAAGTCTTCCAATTTCAAACCTTGTCCAGTTAGCCATGCGTTCAGGCGCGTCACCTTTCCTTCACGCATATTGGGGTGCCCTGTAGTTCGGCCCGTAAAGATTCCCCCTTGAACATCAAGTTCAGTAGCTATCACTTCCTCAATTCCAAGGTAAGCCGCACTCGGCTCGGCCAAATACCGATTGGTGGCGGTAGTCATCACGACACGTGAGCCGTACACCCAATGTTTTCGAACCAGATCCAGGGCTGATTGAGAGATGCGCGGATGAATAATCTCCTGTACGAATGCCTTACGAAAAGGCTCCCAGTGCGCGGGGCTTCCGCCTGCCAAAGTGCTGGCATAAAAGTCGGAAAAAACCTTCGGCTCGATGGTTCCGGCAGCGTATCCCGCGTCGATTTGGGCGTTCTTAAGCGCAAAAGACTGCTTATCAAGCACGCCGCGGTTGATCAAGAACTCGCACCACAGCACATCGCTGTCGCCTGACAACAGCGTGTGGTCAAGATCAAAAAGTATCAGCTTCATTAGGCCACCTCGCGCAGTAGGGTCCGATCAGTTGGAACGGCAATCTCCCAACCCGAGTCGTCTAAAAGGGGATAACTCGAAGTTTTATCCGACTATTTTTGTTGGACTATTGACACATTGATGTGGAATCGTGTATGTTTGACCACATTGTAACCTAAAAATTACAAGCTCAGGATCAATTCGATGCCTTTGCTCCTGAGTAAGAAAGCTGCGCGAGGTCGTCGGCAAGTGCGCAGAAATCAGTCTGTCTTGGCGTCGTATAACTTGGAGATACTTATGATTACTCGTAGAAATGCGCTTAGAACGGGAAGTTTGATCGCTGCAACTGCGGCGGCTAGGCTCAACCCAGACTTCTTCTTCACGTCGGCCTTTGCAGCCTCAGGGAAGACCTTGCGCTTCATGGGTCCGGAAAGCCTTACCGGAAATTGGGATCCAACCTCACATACAAATTTGGGTCAGTTGACGGTCGAGGGGCTAGTTATGGGTTACTTAACCCGCGCCCGAATGGAAAAGGGAAGCACTGACAAACTTGATTTTGATCTCGCCACAAGTTTGAAAACCATTGATGAATTCACTATCGAAGTCAAGCTGCGTTCTGGCGTCAAATTTCATGACGGCAAGCCGTTTAAAGCAGCTGACGTGAAGGCGACATTCGAATACGGTAGCCAACCCGATCGCCCGGCCCAGTGGTATCCCGGACGCGTAGACGTCGAAGTGGTGGATGACCTGACCTGCCGCATCAGCACCAAGAAGCATGGCTATCCCGCAAACATGTTTTATTTTCTTTCATCATTTCTGCCGATCATGTCGGCGGGCGACATTGCAGACAAGAAACGCCTGTCGGCTCGGTTAAACGGAACTGGACCGTTCAAACTCAATGAGCAAAAAGGCGACTCGACGTTTCTTGTTGCTAACCCCACCTACTATGCCGGTGCTCCAAAACTTCCAGGCGTAGAGTACCGTGCCGTGGGTGACGCCACCACGCGGGTTCTATCCTTGCTTAACGGCGAAGCCGATGTGATCGAGCGTCTTGAGCCAGAGCAAGCAGACACCGTTAGCAAAAACCCCGCGTTCAGTATCAATAAGGTTATTTCCACCGAAAACAAATTTTTGTTCTTCCGCTGCTCCAAGCCGCCATTCAATGATGAACGTGTTCGCCGGGCAGCAGCCTACGCAATCGACAGGAAAATGATCGTCGAAATATTGGGTGCATCCGGGGCTGCTTCCAAAGCCCATATTTCGCCGGTGAAATTCGGCTACGTTGACGTGGCGACTTACCCGGAATTTGATCCAGACAAGTGCCAGAAACTGCTCGCTGAAGCCGGGTTTCCAAAGGGCAAGGGCTTGCCTACACTAACGTACTACACCTCTACTGGGTTCTACCCCAAGACCAAGGACTACGGCGAAATCATTGCCAGCATGCTTCAAGCGCAAGGATTCCCGGTGAAGCTAGAGGTGTTGGAAGTCGCCGCTTGGGGCAATTTACTGTATGACAAACAAGGTGGCGGTGAGGGCCATATGATTGATTGCGGATGGTGCACCGGCTCACCCGAGCCAGACCTGGTCTTGCGCACCCATTTCCATTCATCTTCCAAGCGCATCTGCGGCATTGTGGATAAAGAAATTGATGCATCTCTAGACCGCGAGCGCAATGCCAAAAGTATCGACGAGCGACGTAATATTTTGCGTACCGATACTTTGCCTTTATTAGCCCAGAAGGTGCCGGCTTTATCGCTGTTTACCTCCGTCTTTATCCATGGCTATCGCAAGGACCTTAAAGGCATGTTCATTTATCCAAATGGAATGCTGGACCTGTCCAAGGCGATATAAAGCGCGAGCGATGAACGTGAACAGACCCTGTACCTAGTCTATGTATATCCTTAGCTACCTCTTAAAGCGGCTTGGGCAGGGCCTGTTCATCGTGGCATTCACGTCGATGGTGATTTTCACCTTGTTACGTGTCGTGCCGGGTGATCCAGTGCGACTCATTGTGGGCGGCATGGCGCCTGCGGATGTGGTTGAACGCGTGGCCAAGGATATGGGCCTGCGCGACCCGATCCCCATGCAATACGCGCGCTACTTTGGCGAGGTCATGATCGGCGATATGGGGCGATCCTATGTGCGTCCGCAAAACGGGATGATTGTCAGTGGCGGTCAATTCATAGACCCAACGACTTCGAACATGGCAAAGGTAAGCTCCTTGATAGCAGACCGACTTCCACTGACCTTGGCCTTAGGTGCAGCCGCCATATTTATGGCGGTTTCCTTCGCATTCCCTCTTGGTTTGGCAGCAGGTCTTTACCCGCACAGCATGGGTGCCAAACTTGCCTTCGTTGTGCAGTCCATTTTTGTTTCAATTCCCAACTTTTGGCTTGCCATTGTTTTGATTTTCTATCTTTCTGTTCAATTAGGTTGGCTGCCTGCTTTAGGCTACCAAGGCCCTGCCTATATTTTTCTGCCCGCCTTGGTGTTGGCAGTTGAAATTTCACCCGTTTTGATTCGGGCTTTATCTGTATCCATCGCGCAGACCATGCAAGCGGAGTTCGTGACCGAGGCCCGGGTGCGAGGTCTACCGGAGAAGCAAATCATCTTGGGTCATGCACTCCGCAATGCAGCCGTGCCGCTGATGAATTTGCTCGGTATTCAGCTCTCATCACTCATCGGCGGGGTGTTGGTCATTGAGTACATATTTGACTACCCGGGCTTGGGCCAGCTAACGGTAATGGCCGTCGCCAATCGAGATTTCCCGCTAGTTCAAGGCATCGCTATTTTGACCAGTGCAGTGTTTGTTCTGATCAATATTTTGGTGGACCTGGCTTCATTTTCTATTGATCCAAGAGTGGAGCTTTAAAATGGACGCAACCGTCTATGGCCCCGAAAGCGTTCCGCGCCTGGTCTTGGATAAGTCGCCTGCCCGAAGAATATTGGAAGCAGCAGCACGCGCACCCGGCTTCAAGCTTGGAATGGGCTTTTTGCTTCTTCTGTTTCTGGCCATGGTGTTTTATCCGATGCTATCCGATGTAAGCGCAACCACTATCGATGTGCGTGCACGGTTTTTACCTCCCATAGGAGTCGGTGATAAGTGGATTTGGGCGCACCCCTTAGGAACAGATCAACTGGGGCGAGACATTCTGATGCGCAGTGTTGTGGGGCTGCGCTACTCACTTTTCATTGGCATGGCGAGCGTATTCATGATGCTCATGCTCGGCTGCGGTTTAGGAATTTATGCCGGTTACCGGGCAGGGTGGCGTGATACCGTCATCATGCGTATCACCGATGCGCAGTTGTCCATTCCCATGATTATTTTGGCGATTTCAATTTTGGGAGTCTCTACGCCAACGGTGCAAAGTATTATTTTGGTTTTGGCTATGTCCGGTTGGCCACTGTATGCCCGAGTGGCGCGCTCGGTGGCATTGGCCGAGCGCTCTATGGAATATGTGCGTGGACTTGAAGTTTTGGGTGCCAGTCATTGGCGCATTATGCTGTTATATATGGTCCCAACTATCCTCCCACCTATCGTGTTCATTGCAGTTTTGGACGTCGCAAGAATGATGATTTTTGAAACCATTCTTGGCTTCTTGGGCTTGGGTGTGCCACCTCCTGCACCGTCTTTTGGGACCATGATTTCAGATGGTCGCAAGTATTTAATTAATGCGTGGTGGATCGCATCGTGTCCGGGCATGTTCTTGGCCCTTGCATTGTTGTCGCTTAATTTGATTGGTGCATCTTTCGAACGCGCACGCAATAAAGTGTTTGGGGGCTTCGATGACAGTCAGTGAGCAGTCTCCCGTGCTACGCGTCAGGGACTTAAAAATTGCGGCCGCGCGCTCGTCCAGGGTCATTCTAGAAAACGTCAATTTTTCAATTCAACCCCATGAGATTGTTGGCATATTTGCCGAAAGTGGAGGCGGAAAAACAATTCTGTCGCGCTACTTGTCAGCTTCCCTTTCTGCTGGACTTGAGGTGATCTCAGGAGAGGCGCTATTCAAAGGGTCCAACCTATCGAGTCGGCCCTTATCCAAAGGTCGAAGGGGCACTCACAACGGACGCGAAATCGCGTTCATCGGCGGAAATCCACAGGCCAGTTTGGATCCCACTATCCCAGTTGGAATGCAGTTGGTTGAGAAACTCCAGGCCGTAAAATCCGATTTAAGCCATGCGCAGGCAAAGGAAAAAATACTTGGCCTTCTCGATGAGGTGCGTATCCCTTCGCCCACGAACCGTTTTTACGAGTATCCCTCCCAATTCTCCGGGGGCATGATGCAGCGTGCCATGATTGTGGATGCGTTGTGCTCCGATCCCTTACTCATCGTGGCCGACAACATCACGCGTCCTCTTGATGTCACCGTTGCGCAGCAAATTGTTAATTTACTGCGCAAAATGTGCGAACTGCACGGCGTAGCCGCGCTGGTTCTAAGCTCATCGCCCGCAACGCTACTTAAGCTTGCAGATCGACTTTTGGTGTTGCAAAACGGTCGCATCGTAGAACAGGGGTCGGTCGCTGAGGTACTTAGGTCACCCCAACATACCTACACACGCCATATTGTTGCCTCTACCCCCCGTATTTGGAATCTTGAACAAGAACTGGCTTTGCCTGTGGCGAAACCTGAGGCTCAAGATATTTTGCAAGCAAAAGATTTGAGAAAATTTTACCCTGTGCGTCGCTACGGCGTCACACAAAAAGGTGTATTTGTACAGGCGGTCCGCGCTGTCACGTTCAGCGTAAAGGCCGGAGAAAGTATCGGTATTGTGGGCGAATCCGGTTGCGGAAAATCCACGTTGACGCGCATTCTTGCAGCGCTCGAGGCTACCGATCAGGGACATTTGGAATTACTCGGACGTGACATTGCATCGCTTGCAGCGCAGGACCTTAAGAAATTGCGCTGTGCGTTTCAGTTACTCTTACAAGACCCTTATACGGCACTGCCTCCACGTATGAGCGTAGGACGGATGATTGAAGAAGGTCTGCGCATACATGGTCTGGGCGCTGCGGCGCAGAGGCGGTCTGCGGTGCGCAAGGCGTTGGTCGATGTTGGCCTTGATCCCGAGCTAGAGAATGCCCTGCCAACGGGTCTGAGTACGGGGCAAATGCAGCGAGTTGCGATTGCACGAGCGCTGGTACTAGAGCCAAAATTGCTCATATTGGACGAGAGTCTGTCTGCACTAGACCAAATGGAGCAAGGGCGAATGCTGGCTTTGTTCACACGCTTGCAACGCGAACGGGAACTTACTTACATTTTCATCTCGCATGATCTAGCCATGGTGAGGCGGATATGCGGTCGCATTGCTGTCATGTACCTGGGCGAGATCATTGAGATGGGCAGCAACGAAAGCATTTTCGAGCAACCCAGACACCCCTACACACAGGCACTCTTGAGTGCGGCGCCAACTCTGGAAGAGATACCCCCCACGGTGCGCGCCGCAATTGTCGATGGCGAACCGCCTAATCCAATCGATATTCCTGTCGGATGCAGTTTCGCTTCTCGCTGCCCGCGCGCAATGCCAATTTGCCGGGAAATTGCGCCGGTATTGATTCAAATTTCCACAAATGTACAAGTAGCCTGTCATGCGGTAAACGACGTAGGCGCCGCTACAGAGAGCGCGCGAATCAGCCTTTCTGAGACAACTGCCTAAGCCCGTCAAATACGCATAGACTATAAGTTCAAATTCCAACTCGAGTCACGATGATGAACCCATGTTTAGAACTTGCTGAATTTTCGCAAGGGCTTGCCGAACCGGCCTTAATTGCTTTGGCTTCACCCAGTTGGCGGGGCATCGACGGCGAAGTGACCCGCGTTACTTCCTTTGACAAAACTCAATCGCGCATCGTTAAATTGATGCATTCGGATGCTGATATTTACATCAATCTTCAGCAGATGTATGAGGCAACGCAGCAGGCCTCAGACCTAGCTGTTGGCGCAAATGTTGTGCGTATTGAGCCATCGCAACGGGCCCTGGTACTTGACGACCTGGCCGAAAAAGATGGATGGAGTGCATGCACCCTAGACATGACCGACGACCGAGATTTCCAACAAGAGCATATCGGTCTTCGTAAACGCTTTAACGCATCAGCAAAACTGACAATAGATCGCGATCCATTCGCGGAGATCAATAACCTTTACCTCGATGCAGTTGCCTGCCAAGCCCCTTTGCCGGCGGATACGCCTTGGCTGTTACATAACTTGGAGTTAATCGCCAAAGCAATTCAGGCAAGCGGAGTGGACCGTGTACCTGCACATGGTGACGGCAATATCTCCAATGTGATGGTGCATACGAATGGCACACAAAAACTATTGGACTGGGACAGTGCCGGGAATTTGGATCCATACGCCGAGTTAGGCATGCTCCTTGCTGAGTTTCACTTAGGTGAACTGGAAAAGCAGGCAATGTTTGAAATGTACGAAGGGCGGTTTGATGACGCACTGTTTCAGCGGGCGCACCTGTATGGTACGGTCGACCATATCCGGTGGGCATTGATTGGTTCAATTCACTCCAAGCGCTCAAAACGCAGCTCCATGGAATTCACCAAGTTTTCAGACTGGCACTTTTTTCTTGGCCGAATGGATGTCAGCGAATCGGATTTCGCTGAACGACTCAGGAGAGTGTGATGAAGAAACTGGGCGAAGCCATAACGCCAGCCGAAAGGGCTGCTGAGCACGCTATCCAACAGGTCGATGCTTGGAAAGACTGCGAAGTGAAGTATCAGCCGATCACTGGCGGCTTGTCTAACAGCAACTGGCGTATTGAATTAAGTGGTCATGATGCTCGTTATTTTCTAAAAGTTCCAGGGCCTGGAACCGAAAAATTTATTAACCGCGTCGTCACAAACCAAATTGGAAAGCAGGCATTCGATTTGGGTATTGGTCCCCGACCATTTCATTTTGATCCTAAAACGGGGGTTGAGATCATGTTGTTTTTGGAGGGCTACCGGTGCCTGACAAATTTTGACTTTAAAGACCTAAAAGTTACGTCTGAGGTGCTAGCTGTATATAAAAAATTTCATAGCGGCGCATTACTTGGCATTACAAAAACGCAGTTTGACATGGTGGACGAACACCTTCGGCAGGCCTCCGAATTGGGACCGAAAATGCCTGCTGATATGCCCTGGCTAGTGGACCGATACATGCAGGCTAAACAAGCCATGCTGGCTTCTGGTTTAGACATGGTTCCTTGTTTTAACGATCCGATTCCGGGAAATTTCATGATCAAACCCGGTGCGCCGATGAAACTTGTTGATTTTGAATTTTCGTCTAACAACGACCGTAGTTGTGAGCTCGGTGTTTTACTCGGTGAAATGTTCATTTCAGAGGAAGATTGCATGGTCTTGCTGGAGAGCTACTACGGCAAGCTTACGCAACCTATATTTTCACGATTTCAAATTGGTAGAGCCGTAGCTGACATGAAATGGGGGCTTTGGGGAATAGTGAATCGAAAACTCGCGTCTTGGGATTTTGATTACCATAAGTATGGAATATGGAAGCTCAAGCGTGCGCGTTCAGTGATTCTCGATCAACGCTGGGACTGGTGGCTTCGCAGCCTTTGACATCCACGGAATGGTAGATATTAAACAAAGGACTCGTTGTGAAAATAGAAGAACTCGTTGCGCTGAACTGTGACGAGATAACGTCACTCTATGCAAGTCGTGAAATTTCACCGGTGGAAGTGATGCGCTGCACATTGGCGCAAATAGAAAAAGTTAACCCTTTGATCGGTGCGCTCTTTAGTATCCGCGCAGAGGAAGCCATGCATCAGGCCCACGCATCCGAATCCAGATGGGGCAAAGGCACTGGGCTAGGCCCGCTTGACGGCATTCCAGTCAGCATCAAAGACAGCATTGCACTAAAGGGTTGGCCTTGGCGACACGGACTGGGTGCCAACCGCAATTTGCCTGACTCAATCTTCACTGCGCCGCCAGCGGCTCGTCTACTGGAGGCTGGCGCGCTCATCTTTGCCAAGACGGTGATGCCCGATTGCGGGCTGATGGCCTCGGGGGTTAGCTCTCTACACAGCCCCGCACGCAATCCCTGGGGTATGCAATACAACACTGGCGGTTCCAGTGCCGGCGCAGGTGCGTCATTAGCTGCAGGTATCGGGGTGATGTCTGTGGGTTCAGACATTGCCGGGTCAGTGCGATTGCCCGCAAGCCATTGCGGGCTGATTGCGCTAAAGCCAAGCTTCGGAAGAATTCCGCACTTGGCACCGGACGTCATGCGTACCGCTGGGCCCATGGCGCGCAATGTGGTGGATACGGCTCGCCTATTTGAAGTATTGCGCCTTCCAGACGCGCGCGATGTTTGGTCGCTAGCGCCAGAGAATAAAAAGAGGCTGCAGCTTTCTGAATCGATGAAGTTCAAACGGCTTCGTATTGGTTTGATAACAGACCTAGGCTACGGGATGCCCTTAGAGGCACCCGTGCGCGCAGCAGTGCAAGCCGTTGCGACTGCATTTGCTGAACGCGGTGCTGTAGTGGAGTACCTTGAAAAGCCTTACGATCATGATGCCATGGAGCCCATAGATCGGGCCATGCAAGTACGCGGATGGGCTGAAATACAGGGACTTGCGCCCGAACTTCGCAAGGAAGTATGGCCGGCTGTCTACCGATGGGCACAAGCAGCGAGCAGCTGCACAGCCCAACAATACCTCAGCGCGCTAAGCGATATTGCACGTGACCGTGCGCGAATGCAACAGCTTACAGAGAGATTTGACTATTTGTTAACCCCTGTGATGCCCATGGTGAATTTCGCCTTTGACGCATCGGGCGCCGATGAAGCGATGCCTCTTCGCCATGCACAATTTACCGCGCCATTCAATCAGACAGGTCAGCCAGCCGTTAGTGTTCACCATAGCTTTGATGACCGCGGCCTACCGATCGGCGTTCAAATTGTAGGACAACGTTTCAATGATCTAGGCGTCCTAAAAATGGCGTATTGCGTTGAGCAGTGGCGAAGCAACGCTATTGCGTGGCCCTTAGAGCCAATTACTTAACTGAGTCAATACCATGTGGGCAAAAGATCGACATCATCGAATAGTTTCGTTGCTGAGTATCAGAGATCGCATCTCTATTGACGAGCTAATTGCAGATCTTGGGGTGTCACGCGAGTCTGTACGTAGAGACATCGCTACCCTCGAATCCGAAGGCAAACTGGTTCGGTTTTATGGCGGAGTGGCCCGCCCCCCCACTGAAGGTGAACCGCCCCTGAAAGCGCGCATGCAGGCAAATTCCGATGCAAAGCGGCGCATCGGTGAGATGGCGTCGCGCTTGATCAGGCCAGGGATGTTATGCGCCGTTGATTCTGGAAGCACAACCCATGCTTTTGCAAAATCACTGGCGACTGTGCCTGGGATTACGGTGGTGACCAACTCCATCAATATCGCCACATTAATCAGTGCGGTTCCGGATTCCGATCTCATACTGGTGGGTGGTCGGGTGCGTCTTGATATGCCAGGCACCTATGGCGAGCTTGCAATGGCGGAAATGGCAAGGTATCGACCCGACATTGCGTTTTTTTCCACTGTCGCACTGCACGCTGAATATGGAGCCTCGAGCTTTCACTTGCCAGAGGCAGAGTTTGCCCGCGCTATGCTGGTGAATGCAAAACGGGTTGTTATGCTGGCAGATAGCAGCAAGTTCGGGACGCTTAGCCGAATACAAATTTGCGAGTGCAAGCGCATTGACACTTTGGTAACTGATAAGCGCGCAAAGGCCAGCCATTTAGCCTCCTTGCGCGAAAGTGGCATCGCAGAAATACTTTTGGCATAGTAAATATGCTGCTTACGTCAATCACAACTCAAATTGCCGTCAGAGCGAGTTTGCTCAATGCCGCCTCACCCGACACCACGCTAAGCCGCCAATATCGGCATAAAGCGCCCCGATATGATCGCCATTGGCTGCGCGTCTTGCGCAGGTATGAATGAATAAATTTACTCCATCTGGTCTTTTGTTGGATACGTCGGCTTTTCATGTGCTGTTCGATGCGGTGGCGGCGGTAGGGGCTACGCCTTTGGGTGGACTTAACCGCGTGGCAGCAAGCCATGAAGATGGCCAATGCCGCGATCTAGTTTGTGCCTGGTTGGAGCAAAGGCATTTTGAAATTAGTGTGGATCGAGTTGGCAACATCTATGCCCTTTTGGCTTTAGCTGGGCCTACAGCGCCATGGGTGTTAACGGGCTCGCATTTAGACAGTCAACCCCGTGGAGGACGCTTTGATGGCGCATACGGGGTCATTGGAGCCTGCATCGTTGCAGATGCCATGCGCACTTGCGCACAAAAAGGGTTCTCCCATAACTTAGGCGTTGTCATATGGACCAACGAAGAAGGCGCAAGGTTTTCTCCGAGCATGCTCGGTAGCGGCGTATATGCTGGTCGGTATACGTCTGATTTTGCCTTATCCCGACAAGATGCAAGTGGCGTGACGCTGGCACAAGCGCTAGGAGAAATCGGTTACCTGGGTAAGTCCGAAGCTCCGGCGGTTCCCGCAGCGTATGTGGAGTTGCACATTGAGCAGGGCGCCATGCTTGAGAGCTCCAACGCAGAAATAGGCGTAGTAGAAGGCAATTGGGGCGCCGTGAAGTACACAGTGACACTGCGTGGTACCGCGGCACACACCGGACCAACGCCGATGGAGCAACGACGTGACGCGCTGTTGGCCGCTGCAAAGCTAGTGGTGGCTTGTCGTGCCATCTCAGATGCGACCGGTGGCAAATTGCTCACTTCGGTAGGTCGGATGGATATCGAGCCCAATTCATCAAACGTGATTGCCGGTAGCGTGATCGTTTATGCGGATCTGCGGGCAACCGACAACGCCCTGCTCACCGATTCCAGCTTAGCGTTTGAGAGGGCTGCCTCAACCATCGCGGCTGAGGCGAAAATTGAACTGGATGTACAGCAAGTAGTTAATCGGTCTGCTGGCGTGTTTGATACAGACCTCTGTGCACTGATGGAGCAGGTTGCCACTGCAAAAGGCTATAGGTCTATGCGCTTATCCACCATCGCGGGGCATGACGCCATTGCTTTGTGTCCTCTATGCCCGACTGCCATGATATTTGTTCCGAGCAAAGACGGCATCAGCCATAACGAAGCAGAATTTACCTCAACAACGGATCTAGAAGCAGGGCTAGATGTTCTAGGCGGCGCTTTGCATGAGCTACTTTGTAGGCCCATTGGCCATTAAGTTATATCAATGGTGACCAAAACATTTTTCCGCTTATGAATAGAAAAGCGTCGGCACATGGTCGGGAAATATTCGGGCAAGAATATATTTTTAAATATCGGATTTGCAGGCTCCTATGCATCGGTCCAATGGACATTCTTTTTAAACTTGATGAGAGTTGAATATGGTGACTTCCAAGAAAAATACGCTCGCTGAACATCCGTCCGTTCAGCGCGTGCGGGCAAGCGGAGCCCAGAAGGTAAAAGTGGCTGTCAGCGACATTGACGGCATCTTGAGGGGTAAGTACCTGCACCGTGATAAGTTCTTGGGTGCGGCCGAGCCCTACCCGGGCGGCGGTTTCGGCTTTTGCGATGTGGTGCTGGGTTGGGACATGATGGACAGCACCTACGACAACACTACAGCTACGGGCTGGCAGCATGGATTTCCCGATGCGCTAGCGCGACTCGATCTAAATACGGCGCGTCACGTGCCCTGGGACAATGGGGTGCCGTTCTTTCTGGGCGAGTTTGTCAATGCGGACGGCACAGCGCACGCCCAGTGCCCGCGTCAGACCTTAAAACGGGTACTCCAACGCGCAGAAAAAATGGGTTTCAATGTCATGACCGGCATGGAATTCGAGTGGTTCAATTTCCTGGAAACACCGCATAGTTGGGCCGCCAAGAAAGGCATCGAGCCACAGCAACTGACACCGGGCATGTTTGGTTACTCGCTGTTGCGCATGAATCAGAACCGAGACTTCTTCAATACCATCATGGACGAGATGTTGGCCTTTGGCGTGCCCATCGAAGGCCTGCACACCGAAACCGGCCCTGGTGTCTATGAGGCAGCGATTGGTTTTAGCGAAGCGCTGGAGCAGGCCGATCGCGCTATTTTGTTCAAGACTGGTGCTAAGGAGATCGGTGCGCGTTTTGGGATCATGCCTAGCTTTATGGCCAAACCGAACCAGACGCTGCCGGGTTGCAGCGGCCACATTCACCAGAGTCTTTCAGACGGCAAGCGCAACCTTTTCTTCGACCCGAAAAGTCCAAACAAAATGAGCAAGCTTTTCGAAAGTTATCTAGCGGGGCAGGTGGCGTGCATGATGGAGTTTGCGCCCATGATCTGGCCGACTATAAATAGCTACAAACGCCTGGTCGATGGTTTTTGGGCGCCAGTCAAACCAACCTGGGGAATCGATAACCGCACGGCGAGCTTTCGGGTGATTTCTGGCAGCCCCAAATCCACGCGTCTAGAAACCCGCTGCCCCGGCGCTGACGTGAACCCTTACCTGGCGATGGCTGCCGTCATTGCCGCAGGCTTGGATGGGGTGGAAAAAGGCTTGAAGCTGACAACGCCACCGATCACCGGCACCAATGTAGGCGCAGAGAACATCGCACGCGCGCCACGTACACTGATCGAAACCACCCGCATCTTCCAGCAGTCCAGTATTGCGCGCGACTGGCTTGGTGACGGCTTTGTTGACCATTTTTCCGCTACCCGTGACTGGGAATGGCGCCAATGGCTGGACGGAGTCACCGACTGGGAAATGAAGCGCTATTTCGAAATCATTTAGAGCGGCGGCGCACAATCCCCGCCTGTTATACCCAGCCACCATCAGCAATATTTTTAGGCATCTTTCTATGAGCATCACGTCTTTCTCCTTCCCCACCCCCATCCGTTTCGGCGCTGGCGCACGCAAACTAGTGGCTGTCCATTTGCTAGAACTTGGCCTCAAGCGCCCGCTCATCGTGACCGACCGGGCGCTGGGCGCGCTGCCGGTGCTGACCGAGTTTCAATCGCATCTGGCGGGGCTGGACGTCGCGGTGTTCTCCGGCGTATTCGGCAACCCCACTTGTAGCCAGGTGATGGATGGTGCAGAGGCTTATAAATCGCATCAAGCCGACTGCATCATCGGCTTTGGCGGCGGCGCAGCGCTGGATGTAGCCAAGGTGGTCGGTATTGCCGCCACCCACGAGGGCGATATTTTGGAATACGTGTGGGACCATCCGCAGGTGCGCCCCATCAGCGCGCCGCTGCCCTACTTTGTGGCCCTGCCCACTACCTCGGGCACCGGCTCGGAAGTGGGCCGCTCCAGCGTGGTCAGCGAGAACGACACGCACTTAAAACGTGTGGTGTTCAGCGCCAAAATTTTGGCGCGCATGGTGTTTGCCGACCCCGAACTCACCCTGGGCTTGCCGGCCCATGTCACCGCCGCCACCGGCATGGACGCACTCACCCACAACATCGAAAGCTACCTCTCCCCGGCCTACCACCCGCTGTGCGATGGCATTGCGCTGGAGGGCACACGCATCGCCGCCGCTGCGCTGCAGGCCGCCGTGAAAGAGCCCGGCAATCTGCAAGCGCGTAGCGACATGATGATGTCCTCCATGATGGGCGCGATTGCCTTTCAAAAGGACTTGGGCGCGGTGCATTCCTGCGCGCACGCCTTGGGCGCAGTGTGTGACCTGCACCACGGCCTGGCCAACGCCTTGATGATCGATACCGTGTTGGCTTGGAACTTTGAAGCCGTGCCCGCCAAGTTTGACGAACTCGCGCATGTCTGCGGCCTTACCGGCGGCGGCAAAGCACTGGTGCCTTGGCTCAAAGCGCTCAAGACCAGTATCGGCATTACCGGCGGCTTAGCGGCCCATGGCGTGAAAGAAGAACATATCGCCCGCCTAGTACAAATCGCACAGGCCGATATTTGCCACCAGACCAATCCACGCCCTTGCACGGCGGCCGATTTTGAGCGCCTGTTCGGCCAGGCCCTGTAAGCTGCGCTTGGTAAACCCGGCTGTGTACTTTGTCCCTGCGCCCGCCACGCCACGCGGGTCGAGCTGCGGTTTTGAAATGCTGCTGGCCCACGATTATTTACCCACTACTTATTCTTTGCATTGACCATGACTGACCGCCCCAAGATTGGCGTGAGCGCCTGTTTTTTGTACCCCGACGACAAGCGCCCAGCCTTCGCCAAAAAAACCTTGCAATACCTGGAGCAGTCGGTACCACACTGGGTGATGGCCGGAGGTGCCATGCCGGTGATGGTGCCGGCTCTGGTAGGCGATACCGCGCGCGGCGACGTGACCGCGCAGCACTACGCACAATGGCTGGACGGCCTGGTGCTACACGGCGGCGTAGATATGTCACCCATCAGCTATGGCGAAGAACCGCTAGACCCGCGCTGGGCTGGTGACCGGGCGCGCGACCTGTATGAAATGGAATTGGTGCGCGCTTTTGTGGCCGCAGGCAAACCAGTATTTGGTATTTGCCGGGGCCTGCAGCTGATCAACGTGAGCTACGGCGGCACGCTCTACCAAGACATCGAAACGCAAAAGCCAGAGGCGCTGGTGCACCGCGATGGAGAAGCCTACGATAGGCTCTTCCACGATGTTCACCTGGTACCTGGCACCCGCATGGAGACGCTGCTGGGCCATAGCGACAGCCGCAAAATTAACAGCATCCACCACCAGGGCATTAAAGACCTGGCGCCCGGTTTTGTGGCCGAGGCGCTGTGCCCGGACGACGGCACTATCGAAGCGATACGCCACACGGGCGATACCTGGGTGGCGGCAGTGCAATGGCACCCCGAATTTCACAAGCCCGAATACGGCGTCATGGACGACAGCGCGCTCTTGCACGACTTTTTGCAAGCCGCACGCACGGCCCGCGCTTGAATTTTTTCCCGCTTTAGTTTTTTTATATCGAGTACCGCATGAGCACCCTGTCTATCTTCAATCCAGCCAACGGCCAACTGGTCAACACCTTGCCCGCGGACGATGCCGCCAGTGTGGCCGACAAAGCCAATGCCGCACGCGCCGCACAAGCCGCTTGGGCCGCCACGCCGCTGGCCACACGCAAAAGCTGCGTAGAAAAATTCCGCGCCAGCGTGGTGCAAGACATGGACGCCTTGGCCCTGACCATGACGCGCGAAACCGGCAAACCGGTACAGCTCTCGCGCAATGAACTCAATGGCCTGCTAGGTCGGATTGATTTTTTTCTCGCGCAGGTCGATGGCTGCTTGGCTACTGAAACAGTCATGTCCGAGGGCGGCATGACCGAACAAATCGAGCACATTCCTTTGGGCGTCGTCGCCAATATCTCCGCCTGGAATTACCCTTGGTTTGTCGGCTGCAATGTCATCCTTCCGGCGCTGCTGGCGGGTAACGCGGTGCTCTACAAGCCCAGCGAATACGCGACTAACACCGGGCTGGCGATTGCCCGCTTGCTGCACCAAGCCGGTGTGCCGCAGGACGTGATGGTGTGCCTGATAGGCGGCGGCGAAGTCGGCCAAGCCTTATTGCAACAACGGATTGACGGCGTGTTTTTTACCGGCTCGGTCGCCACCGGCGCGCGCATTGCGCAAGCAGTGGGCAACCGCTTTATCAAGCTCCAACTCGAACTCGGCGGCAAAGACCCCACCTATGTGTGCGATGACGCGAATCCGGAAAACGCAGCCGAATCCTTGGCCGATGGCGCGATGTACAACACCGGACAAAGCTGCTGCTCCGTAGAGCGGATTTATGTGCACGAAAAAATTTACGACGCTTTTGTGGCCCGCTTTGTAGCTACTGTCAATGGCATGAAAAGCGGCGACACCGAAAGCGCGGATACCTATATCGGCGCCATCACCCGCGCGCCGCAGCTTGCGGTGCTGGAAGCCCAAGTGGCCGACGCCCTGGCCAAAGGTGCGAAGCTGCTCACCGGCGGCAAGCGCGGCCCCGCGCCTGGCAACTGGTTTGCGCCCACGGTGCTGGTTAATGTGAACCACAGCATGGAAGTGATGCGCGAAGAAAGCTTCGGCCCCATCATCGGTATCCAAAAAGTCAGTAGCGATGCGCAAGCGGTGCAACTCATGAACGACACCCGCTATGGCCTGACCGCAGGCGTGTACACCCCTGACCAAGCGCGTGCGCAGCGGCTGTTGGCGCAAGTGAATGCCGGCACGGTGTACTGGAATTGCTGCGACCGCGTCAGCCCCCGCCTGCCCTGGAGCGGCCATGGCGACTCCGGCGTGGGCCTGACTTTGTCACGCGAAGGTATAAACACTTTTACGCGGCCAAAGGCTTGGCATTTGCGTAGCGCGTAAACGGTGATTGACGGCTTCACTGGCTTTGGCTTGCCCCAAGGCACCAATTGCGCAAAGCAAGTTGGACGAGCCCTTGCAGATATCACATCAACGGCTTGGGCCATAACAAAGGCGATTACTAAAAAGCATTGCGTTGGTCTATAGGGACAATCGGTGGGAAAAGTCCCATTACGGACCGTCCACTCAGTAATCTAAATGCGTCCTGGTTTTTACAAGTAATGTAAAATTACATTCTTTATTCACCCCAAAGGGACGACACATGGCTGCATTAACTGTCACCGCCAAAGGTCAAATAACTTTACGCCGCGAGTTGCTGCAATACATGGGCATTACACCCGGGCAACAAATTGAAGTGGACAAGCTCGCGCATGGTGTACTGGCACTCCAGGCGAAAACGACGCATGGGTTGGACGCATTTGTGGGCTGTCTGCCTAGGCCTAGCAAAGCGCTGAGCCTTGAAGACATGAACGCATTAATCTCCAAGGCGTGGGCAGGGAAAACGTGAAATTCACCTTAGACACCAATGTGCTGGTTAGGCTGGCTACACAAGATGATGCCAAACAAAGCGCCTTGGCGCTAAAAGTGTTGCAAACGGCAAGCCTGATGGCCGTGCCAAGTACTGCGCTGTGCGAAATGGTGTGGGTACTACAACGAGGCTACCGATATACCCCAGAACAAATCAGCCATGCAATACGCACCTTGCTGCAAGTCAATCAAGTGGTTTGCAACACACCGGCGGTGCTAGCTGGCTTGGCCGTACTCCAGACCGGGGGCGACTTTGCCGACGGCGTGATTGCTTTTGAGGGCGAGTTGTTAGGCGGGCATGAGTTCATCACCTTTGACCAAGCAGCTGCCAAATTGCTGAAAAATCAAAAACGTAAAGTACGCTTACTGAAGACGGCTTGAACGCCCCCGCAGCCAAAGCGCTAAAAACTCACCAATGCAGCAATCCCTGCGCCACCACGCAAGCCGCGTCTTCTGAAAAATCGCGCGCTGCTATCCGCTGCATCACTTCGTCTAACGACAGACATTCAAAACCGCTGACCTCTCCATCGGTATTGTGCGGCTGCACATCCGGCGGAATTTGCAAGTTAAACACCAGCAGCGTTTCCTCGTGCCAGCCTTCGGCTTCCATGCGGGCGGTGGTGATGTGGCCAGCGGGCTGCACTTGCCGCGCCAGGCTTTCGGGCAAGCCCGCTTCCTCATACAACTCGCGCAGCGCGCAGTCCAACACAGTTTCGCCTGCGGGCAAGCCTCCGGCGGCCAAATTGTCCAAGCGACCGGGGTCAGTCGCTTTACTCAAAGCACGCCTCCCGCACCACATACGCCCGTCTGGCGTAAAGCCATTGACATGCACTGCGTGGCTGTGCAAACCAAAAAACCGAAAGGCCGCGCGCTCCAGCCGAAAGTGCTCTGGCAAACCGGGATGCGGCTGGCCGCCGGTATCACCCCAGTAGCTGTACAACTCATTGCGCCAACCGCGAATCAGGCCTTGCGCCTGCAAGCGCTGCGCCGCTGCCTGCAAAGCCGGCGAACGCTGCGCCACCGGCCAATGCGCTGCCTGCCAGATACGCTGCCCGCCGCTGAGCACCGTGTCTGTCAGCTCATGCGCTAGCGCTGCGTCGTGGTCTGGCTTCAGCCAGCCTAGGGGCATCTCACCCAAGCACCAGCGCCGCGCATCGGGCGGTGGCGAGCGGCGGGCGCCTTGCAAGGTCTGGCGCAAAAGGGCGTTTTGGGTATTGCTGAGTAAGGACATGGTTAAGCGATTCACACTGCGGACGATCGAATCCTGAGCATCCTAATACCTGGGCAGAACCCTGGCCTTCGCACTCACGGGTAGGGACCGATGCACCTTGCAAATTCACACCGACTAAGTACCCTCCAGACCTATAACGGCAGCTACACATACAGCGCGCGTGGGCGTACGCTAGGGGGTTTGCGGTATTTGTTCACGAACAACGACAATAGCCCCATGCGACCCAAATCCTCCACCGCCAAGCCCGTGCCCAAGCCGCGCGTAGCGGCCAAGCTCGGTAACCAGGTCCGCATCATCGGCGGCATGTGGAAGCGCACCAAGCTCAAAGTGGTGGACGCTGCGGGCTTGCGGCCCACGCCCGATAGGGTGCGCGAGACTTTGTTTAACTGGCTGGGCCAGGATTTGCAAGGCCTGCGTTGCCTGGACGCTTTTGCCGGCACTGGCGCGCTGGGTTTTGAAGCCGCCTCGCGCGGCGCGGCGCATGTGACTCTGGTGGAGCAGGAATCGCAGTTGGTCGAACAACTCAAGCGCACGCAGGCGCAGCTGGACGCCCAAGCCGTCACCATCCAGCGCGGCGATGGGCTGGCCGCTTTGCGGCACGCAGCCGCTGGCAGCTTGCAGCTGATTTTTCTAGACCCGCCCTTTGCCTCCAATTTATGGGAAGGCGCCCTGACGGCAGCGCGCACAGCGATTGCGCCCAATGGCCAGCTTTATTTAGAAGCACCCGTGGCCTGGGGCGCCGAGGCGCTGGCCGCGCTGGGTTGGTCCTTGCACCGGCACCTGAAGGCCGGCGCGGTTCACGCCCATGTGCTGCGCCCTATCGCCCCAGTTTCGCAAGCCACTACCGCTATGGCAGCGACAGCCCATACACAAGCCACCCCTCTGAAGCCACCACTTTAGGAGCGCAAGCATGAGTACGATTGCCGTTTACCCCGGAACCTTTGACCCCCTGACCCTGGGCCATCAAGACTTAATCCGCCGTGGAGCCGCCCTGTTCGGCACCGTCATCGTGGCCGTGGCCACCGCGCACCACAAAAAAACCCTGTTCAGCCTGGACGAGCGCCTGGACATGGTGCGCGAAGTGGTGGCGCCGCTGGGCAATGTGAGCGTGCTGCCTTTTACCGGCTTGGTGCGCGATTTCGCGGTGGCGCACCAGGCCAAAGCCATGTTGCGCGGCGTGCGCTCAGTGACCGACTTTGATTTTGAAGCCCAATTGGCGGGCATGAACCGCGCCTTGGCGCCAGACATCGAAACCGTGTTTCTGACACCCGACAGCCGCTACCAATTCATCAGCAGCACGCTGGTGCGCGAAATTGCCAGCCTGCAAGGCGATGTGGCGCAGTTTGTCGCGCCCTCGGTCCTCGCACGTTTGCAGGCCAAACTACAAAGCGGGAAATAAGGCGGCACCATGGCCTTGATCATTACCGACGAATGCATTAACTGCGACGTCTGCGAGCCCGAATGCCCCAACGAGGCCATCTACATGGGCCCGGAGATTTACCAGATTTACCCGGACAAATGCACCGAATGCGTAGGCCACTTTGACGAGCCCCAATGCGTGCAAGTCTGCCCAGTGGCCTGCATTCCGGTAGACCCGGCGCACACCGAAAGCCGCGAAACCCTGTGGGAAAAATACCGGCGTTTGCAGGCGGCCAGCGCCTAGGGGCGCGGTGCCTTGGTGAAGATAGGCGCGCTTAAGGGCTCTTAGGCGCCGCCGCCGCAGACGCGGCATTTTTAGGCGGCTTAGGGTTGCGCACGGTGAATATATCCTCGCGCTGCTTTTTTTGTGGTTTGAGCACGACCGCATCCTGCGCCTGCTGCGCACGTTCCGCGGCTTTGGCATCAGCGGCGCGCTTTTGTTGTTGCGCCGCCTCCCACCGCGACTGCGCTTGCATGCGCTTGGCGGCGATGGCCTCAGACTGCAAGCGCGACTTTTCTAATTGCTGGGCTAAGGCGCTGTCTTTGGCAGTTTGTTTATCGGCCTGGGCGCTTTGCGCCGGTGTACGCGGATCGCGCGCGTCTAGCGCTATGCCATTGGGGCAGGGTGTGTCGCGGTATTCATTGCCGCAGCGGTACAAAGTTTGGGCCGCTAGCTGCGCACAGGCCATAGCCAGCGCAAGGCCAAAAATAGAAAAATAAGGCATGCGTCCTCCCTGATGCATTCTTCACACAAACATTCTTCACAAAACAGGCCCGGTGCTCTGCGGCACCTGGGCTTAGGCTGCGGATTCGGGCGGCGCGCTGGGCGCTGCGTTGTCTACAGGTTTGGCAAGTTTAGGCCGTGGCGGCACGCTTGTGTGAATTTGCAGCATGGCTTTATTCATATCCCCAGCCAACAAAGCCGGCACCGCCGCCAGCGCGCGGTCTATGCACTGGTCGATAGCGATGCGCTGGTCCAGGATCGGCTTTTTTAGCACCCAGTGCATCACTTCGGCCTTATCGCCCGGATGACCAATGCCCAGGCGCAAGCGCCAGTAGTCGCCGGTGCCCATTTGGGCATGAATATCGCGCAAACCGTTGTGGCCGGCGTGGCTGCCGCCGAATTTCAGTTTGGCCTGGCCGGGCGGCAAATCCAGCTCATCGTGGGCAACCAATATTTGGCCGGGCTCGATTTTGAAAAAGCGCGCCAGGGCGCCCACCGATTTGCCAGACAAATTCATGAAAGTGTGCGGTTGCAAAAGCCAGAGGTTTTCGCCCTGGATGCTGACGCGCGCCACCAGGCCGTAGTAATTGCGGTCGAACTGCAGCGTGGTTTTCCACAGCCGCGCCAGGCCGTCGATAAACCAAAAGCCCGCGTTGTGGCGGGTGTCTTCGTATTGCGGACCCGGATTTCCCAGGCCAACCCAGAGTTTGATCATGCGGTGGCTCACGGTAAGCGCTATCGGCACCGCGCGCAATGCAGCGGTGCGCCATGGTAGAGCAAAGCCTTGGCACCAGCAAAAAGGCCCGCTTGCGCGGGCCCGTTTTGCTCAAGTGCCAGAAGGCGCTTATTTTTTCGGCTTGGCCGCAGCCTTGCCTTTGGCAGGTGCAGCGGCAGCAGCAGGTGCTTCCACCACCTCAGCCACTGGCGTAACTACCGATACGATGACTGGATTTTCCTTGCCACGGGTGACAGCCGTCACGCCATTGGGCAGGCTCATGTCATTGACGTGCAACGAGGTGCCTTTCTTGAGGTTGCTCAGGTCCACAGCGATGAACTCGGGCAGGTCTGCGGGCAAGCAGGTGATTTCCAAGTCGTTGGCGACGTGGTTGATCAAGCAAGCGTCCAGCTTGACGGCAGGCGAATTTTCTTCACCGCTAAAGTGCAACGGCACTTTCATTTGCAGCTTGGTGGTGGCTTCCACGCGCTGGAAATCGATGTGCAAAATCAATTGCTTGAAGGGGTGCATTTGCACATTGCGCAAGAGTACTTTGCTCTCGGTGCCATTGAGGTCCATGTCCAAAATAGAGGCATGGAAAGCTTCTTTTTTAATGGCGTGCCACAGTGCGTTATGGTCCAGTTCGATGGGCGTAGCCGGGGTGCTTCCGCCATACACAATACCGGGCGTGCGACCGGTGATGCGGAGACGGCGGCTCGCACCCGTACCCTGCTTAGCGCGCTCAAAAGCGACAAATTTCATAACTTACTCCTGTAAGAGTCCACCGCGACCAGTGTGACTCCGGTTTAACAAAAAGCGTGCAGGGCACCTGGCCACTGCGCGCCGACTTTTGCTCCGTTCAGAAAAGATTTTCCTGATCCGAAAACAAACTCATGACCGACTCACCCTTGGCGATGCGCAAAATCGTTTCTGCGATCAGCGGCGCCACGGTGAGTTGGCGGATTTTTTGGCAATTGGCAGCAGCCGCGCTCAGGGGGATGGTGTTGGTCACCACTACCTCGTCTAGGGCGTCGCCGCTAGTGATACGTTCAATCGCGGGCCCGGAAAATATCGGGTGTGTGCAGTAGGCATAGACTTTTTTCGCGCCGCGCATTTTCAGCACTTCGGCGGCTTTAACCAGCGTGCCAGCGGTGTCAATCATGTCGTCCATGATGACGCAGTTGCGGCCTTCGATTTCACCGATCACGTGCATCACTTCGCTGACATTGGCGCGCGGGCGGCGTTTGTCGATGATGGCCAAATCGCAATTGAGCTGCTTGGCCAGCGCACGGGCGCGCACCACGCCACCCACATCGGGCGAAACCACAATCAAGTCTTCGTAATTTTTTTGACGCAAATCGCCCAGCAGCACGGGCGAAGCGTAAATATTGTCCACCGGGATATCAAAAAAGCCCTGGATCTGGTCGGCATGCAAGTCCATAGTCAGCACGCTGGAGACGCCAGCGGCCTGGAGCATATTGGCCACTACTTTGGCCGTGATGGGCACGCGAGTGGAGCGCGGACGGCGATCCTGGCGGGCATAACCGAAATACGGAATGACGGCACTGATGCGTTCTGCCGAAGCGCGCTTGAGCGCATCGACCATGATCAGCAACTCCATCAGGTTTTCGGCGGTCGGGGCGCAAGTGCTTTGTAAGACAAAGACGTCGCGGGCACGCACGTTTTGGTTGATTTCGACGGTGACTTCACCGTCGGAGAAGCGTCCTACATGGGCCGCGCCCAGACTGATACCTAAGTCACGCGCCACTTCCGCAGCCAAATCTGCGTTGGCATTACCGGTAAAAACCATGAAGTCAGGGGTCGTAACGGCTTGCATAGGAGTGAGGGCTTGGGTGGGCAGGGCTGCGCGCTGGTGGGCGGTTTCAGGACTTCATCGGGCCGTCTGGCTGTACCGTTAATAAAATTTGGCAGGGGAAGAAGGATTCGAACCTTCGCATGCTGGAATCAAAATCCAGTGCCTTAACCAACTTGGCGATTCCCCTACACGGGTTGCCGACACAAGGCCGTCAACCGAAATCCAACGCTTTCAACACCACCCTTGCAGGGGATGCGCCTCCAAACTGTTGCAGACCCGCAGCGCCATGTCGCCAGGGGCTACATGCAATGGGGTATCCGCTGGCAGTGGTGCAAACACCGCACTGCCTGAACCCGTCATCCTGGCGGGCAATTCCTGTCCGGCAAACCAGGCAATTGACTGGCCCACAGCCGGGCAAAGCAGTTCGGCGACCGGCTGCAAGTCGTTCCGGCCAAAGCCGTAGGGGTTTGCAGCGAAGCCTGAAATTATAGCAAGGGCGGTATTGCGCTCCAGCATCGGGTGGGCAAAGACGCTGCGGGTGTCCAAACCGGCATCGGGCTTGAGTACTGCAAAACGCCCCGCTGGCAGGTCGATCGGCGTCAGCAGTTCGCCCACGCCCTCGACCCAGGCGTGCTGCCCAAGCAGGAAAAAGGGCACATCCGCACCCAGTTGCAGGCCAATACCGGCCAATTGCGCCTGCGTCCAGCCCAGTTTCCAAAGCCGGTTGAGGGCTAACAGGGTAGAGGCCGCATCCGAGGAGCCGCCGCCCATGCCGGCCTGGGCGGGCACGGATTTGGCAATGCCGATGTGCACACCCAAGGCGCAGCCGCTGGCGCTTTGCAGCGCTTTGGCCGCGCGCAGGCATAAATCGTCTTCAGGTAGGGCCCAAGTCAGGTCTTCGCGGCTGATCTGGCCGTCCTGGCGCAACTCAAAATGTAAGGTATCGCACCAGTCGATGAGCATAAAAGCCGATTGCAGCAAGTGGTAGCCGTCGGCGCGCCGCCCGGTGATGTGCAAAAACAAATTGAGCTTGGCCGGGGCGGGAATGTCGTAAAGCGCCTGCATGGCCTGCATTATCTGGGTTCGAGCACCAGGTCGATTTGCACGGCGGGCGTGCGGTCCACGCTGCGCGCCCGGATGCGGCCTTGCAGCCTGTCCAGGGTTTGCAGCTCCCAGCCCGGCGCGGTTTCAGGCCGTCCGTGCAGCCACGCGAAGAAGGCTTGCATGGGTAGGGCGGTACCCAGGCTGTGGGTGGTCAGGGCATCGACCGATTCAAAGTTTCGTTTTTGATCGCCCTGCTCCAGCGTAGCCGACGTGGCGTCCCATTGCATGCGCGCCATGCGGGTGCCCAGCGGCGAGTTGAGCGTGAGACTAGCACGGCGCGCTGTGCCTTCCAGAAAAAAGTCCGCGCTGATACGTTGCGGTGGGTCACCCGCCACCTGCACCGATAAGCGGCCTTCCCACACGTCGTTGGGGGTGACGTACTCTTGCCGTTTGGCCGGTGCACTGCAGGCTGTTAGCAGCGCGGCTACCAGCACCAGACAGACTGCAAACAGGTGCCGGACCGATGGCAGCCTGGCGCTCATTTGCTGCCGCGTAGCCGCAAGATGGTGGACTTGAGCGTGTCGTTATCGCGGTTGAGCTGCAGCCCTTTGTCCCACGCCGCATTGGCTTCGTCGCGCAGATTCATGCTCCACAAAACTTCACCCAGGTGCGCCGCAATTTCCGCATCCGGGCGGGTGCTGTAGGCGGCGCGCAGGATGCGCACGGCCTCGGTTTTATTGCCGCTACGAAACTCCACCCAGGCCAGGCTGTCCAGAATAAAGGGGTCGTTGGGCGCGAACTTCAGGGCTTTTTCGACCAACTCGCGGGCCTCAGGCAGGCGCTGGTTGCGGTCGGCCAGGGAGTAGCCCAGGGCGTTGTAGGCGGCGTGGTAATCGGGTTGCAGCGTGATCACACGCCGCAGGATTTTTTCCATCTCATCGGCGCGCCCCAGTTTTTCAGCGGACAAGGCCAGGTCGTACAACAAGTCGGCATCATCCGGGGTTTTTTGAGTTGCTTGGCTGATCAGCGCATAGGCTTCTTCTTCGCGCCGGCCTTCGCGCAGTATTTGCAATTGCGCTTGTAACTTGGAGCGCGCCTGGTCGGCATCGTCCTCGGGCAGGTTGCTCACCAGCGACAGCGCTTCATCCATGCGGCCCTGCTTGGCAAACATCAGGGCGCGGCGTATTTGTACGCGCGCAATATCTTGGGGGCTGTTGATGCGCGCCAAAAAGCTTTGGGCTTTTGCAAAATCTCCCTGCTTTTCCGCGATTTGCGATAGCAGCAAATAAGCCTGCACGATGCCGCGCGGCGTCAGGCTGTCTTCATCCGGGTCCTCTTGCGTGCGGCTTGCGGGCAAGGCGCCCAAATAGCGATTCAAAGACTGCTCGGCCTGTGGCAGGTCTTGGTTTTGAAATTCAATCGAGCCGCGCACCAACCAGCCGTCGGCATAGTCCGGCTGCGCCTGCGTCAGCAATGTCGCCTGCACCAGCGCTTGGGGATAACGCTGCAAGTCGATCAATTTGCGCACATAGCCCATGCGCACATTACTGGATGGCGCGGCAGCGAAGTAGTTGGTCAGTAGTGCATCCAGATCATCGCTGCTGCCATCGAGCAAATTGATAGCCAGGGACGCAATATCGTCGGACAAAGGCGCCAGCGCAGCGCCTTTGCGCGCTGCCGCCAGTGCTGCAGCGCGGTTGCCAGCCACCAAGCGCAAATTGCCGATAGCGGCCCAGCTGGCAGGGCCACTGCTGCGGTTGGCCAGTTCTGCGGTCAGGGCTTTTTCGACCACATCAGCGGCGCCAGCTTTGTCGTTGGCGCGCAGATAAAGGCGTGTCAGCGCGGTGACGAGCGCGGCGCGTTCAGCTTGCGCGGCCCGTGTCACGCTGCGCTGCAAAGGCGCCAGTGTTTCGGGCAGGCGGTTGAGCCCGATCAGCAATTGCAAGAGATAGCGGTCCGCCTCTTGCGATTGCGGCAGGGCTTGTTGCCAGGCCTTGGCCGCACTCACCGCAGCATTGGCATCGCGACCGGACAAGCCTATGTCTACCGCACGCTGAAACAGTTGCGCCTCGTTGGATTCGCGCGCCGCGTGCAACATCAGGCTGTAGGCGGCGCCGATGTCGCCATTGTTAAAGCACAGTTCGGCCAGCATCACCTGGTAAAAGATGGATGCGTTGAGCGCAGAGCGCTCGGGCGGTTTCTCTGCGGCAGCGGTTTCGGGCAGCGGCGCTTTGGCTGATTGGGCGTGCGCGCCAGGCGCAAAGGCCAGCAGCGCGAAGGCCATCAAATAGGGGATGCGTGACATGCAGCCATAATAATCCAAGGCCCGCGTAATCGACCGCCGGGCCGGGGCCATGCCCCTGCATTTGCTTTGCTTTACTTACTCCACCCATGCCCGAATTACCCGAAGTTGAAGTGACGCGCCTGAGCTTTGCCGATCGCATTGCCGGGGCGCGCATACTGGCGCTGCGCATGGGCAAAGCCCTGCGCTGGCCTTTGGGCTGCGAGCCGCAAACCCTTGTGGGCCGCCAGGTGCTGGGTGTGCGGCGCCGGGGTAAATACCTGCTGCTGGATTTGGACGCAGGCCTTTTGCTGCTGCATCTGGGCATGTCGGGCAGCCTGCGTTTTGAGCACACGCCGGGCGAGGCCGGTAAGCACGACCACATGGATTTGCAAACCAGCCAAGGCACGCTGCGACTGCACGACCCGCGCCGCTTTGGCGCCATGGTGTTTGCGCATGCTGAGTCCAGCCCCGAGGCCCGCAAATTGTTAGGCCGGCTAGGGGTGGAGCCCTTGGGCGACGATTTCCAGGCCAAAGAATTTTGGCAAGCACTGAAAAAGCGCAAAACGGTGATCAAGCAAGTGCTGCTCGGCGGCGAACTGGTGGTGGGCGTTGGCAATATTTACGCCAGCGAAGCGCTGTTTATGGCCGGTATCCGGCCGACCACCCGGGCCGAGCGCATCAGCCTGGTGCGCGCCACCCGCTTGCACGCCGCGATACGCACGGTGCTGGCGCGGGCGGTGCAGATCGGCGGCAGCACGCTTAAAGACTTTTCCAACGCGCAGGGCGAATCGGGCTATTTCCAATTAGAGGCGGCAGTCTATGGGCGCGAAGGCCTGCCTTGCCGCGCTTGCGGCGGCGCCATCAAAGCCATACGCCAAGGCCAACGATCCACCTTTTTTTGCCCGGTATGCCAAAAGCCCTAAGCGCTACAAGCATGTCCGGCGTGGCGGACAAAGTGGTGCGCTGGCAAAAAAGCCATGGGCGCAACAGCCTGCCTTGGCAAAACACCCAAGACCCTTACCGTGTCTGGATATCTGAAATCATGTTGCAGCAAACCCAGGTCGCCACGGTGCGCGACTACTTTGAACGCTTTACCCGCCGCCTGCCCACGGTGGCTGATTTGGCACAGGCCAGCGCCGACGAAGTGATGGGTTTGTGGAGCGGCCTAGGCTATTACAGCCGGGCGCGCAATCTGCATCGCTGCGCCCAACTTGTGGTGCAAGAACACGGCGGGCAATTCCCCAGGCAAGCCGCGCTGCTGCAAACCTTACCCGGCATTGGGCGCTCTACCGCAGCGGCCATTGCGTCCCTGTGTTTTGGTGAACGCGTGGCGATTTTGGATGCGAACGTGAAGCGCGTGCTGACGCGATTGCTGGCCTTTGACGGCGACTTGGCGCAAGCGGCGCAAGAACGTGCGCTTTGGGCTTTGGCGCAAGCCCTGGTGCCCGGTGACAAGGCGGATGCCAAGGCCATGGCACGCTACACACAAGGCATGATGGACTTGGGTGCGACCGTGTGCCTGGCGCGCAAGCCGCTTTGTGGCGAATGCCCGCTGCAGCTTGACTGCCGCGCGCACGCTGCGGGGCGCATGGAAGAGTTTCCGGTGCGCACGCGCAAGCTCAAACGCAGCAGCCAGTCGCTCTGGCTGTTGTGGGCGCAAGACGCCAGTGGCGCGGTGTGGCTGCAAAGACGGCCTGCGCCTGGCGTTTGGGCGGGCCTCTATTGCCTGCCGGTGTTTGACAGCGAAGCCGCTTTACACGAGGCTTTGCCCACGACTGCGCGCAGCAAATTGCAGACGCTGGAAAGCTTTGTGCATGTGCTCACGCACAAAGACTTGCACCTGCATCCGATGCTTGTGCGCCTTCGTGCTAGCCGCCGCTTGCCTTCTTTGGACGGCGGCTGGTTTGGCAACACAGACTGGCCGACCTTAGGCCTGCCGGCACCGGTGCGCAAACTCCTGGAAACGCTACGACCCGCTTAAGGCCTGGCCCGAAAAGTCCAGCTCAGGCTCGCGCTGCAATTCGCGATGGCGCTTTAAAGTGACCCAATCCGACGCGAAGTGGGCGGCTAATTGCTCGACCAAATACACCGAACGGTGTTGACCACCCGTGCAGCCAATAGCCACGGTGACGTAGCTGCGGTGGTCCATCACCAAAGCGCCCATCCAGCCATCTAAAAAATTGCTTAACTGCGCTTGCATTTGCGCCACTTCCGGCTGCGCGCGCAAAAATTCGGCTACCGGGGCATCTCTGCCGGTCAGCACGCGCAAATTCGCTTCGTAATGCGGGTTGGGCAGCATGCGCACGTCAAACACAAAATCTGCGTCCGAGGGCACGCCACGCTTGTAAGAAAAAGACTGGAACACCAAGGTCAGCTGGGCGACTGGCGCGGTAATCATGCTTTTGACATACCCTTGCAATTGGGCCGAGCGGATCATGCTCGAATCAATCACATGGGATTGCGCGCGCATATCGGCGAGCAAACTACGCTCTAGCTCAATCGCATCGGCCAGTGCGCGCCGGTCGTCGCCCGGTTGGGTATCGCTTTGGGACAAAGGATGTTTGCGGCGGGTTTCTGAATAGCGGCGCACCAGCGTCTCGGTATTGGCGTCCAAAAACAAAGATTTGATGCCAATGCCCTGCGCGCGCAAAGTGTCCAGATCCCCCGGCACCAGCGGCAAACCCTTGGCGCTGCGCACATCCATCGCAATCGCTACGCGGCCGTGGGCTTCGCCTTGTTGCAAGGCAATAAATTGCATGAGCAAAGCCGGCGGTAAATTGTCCACACAGTAATAACCGGCGTCTTCCAAAGCATGTAAGGCGACGGACTTGCCCGAGCCGGACATGCCGGTGATAAGAACTAATTCGAGTTTCCGATCAGGCACGGGCTTGCTCCAGCATTTCGCGCGCATGCGCCATGGTTGTTGCCGAATTGCTTTGACCGCCCAGCATACGTGCGATTTCAGTTTCGCGTTGGGCTTGCTGCACGGGTGCGACATCGCTTAAAGTTTGACCGCCTTGCAATTGTTTGCGCACCACCCAATGCTGGTCCGCGCACGCGGCCACTTGGGGCAAATGGCTAACCGCCAACACCTGGCGGTCGCTACCCAGTTTGCGCATCAAGCGGCCCACGGTGTGCGCTACCGCGCCGCCCACGCCGGCATCTACTTCGTCAAAGATCAGCGTTTGCGCGCCGCCTGCTTGGCTGGCGGTCACAGCAATCGCCAGCGCGATACGCGACAGTTCGCCGCCCGAGGCCACCTTGCCCACCGGGCGCGGTGTGCTACCTGCGTGTCCGGCTACCAAAAACACGATGTCTTCCAGACCGCTTTGGTGCGGCTGCGCAGTGGGCTGCAACTGCACCTGAAACTGCCCCCCTTGCATACCCAAGCCTTGCATGGCCTCGGTGATGGCGGCGGCCAGTTTGGGCGCGGCTTGCTGGCGCGCCTTAGAAACTTTGCGCGCCTCGGTCATAAAAGCTGCTTGCGCCTGCTGCGCTTGGGCCAGCAAATGGGCGCTGTCGGCAGCAGCGTCCAGCTGCGCCAATTCCGTTTTCCAGGCGCCATGCGTGGCGGCCAATTCCTGCGGAGCGCGTTTGTAGCGGCGCGCCAGGGACACCCACAAAGCCATGCGCGTATCGAGTTCGGCCAGTTGCGCCGGATCCAGCTCCACACGGCGCTGGTAGGCGCGCAAGCTATGAACCGCATCCTCCACCTGCGCGATAGCCGAGGCCAGTACCTCGGCAGGGCCTTGGAAGTCAGCGTCTAAATGCGTTTGGCTTTGGATCTGCTGCAAGGCGCTGTGCAAATTACGCAAGGCTGAAGGCTCTTCATCGCTGAGCACGGTCAAGGCGCTATGCGCCGCATCGAGCAGCGTTTGGCCATGGGCTAAGCGGCTGTGCGCGGCATTGAGTTCATCCCATTCGTCCGCGCCTGGGTTGAGCTTGTCCACTTCGCCAATCTGCCAGGCCAGGCGTTCGCGCACGCGTTGCAACACGTCTTGCGCCTCTAGGGCTTTGTCGTACGCGCCTTGCGCTGCGCGCCAGGTTTGCCACAAGCCGCTTAAAGCGCTGGTGGAAATGCGGGCGTAGTCGTCCAGCAGGGCGCGTACCGCATCGGGCCGGGTGAGGCTTTGCCAGGCGTGCTGGCCGTGAATATCGAGCACCTGTTCGCCCACATGGCGCAGTTGTTGCGCGGTGGCGGCCAGGCCATTTATCCAAGCCCGGCTTTTGCCGGTGGTGTCCACACTGCGGCGCAGCAGCAGGCTGTCCTCGCCCTCAAAACCAGCTTCGGCCAGCCAGGGCAACAGGGCCGTGGGCGTATCAAACTCGGCGCTAACGTCAGTACGCGCAGCGCCTTCGCGGATCAGTCCCACATCGGCTCGGGCCCCGGTCGCCAGTTGCAGGGCGTCAATCAGGATGGACTTACCCGCGCCGGTCTCGCCGGTGAGCACGGTAAATCCCGAGTCCAGTTCCAAGTCCAGCGTGGCGACGATGACAAAGTCGCGCAGCGCAATGCGTTTGAGGCCCACCGCTTAACTCCCCGCCTCGTTCCAGTGCAGCTTGCGGCGCAGGGTGTCGAAGTAAGTCCAGCCCTTGGGATGCAAAAAGCGCACGCCATGCTCCGAGCGGCGCACCACGATACGGTCGCCGTGCATCAAGATGGCCAGGGACTGCATATCAAAATTGGCACTGGCGTCGCGCCCCGAAACAATTTCGATAGCAATTTCGCTGCTGTGCGAGAGCACGATAGGCCGGTTGGACAAGGTGTGCGGCGCAATCGGCACCAGCACCCAGCCCGGCGTGGACGGGTGCAACATCGGCCCGCCCGCCGACAAAGCGTAGGCGGTGGAGCCGGTGGGCGTGGCGATGATCAGGCCGTCAGCGCGCTGGTTGGCCACGAAATGGCCATCGACCTCGACCCGCAACTCCACCATGCCCGAGGTCGCGCCCCGGTTGACCACCACATCGTTCATGGCCAAGGCCGAGAACACACATTCCCCACCACGCATCACCTGCGCCTGCATGAGGCTGCGGTCATCGACCTCGTACTCACCGGCCAGCATGGGGCCCAGCGTTTCGGCATAGCGGTCCAGGGCGATGTCGGTGATAAAGCCCAGGCGCCCCTGGTTGATGCCGATCAGCGGCACCTGAAAGGGCGCCAGCCTGCGCCCCACGCCCAGCATGGTGCCATCCCCGCCCACCACCAGGCACAAATCGCATTGGCGGCCAATGGCTTCGAGCTCCATGGCCGCGTAGCCCGTCAGGCCCAGTTTGGTGGCGGTATCGATCTCCAGCACCACCTCGCAGCCCTGGTCCATCAGGAAATGGGCGATGCCGTCCAGCGTGGCGCGCGAGGCGGCCATCGCGGCCGGGGCGTGGCTGGACAGGTATTTGCCGGTGATGGCAACCTGGCGGAACTGCGGGTTCAGGCGGGGGTTCATAGGCAAATTACATCACTAAAATGTTTTGATGCTCGATGATCGCTCCAAGTTGTTACTCAAGGCGCTGGTTGAACGCTATATCGCCGATGGGCAACCCGTGGGTAGCCGCACCTTGTCCAAAGCACCCGGGCTGGAATTGTCGCCCGCCACCATACGCAATGTGATGTCCGACCTGGAGGACCTGGGGCTGATTGTCAGCCCGCATACCTCCGCCGGGCGCGTACCCACGGCGCGCGGCTACCGCTTGTTTGTGGACACCATGCTGACGGTACAGCCGCAGCACTTCGCCGCCCATAGCCTGGCGCCGGACCAGCCGCAAAAAGTGATTTCCAACGCCGCTAACCTGCTGTCCAACCTGTCGCAATTTGTGGGCGTGGTGATGGCGCCGCGGCGCACCAACGCCTTTCGGCACATGGAGTTTTTGCGCCTGTCCGAACGGCGTATTTTGGTGATCATCGTCTCGGCCGACGGCGATGTGCAAAACCGCATTATCTTTACCGAGGCGGATTATTCGCAGTCGCAATTGATCGAGGCGGCCAATTTTTTGAACAGCCACTATGTCGGGCTGGATATTGAAGAAGTGCGCAGCCGCTTGCAAAACGAAGTGGAGAGCCTGCGCTCGGAGATCGCCACCTTGATGGCCGCTGCAGTGAATGTCAATTCCGAAGCCGTAACCCAAGAGCAGGACGAAGTTGTGATTTCGGGCGAGCGCAATTTGCTCAAACTGAGCGACTTTTCCAATGACATGGGCAATTTGCGCCGCGCCTTTGAGTTGTTTGAGCAAAAAGCCCAGATCATGCGTTTGCTGGACTTTGCCGACCGCGCCGCCGGGGTGCGTATCTATATTGGCGGCGAAAGCCAGATCGTGCCTTTTGAAGAACTGTCGGTGGTGAGCGCGCCCTATGAAGTGGACGGGAAAGTAGTGGGCACCCTGGGCGTGATCGGCCCCACGCGAATGGCCTATGACCGCATGATCCAGATCGTGGACATCACGGCCAAGCTGGTGAGCAATGCGCTGAGCCACCATAAGCAAGCCTAGCGCCGCTGCACACTGCGCTTGGGGGCGACAGCTACGCACCTTGAAGCGCACGGCGGTATTGCATGGCTTCCGCGACATGGGCCAAGGCGGTTATTTCGGAGCCAGCCAAATCAGCAATCGTGCGCGCAATCTTCAGGGTGCGGTGCGTACCGCGCGCGGACCAGCCCAGTTGGCGCGCTGCGCTTTGCAAAAACTTAGATGCCGCAGATTCCAAACGCGCGTGTTGGTCGATTTCCTGCCCGGCCAGGGCCTGGTTATTTTTGCCCTGCCGCGCTTGCGCATGTTCATAGGCCCGGCTGCAGCGCGCGCGAATGCTGTTGGTGGCTTCGCCTGCTGCAGCCTGCAGCAAATCTTCAGCCGCCAGCGCCGGCACTTCCACATGCAAGTCGATGCGGTCCATCAGCGGGCCGCTGAGCTTGCCCTGGTAGCGGCTGATTTGGTCAGGCGTGCAGCGGCAGTTGCGACCCGGCGCCCCCAAGTAGCCGCAAGGACAGGGGTTCATGGCCGCGATCAATTGGAAGCGCGCCGGAAACTCAGCCCGCTGGGTGGCGCGGGCGATGGTGATGCTGCCGGTTTCCAGGGGCTCGCGCAGGGCTTCTAGGGCCTGGCGCGGAAACTCGGGCAACTCGTCCAAAAACAAAACACCATGGTGCGCCAGCGAAATTTCGCCCGGGCGCGGGGGCGAACCACCGCCGACCAAGGCCACCGCGCTGGCCGAATGGTGCGGGCTGCACGTGGGCCGCTGGCCCCAGCGGCGGATATCAAAGCGCCCGCTCAGGCTGGCGATGGCGGCGCTTTGCAGGGCCTGGTCGGTGTCCATGGGCGGCAGCAAACCCGCAAAGCGCTGCGCCAACATAGATTTACCCGCGCCGGGCGGCCCCATAAGCAGCAGGCTGTGGCCGCCAGCGGCTGCAATCTCTAGCGCGCGTTTGGCCGCTAACTGGCCTTTGACGTCAGCCATATCCGGCAATTGGGTTGGCGCGCCGGGGCTGGCCGCTTGCAAGCGCACCCAGCCATCTTGCGCCGGAGGATTGTTGGCGTCTAAGCCGGGTGGCTGGGTGCCTTCGGGCATAAATTGGCGCACCACATCAAGCAACGTGCGCGCCAAATTAACCTGCGCACCGGGCACCAGCGCCGCCTCTTGGGCGCTGCCGGGCGGAAGCACCAGGCTGGTTTGCACCTTGGCCTGGTGCAGGGCCAGCGCCATGGCCAGCGCGCCGCGCACCGGGCGCAAGCCGCCCGAGAGCGATAACTCACCAGCAAACTCGTATTCCGCCAAACGGTAACCTTCTATTTGGCCGCTGGCCGCCAATATGCCCAGGGCGATGGGTAAATCCAAGCGGCCCGAGTCTTTGGGCAGGTCCGCCGGGGCCAGATTGACGGTGATGCGCTTATTGTGCGGAAACTCCAGGCCGCTGTTTTGGATGGCGCAGCGCACGCGCTCGCGCGCCTCTTTCACCTCGACATCGGCAAGGCCCACCAGCGTGAAGCTAGGTAGGCCGTTGGCCATATGCACTTCGACGGTGACTTGCACCGCCTCTAAACCAAGCAAGGCGCGGCTTTGTACCAAAGATAAACCCATATCGACTCCCTGAAACAGTGCGCATCTTTTGCGCTAAATCTAAGCATTTGCACCAAGCCGGTGCATACTGTTTATATGTACAGTTATATTAGCGCAATAAAGGGATGCAAAAAAGCCCTTGTCGCACCAAGACCACAGTTTTTTGCATCCGCACTTGGCACGCCTTCTGCTAAATGCCTAAGTCTCCCGATTCCGCGGAGCAGCGGCGCAGCCCTTGCGTTCGCTATCAACTTTTGAAAAGCTGAGGTGCACACATGAAGTTAGTTACCGCCATCATCAAACCCTTCAAGCTCGATGAGGTCCGCGAGGCTTTGTCGGCGATTGGGGTGCAAGGCATCACCGTCACCGAAGTCAAAGGCTTCGGTCGACAAAAAGGCCACACTGAGTTGTACCGCGGCGCGGAATACGTCGTGGACTTTTTGCCCAAGGTCAAGATTGAGGCGGCCATCGATTCGTCCTTGCTCGACCGCGTGATCGAAGCCATCGAAGGCGCGGCACGCACCGGAAAAATCGGTGACGGCAAAGTGTTTGTGTATGACTTGGAACAAGTCGTTCGTATTCGTACCGGCGAAACCGGCAAAGACGCACTGTAAATCCAGGCACCCATAAGGAATATGACCATGAAAAAGTTTTTAATCACTCTGGCGCTGGGTTTAGGCCTGCTTAGCGTCGGCTCTTTTGCATTGGCCGAAGACGCACCTGCGGCGCCGGCAGCAAGCGCTTCCGCCGCAGCACCCGCAGCAGCAGAGGCCGCACCGGCTGAAGCCGCTGCCGCACCCGCGCCGGTTCCCAACAAAGGCGATACCGCTTGGATGATGGTCTCCACGCTCTTGGTGATCATGATGGCCGTTCCCGGACTGGCCCTGTTCTACGGCGGCTTGGTACGCAGCAAAAACATGCTGTCCGTGCTGATGCAAGTGATGGTGACTTTTTCGCTCATCGTCGTGCTGTGGTTTATTTACGGCTACAGCATTGCCTTTACCGAAGGGGGCGCTTTCTTTGGCGGCTTTGATCGGGTGATGATGAAAGGTATTTGGGATAACGCCGCCGGCACTTTCGCGCCTGCTGCCACCTTCAGCAAAGGCGTGTACATCCCCGAGATCGTGTTCGCCGCTTTCCAAGCCAGCTTTGCGGCCATCACCTGCACGCTGATCGTCGGCTCGTTTGCCGAACGCATGAAGTTCTCTGCGGTGTTGTTGTTTTGCGCGCTGTGGTTCACCTTTAGCTATGCACCAATCGCCCACATGGTTTGGTTCTGGATGGGCCCTGACGCTTACGCCAGCAAAGAAGTGGTCGATGCCATGAACGCCAAAGGCGGCTTCCTGTGGCAAATGGGCGCGCTGGACTTTGCCGGCGGTACCGTGGTGCACATCAACGCTGCCGTGGCCGGCTTGGTCGGCGCCTACATGATTGGTAAGCGCATCGGCTACGGCAAAGAAGCCATGGCCCCGCACAGCCTGACTTTGACCATGGTTGGCGCTGCGCTGCTGTGGGTGGGCTGGTTTGGCTTCAATGCCGGCTCTGCGCTGGAAGCCAATGGCTTTGCGGCCCTGGCATTCATCAACACCTTTGGCGCAACTGCTGCTGCCGTGTTGGCCTGGTGTATCGGAGAAGCGCTGATGCGCGGTAAAGCCTCCATGCTCGGTGCAGCATCGGGTGCGGTGGCCGGCTTGGTGGCGATCACACCGGCTTGCGGCAACGTGGGCATCGGTGGTGCTTTGATCATCGGTTTCTTGTCGGGCTTTGCAGGTCTGTGGGGCGTCAATGGCCTGAAGAAAATGCTTGGCGCAGACGATACGCTGGACGTGTTTGGCGTGCACGGCGTCTGCGGAATTTTGGGTGCGCTCTTGACCGGTGTGTTCAATTCGCCCGCGTTGGGTGGCCCTGGCTTTGTGGCCGATTGGGTAACAGCCACCGGCATCGCTGCTGCGGATTACTCCATCGCCGCCCAGGTCTTGGTGCAAGCCAAGGCCGTGGGTGTAACCGTGGTCTGGTCTGCCGTCGTGTCGTTTATCGCTTTCAAAATTGTGGACATGACTATTGGTCTGCGTGTGAGCGAAGAAGACGAGCGCGAAGGTCTGGACATCACCTCGCACGGCGAGACGGCTTACAACCGTTAAGCACGGGGCGGCTTAGGCCGCTGTCGAATCCCAAGGCAGCTTACGCCGCCTTGAAAGCACAGCGCAGCGCAAGCTGCTTCAAAAGCCCCGCAATTGTTTTGCGGGGCTTTTTTAATTTCGCAAGGAAAGCTCTGCATGAGTCCAAACCCGTCATTGCGAACGAAGTGAAGCAATCCACTTTGGTCGCCTATCCTGCACTTATGGATCGCCGCGTCGCTGCGCTCCGCGCGATGACGAAGCTATGCAGACCTTCCGGAGCAAAGGCTTCGAGCCGCAAGCCAATCCAGTGACAATCGCAGCTACCCGCAAACCAGCGTTGGAAGCCTTCACCATGACAAGCACACTGCGCCAAGCCGATTGGACCCGCCTGCACCCCCAGCCCTATGAACTGGGCGAGTCGCCGTTTTGGCATCCGCAGGAATCGCGTTTGTATTGGGTGGATATTCCGGGCAAGAAAATTCTGCGCGCCAAGGCCGATGGCGGCAACTTGGAAGTCTGGGACATGCCCAGCGAGCCCGGCTGTATCGCCCCGGCTGCCCAAGGCGGACTGGTCATCGCCCTGCGCCACGGCGTGTTCCGCGCGCAGACCTGGGGCGGCGCTTTGGAACACCTCGTCACCTTGCCTTATGACACGCAAACCGTGCGTGCCAACGACGGCAAGTGCGATGCCTTAGGGCGCTTTTGGGTGGGCACGATTGACGAGACCAAAGCGCATGACGCGGCAGCGCTGTATTGCATTGATGCGCGCAGTGGCGCGCCCCTGGTGCGGACCATGGCCGAGGGCGCATTGACCGGTAACGGCATGGGCTGGAGCCTGGACGGGCGCAGCGCCTATTGGGCCGATACGCCGCGCCACCTGGTCCACGGTTGGGACTATGAGCCTGCCAGCAACACGCTCAGCGCACACCGCACGCATCTTCAATTTAGCGCCAAACCTGCTGATTGGGTAAGCGGTGATGCCCGCTACCAAGGCCGGCCCGATGGCGCGGCGGTGGACAGCCAGGGCAACTACTGGCTGGCGATGTTTGAAGGCGCCCGTATTTGCTGCTTCTCTCCAGAGGGCCATATGCTGGCCAGCTTTGCCACCCCAGCCCAATGCCCGACCATGCCTTGCTTTGGCGGTGAGGATTTGAAAACACTGTTTATCACCAGCGCCCGCCATGGCCGCAAGGACGACGAACTGGCGCGCTACCCGGATTCAGGCTGCGTGTTTTCTCTGCGGGTGGATGTGCCCGGCCTGCCGGTGCATTTTTTTGCGGACTAAAGGCCGGGCAAATCGGCAAAACCGTTTATGCGGCGCTGTGATACGCAGGCCGTGCCGGTTGATCCGCTATTAATGCGGTGAATAGATGCCACATTCACCGTACAAATAGCGGTGAATACGCCGCATAATCGCCGCATGTTTGTCGAAAAGCCCCCACGCCGCCGCAAGTATCTCTGGCAACGCCCCGACTGGCCCCAATGGCGGTTTGACGCGGCTGCGCTGGCCGTGCCGCTGGCGCAGGTGCACCGGGCGCAGGGCCATCTGGCAGGCCGCATGGCCGAGCTGGGGCTGGCGCAGCGTGACCAGGCCACGCTGCAAGCCCTCACCCAAGAAGTGGTAACCACCAGCGCCATAGAAGGCGAGGCGCTCAAGCTGGATGTCGTGCGCTCCTCCGTTGCTCGCAGGCTTGGGGTGGACATTGGCGCGCTGGCTCCGTCAGACCGCCATGTGGACGGCGTGGTGGACATGGTGCTAGATGCCACCCAGCGTTACGCTGAGCCGCTAACGGCCGAGCGCCTGTTTGGCTGGCACGCCGCGCTGTTTCCCAACGGCTACAGCGGCCATTTGCGCGTAAAGGTGGGCCAATGGCGCAACGATGCAGCAGGCCCCATGCAAGTGGTGTCTGGCCCCGTGGGCAGAGAGAAAGTGCACTTTGAGGCTCCCCCCGCCACTGCACTGCCCGCGGAGACAGCCGCCTTTATGGCATGGTTCAACGCTCCTTCGTCGGGCGATGCCCTCATCCATGCCGGGCTGGCCCACCTATGGCTGGTCACCCTGCACCCATTTGACGACGGCAATGGCCGCATCAGCCGCGCCGTGGGCGACATGGCACTGGCCCGCGCCGAAGGCACGGCGCAACGCTTTTACAGCCTGAGCGCCCAGATACAGCGCGAACGCAAGCAGTATTACGAGCAGCTGGAGGCCACCCAGCGCGGCACCCTGGACGTAACACCCTGGCTGAATTGGTTCTTGGCCTGCCTGCTGCGAGCGGTGCAGGGTGCCGATGGACTGCTGGCTAGCGTGCTGGACAAAGCCCAGTTCTGGCAGCGCTGGGCTGGCACGCCCCTGAACGCGCGGCAGACGCTGGTGCTGAGCCATGTGCTCGACGGCATGGAGGGCAAGCTCACCAACGCCAAGTGGGCGGCCATTGGCAAATGCTCGGCGGACACGGCGCTGCGCGACATCAATGATTTGCTCGCGCGTGGCATGCTGGCCAGGCTGGAGGGTGGGGGGCGGAGTACGGGGTACCAGGTGGTAGCGGGGTAGGCCTCTGGCGCGGGTGCTATGCGTCAGCAGCACCAGCCTGCTTCAGCTCCGCAAACTTGCCCGCCATCGTCGGGTTGCCCCGCGTCAGCTTCTTGATCGTCAGGTCGTCGGCCTTGTCGTTGGCGAGTCGCAAATTGTTCGCTGACTTGTGCAGCGCTTCCTTGGTTTTTTCAAGATCCCTGATCGCTTCGTCGATGCGCTTGACGGCATCTTCAAAGCCCTCAGAGGCCAAGCGCCAATTGCGCCCAAACGAGGTCTTGAACTCGTCGAGCTGGGTTTCAAACTTTGTGATGTCCACGTTCTGCGAGCGCACCAGCGCCAGCTCAGACTTGTACTTCATCGCGTTCAAAGCGGCATTGCGCAGCAGCGTGATCAGGGGCACAAAGAACTGCGGCCGCACCACATACATCTTTGGATAGCGGTGCGACACATCGACGATGCCACTGTTGTACAACTCGCTGTCCGGCTCAATCAGGGAAACCAGCACCGCGTACTCGCAGGCCTTTTCTGTGCGGTCTTTGTCCAGCTCTTTCAGAAAATCTTCGTTGCGCTTTTTGGTGGCCGTCTCGTCGCTTTCGTTCTTCATCTCGAACATGATGGAGACGATCTCGGCGCCCGACTCGTCTGAGTCGCGAAAAATATAGTCGCCTTTGCTGCCGGTGCGGGCGTCGTTGTCTTTTTCAAAATGCGCGCGCTGAAACGCAGCAGCACGAATGCGGTTGAACTCGATTTCGCAGTGCTGCTCAAGCGTCTCGCCCACCATCTTGGTCGATAGGCGCGCCTTCAAGTCACGCAGGCGCTCGATCTGGTCATCACGGTCTGTGATCTGCGTTTGGTACTTGTCTTTGAGTGACTGCTCTGCGAGTTGCTTTTCAAGCTCAGCCCGCGCCAGGCCATTCTTCAGCTCGTCGCGTTCCCGCTCGACCCCATTCAAAGCCTCGGTGATCGCCAGCTTTTGTGCAAGCTCGGTGGCGTCTAGTTTGGCCTTCAGCCCTTGGATTTCTGCGTCTTTGGTTGCGGCGGCATTCTGTAGCCCGCTGGCAAGCTTTGCCTCGGCCAGCTCAGAAGCTGCCAGCTTGTCGCGCTTGGCCTGCGCAAGTTCATTGGCCAGCGCGTCACGCTCTTTTTGCACATCGCTTAGCGCCTCTGTCACGGCCAGCTTGCGCGCAAGCTCACCCGCATCAAGCTTGGCCTTGAGTGCCTGGATTTCGGAATCCTTGGCAACCGCAGACTTCTGCATCTCGCTGGCAACCTGCGCCTGGGCAAGCTCGACCGCATTGCGCTTGTCTTGCTCGGCCAATTCAAGCCGCTCATGCAACTGCTGCTCGAACGCGCCGTCACGCACTTGCTTCAGGATATCGGCGTAGCCCGCTTCGTCGATTTTGAAGGCTTTGCTGCAGTGGGGGCAGATGATTTCGTGCATTTCTGTGCGTCCTGTTTTTGCTGTTTGTCGGCCAATCGGTCATTTGGTCAAACAAGCTTGCTTGGCAAATCGAGTTCAGCCCATTTTTCTCGGCGGTATTTCGAACCTGCGCCATTTATTCTTTCGACTCCAGGTTTTCAAACCCTGAAGCCTGCTTTTGAAGCATGGATTAACTCGATTGCAAGAGTTGCCCGCAGCACCGCTGCCTTAAGGCAATTTGACCGCAGGGGGTCACTACTCCTCAGCCTCCGATGGCGAAATTGGCGGTGGATTTTCGATAAGGTTGGCCTTGTTTAGGTGTTCAAACGGCTTGGCGTGCGGCTCGCCAAGAATAGTTTCCCAGTTGCCACGATTTATGCTCTGCACGTTAAGCCATAGAAGTACGAGCTCATATTGCGAGAGCTGTGACTTGATAAGGTCGTAATATCGTTTTTGCTCGACATCTGACGCCTCAATCTTGCGATGTCCATCCTTGACATGCTTGAAGAGGTGGTAAACCGTTCGGAAGTAGTGTTCAATTTCCCATCCGTCTTTCTCCAAAAAACGCTGATAGGCGGTACCCATTGACACTTTTTCATTCTGAGAGATTAATACAATTTTTTTGTAAAACAGCTGGAAGCAATCGCGCCCCTTCTTAATGGACTTGTCGGTGAGTTTTCGGTCAATTGACTCCAACACTGAGGCATGTAACTGAAGCAGTGCGAATAACTGATTTTCGAATGCTTGTCGCGCTGCTGATTGCGTTTGACTCCGTAATGTTGCAGCTACTAGCACAACAGAGATTAAGCCAAATATTGGGTTCAACAGTCCTCCGATGTAGTCGCCGAATTGCCCCCATTCCGCCGTTGTTTGAGAAATATCCTCCTTTCGAAAATTCAAGAAGAATGCAAGCAACAGTACAACAATGGCTCCGACGCCAAAGCGAAGTGGATGACGCGTTAGTGAATCGACAATTGGTCTATTGTTCATAGTTTGAATGCACGTTCAGTGAAGAAAGGAAGCCGGCTAGACGACCAAATGAAGTAACAAATACTCGGTCGCCTGAAGCAGCATGCTTGTGAGTCCGCAACAGGTTTTGCTATTTGAGCGTTTTATTGATCTTCTCAAAAAGCGCGGACCACTGCGCTAGCTCACCGGTTGCAAGGTCAGCACTTGAATGTGAACGAGACCACCGCAAGAAAGCCTTGGCCAATCGGTATTTCGAGAAGTCCGTGATTGTTCTACTGAATATTTTCACAATTGGTTCTTGCGGATTTCCCGATGCCGCTGATGAAATTTCCCACGATAGTTCTGCCTTCGCTACTGCCACCAAAGTGTCCCGAAGTAAGTCTTCGACTTCCGGCATTAGAACCGCCCCTGTATAGGTATCTTTTGTTCGCAAGATCGCTTTTTGCCCAAGTGCGTGCACAAGAGTCTCCTGACGGGCAGCTTGATCGCCAGCCGCGTCCGAATCGAGAAGCGCTATAACTTTCAACTTCTGCGCATGCAGTATGGTTGCAAAGTAGACGACCTTGCTCGCACTTCCGGCAGGAACCAGCGCGATCTTTTCGCCTAAAGAGTTAGCCGCCGAATCACGGAGTAAATGAGACATGGCATCGACGTACCAGTAGTCAGTAAGACCTTCAACGACAAGATTCCTCTGCTGCGAAAACAAACTCTGCGCCATATCGTATCCAAGGGCTTCTTGAAGAGGAAGCATTCCTGCAGGATCACTTGACGTCACAGAGGTAAGCACCTTGGTACCAATCGCGCGATTAGTCATCTCGACGACCCGCACCAAATCCAACTCGTCCGGCCCAACCAGGAACGGGGAATGGGTGCTGTAAAGCGTTTGATTTACTTCGGAAAGGCGTGAAAGAGTTTTTCTGAACTCTCGTTGCTTTAGGCCGTGAAGGTTTAATCCCGGCTCATCCAATAGAAGAATGGCATTTTTGTGATCACCAGCCGCTTCAGCGAAGAAAACAACAAAAAACGACACCAGCCATTGAAACCCCTCGGATCGCTGGTTTAGTTCTATATCAACGCCAAGAGCGTCTTCTACTACCACTTTGAGGTACTGTCTGTCGGCCATCACCTTCAATCGATCCGCCTCAGCGCGAGTACTATCAGGCGCCCAAATTCGATTGATCTCTTGTGTGAGCTTGACGCTTGCCGCGTTTAGCTGGTAATGCCGCTTGTCAAGTTGATCTCGATATGTCTTCAGCCCAACGACATCTCCTGCATCTGGCTCAGGTGACATTGCGAGCGTTGACAGCTCGCGTGGGGTGAAGCCAAGAAGTTTAAGTAAGCACAGGTTCCCATAGTCATATTCGTCGTCGTCAAGCACCTTCGTTTCTGTGCGCTGGGCCAAGTGGTCCAACTGAATCAAAGGTCGCACGCGAAAATAGTTGTTGAACAGCACAAACTTGGGAACTCTCTTATTTAGCGTTTCCAATGCACTAGCTCGCTGTTTAAATTGCTGACAAGTGGAACTGAGACTGTCGTACCTCTTTTCTTCGATGTCGTTGGACTCATCAATGTGTGGGAGGATTTGTGTAAGCCAAGAACTAAGCGCGTTTGCGGTCTCGGCGTCAATCAGGGTGTCGTCAGTCCAAGTTTTCGTAATCGTGGCCAGTGCGACGCTTGGCGGTGGAAGCGATTCGACCGCACCCTGGGCGGCAGTATGACGTTGATCCACGTGAGCAGTAAGGCGGGCAAGCTCTTTTTTGATAGCAAGATATTTGGGGGTTGGAGGAGCATTCAACAACGTATGCCATGCAGAGTTATCAAGCTTTCGTCCACGCTGATAAGTGCAACTACCGTATCCAGGCGGCAATAACGCGACATCCTCTGGTTCAAGTTCGAAATGGGCCTCGACGACGGTTATCTCGCTGGGTTTGATTTTTCCAGTTGAAATGTCGTTGTATTTCGACCGAGGATAGTCGCGGAGCGCATCGAGTTTGGTAGCACTGTCTGGCGGATTGATATGTTGTAGTGCCTGTAAAACTGCAGTCTTACCAGCTTCGTTCGGCCCGACCAGTATTGTTTTGAAATGCTCTATTTCAAATAGCCCCGTGTCAACAATGCTGCGGTAGTTTTGGATTCTGGCTTTTGCTAGTCTCATATCTATCCCTTTGAATGTTCAATAAAAAAATCTATGAATTGCGTGGCACTTTGAAACTTTGGGTATTTATCGCGGGGAAACGTTGGGGGCGATTGATTTGTGGGTTTATTGCCATCTCAGCCGCTTTCGACCAACCATCACCTCTAACCCCAATCACCAGCCTCTGCGTAGCCCGCATTACCACCACATAAAACACCCGCGAAGCCGCGCGCACGTCTTCGCCCATGGCCGGCATATGCCCCAGATCCGGCAGGGGTGCGAAGGGCTCCTGACCCCGATCTCGCCCTTATTCCGTAGCAGTTTTCGAGATTGACACTGACTTTCATGAAGCACTTTCAATGAATTGAGGCAAATACCAGTAATTGAGGGCTGAAGAGTGATTGCGTATTTGCTAGCACTGGTATTTGTCCCTGATGTGCGAGTTGTAGTAGGTACCTTTTGACGAAGCGCGGTGGAATCCTTCAAAGATGTGCTTTGGGACTCGACAAAAGTCGTATGTGTGCCCCTGCTTAAAAGTAATCTTCATCCGCTGGCTTTCTTCGTCATATCCAATCGCTACGATGGCCGTTGAGTTAACCCGAATCATTTCCATGAAAGCTCCTTGTGTGTCCGATAAACGATTTGTTTTTCAATTGAGCAAATAAAGTTGAGTCGTGCCCTATGGCTGCAAGCTCTTCCCAAATCCGCTGCCACCACCTGCCGTGACAACCGGCCTCTGCGTAGCCCTTGTCGCCGTCACGTAAAACACCCGCGCGGTTTCTTTTTCGTAATTGCCCTTGGCGGGCATGTGGCCAACACCCAGCATTTCCACCACGGGAAACACCAGGTATTTGCTGACCTTCATGTCATTACTCATCATCCGCCTCCCCCAACAACACCCCACGCCGCGCCATCCCCTCCCGCGCCTCCAGCAAAGCCGCATGCAGCTTTTGCTCCAGCTCCGCTTTGGGTGGCAGTTCGGTCCAGTACTCGGCCACGGTGATACGGTCTTTTTGCGTTTGCAGCAGCGCCACTTGTTCGCGGCTGGCCTCGGCGCACAAGATGAGGCCGATGGGCGCTTCCTCGCCCGGCTGGCGCTCGTGTTTGTTCAGCCTTTTGAGGGTCAATAAGTTGACAAAGTCGCTCCAGCTCAATGGTCGTGACAGCTTCGCGACAAACCGGGTAAGCGGCAGGACAAGCTGCACCACGTGACGCATGTTGGTTGCCATTGACGCGACTAGTGGGCGCATGAATGTCATTGCTTGGACGCTCACGGTGCCTTCCGTCCTTTGGTCAACCTGCTGGCCTTGGGTGTCTTTTTATCCTCATGCGTCAGAAACCCAATGGGCCGCTTGGGCGGGTCCGTGCTCAGTAAACGCATAGGCAAGGCCTTGGAAAATTTCAGATTTTGGAGGTGGTCGCAATTTGCGACCACCTCGGTTTTTTCATCAGCCGTAAGCTGAAAGAGGAAATCGCTGGGAAAGCGGTCCCGGTTCCGTTTGACTTGCTCATTCAGCCGCTTGGTCTGTAGCCCGTACAGAGCGGCCTCGTCGTTTGGAAAGCGCGCCACTTGAAGTGGCGCGCAAGGGGTATTGCGACAAATTAAGTGGTGTGATTTGCTTGTCATGATCCGACCAGGCCTCCAAAACCCCCATCCCCACCGACTCCCATCAGCAGCCGCTGCGTAGCCCTTGTCGCCGCCACATAAAACACCCGCGCCGCTTCCTTCTCATCCTCCCCCGGCCCGGGCATATGCCCCACACCCGGCAGCGCCACCACTGGGAATTCCAAGCCTTTGCTGGCATGCATGGTCATCACCTGAATGGCGTCTGCGTTTGGAGCGAACTGACCGGACTTGTAGCGCACGCGATGCGGCAGCTTGCGATGTGCTAAGGCGCTGGCGCACAGGTCCATGGTTTTCCAGTCTGCACAAAGCACCGCCATGTCACCCCAGGCAAAGCCTTCCCTGTGGACGCTCGCCAGATGGTCGGCAATGGCAAGCGCTTCGGCGCGCAAAGTGGGCAGCTTGATAATGACGGGGGCTTGCCCTTCGCGCCCGCAGCTGACGGGTTTCACCACCGGTATGCCGTCGTCGTCTTTGTCGTCCGCAGTCAGCAGGTCGGCGGCCACTAGGCTGGCGGTTTGAAGAATTTGCCGCGTATTACGGTAGTTGATTTTCAGGATGGTGGTGCGGCCCTGCGCTTGAATGCCCACGCTCTTGAAGCTGAAGTTTTTGCTGCGCTCCCGCTCATAAATGCTTTGCGCGTCGTCGTACAGCACCAGCAGGCTGTTGGTGGTGGGGTCCACCATTTGGGTGACTAGCTTGAGCCACTCGGGTGCGAAGTCGTGGCCTTCGTCAATCATCACTGCCTGGTATTGGCCGCTGGGAATTTGCTTGCCATCTACCGCGCGAATAACCCGCTCCACCAGTTCGTCGACATATTGCTGGCTGCTCCCTTGGACGGGCAGTGTCTGCCCATACGCCACCAGTTGCTCGCGGCACCATTTATGAAAATGCCGCACATGCACCCGCCCGTCCAAGCCCTTGGCCTGCATGACGCTGTGCAGTTTGACGCCCAGCGGCTCGTTAAAGCAGAGAATGAGGATGGGTTTGCTGCTGGCGGTGCTGGCCTGTGCCAGGTACTCCGCCCGGTAGCCCAGGATCATGGTCTTGCCCGAACCTGCCACGCCGTGGATCACGCGGTGGCCTTCACCCAAAGAGCGCGCCAATTGCTCTTGCTGGATGTCCATTACCCGCATGATGTCGGGCAGTTGGGCGTCTGCATCGCTATCGTCAAACAGGGCGCCCTGAGTTTGCACACGTACCTGCGGAAACATGATCCAGCGCACGCGGTCCAACTGCGGCAGGCTGATCGCCCCACCAAAGCGGTGTGCAAACATGTTCCATAAGCGCTGCTGGAAAGCTTCCGAGTCCGCGCTCTCCAGCATTTCGTCCTGGCAAATCGCGTAGTGCGGTTCAATCGCTTCGCCCAGCCCGGCGTCTTCGAACTGCTTTCGCGTGATGCGGGTAAAGACGACGCCATGGCCCCAAGGGAATGCCAGCTTGCCCTTGTGCGGCCCGCTTTCGTGTACCAGATGCGGGTCACGCTCCAGCACGTTCACCACTTGAATGGCGCAGTGTCTGGCCTGTGCCAGCGGGTTGATTACTGTTTTGAAAATCCCGTCAGCCACGATATCCCAGGCCTGTCGGGTGGCGCGTTGGATGGTGCTGAGGTACCAGTCTTTCGTCTCCAACACCAGCAGCCCATGCCGGGGGTGCAGCACCACAAAGTCAGGGTGAGTTTGCTTGGGGCCAATAGGAACGTTGTGCCAAAGCAGGTAGTCGGCATCAAGCTTTTGCTCCAGCCGCTCTGCAAGCCGCCGCTCGCCTGTGCTGTCAAACGCCGATGTACCGATCGCCGGAATCAATGTCGCCATGGATGCAATGCCGCCCCTGTAAGCCCGCAGGGTCAAGTGCCCAGTGTGCGGATGTCGTCATCATATCCATCAAGCTAGCGTAATTTTTAAGGGTTGTCAAAAGTGGGTCGACCAAGGTGTTCTGGCACCCAGGGTGGCGGCGCTAGCGGCCCGCCTCAGTCGTACGCGATGACCGCCTGCCCCGCGTGCGCTTGCGCCCGCCACGTCGCGTAAGATGGCGGGCTGCACCAAGGGCAAATCGGCTGGCAATACCAGCCAGCCCGCAGCCTGGGCACAGGCGCGCACGCCGGTGGCAATGCTGTCGCCCATGCCCGGCTAATCAATATGGGCGGTGTGCGCGGCTTCGACGACATGAAATGGCAAGCCGCTGGCTTGCACGGCGGCTAGGGTGTGTTCGCGCACGCTAAGCGTGCCTAAAAGCGCTTGCAACTTGTCCTAACCACCGCTGGCAGCGCGAAAACGCGTGCTGCGGCCAGCGGCGAGAATGATGACGGTGGGCAATGCTTGGAGCATGAAGACGGATAAATTCGTTTAATTGTGCTAAAAAACTTGCATCTACCCGCATTTTGACGCGCGATACGCAAATGCGAGTTCATCGCCAATAATTCAACCAAGGCGCATTCAAAAAATTCACGAGACACCTTGCGCGGCCCCGCTACCATTGCGCGCATGCCCGAATACTCGCAAGTGCTGGACGACATTGTCCAGCGCATAGCCCACGCCCGCTCTGTGCCAGCGCACAGCCGCAAGCCTTTGCGCGTGCGCGGTGGTGGCAGCAAGGATTTTTTCGGTGCGCAATTGCATGGGAATTTGCTGGAAACCCGGGGCCTGCAAGGTATCGTCAGCTACGAGCCCACCGAGCTGGTGGTCACTGTGCGCAACGGCACGACGGTCGGCGGCCTGGTGGCTGGCGGCCTGAGCGGCCCCAGCCGTGCCAGTGTGGGTGCGACGCGCGACTTTGTGCTCGGGGCGCGTTTTATCAACGGCCTGGGTGAGCACCTTACTTTTGCAGCTGTTGTTTTGGTCTGACATGACGGTCAATTGCAACCAGCGCAGGCAGTCATCCAAGTGAGTTTCTACAACGTTGCATCTATTGGGCGTAACACTCCGATACTTGCTTCGAACTAATCTATGTCTTTGACCTTGAGTTTTTTAGACCGTCAAAATACCTCGCTGCTACGCGATTTCACGGATCCCCAAAATTGCTTAATTGCAATGAATCTCGAAGTACTCGATTGGAAAAAACGTCTCCATGGCTGGACTGTCGAATACTTTCCCAAATATCGGCCAACCAGCGCTTTCGTGCTCTGGAAATCGACATCGGGAACTCCAGAATGCTGGGTTCGATGGGATTACCAAAATTATCGATATGTATTTCAGAAATTTTTGCAAATCTATTACCCAGAATTTGAAAATGTCTTGAACGAAGACACGCATGTTGACCACATGGCGCCCAAGACCAGATTCACATCACATCTTTCCAAAGGTGCTCAGTATTTCATACGAGTGCATCTCGTTCAAAAGAAAATCAACACGGGATTTGGCGCGGGCTACGAACATAGTTTTTATCAAACTGAGCGGACGAAATCACTGCCAAATGCATTGCATATGTCGTGGATTTCGTACTGTAAAGCGCGTGGCATTCGCCTCCCAGGAAAAACTGCAAGGGAATCAGAATGGGAGTCTTGGGCGAGCGCGCAAGCTGCAGAGTTCAGTGCCTCCACAGGAGAATCTGAAGCGTATGCATACGTAGGTTTTCTCAGCGTTCTCCAACTTGGATATACCGGATACTACGCTGGCGAAGCCGGCGGCATTGACGTCAACGATCTAGCAAAACAATTCAAAAATCGCAAATTACCATGACAAACCAAAAGACTGACTAACTGGATATGGAGCCCGTTTTATCAGTTACTTTTCTAGCAAAGACTCACTATTTGAGCCGCCTATGTTTGTGACTACGAAATTGCTGCCTTAGACTCTTGACATGAAGTCGAGCGAAACATTGGTTGATCTTCTTTCGCACATCCCAAAGCCATTGGATTGAGCGTACTGGTTTTCCTAGACTGGACTTCAACATAATAGTGGTCGTCTTTCTCCATTATGCTCAGCGGTTAGCGTATAGACGGGCTCTTTCAATAATGGACTGAATGGCTTGCGCACGGGTCATCGTTCCCGCATCAATCGACCGCATGAGCGCAACGCCTTCGCTACTCGGGCGAATACCGTCCACCGCCAAAATAGCCAAGGCTTGGCTCGATGCCCACGATTGCGCTTGGTGGGAAGTCGTTTTTGCGGGGATGAAGTTGTGCGTGTCCATGGCTTGATCGAGTTAACCCAGTGTAACTTTTAGCGCATCAAAGTCAAATTTAAGCTTGACACCAGCCCTCAAAAAAGCCCCCAAGACACGCTCGGGGGAAAAATCAAAAGCCAAAGTCGAACTGCCCTTGAGTGGCGTGGCCACCACGGGGCATCATCGGCATTGGCTTTTTTGCTGTCACGGCGGACGGACTGTAGACATCGACGGTAGCCACTGCATCGACCACGCACACATGGAAATGCACATGCGCGTTCAGGCTGGAGCCGAAGCGGTGGATGAAGGTAACTGCGCCCATGCGCAGCGCCGCCTTGTTCGCGTGCGCTGCGCTGTTGGCTTGCAGCGTTTGCGCAATGACGCGCAAGAAGATGGGCAGTGCTAGGCACAAGCTGCCGCGTGGCGGCGGTTGATTCAGGTCTAAAACGACTGCGCCAGCAAGCGCCGCGCCGCCTCCAGCGCCTCTGGCGTATCCACATCGTGGATGCAACCGGCATCATGGACGGGCAGCGCATAGGGCGCGTAGGTTTGCAATACAGCGCGTGCCCCTTGGTCGCCGGTCAAGGCCATTAAAGCCGGGCCGCAGGTGGCGGCAAAGCCCACGGGGTGGCCGCGCTGGCCCTGGTACACCGCTTGCACTACCGTGTGATCGGTCAAGGCCTGGGCCACGGCGCGCAAAGTGGCGGGCTGTATCAGCGGCAAATCGGCCGGCAATACCAACCAGCCGGCGGCTTGGGCACAGGCGCGCACGCCGGTGGCGATGCTGTCGCCCATGCCAGGCTGATCAATATGGGCAGTGTGTGCGGCTTCGACCACATGAAAAGGCAGGCCGCTGGCTTGGACCGCTGCGATGGCGTGTTCGCGCACGCTAAGCGTGCCTAAAAGCGCTTGCAACTTGTCCTGGCCGCCGCTGGCAGCCCGAAAACGCGCGCTGCGACCAGCGGCCAGAACGATGACAGTAGGTAAAGACTTGGACATCAAGGCGGGAAAAATCACTTAAATGGCATAAAAACCTTGCAATGGAGCGCATTCTGACGCGCAATGGCTTAACGCATGTGTTTTGCCAAGAATTCAACCAAGGCACATTCAAAAAATTCACAGGTGCTATTGCGCCGCACCGCTACCATTGCACGCATGCCCGAATACTCGCAAGTGCTGGACGACATTGTCCAGCGCATAGCCCACGCCCGTTCTGTGCCAGCGCACAGCCGCAAGCCTTTGCGCGTGCGCGGGGGCGGCAGCAAGGATTTTTTCGGCGCGCAATTGCATGGGGATTTGCTGGAAACCCGGGGCCTGCAAGGTATCGTCAGCTATGAGCCCACCGAGCTGGTAGTCACCGTGCGCAGCGGTACTTTGCTCAGCACCCTGGAAGCCTTGTTGCAGGAACAAAACCAATGCCTTCCTTTCGAGCCGCCGCATTTCGGCCATGCCGGCGCCACCGTGGGCGGCCTGGTGGCCAGCGGCCTGAGCGGCCCTAGCCGGGCCAGTGTGGGTGCGGCGCGCGACTTTGTACTCGGGGCGCGTTTTATCAACGGCCTAGGTGAGCACCTCACTTTTGGCGGCCAGGTCATGAAGAACGTGGCCGGCTATGACCTCAGCCGGGTGCTGGCCGGTAGCTGGGGCACCCTGGGCGTGGTGACCGAGGTTTCGCTCAAAGTGCTGGCTTTTGCGCCTAGTGAAGCGAGCATGGTGTGCCAACTTCCTCAGGAGGTGGCCCTGCAGTTGCTGCACCGCTGGGGCGGCCAGCCCCTGCCCCTCAATGCCAGTTGCTGGCAGTGCGATTCTGGTGCCAGCAGCGGACGCCTGACAGTGCGCTTGCGCGGCGCCCAAGCCGCCGTGCGGGCGGCCTTGCCCAAATTGCAGGCCGATGTAGAGGCCCAGGGCGGACAGGCGCAGCCAGCAGACGCCGAGGCCGCCATGTTTTTCTGGGATGCGATGCGCAACCAGCAACACGCGTTTTTTACCCGACCACCGGGCGATAACGACTGCCTGTGGCGCCTGTCGGTGGCGCAAACCACCCCGGTGCTGGATCTTCCCTATGCCCAGTGCGTGGAATGGCAAGGTGCGCAGCGCTGGGTCTGGGCGCCTGCCTCTGCCGCAAGCCAATTGCATGCGCTGGCCGCTCAAGCCGGAGGGCATGCCAGCTTGTTTCGCCGGCCTGCGGGCGCACTGGCCGACTCGGATGTGGGCGCTGCCGTATTTGCGCCGCTAGACGCGACGCAGCAGCGTATCCAAACCGCTTTGCAAGCCGAATTTGACCCCGATGGCGTGTTTAATACTGGCCGCCTGCACTCCCCGGCCTAAACCCCACCCGCCATGCAAACCACGCTCTCCCCCGAATACGCACACACCAGCGATGGCAAGGCCGCCGAGGCGATTGTGCGCAACTGCGTGCACTGCGGTTTTTGCACTGCCACCTGCCCCACCTACCAATTGCTTGGCGACGAACTGGACGGGCCGCGTGGCCGTATTTACCTGATTAAGCAAGTGCTCGAAGGCGCCGAGCCCACGCGCAAAACCCAGCAACACCTGGACCGCTGCCTGACCTGCCGCAACTGCGAATCCACCTGCCCCAGCGGCGTGGAATACGGCCACTTGATTGACATCGGCCGCAAACTGGTCGATGCCAAAGTTCCGCGTCCGGCAGGCGAAGAAGCTATGCGCTGGGCCTTAAAGGAAGGCCTGAACTCACCCCTGTTTGCCCCGGCCATGAAGCTTGGCCAGGCGGTACGCGGCTTCTTGCCCGATGCGCTCAAGGCCAAGGTGCCAGAGGCACGCAATGCTGGCGCATGGCCTGCACGCATCCACGCGCGCAAGGTATTGATGCTGGCCGGTTGCGTGCAACCGTCCATGAGCCCCAATATCAACAGCGCCACCGCACGCGTACTCGATACCTGCGGCATCCAGACCATCGTCGAGCCCCTGGCCGGTTGCTGCGGCGGCGTCAAGTTTCATTTGAACGACCAGGATGCGGCCATCGTGCAAATGAAAAACAATATTGACGCTTGGTGGCCGCATGTGGCCGGTGGCGTCGAGGCCATCGTCATGAATGCTTCAGGCTGCGGCGTCACCGTTAAAGACTACGGACACCTACTGCGCGAAGATCGGGCCTACGCTGAGCGTGCCAAGCGCATCAGTGAACTGACCAAAGACCTGAGCGAGTTATTGCCCGATTTGCTACCCGCTTTGAAAGAACGTATTGCGCCGCACAAAGCCCAAGCCAAAGGCATGATGGCCTTTCACCCGCCCTGCACCTTGCAACACGGCCAGCAGCTCAAGGGCGGCGTGGAGCACCATTTGAACGCGCTGGGTTTTCAATTGCAGGTAGCCAATAACGAAGCCCATTTGTGCTGCGGCTCCGCCGGTACCTATAGCGTGCTGCAACCAGTCCTGGCCACCCAACTGCGCGACCGCAAGCTGAGCAACTTGCAGGACTTGCAGCCGCAAGCCATCCTGAGCGCCAACATCGGCTGCATCACTCATCTGCAAAGCGGCACGCAGGTGCCGGTGCGGCATTGGGTGGAGATGGTGGATTCGGTCTTAAGTTAATTAGCCGGCTGGCGCCGTGACGGCCGATCGCTTTCTTGGTTTGTAGTCCTTCAACCGTGCAGGTGCTGATGGCAACTTGGTAGCAAGTAATACCGCTAACGGTTTCAGGGCGCCTGCACCCTGGGCGCCCAACCTTGCGTCGCCGCTCGCTTGGCAAAACCCTTGGTATCAAAGGTAGCCAACACTTCGCAATGGCGACTGCTGGCGTGGTGCAAGGCGTCTGCAAAGTCAATACCCTGAGTCAAGGCATCGCATGCGCTTTGCAGTGCTTGGCGGTCTTGCACTTGCAGATGGGGCATGGCTAACAGGTGCGTAAACACGTCAGCCACCGTTTTGGGTTTGAGCTTGTAAAAACCGCGTAACACCCATTCCAGCTCCAGGGCCACGGTGGTGGCCACAAACAGGGGCTTGCCACTTTCTAATAAGGCACGGGCCTGCTCACATTGCGCAACGGTTGCTGCATCGCTTTGTTCGGCCTGCACGTAGTACCGCGCCAGCACATTGACGTCCAGCGCGATGCGTCTGGCAGTGGCCTGCTTCATGGCTTCATCAATTGGGCCGCATCCCAATCGGCAGCCACATGCGGGCCACGCACCTTGACCATGCCAAAGCCTTGCCTGTGCGATTGACGCGCCGAGGGTGCCGGGCGCAGCATGATGCAGGTGGCGTCGGAGCTAAGCGCAAACTCCACGGCTTGCCCAGTAGCCAAACCCAACTGCTGGCGCAAGGCTTGCGGAATGGTGACTTGGCCTTTGCTAGTGAGGGTCGAAAGCATGGTGGAGCTCCTTGTACTGTTGAATATGCAGTGTTTGGATTGCATTGTATTACCAGGTAAGAATTCGGTGGGGCAAGGGTTGTGCTCGCGTTTTGTCTCCGGCAAATAGTCCACACCTCCCAGCTGCCGATGCGGCGCGCGTATGCGCCGTCACGCCACAATCACCCGCCTAGCGCAGGTCATTGCAGGGGGCCGCCCGCGCTCGGTTTGCGCGCCCTTAAAATTGCAACATCGCCCCAAAGAGGGTCTGCATCAGGGAAGCCCACATGAATACTAATCGCTTAGAAGCCTTTAGCGATGGCGTGATTGCCATCATCATCACCATCATGGTCTTGGAATTCAAAGTGCCGCATGGCGCTGAGCTGCAAGACCTTCTGCCTCTTTGGCCCTTGTTTTTAAGCTACCTGCTTAGCTTTGTGTATGTGGGCATTTATTGGAACAACCACCACCACATGTTCCATTTGGTGCGCAGCGTCAATGGCAGTGTGCTTTGGGCCAACTTGAATTTACTGTTTTGGCTTTCATTACTGCCTTTTACTACTGCGTGGATGGGAGAGAATCATTTTGCGCCTATGCCCATGGCCGTCTATTGCTTTGATTTATTGATGTGCGCCGTTTCGAGTTTTTTGCTGACCCTGGCGATCTTTCGGCACGAAGGCCCGGCCTCTGCATTGCAGGAGGTCATGGGACAAAGCCGAAAAGGCACGCTCTCACTGGCTGGTTCAGCCGCAGCGATTCCACTTGCATTGACCGGTTACCCTGTCTTGGCAGGGCTGTTGGTGGTTATGGTGGCAGGCATGTGGTTGTTGCCAGATCACCGCATTGAGCAGGCCGTCGGGCAACACAGGGCCTGAGATTTACTCCGTCACTCCCCGCAGTGCCACGCTGCGCCGGCGCAGCATTTCCAAGGTCAGCAGCATGGCTATGGCAAACAAAATGAGCATAAAGGCTGCAGACAGGATGGTGGGCGAGAGTTGCTCGCGCAGACCGGTCCACATTTGACGCGGTAGCGTGGTTTGCTCGGGGCCGCCCAGAAAGAGCACCACCACCACTTCGTCAAACGAAGTAGCAAATGCAAACAAAGCGCCCGAGAGTACGCCGGGCCACACCAGAGGCAGCATGACGCGCCGAAAGGCTTCGATTTGCGAAGCACCCAGACCGCGCGCGGCGCGCATCAGGTTCATATCGAAACCGCCCAGCGTGGCCGTCACGGTAATCACCACAAAGGGCATGCCTAGCACCGCATGCACCAGCACAATGCCCAGCAAATTATTGGCAATGCCTAGCTTGGAGAAAAACAGATAAGAGCCAACGGCCAGCACCACCACGGGCACGATCATGGGCGATACCAGCACGGCCATCAGCAAGCGTTTGCCCGGCAGGTTGTGGTGGTTCAAGCCGACTGCAGCCAGCGTTCCCAGCGTAGTGGCCAGTAAAGTTGCCAAGGTGGCCGTAAGCACGCTGTTAAAAATAGCGCGCAGCCAGACTTCATTGGTAAACAAATCACGAAACCAACGCAGGCTGTATTCCTGCACCGGGAAATGGAAATAGGGCTCGTTGTTAAAAGCCAGCGGCACCACGACCAGCACAGGCGCGATCAAAAACACCAGCACCAAGATGCAAAAAATCAGCAAGACCCAATGCCCCGCGCGTTGCAGGGGCGTGGTGTACAAAGGCAGATTGGAAGCGCTCATCCGAGTTTGAGGTTGTTAGCGCCGACGACGCGGTCATACACGGCATACAAAACTAGCACCGCCCCCAGCAAGATGGCAGCCAGCGCTGAAGCCAGACCCCAATTGAGCGAACGGCCCATGTTGTCAGCGACAAAGTAGCTAATCATCTGGTCGGTAGAGCCACCCAGCAAAGCCGGTGTGATGTAGTAACCCAGCGCCAAAATAAACACCAGCAAAGCACCGGCGCCCAAGCCGGGAATACATTGCGGCAGGTACACGCGGATAAACGCCGTAAACGGGCCCGCGCCCAAAGAGCGGGCCGCGCGCACATAGGACACTGGTATTTGGCGCATCACCGAGTACATGGGCAGTACCATAAAGGGCAACAGGATGTGCGTCATCGCCACCACCACGCCAAAGCGGTTGTGCACCAAATGCAGGGGTTCGGAAATGACATGCAAGAACTGCAAGAAAGAATTGAGCACGCCTTCTTTTTGCAGCACCACCATCCACGCGGTAGTGCGCACCAAGAGCGAAGTCCAAAACGGCAGCAACACCAAAATCAATAACAAGTTGGCAGTTTTGTCGCGCAAATGAGCGAGCAAATAAGCCAGCGGAAAGGCTAGCAAAATGCACATGAAGGTAACGGTAAAAGCCACACCCAGGGTGCGCAAATAAATCGTGATGTGGATGCGCTGGTCTTCGGGCTGGGGGCCGACGCTGCCATCCTGGTTGCGCTTGGAATCGAGTGCAGACAAATAAAACAGGCTGTGCGTGGGCGATGCCAAATTGCGAATCGTGCCCCAGATACCTGGCTGCGCCCAAGCGGGGTCAGCGGCTTCAAAGAACGGCGCCCAGGGGCCCTCTTCTTGCGCACTGACGCGGCGCGCGGCACGCATAAATATCGTCCGTAAGCCGGACTCTTCAATATTAAGGCGGTTGGCTATAGCACCCTGGCTTTGGCCTTGCACCGCTTCTTTCAAATCTTGGGCCAGAGCGGCATACACCGGCTCCGGGGGAATCTGGTCGCGCGGACCGTTCCACTCGGCCAGGGCCTGCACCGTACGGGGCAGGCCTTTGGGTACCACGGGGTCGTAAAAACTATTAAATAGTACGGTTCCCAGTGGCAATAAAAAGCTCAAGAGAACAAAGATGAACAGCGGCGCGATCAGTGCATAAGCACGCAACTGACCGCGCCGCTCCGCTTTGCGCAGACGTTGCGTAAGGCTGGCGGTGCTGTCCATCGATGTTGCCTAAGAATTACTTGGCCAACCAGGCGGCGAACTTCTTGTTCAGGTCGTCGCCGTTTTCCATCCAGAACTGCGAGTTCGTGGACATGGAACGGCCAGGATGACCCGCGTTAGGCAAGTAAGCACGGTTGGGGTTGGATGCAGGAATCAAAGCCAAAGACGAGTTACGCGTGGGGGCGTAAGGGATGTACTTGGCTTGGTCAGCCAAAGGCTGGCTGCTGCTGGCAAAGCGAACAAAGTCTTGCGCTGCATCCAAATTTTTGGTGCCTTTGATGATGGCGTACAGATCAGGAATCTGGACTTGGCCATCCCACACGAGCGCGAAATCTTTTTTCTCTTTCACGTTGGCATCCACGATACGGCCGTGCCAGGTGTGGGTCATCACCACTTCACCCGAAGCCAAGAGCTGCGGTGGCTGCGCACCAGCAGTCCACCAAACGATGCTGCTCTTGATGGTGTCCAATTTCTTGAACGCACGATCCACGCCGGCCGGTGTTGCCAATACTTTGTAGACATCGCCAACGGCTACGCCGTCCGCCATCAAAGCCCACTCCAGCGTCACGCTAGGGTCTTTTTTCAGACCGCGCTTGCCGGGGAACTTGGCGACGTTAAAGAAATCATCCAACACCTTAGGGCCATTGGCACCGTACTTGGCTTTGTCGTAAGCCACCACATTGGAATAAACGATCACGCCGATGGCGCAAGGCAAAATCATGCCGGGGATAAAGTCTTTGGCAGCGGGTACGCCGTCAGCGCCGGGCGGCAATTTAGCGGGGTCGATTTTTTCGAGCAGGCCTTCTTCGCAACCTTTAAGCGCTTCAGCCGCTTCCAGGTCCACCACGTCCCATTTCACGTTGCCAGATTTCACTTGGGCGCTGATCTCACCCAAAGTGCCTCCCCAATCCACCGAAGTGATCTTGGTGCCGGTCTTAGCGGTGTAGGGCTTGTGGTAAGCCTCCACCTGGCTGTTGGTATACGCGCCACCCCAGGAAGCGACCGTAAGCGATTGTTGTGCGGCGCTGATGCCTGGCAGAACAGCAATAGCTGCAGCGCCAACAACTGCTAGTGCACTTGAATTTATCCGTTTGAACATGCTGTTCTCCTGTTTGAACTAAAAAAGCCGCCCTTACTCACTATCAAGCACACGGCAATCGGCAGCGTCCCACCCGATGTGGATGGTGTTGCCGCCGGCCAGTGCGAGATCGCGTCCATCGTTGGGAAGCGTAACGATGAAGTCTTCCAGCCCGCATGCCTTCAGGCGCAAACGGGCATATCTGCCTAAATACGTGATGTCGATGACGGTGGCCTGTACCACATTGCCATCGCCTTGGGTCTGGGGGTTGATACGCACGCGCTCGGGGCGGATGGATACCAGCTTGTGGGCGCCCACGGTGGGCGTGTCCACGGCCTGGCCATGGATCAGCGTGCCATCGGCCAAAGCGATCTGGCAGCTACTGCCAGCGGCGCTGTGCACCGTGCCCTTGAGAGTATTGTTCTCACCAATAAACTGCGCCACAAAAGCATTGGCCGGGCGCTCGTACAACTGCGTAGGAATATCGATTTGCTGGATACGCCCATGGTGGAACACTGCAATGCGGTCGGACATGGCCAGCGCTTCGGTCTGGTCGTGGGTGACGTAGACAATCGTGATACCCAACTCGCTGTGCAGGCGCTTGATCTCATACTGCAACTGCTCGCGCAGCTGTTTGTCCAAAGCCGACAAAGGCTCGTCCATCAACACCAGCTTGGGCTCGAACACCAAGGCCCGCGCCACCGCCACTCGCTGCTGCTGACCGCCCGACATTTGCGCCGGTCTGCGCGACTCCAGGCCTTTGAGGCCCACTTTGTCCAAGGCCGCCATGACGCGGCTGTGCGCCGCCTCGCCGTTGATACCGCGCACGCTTAAGGGGAAACCCACGTTCTCGGCCACCGTCATGTGCGGGAACAGCGCATAGCTTTGAAACACCATGCCGATATTGCGGTGCTCGGGGGCGATGCGGTTGATGGGTTTGCCGTCTAAATAGATTTCGCCCGAGGTGGCGGTTTCAAACCCGGCCAGCATCATCAGCGTGGTCGTCTTGCCCGAGCCCGAAGGCCCGAGCAGGGTCAGAAACTCCCCTTGTGCAATATCCAAGGTCAGGTCGCGCACCACCAATTGTTTACCGTCATAGCTTTTTTCTACATGGTCAAAGCGAACAAAAGGTTGCTGCATAAAGGTGCGTATTCCGGTGTTTCAGGTCAAGCCCTTAAGGTTAGCAAAGATTGGGCCTATGCGGGAATCACATTGTGCTTTGGACCATAGGGGAAACCCGTAATGTTCTGGTGTCCGTCCGCTGTGACGACCAAAATATCGTGTTCGCGGTAGCCGCCAGCCCCTGGCATGCCTTCTGGCAGCATGATCATGGGTTCGATAGAAACCACCATGCCGGGTTCGAGCACGGTGTCAATGTCTTCGCGGAATTCCAGACCGGCTTCGCGCCCGTAATAGTGCGACAGCACACCAAAAGAGTGCCCGTAGCCGAAGGTGCGGTACTTGAGCACGTCGTACTCTTCATAAATCTTGTTCAGCGCATGGGCCACGTCGCAGCAGCGCACGCCGGGCTTGACCAATTTTTGGCCTTCCTCGTGCACACGCACATTGATTTCCCACAGACGCAATGACGCCGCATCTACATCCCCGAAGAACAGCGTGCGTTCCAGCGCGGTGTAATAGCCCGAAATCATGGAAAAGCAGTTCAGGCTCAGGATGTCACCGTGCTGCACTTTGCGCGTGGTCACCGGGTTGTGCGCGCCATCGGTATTGATGCCGGATTGGAACCAGGTCCAGGTGTCCATCAGCTCGGTATGCGGATAGCGCTTGGCAATCTCGCGCACCATGGCCTGGGTCGATGCCAGCGCCACTTCATGCTCAGGCACACCCGCATGCACCGCCGCCACCAGGGCCGCACCGCCCACGTCGCACACTTGCGCGCCGTTTTTAATGAACTCTATTTCTTCGGCCGACTTGACCATGCGCAGCTTCATCACATCGGCTGCGACATTGGTGAACTCGACGCCCGGCAAAGTGGCGCGGATTTTGTCCATGCGCTCTAAAGGCAGATGGTCGTATTCCAAACCAACGCGGCCTTTGTTGGGCACTTCTTGCGCAATCGCGCGAAAGTAATTGCCTTGCTGCCAGTCGGTATAAATCACCGCGCGGTCGCACACGCCTTTGCGCCAGGGTTGGCCGCCGTCGATATTGGCGGCGATGATGATGCTCTTGTCCTGCGTGACCACCAAGCCGTAAAAACGGCCAAACGAGCAGTACAAGAAGTCGCTGTAGTAATTGATGTTGTGGTAGCTGGTGAACAGCACGCTGTCCACATTGTTGCGCGCCATCATGGCGCGCAGCTTGGTAATGCGATTTGCGTATTCGCCATCCGAGAAGCTGTGGCGAACGCGTTCGCCGTTGTCGATAGAAATCAGGTTAGGCATGGTCATGGTTCATCTCCTTAGGGTTCAGCGGGCCGAGTATGCGGGCAAAGCCCACTTGGGGACTTTTCGATTACGACAATAATCTGTCTTTAGATGCCATGCCCTGCGCGCGCTTGTCGCGGTCTTTTTGGGGCGAAGCACCATAGCGGGGCGTGTAGCGCGCCGTCAGGTGCGAGGGGGATGCAAAACCGGTGCGCGCTGCAATTTCGCGCACACTTTTGTCGCTGCGGTGCACCAAAAGGCGTGCATGCGCCAGCCGGATGTCCAAATACACCCGCTCGGCCGAGCGCTCAAATTGTTGTTTGAACAAACGCTGCAAGCTGCGCAAAGACACGCCCGCCAGTTGCGCTAATTCGCCAATCGGCAGGGGCTCGGCCACGTTAGCTTCCATCAGGCGCAAGACTTCAATCGCCACCGGGTTGGTCACCCGGCTTTGGTGGATGATGGAAACCGTCTGCACGTCGGTCAGGCTGCGCCGCTCGGCGATCAGCAGGTTGGCCACTTCATTGGCCAGCTCGCGGCTGCCGGGCGCCTGCGTCAGCAAATAGGTCATCAAATCCAGCGGCGCCACGCCGCCGCTACAGGTATAGCGGTCGCGGTCTACTTCAAAAAAATGCTGGGTGACGATGACTTTGGGGAACTGCTCGGCGAGCGCCTCGTGGTCTTCCCAATGGATGGTGCTGCGGTAGCCATCGAGCAAACCCGCCTGCGCCATCAAATAAGCGCCCGTATCAATACCCCCCAGCGGCAAGCCCAAAGAAGCTTGCTTTTTCAGCCACAGCGCCAGGGTGCGCAAACCACGTTTGGGAATCGGGTTGGGGCCGATGACAAACACCACGTCGAGCCCGGGCGCCTGGGCCAGGCTGTGCTGTGTCATGACTTGTATGCCGTCGCTGGAAGCCACCAGCCCACCATCGACCGACAAGAGCACCGATTGGTACACCGTGTGACCTAACACCTGGTTGGCCAGGCGCAAAGGGTCCACACAAGCGCTCAGCGCGATCAGCGAAAAGTTGGGTACAACTACAAAGCCGAAAACCAGCGAGCGCATAGGGCTCGATCAGCTGGTAGGCAGCGCGGCCTCAATGTCGGCAGCCAAACTAGCAGGGGTATCGGTAGGCGCATAGCGCTTGCGCACCACACCGTCGGGACCGACCAAAAACTTGGTGAAATTCCACTTGATGGACTCGGTGCCCAAAATGCCCGGCGCCTCGTGCGTCAGCCATTTGAAAAGCGGGTGCGCGCCCGAGCCATTGACCTCGACCTTGGACATCATGGCAAAGCTGACGCCATAGTTTTTTTGGCAAAAGCTGGCGATCTCGGCATCGCTCCCCTTGTCTTGCGCGCCAAACTGGTTGCAGGGGAAGCCCAAAATCACCAATCCCTTTTCCTGGTACCGCTGGTGTAATTCCTCCAAACCGGCGAACTGGGGCGTGAAACCGCAGGCGCTGGCGGTGTTGACAACGAGCAAGGCCTTGCCTTGAAAGTCTTTCAGTTGCAAAGGTTTGCCGTCGATGGTGGTGGCTTCAAATTCAAAAGCAGTGCTCATGGGGTCTCCGAGACAGGGGGTGGGCTGGCGTGTTCAGACGCGGCGCTGGAGGATAACGCAGACAACAAAGCCGCGGTGCAGATCAGGGCTCCGCCCATGGCGATGCGTTCGGTGAGGACACCAGCGCCCAAGGCAATGGCCGACACACTGGCAAACACCACCTCGCACAACATCACAAGCGCCGTGGTCCGCGCGGGCAGGCGTGCCGCGCCGTATTGCAAAGATATATTGCCCACGCCGATCATCAGCGCCAGCCCCAAAGCAAGCAGCAGCCAGTCCACACCAGGCTCCGGCAAGCCAGGCACCAGGCCTTGTTGCATGCCGGCCCAAGCGGTGATCGCACACAAAAGCGCACCGCCCAGCAGCATGGTGGCGGTAATGCTCAGGGCATCGCTGTCACGCAAACGGCGCAGCAGCACATTCGTCAGGGCAAAACTAAACCCACCACCGAGCGCCAAGGCATCGGCCATATCCTGCGGCCAGGGCCAGGGTGTTTCCGGGGTTTTGAGCACCAGCACCACGCCGACCAATGCCAGCAACATAAAGCCCAGTGAGCGCAGCGTGGGTTTTTCGCCCAGCAGTGGCCAGGCCAAAAGTGCGGCCCACAGCGGCATCAAATAAAACAAGAGCACCACGCGGACCACGTCGCCGATGGTGACGGCCCAGTTAAAGCCAATATTGGTGCACCCAGCAGCAATCAGCAAAGGCCACAGAGCCCGGTTGCGCAACATACGCCCCAGCACGCCAGGCTGAACCACAAGAATCCCCGCCAGCACCAGGGCATCGACCAGCACCGTAGCCCATAGCGGATGCAAACCCTGTATTTGCAATTGTTTGAAGGGCCACCACGACAAGCCGTAGCAAAAAGCATTGCTCAGCAGCGCCGCCACGGCCCAAGCCGGCATAGCGCGGCTCATCCGTGCAGGTCGTCGTTGCGGGCGATGTCTAGCAGCCGCTCCAGCTCGGTGCCGTGGACGCTGCCATTGTGCCGGTGCCAGCGGCGTATCAACTCCATGCAGCCCGCTACCAGCAGGCCAAACGCGCTAATCGCCACAAAAGCCGAGACACCCATGCCAGTGGACAAACTGTACAAACCGCCTAAGCCCAAAATGCAGGCCTGCTCATTGAAGTTTTGCACCGCGATAGAGCGGCCCGCGCCCATCAGGTTGTGGCCACGGTGTTGCAGCAAAGCATTCATAGGCACCACCAAAAAGCCGCCGAGGGCGCCCAGCAATATCAAAAACGGCGCTGCCACCCACACATTGGTAATAAAGTTCAGCAAAATCACCAGCAGCCCCATGCCCACACCTAGCGGAAGTACGCGGGTGGCATGCTCCAATCGCATGCGCATAGACGCCACCACCGCGCCCAGGGCGGTGCCCACTGCCACCACGCCCACCAGCGCGGACGCTTGCGTGACCGAATAGCCCAGCGCAGCCGCAGCCCATGCCAGCACGATGTAGCGCAAATTGCCGCTCACGCCCCAGAATAAGGTGGTGGTTCCCAGCGAAATCTGGCCCAGCCGGTCGCGCCAGAGTTGCATATTGCAATGCCAGAAGTCCGGCAACAAAACCAGCAAGGTCTTGGGTAAAGGTCGCATGTCCACGCCGGTCAGCGGAATGCGGGTGTTGAACCAGGCCGCTGCCAGATAGACCAAAACCAGCACGCAAATCGCCGCCTCGGGCGCGGTGTCGATACTGGTATCAAAAAAAGGAAGGTCCAGCGCCAGCAACTGCGGCGCGATATGCGGCCCGACCAATTGACCACCCAACAAGACGCCCAAAATAATGGATGCAATCGTCAACCCCTCTATCCAGCCATTGGCTTTGACCAATTGGGAGGCGGGTAGCAATTCGGTCAGGATGCCGTATTTGGCTGGCGAATACGCGGCGGCGCCTAAGCCCACCACGGCATAAGCCATCAGCGGATGCCCGCCAAAGAGCATGAGCAAACAGCCGATGATCTTGATGCCATTGCTCACCAGCATGACCTTGCCTTTGGGGTAGGCGTCAGCAAAAGCGCCCACAAAAGGCGCCAGGATCACATAAAACAACGCGAACATGGGCACCAGCGCGGCCTGCTGCCACTCGGGCGCCTGCGCGCCGCGCAGCAACTGCACCGCACCTACAAACAAGGCGTTGTCGGCCAGCGAGCTGAGGAACTGCGCCGCCATGATGGTGAAAAAACCGCGCTTCATCCGGTCGTCGTCTGGTGTGCCGTTCTCGGCGGGTTTGGCATGCAGCAGTCAGGAATCACAGTGCGCGGGTTATAGCACGCAGGCGCGACACCTTAGCCGCGCCCGCTACAGTAGTGCCATGCCGCGCCCCATCCAAGCCCTGATCCACCCCGAGGCCCTGCGCCACAACCTAGCCGTATTACGCGCAAGCGCTCCCGATGCGCGCCTGTGGGCCGTGGTCAAAGCCAATGCTTACGGCCACGGTATCGAGCATGTGTTTAGTGCGCTCGCGGGCGCAGACGGCTTTGCCTTGTTAGATATCGAGGAAGCGCGCCGGGTGCGCGCCCTAGGCTGGCGCGGGCCGATACTCTTATTAGAAGGCGCATTCGAATTACGCGACCTGGAGGCCTGCTCTCGCCTGGACCTGTGGCACTCGGTGCATTGCGAAGCGCAAATTGACATGCTGGCGGCGCACAAAACCCATGTGCCGCAACGGGTCTTCCTGAAAATCAACAGCGGCATGAACCGCCTGGGCTTTGCGCCGCACCAGGCCCGCGCCGCCTGGACGCGCTTAAACGCTCTGCCGCAGGTGGACGAAATTTCCCTGATGACGCATTTCAGTGATGCTGACGGGCCCATCGGCATCGCCGCCCAAGCGGCGGTCTTTGAGGCTGCCACCTCAGAACTGCCGGGCGAGCGCTGCCTGAGCAATAGTGCCTCCGTGCTGCGCCAGAACTTGCATGCGCAGCAAGCGGCGCAAAGTCTGCCTGCCAGCGACTGGGTGCGCACCGGCATTGCGCTGTACGGTGGCGCGCCCGATTTCGGGCAGCCGGACGCGATAGACGCCGGGCTGCAAGCGGCCATGAGCCTGCGCTCGCAAGTCATCGCGACTCAGGAACTGCAAACCGGCGACACCGTGGGCTATGGCTCCAGCTTTGTCGCGCCGCAGCCCATGCGCATAGGCATTGTGGCCTGCGGCTATGCCGACGGCTATCCGCGCAGCTGCGGCACCGGCACGCCGGTACTGGTCGATGGCCAGCCCAGCCGCACCATCGGGCGGGTCAGCATGGACATGCTGGCAGTCGATTTGAGCGACTTACCCGCCAGCGGCCAGGGCGCGGAGGTGACTTTATGGGGCTATGCCAGCGGCGGCGCGCTACTGCCCATCGATGCGGTGGCCCAGGCGGGTGGCACTATTGCCTACGAGCTGATGTGTGCGTTGGCGGGCCGCGTGCCGGTGGTGGTCGATGCGGCGCTGCCGCAAGCACGCTGACACGGACGGCTGGCAGAGCGCTGGCCCAGCGGGACGCACTGTCTTTGGCTTGCATCGGGCTTTTTTGCTTGCCACAGGGCTTGCGCCTGCCGCGGGCCTCACTTTTCTTTGCTTCGCCAAAGAAAAGGTGAGCAAAAGAAAGGCGAGCCAAAGGCCGTGCCCCTTCGGGGTACCTTGCGCTACTCGCGCCGCCCGGGGTCGGGCGCAAACTCGCGACGCTCAAACTAGTGCCCGCCCT
>CAIPZV010000037.1 GCA_903869595.1 uncultured beta proteobacterium | reverse complement strand
GCTCGCGGAACTCATTGTGCAGGTAAGCACGTTGGGAGTCCGAGTTGGTGGCGTTGACCGATTGCACAGCCAATTCACGCATGCGTTGCAGCATATTGGTCTGCTCCACCATGGCGCCCTCAGTCGTTTGCAGCATGTTGACGCCGTCATTGGCATTACGCACGGCTTGGTTCAGACCGCGGATTTGCGAGGTCATGGTGGTGCCGATGGCCAAGCCAGCGGCGTCGTCCTTGGCCGAGTTAACGCGATTACCAGTGGAGAGTTGCTCCATGGCGTTATTCATCGTGCGGGCGTTACTCGCCAAAGCGTTTTGGGCCTTGAGTGCACTGACGTTGGTATTGATTGCAGTCATAGTTTTCTCCAAAAATAAAAGTGGTAGCTAAAGGGTTAAACAGGTTAGACAAGCTGGACTGGCTTATCAGCCCTTTTATCTACCAGCACAGAAACATTTTCCTGATATTCAAAGCATCGACGCTTGCTGATAAATCTTGAGTCATTTACAAAAATTTTTATATTTTTTTTGCAAATAGTCAGGCGATCTTGTTGTACAAAATGCCTTTCATCGCATCAATGTGATGGGCCATTTTCAGCACATCTTCCGTTGGAATTTGGCGCACGACATTGCCACTGTTGAGGTCGGTCACCTTGATCACGGCACTGTTTTTCGAGCTGTCGAAAGAAAAGCCTAATCCGCGCTTGGTGGAGGCCATTTGCTCGTTGAGCATATTGATCACCGAGGACAAATTGGCGCGCGCCTGGTTGGGGTCGTACTTGATGTCGGAGGGCTTAGGCGTCTCAATCTTTGGACGCTCGGGCATGGCCACCTGCACCTTGGCCACTTTGACCTGATCCTGGGCGGCAGCGGTCACCGTGGTGTTGGGAATAGCCGCAGATTGCGCTGGCGCGCTGCTACTTACTTTGCCGACTTCTGTTTCCATAGTATTCCATCCTTTCAGCATTACCTGGACCCAAAGCGGGGCTAGGCGACATGCGATGCCCTGAAGTGGGCACCCTGTGGGGATGGAATCGGCACGACCCGTCAGGACTTGAGGGCCTTTGGAAAACTATTTTCGAAAATTATTTATTGGTGTACATGGACATCATGCCAGCGAAGGTGCTGGTCAGGCCGGTTTGGGTGGCCTTGGTCTGTCCGACCATGCTATCCATGGCGGAGAACTGCTTTTGGTAACGCGCCAAGATCATGCTCATGCGGTCGTCTAAGGCCGTCAAGTCGTCTTGGTACTTGCTTATACGCTTAGTGGCGTTTTCTGTCTCTACCGTAATCGTGCCGCTGGTGCCCAGTATGGTGCCGATTGCTTTGCTGGCATCGCCCGCCAGACCGGAGGCGGATTTATCCGAAGTGGCCTGATTTTCCTGGTTGCCAGAGAGCAGGGTCACCGTGTCGGCGAACTTGAAATTCAGCGCCAGGTCCAGTTTCACGGAGTTGGTTTTGAGTTTGCCGTGGCTGTCAACCTCAATTCCAATGTCTCTGAGCGCCTCCAGCGAATGGCTGGGACCGGCATTTTGCGCCGGGCGTGGCTGATTCGGGTTGGCAGTACTCCAGCTGCCGCCGCTAAAAAAATCTTGGGTAACGAGCCGCCGCAGCTGGTCGCGCATCGATCGAACGCTGGAATTGCCCACCAAGGTGCCGCCATAGGTGGCCAGGCTGGATTTGGGGTTGCTTACCTGGTCCAGTAGATCCGTAGCGTCGTTGTAGGCGGTTACCAGCGCGGTGATCTTGGCCTTGGCCACACTAGTGTCGTTGGCCAGGCTCAGTGTGGCGGCTGTGCCGGTGGCTTGGACAAAACCGTTGACTGCATTGGCATTGGTGGCGGTCAGGTTCAGCGTGACACCGGGGATCACATCGCTCACCGCATTGCTAGTGCTGGTAATGGGCAGGCCGTCTACCTGCAAGGCGGCGTCTTTGGCCTCTTGGAGTGGCTTGGTCATGCACAAGTCTTTGGCCGACTGTTTTTGCACAAAGGCCAGCGCGTCGCCGTTGTCGGTGAGCAGGGAAAACGCGTTCGTACTGCCCGATGGGCTGGTCACCGTCAATTTGCCGCCAAAGTAATTAGCGGTCAAGCCTTTGGCCTGGGCCGCCGCAGAGCCGTTAAAGGCTGCGACAAAACCGTCTGGCGTGGGCGGATCCACCACGATGGGGTTGGCTGCGTCGCCATTAAGGGTCAGGTTGATGGGTGCTGCGGCGATAGCGGTGTCGCCCGCAGCAAAAGACTGGGAAGACTGGTTAATTTGCGGCCGCTTTAAGGAAATGGCACCAAAGTCCAAACCCAGGGCGTCGCTGCTTAGGACAAAGGCGTTGCTGCTGCCGCTGGCGCCTGTGACGGTAATTTTGTAACCGTTGCCGGTATTGACCAACTGGGCGCTCAGGCCTTTGCCTGCCTTATTAATGGCGTCCACCACCCCGGCGGGCGTGGCGGTGGTCACGGCAATAGAGGGGGCATTGGAGCCATTGAGGTACAGGTTCAGTGGCTGGTTGGTGATAACGTCGCTGGGACTGGTAAACGATTGGCTGGAGGCGCTTCTTTGCTCCTGCGCCAACTGCGTTACCAAAATCGAATGGCTGCCGGGTTGGGTGCTGGTGCTAGTGCTGACCGAAAAAATATCGGTTTGGTTGCTAGTCGCCGTCACAGCACTAAAGTCACTGACGTCTTTTAAGTCGTCAAATGCAGTCTTCACCGCATTCAAGGCATATTTGACGGCCGCATAGCCCGAAACTATCGCTTCGCTTTTCTTGATATTCTTATTGATCGCATCCGCACGTGGTGCCTTTTCTGCATCGACCAGGCTTTGCGCCAGGGAAGCCGTATCAATGCCCGAGCCGCTGCCAAGCGCCTTCATCACATTCTGCCCGGTAGCGGCCTTGTTCGTAGCGCTACTGCTCGTACCAGTGGCGGTGCTAGAAGTGGATGAAACCGAGGTAACCATGGTGTGTATGAGCGCTTAGAAATTAGTCGGCTGTAGTCTTGGGAACTTGAGCCCGGCCTAGCCCAGGTACTTGAACAAGGACATCTGCGATGTCTTGGCAAACGTGCTTTGCGCCGCTTCCAGCGACAGCATCAGCTTTTGCATATTGGTAATCGCCGTGGCCATGTCCAAGTCTTCCACATTGGACAGGGCTACTTTCAGGGTCATCTTGGTATCGTCCACCACGGCCCCTTGCTGCTCCACCACCTTCATGTCGGTACCGACCTCCGCTTGTGCCATGACCACGCCATTGTGCAACGCGTCCATTTCGGTGAGCCCGCGCTGCATCTGCATAATGACATCAGGGCCGCGCTCCGGGCTCTTCACGGCGTTGATCAGGTCGTCGATTGCGCTAAAAAACCCCACGCCTGTCTGTTCACCGGTTTCATCGGTGCGCACCACGCGGGTAAATGCATTGGTACCTGGTCGGTTGATCGGTACAGAGCGCTGCTCGCCCACCGCTACGTTCATACGGGTTTGGTCGCCGGTGTAATGGACACGGCCCTCTGCGTCTTCGGTAAAAGCCGGCGTATGCACCTTGCTACCCGAAAAAATGTAATTGCCGGTGGGGTCAGTGCTGTTGGACAGGCTTAACAATTGGTCGCGCAGACCTTTCATCTCGGTTGCTATCGCCAGTCGGCTGACCTGGCCCTGGCTGCCGTTGTTGGCCTGCACCGCTAATTCTTTAATGCGCACCAGCACATCGCTGGCGCTGGTCAAGTTGGTACTTTCTCCGTCGAGCCGCGCCTGCACCTGGTTCAAGGCGGTGCTGTAGGTGTCCTGGCGCCCGATCACTGACTTCAGGCGTGTGATCGTGGCCGCCTGGTCTGGCGCGTCGCTGGGGTTGAGCACCTGCTTTTGCGCGGCGATCTGGGCTTGCGATTTGGCCAGGTCATTTTGGATGCTGACCATTTGCTTGCTGGAGCGGTCAAAAAGGTATCCGGTGGAGATTTGCATGGTGTCTTTCCCTATTCTTACTACACGCGCAATACAGCATCAAACAATTGGCCGGCCACCTGCAGCACTTTGGCCGAGGCTTGGTAGGCTTGCTGGTAGCGGATCAGATCGGCGGCCTCTTTGTCCAGGCTCACGCCGGAGATTTCATCCCGCGACTTGATAGCCTGCTCGTGCACCACGGTGAGTGCGGTTTGCGAAATCGTGGCCTGGCGCGCAATATTTCCCATCTCATTGACCTGGTCGATGTACGAGTTGGTCAGCGTCTTGTTGCCTACCACCGCTTTGGTTTCCAAGGCGGCGATGGCCAACATATTGTCGTTATTGCCCAGACCGTCTTGGTTGCCATCGAGCTTGAACACGTCATTGGGCTGGGGCGCTGAGGTAAAGGAGAGGTTCAAACCTTGAAAGCGGATACCCGGGTTGAGTTCGGCCGGGTTGAACACGCGTTCGGCTACTACCGTAGAACCCAGTGCAGTGTTGCCCGGATCGGTGGACCGGATGGTGTAGTACAGCGCGCCTTGGTATTTGGCGGGATCCTGGGCAAACTTGACTTCCAGGGTTTGCGCCCGCAAGCTTTGCTTGGCGTCCACCGGTTGGCCCGAATAGCTGGCGGACACGGACGCATTGCCAGGGCCGCTCACAAATACCAGCAAATCGTCTTTTGCCGCACCGGTGATAAACGCACCGGTTCTAAAGCCTAGCTGGGCCAGGTCGTTCGGCGTACCGGTGCTGCCAAAGCCCAACTGGATAGGGCCGGAGGGCGTTACCTGAACCTGTACTTTGAAGGTGCTTGCGCTCAAGCCCAAAGCGGTCAGTGACGATGTGCCTGTCGCGTCGGATGGGCTCGCGGAGATTCGGATGTCGCGCCCGATCCTGTCCGCAGCGTTGCGAATGACTAAATCACCATTGACGACGTCGGCCACCACGCCCGCATGGGCCTGTTGAATTTTTTGTGCCAAGCCCTGCACGGTGTCGATGCCCGTCGTAGTGACCTGCACCCAATTGCCAGCATCCTTGAAATACAAGGGGTTGCCGTACTTGATTTGGTCCGCCTTTACCGTCAGTTCATTGACCTGTTCGGCGGGCCAGACGCCATTGGTGACGCCCAGTGCATTGTATTTATCGTATAGGTACCGGTTGCCCTGGTTTTGCTGCTCGTCCACCAGGGGACTGCCCTTGCCGTCGGTGAGTATGGAACCGCTTATAGTAATTTTGGGGTTGGTGCCCTGCGCTATGCTGCCCAGAATCAGGCTCTGGTTATCCGCGCTGAGGCGGGCGGTCACGTCGGTAGTGTCTGACTGCCCATTGATGGCCGAGGCGATTGCCAATAATTTCGCACGGGTCAGCGGTGTACTCAACCCGGAGGGCAGGGTGATCGTTTTCCCGTTGATCAGCAAGCCCTTGTCAAGCTTCATCTTGGATGTATCCACCACGATGGTGTCCACCGCTGGCTTGATCAATTCCACCTCGCCCCTGAAGGTCGTCGCGCCCATGCCCAAGGCCGTAAGCGAAAGGATACCCGAGGTATTGGACGCGGTGGCCGAAATACTAATGTCTTCGCCGGCGTGACCTTCGTTGTTGCGGATGACCAAATCTCCACCCGCGTTGACAGTGGCATTGACGCCTGCATTGGCATTGTTGATGGCTTTTGCCAGGGCTTGGGGCGTATTGGCGCCCGCAGTGTCCACCCGGGAGGACCCGAAATACAAGGGCATGCCGAATTTCATTTGCTCGGGCTTGACCACGATGACATTGCTCGCTTTGGCGGTCACCCCGGTAGTTTCCCGCGCCGCATTGATCCAATTGGCAATGGCCGATGCTTGCAGCGGACCGCCACCGACCGGTGGGTCCAGGCGGCCTAGGTCTTGCCCGTTGAGCTTGAACGCACCCGCTGGGAAATAACGCTTCGGAGGATTCGTAGTGGCATCCATCAAGGGCATGTTGCTAGCCGTCATTGGGCTGATCCGCCCACCTTGCAACACGGCTGGCAGGTAGTCGTAGCCCGACACGGCATCCTTGCCGTCATAAATCGGCTGCCCCTGCACCTGCGCCTGTGCGCCATAAAACACTTGCATACCCTTGTAGCCCACGGCTGCGCCATCAGGTGTAACGCCCGACTGGTTCAGGTATTCATCGCTCAGGGTTGCGCCCGCAGCGAAGCCGTTTTCCTTGGTCATCAAATTGTCCAAGGCAACGCTGTCGGTCAAGGGCGCGCCCAGTACATGCCGCCCATCGCGCGTATAAATTTGTAGCTGCTGACCCGCTTGCATACCGTCCAGGTACAGACTCACATCTTGCATGCCATTGGCAATGCTGGCCACGGCAGCGACGCCTAGGCTGGAGCTGACGCTCACCTGGCGTGCCGTACTGACATTGCCACTGTTTGGCACCGCCGATTGCAGCGCCGGTGGGCCAGGCGGTGGCGGTGGTGGCAGGGCGTTGTTGGTGCCTACCGAAGGCGATGGTTTTTCATCGTAGCTGATGCTGGCGTTGGTGCCACTGGGGTTTTCTGAGCCTTCCACCACGCGAAACTGCGCACCGGCGGCCACCCGCAACGGATCTTCAAAGCTAACCCGCATGCCGCCGGCAGCGCTTTGGATGCTGCTGTCAAAGCTAAACAAGGCCTGCCCCGGATTGCCATAGCCATCAATGCCTTGCTGGTGCAGGGTATTGACTTCATTGGCAAACGTCTTGGCCAGGCCGTCCAGTGCGTTGCGCGAACTGCCCAGCACCTGGTCTCTAAAGTTCATGATCCCAGCCAAGGAACCGCTGGAAATGCCGTTGAGCGCGATTGCTTTACCGTAGGGGTCCAGCACCAGCGATGCTTTTTCGGGGGAGCCGCCCGCCTCGTAATTGGCCTGAATCATCAAGGCCTTTTGACCATCCACTACGACGTCCGCGTTAATGGTGGGGCCAAAGCTCACCGTCACAATGCCATTGGGCGTAAACCGAGTGTTCATACGGGCAAATTCGGATAGCTGTTTGAGCAGCAAATCGCGTTGGTCCAGCAGATCTGGTGGTTGCGCATCCTCGCTCTTTTGTTTGGCTAACTGGATATTGACTTTGGCTATCTGCGAAGTCAGCGCATTGATTTGGTTGACCGAATTGTCCAACTCCTGCTGGGTTTGCTCCTGCACCAAATCCAGTTGCGCCGATAGCTGGCCAAACCGATCCGCCACACCCTGTGCGTCACGCACAAAGCTGCTGCGCAGCACGGTAGAGGAGGGGTCACCAGAGACGGTACGGGCCGAGGCAAAAAAGGCGTCTAAGGCGGTGTTCAGTCCCATGGTGCTGCTGCCCAGCACGTCGACCACGCGGTTGGCGTAATTGACCATGGGGCCTTGTGCTTCTAAATCACTGGTGGTGTTGCGCAAATTGGATTCGACAAAGGCATCGTATTGGCGCTTGACCCGGTCCATGGCCACGCCCGAGCCCATAAACACATTACCGGCTTTGGTGACCGGCAAGGCCGACAGCGACACGTCCTGGCGTGAGTAACCATCCGTGGAAACGTTGGCGATGTTGTTACTGACGGTGGACAGCGCCTGCTGGTAGACCGAAACCGCATTTCCGGCAATGCCGGCCATATCTGTCATGGCTTGGCTCCGTCAGTGGCTGTGCTGCTGTTCACCACCACGCCCGAAGGCGAAGCAGCTGAAATGCCGGTCAAAGGCATAGCGCCGGGTGCCTTGGGCAGCGGCGCCAGCGTTGGCGCGGCTGCCTGCAAGGCCATGGGGCTGGCGGGCGCTGCCTGCAAAGGCATGCCTTGGGGCTGGCGCGCCTGTAGCATTTGTGCGGTACTCGGTTGGGCCGCGTTCGGGTCTGGCATGTGCTTGACCAGCATGTCCGCTAGCCCCAGCGAATTGCGCTTAGCCATGGCCAAAGAGACTTCTTTGTCAAACATGCCCTGGAAGGTTTCTTCCGCCTGTGACTCGTTCATGCCGCTTTTGGGAATCGCATCGCGCATGGTCTTCATCATCATCTGCAAAAACATGGCTTCAAACTGCTGCGCCGTCTCGCGCGTAGCGGCCTTGGCGTCGGTGCGCGCCTGGCCTTTGAGCTTGCCTATCCCACCAAAGTCCAGGTAGGTGCCGGTCATGGCTGCAGCCGCTGGCGGCATGGCGTTGGTGAGCGGATCCATGGTGCAGGTCAGTCTTGTTAGAGGGTGGGAATCAAATAACCAGCAACTCGGCGCGCAGGCTACCCGAGCTCTTGAGTGCTTCCAAAATCGCAATCAGCGCCGAGGGCGTAGCGCCCACTTGGTTCACCGCATCGACGATCTGGCGCAGGTCCACGCCGGGCTGGAACAGGAACATTGGCTTGTTGGGTTCCCCCACTTTGATCTCGGCGTTTTGTACGTCTTTGGTCGTGCCGCCGGAAAACGCGCCGGGCTGCGACACCTCATTGGTCATAGCCACCGACACGGTAATCGTGCCGTGCGTAACCGCTGCGGCCGTGACTTTCACATTGCGGCTGATCACCACGGTACCGGTACGCGCATTGACCACCACGCGGGCAGGGGGCTCACCCGGCTGCACGTCGATGTTTTCGATCATGCTCATAAACGACACGCGCTGGCTGATATCCATGGGCGCGCGCACGACGATGGAAACTCCATCAAGTGCATTGGCCACATCCGCCCCGAATTTGGTATTGATCGCCTGCATGATGCTGTTAGCGGTCGTAAAGTCGCTTTCGCGCAGGTTCAGCAGCACGTTGTCCGACTTGTCAAAAGAATTGGGTACCGCCCGCTCCACCGTGGCGCCGCCTGGAATGCGCGCCGAGGTCGTTACGCCAATCGATACCTTAGAGCCCGCGCCGCCGGCATCAATACCGGTGGAGGTGAGTGGGCCTTGGGCCAGAGCGTAAATTTGCCCGTCCACACCGCGCAAGCTGGTGAGCAGCAAGTTACCGCCCCGCAGGCTGGAAGCTGCGCCGATGGCCGACACATTGATGTCAATACGTTGTCCCGGTTTGGACATGCCCGGCAGGTCCGCCGTGATCATGACCGCCGCCACATTGGCCAGCTCGTCGCTGCCACTGGCTATAGCGTTGCTGAATTTGTCGATGTCGTTGTCTTGGTTCAGACCCATGCGGTTGAGCAGGGTTTTCATGCTCTGGCTGGTGAACGTGGCTTTTTTGTCGCCGGTGCCTTGCAAGCCCACCACCAGGCCGTAGCCGATCAGCTGGTTGCCACGCATGGCGGCCATGCTGGTCAAGTCCTTGATACGGTCCGCATGCGCCGTGGAGAAGCTGCTGGCCCATAGCAGGGCCATCAGGCTGATGAGTCGGAAAAAATATTGCATGGTGCTGGTCCGGTAGAGCGTTCGTGCTTAAAAGGGCATGAACTTGAGGATGGCACTGGTGCCCCAGCCAGCGCGGCTGGCAGCAGCTTCGTCGCCGATGCCGCGGTAGCTGATCTGGGCATTGGCCAGGCGGCGCGACAGCACGGTGTTATTGGGTGCGATGTCTTCCGGGCGCACTACCCCCGATACCTGAATGACTTCACTGCCTTCGGACAGCGCCACTTGCTTTTCCCCGCGCAGCACCAAGTTGCCATTGGGCATGATTTCAATCACGGATACGGTGACCGAACCGGTGAGCGTTTGCTCTTGATTGGTTTGACCTGAACCGTCGTTAGTCACCGTGCTACCCATTTCCGGTCCCAGGTCACCAAAGATATTGAGCAGGCCCTTGGAACTCACTTTAGCGCCCGCGGTTTTCTTCAGGGTGGCGTTTTGCGAGCGGTTAGCGCTGGTGTTCTCGGCCAGCAGCACCGAGACCAGGTCGCCCACCACATAGCTGCGGCCCACGCCGAAAAAGGCTTCGCTGCGGTTACTGTTAAAAATAGCGCCAGTGGCCAACTTGGGCTGGCTATCAACCACCGGATACACCGGCTTAAAGCCTTCGCTGTGAACCAAGGGCTGGGGCGGAATCACGGAACAGGCGCACAGGGTCGCCACCAGCAGGGCCAGGGCCAGGCGCCGTAACAAGGTGGTGCAGGAGGGCATCGCGATTCTCCGAAAAAGGGGTGGCAGGGCGGATATCTGGGTCTTTGCCTGTCGTCTTTCCGGACAACTGGCAAGCTCTTGCCATGATTCGCAATAAATGTGCCAGTGCCCCAAGCCCTGTATTACGCGCGCCCAAGCAAAACGGCCTCTGGGGACAGAGGCCGTTAGTGGGGTAGCGTGGGTAGCGCCGGTAGCGCCGCTTACATGTTCTGGTTGATGTACTTGAGCATGCCGTCCACAGCAGAGATGGCTTTGGAGTTGATTTCGTAAGCGCGCTGGGTTTCGATCATATTGACCATTTCTTCCACCACGTTCACGTTAGAGGCTTCCAGGGTGCCTTGCATCAGGGTACCGTTGCCACCTGTGCCAGGTGCGCCATCCAGTGGCGCTCCACTTGCGGGCGTTTCCTTCATCAAATTTTGGCCGATTGGCGTAAGGCCTGCCGGATTGAGAAACCTCGTTATTGTTAAGGCTCCTGAGGGCCCTTTGCCGCCGGTAGCTAATTCCGTGGAGATCGTGCCGTCTCTTCCAATCGTGATTGTTGAGGCAGTTTGAGGTACTTGAAAAGCTGGCTCAAGCGGATATCCGCTTGACGTCACCAAAGTCCCATCGGCCGACACTTTAAAGCTTCCATCGCGGGTGTAGGCAACACCATCGTTCGTCTTAATTTTGAAAAACCCCTCACCGGAAATTGCTACGTCCAGCGGGTTCTGACTGTTAACCATGTTCCCCTGTACATTGAGCTTTTCAGTCGCCACAATGCGCACACCCGTACCCAGCATCAGGCCGGTAGGCGCTTGGGTACTGGCACTGGTTTGACCACCGGCTTGGTGGATGTTTTGGTACAGCAGGTCTTCAAAGACTGCGCGGTCGCGTTTAAAACCGGTGGTGTTGACGTTGGCCAGGTTATTGGAGATCACGTTCATACGTGTCTGCTGGGCGTCGAGGCCGGTTTTGGCCACCCACATTGATGCGTCCATGGTGCGCTCCTTAGAAAATTAAAAGATTACAAGCTCACAAGCATTATTCAGGCCAGGTAAAACCGTCAGCTGCTCTTCATCATGGTCGCACCGGACTCGTCACAGCTCTTGCTCTCTTTGATCATGTTGACTTGTTGCTCAAATGAGCGGGACTGGTCCATCATCTTGACCATCACGCTAATAGCGTTGACATTGCTGCCCTCCAAAGCGCCAGCTGTCAAGCCGGGCTTGATAGGTCCCGATGTAATATCCTCGCCTTTGGGGGCGCCAGCCACCGCGAACAGGCCGTCCTCGCGCCTTTGCAGCGGTGTGGTGCTCGAGTCACGCAACAGCAGGTTGCCAATGAGCACGGGTGCTACCGCACCGACTTGCGCCGGGTCTATGCCATAGACCGAGCCATCGGAATTAATCGTCACCCTCACACCCGGCGGGACGGTGAGTGAACCGCCGCTTTGGGCACGCACCACGTTGCCGTTGCCGGTTTCCAGCGTACCGGCGGCATTGACCCGCAAGTCGCCACGCCGGGTAAAGGCCAAAGTCCCATCTGGCGCCGTCACCCCCAAAACGCTGTGGGCGCTCAAGGAAATGTCCAAGTCGTTACCTGTCACTATGACCGGGCCGGCCTTCATGCTGATGAAATCCTCGGTAAAGGACTGCGGTTGGAAGCGGGTTTTCAATCCTGAACCTTCCACCTCAATCGCCCGTACCGAAGCCTCAAAGCTGCGTTTGAAGCCGACGGTAGTGGCGTTGGCCATCTCGTTGGTCGCCATCTGACGCGCCACGCGCTGCTCATTGATGGCGGCCACCGCATTAAAGGCTAAACGATCCATGGTTGGGGCTCCTTAACTTATCAATGACCTAGGGCTTAGGAACGCAGATTAATAATCGCCGACGTCATCGTCGAGCTGGTCTCAATCGCCTTGGCATTGGCCTGGAAGTTACGTTGCGCAGTAATCAAGTCCACCAACTCTTGTGTCAAGTCCACGTTCGCCCGTTCGGTGGCACCCGCACGCAGCGTTCCGAAGCCCGCGCTACCGGCAGTACCCAGAATAGGTTTGCCCGAAGCGGCAGACGCCAAGAAGCTCGAGTCACCAATCTGGCGCAAGCCGGACGGGCTGGAGAAGTTGGTCAACAGAATTTTGGCCAAAGACTTTTGCGTACCGTTAGAGAACGAAGCGCTCACCAAACCGTCGTTTCCGATGGTCACACCCACCAGCGAACCTTCGGGTGCACCGTCCTGCGATTGCGACAAAACTGCAAACGGTGAGGTGTACTGGGTCGATGCCGCGTAGTTCACGTTAATCGTCAAAGCACCCTTACCACCTGCCAGGTACACCGTCTCGAGCTGGGTACCTTTGATAGGAGAGTAGAGCTTACCGGCCGTGTTAAAGGTCAGCTCGCCTTTGTCCAGGTAAATCGGCGACCAGGCTGGCAGACCGGCAAAGCCGTCGCCGTTGGTAGTCTCTTTGCCGTCTTTGTCGATGTACTTGGCCTGCGGCGCGCCGCTGACCACGTCATAGTGCTGCGAAGGCTTGATCCAGGTCGATGTTGTACCGCGGCCGGCTTCCACCTGATCCAGACCCCAGGCGGTGTCGCCAGAGATTTTAATAAAGGAGTCTGAGCCCGTGGTGCCCGTAGTGAACACAAAACGGTTGTTGGTGTAGTCGAAGGTCACCTTGACGCCGTTGACGGTCGCGGGGGACACCAAGCTCGGATCACTAGGATCTTTTTCATCCGATGCGAGGTTGTTTATGCCACGTTGGAGCTGGCCCATAAACGATTCCAGGGAATACGTGGAGCTAGGCGGAATGCGCACAGTTCCCTTGATTCCGTCTACCGTCACCACAAAAGTGTTATTGGTATCGTTCACGTCAAAGTTGTTGGTAACGTTGACGGTAGGCGGTTTACCCACGGCCACTGCTGGCAGCGAACTGATTCCGCGCACAGCTGTACTGGATTTCACGATTGCACCATCTTTCAGCCCGAAAAGTTTGGCGCCAGTGGCTGATATCGCGGAAATCGAGATTGACGAGTTGTCCCCAGTGGAGCCAGATTTCACCGTAAAGGTTTTGCTCACTGCATCATAAGCCACAGCCATTCCATAGCGCTGGTCAGTAATAGAGCGAAGCGGATTGATGTTGTTAGGTAACATCTTGACGCCTGTTAAACCGTCGGCATTGAGCTTCACCGGGTTGGCGACCAAATTCAATATTTCGTTCTTTGCCAGTGAGGTCCCGAACAATTCGGGATCTGGGTTGAGATTGGTTCCGGCTGCGATCGTGATGGTGTTCGCGCCCGCATTGGTGCTGTCGGTAATCTTAAATCCTTGGGTGTTGTAGTCGTACGTGACAGTCATCGGCGATTTAGCCAAGCTCGGGTTCAACAACAAGGGCGTTGCCGAAGTAATACCACCGCCCACTATCGAGGTGGTCGAAAGTAGCGTCGGTGTTTGGCCGCCGGCAATAAAGCCTTTGTTGATATAGTGATCGCTAGGGCCTGGGCCAGGATGGCTGTCGTAATCCGAGTGCAAGGTCATCGGAGTCGTCATCGCAACAGCGGTGTCAAGGCGTTCCGGCATAGCGGCCACAGCAGCAACTGCTGCCACGGGTGGATCGGCTTCAAGATCAGCTTCGATGGCTTGGACAGCATCGACAGCAGGAAGCAAATTGCCTTGCTTCAAATTTGGTACCTCGTCGTCCTCGGTGGTCGTATCCGGGTCATAAGTAAATTTGAGTTTTAAAGTATCGACAGAGTCCACTTCAATAGTTTGCAAATGGTTCGCCGCCTTGATCGCTGCAGCGTTTTGGAGAATAGCCTCTTTGACTTGCGCTTTCGTAGTGGGCGTTACGTATACTGGTGTGCCACTTGTCACGCTGTTGTACTTACAAATGACACCCATAAATTGCAACGTATTTCCCTCACTCGGCAGCGCTGTATTGTCAATAACCATGGTGGCTACTTTGGACTTAGGTTTAAACACCAATTCGGTAGCTTTGACTTTGCAAGCATCAGCGGGTGCTTCGGATGGTTCGTGGCCGCTAATTTTTGGTGGGAAATATTCACCCGGCTCCCTTACGATCAATTTGCCGTTTTCATCCACCGTGGTGTCATTTTTGAGCGAGCCATCAACATTTCTGGTCATGTCTGACTTTTGATCGTACACAAACATCAAAGTGGTGCCATCCGGATCCGTTGGATCCAGTTGGATATCCGTAATGCCTTGGTGGCTGAGTCCATGTGGCCCGGTATCGTTCAATATGGCTTTTTTGTTCGCGATCACCAGCAAGGCCGTTTTAGCGGCTGAGTCACCAGGGCTTGAGCCCGACAGGGTTACGTCTTGAAATTTGGTGGGGCCCTCGCCGGCGCCCATGGTGCCTGCGATCTTGAAATATTTTTTCGGAAATTGGTTGTATTCCAAAATAACCGACTGTCCATCGGCCCCTTTGGTAATGTCCTTGACGCCCCGCTTAATCATTTCGGGCAGGGCCAAAATGTCCGCCTTGGCGCCCATAATTTTAATTACGGTTTGCTGTGCGTTGTCGCCTTGGGGTTGACCACCTGTAGGCGGCAATTGATAGCCAAAGAAGCTAGCAGCGCCCGCAGCACCCGCTGCTTGACCGCTCAGGTCTATGCGCTGGCGTGCGTGCCCGCCCAGCACCGAGTTATCGACCTGGGTCTGCAAAATGGAGGTCAACTCTTCCACCGTCACGCTACTCGGGTCTTGAAAGCCTGAAAGGGTAAGTGGCACCTTGACATCGTTACCTATGCGAGAGTCGGTGATCGTGAGGTTGGTATCTGGATTCGAAGCCAATGCCGTGCTGGAGGTGAAGTTAAACGTAGTTTCATCGCCAAATTTGCGGTTCAGAAACTTAGTTGCTTCGGCTGCCAAGGCACTGCCTGTCAACACTTTGCCAGAGTCTTTCAGATAACTAAGGTCTACGGTCACAGGTTGTGTGGATCCATCCACTTTGACGGAGAACAAATTGCTCAGATCAAGCTGATTTTTTTCGACGATGGATGCAAAGGTGTTAGTACCGCCCGAGAGATCTACTTGCGAAGCTACGCCCGAAATCGATGCCGGTGCCGAGGTACGCTTGTCGGTCAATTCGTCCAGCGAGATCAACTGGGTTTTCGCGGTAGTTAACTCGTCTTTCACTTCTTTGTAGGACTTGATCTGGCCATACTGGTTCACGTACTGCAGCTCACCATTGATATCGGTGGACTGGGCCAAAGCCGCAGACACCTGGTCTTCACCCACATACACATAGGTTTGCCATTTGTTAAACGGGCTGTTCTGGTTCGCGTTCTGGGTTTTCGCGTAATAGATGGTGGCCAAGTAGCCGTTACCACCGTTGTCATACACGGTAAAGGCGGTGGACTTGTTGTAGCTGGCCGGGTTGGTACGGCTAAAGGGCACGTTGATCACGGCCGCATCCGCAGGGAAGTTCAGGCCCAGGGACACCAAAGAGGTTTGCTTGGCTTCGCCGGATGTCTTTTGCGGAATAGTCAGCACCACACGGTCATTCACGTTCGCACTACCGGTCGAGTCCACTGTCGCTGCCATCAAACGCTGGCCTGCCGAGTTCACCACGTTGAACTGTTCGTTCAGTGAGAAGGATCCGTTACGGGTGTAGGTATCTGTCAAACCGTCCGCAGAGCGCAGCGGGAAGAAGCCGTCACCGGTAATCGCCAAGTCCAGCGCGTTGGACGAGAAAGAAATATTACCCTGGCTGAACTCCTGGCTCACTTGCTTCAGTGACACACCCTGACCGACGGTACTGGATGATTTTTGCAGCGGTGAAGTCGCAAAAATGTCACCGAAGTCAGCGCGTGAGCGCTTGAAACCCGTGGTACCCACGTTGGAGATGTTGTTAGCTGTCACGCCCAACATGGCGGTTGCAGCGTTCAGTCCGGTTAGCGAGGTATAAAAAGACATGGTGAGGTTCTCCGGGAGTTGCTAGTGTTATGAGGTGGTTAATTCGGTCGATGCTTAGCCGTAGATACGCAATGCGTCTGCCAGCTTCATGGTTTTGCCGCCGTTAAATTGCAGCAAGACGGTTTTGTCCGGCTGCTGGCTCACGCCAATCACGCTGGCCATAGTGCTGACGGTCGGGGTAATCTGCGCGCCATTACTCACGGCCGTAGCTTTAAAGCTGTAAATGCCGTCGGGCAAGGGGTTACCGGCCTGGTCTTTGCCATCCCAGGCCCAGGTCATGTCACCGGCGGTTTGGGGGCCTGCGGTCACGGTACTGACCAAAATGCCTTTGGTGTCATACACATTCATAGTGATGCCGCTGGCACCATCGGGCAGGCTGATGACGCCTTGCACCGGCTGGCCGCTGGTCAATTGCGCCGGGCCATCGGCCACTGACACTTTTTTACCGATCAAATTGGCGCCGCTGAGCATCTGGCTGCTGGACATGCTGTTCACAAAATTGCCCAGCGAGTTGGACATATTGGTGGTCGCTTCCAACTGCGAGAACTGCGCCAGCTGGGCCACAAAGGCCTCGTTTTTTACCGGATCCAAGGGGTCCTGGTTTTTCAGCTGGGTAGTAAATAGCGTCAAAAAATCTTTTTGGCCCATCGCGCCCTGGCCGACGTTGGCCGCCAGCTTCGCTTGCGCATCTTGCGCAGTGGTGCGAATGCTGTTGGGTACGGCAGAGGCCCATGCGTCGTTCGTCGCAGCTGAGGTGTTGAGCAGATTAAGGTTGGACATGATGGTCTCAGTGGGTTAATCAGTTTTTGATGATGTCCAGCGTGCGCAGCGTGAGCTGGCGCGCGGTGTTCACCACTTCGACGTTGTTTTGGTAGGAGCGGGCTGCGGCCATCATCTCCACCATCTCGGTCATTTCATTGACGTTGGCTAAATAGACATAGCCCTCTTTGTCCGCTGCGGGGTTGCCGGGGTCGGACATGCGTGAGATGGGCTTGGGGTCGTCCGTAATGCCAGCTACTTTGACGCCACCTTTGTTGGCCTCGGGTGAGTTCGGCAGCTGTTCCATAATGGTTTTGAATGTCACCCGCTTGGCCCGAAATGCCGAGGCTTCGCTCCCCGCGACAGCACTGGCATTGGCCAGGTTAGACGCGGTGGCATTCATACGCACGGTTTGCGCATTGAGCGCCGACCCTGCAATACTAAAGATGTTGTCCATTGCCATGCTTAGTCTCCCCGCAATGCTTTGCGAATGCCGCTGATGCGGTTTTCCAGAATGCTTAAAGTAGTTTGGTAATCGGCAGCGTACTGACCGAATTTGGCCTGTTCCACCGGCAATTCCACCGTGTTTCCGTCGAAGGAGACGTTGTAAGGAACTCGGAATTTCAGACCGTCTGAGGTCTGGTCCGGTGCTTCGGTCAAGTGCTTGACATTGGTGGTGACCATCGTGCCTTCACTGGCGCTTTTCATCACCGACTTAAAGTCAATGTCTTGCGCTTTGAAGTGCGGCGTGTCCGCATTGGCAATATTGCGCGACAGCACTTCCATGCGCTGCGAGCGCACGGTCAACGACTTTTCGTTGAGGCTGAAAGCTTGGTCAATAAAGTTCATGCGACTGGCTCCATGGCATATTAGTTTTCCGCCGGAATGCCGACACTTAAGGGTGTAGGCATGCCGTATGGAGTCTTGACTTGCAAACTTCATGCCACCGGTCTTTTGCCGCTGCGGTCGAGCTGGCTTCTCTCTGTAGTGGCCTCAGCTGGTGGATGGCAGGCTTGTGTGCAGCGGCAAGGCTTTGCCGGTCTCTAGCTCCACCAATGGCCCGGCAGTCGGGCAGTCGACGCTTTATTCCCCGCCAATTCACTTGCGCCGAAGTGAAGAAAAGTTTTTTTGTCCCCGCTGTCTTGTTGTCCGCTGTCTTGTCCCCCGCTTCCCCCCCGCCCCTTCACCCCCGCCGGGGTGAAGGGGAGCTGGAATACCCAATTTGGTTTTTTTGTTTGAGAGAGGTGTTTTTGGATCGAGGCGCTGCGAGGCGCATTTGTTGGCCCAGATTGGTGAATGATGCGGTTGTAGTCAATGGATTGGGGCTTGGCGCGGCTGCATTTACGGCTGCGGTCGCGGTGTCTGTCGCGACGGCGCGCGCAACGCGCAGCGCGCCAAGAAGCGTGTGCAAGGTGAGCGCAGCGAACGAGCACGTGCGGTATTCGGGCTTCCTAGGCCATAGGCCGTGCTGAGCAACGCAGCGGCGACCGGATTAGGGCGGGCGCTTGTTTGAGCGAAGCGAGTTTGCGGCCGACCCCGGGCGGCGCGAGTAGCGCAAGGTACCCCGAAGGGGCACGGCCTTTGGCTCGCCTTTCTTTTGCTTATCTTTTCTTTGGCGAAGCAAAGAAAAGTAAGGCCCGCGGCAGGCGCAAGCCCTGCAGCAAGCAAAAAAGCCCTGCGGCAGGCAACAAGTCAGCCAGCAGGCCGGATCCTGCACACAAAGCCCTTGCCTACGGCAAACTGTCTTCCACGTATTGCTGCGCCCGCTGCGCCTGCTGCCGCAAAGACGGCGGCAACATCTGCCCAAGCCGGGCTGCGGCGTTCTGCAACAAGCCCTGGCGGATGGACTGGCGCGTAATCGGCGCCGAAGTGTCACTCCCCACATGCAGGCTGCGCGCCTGCGCGCCGGGGATATTGAGCGGGGCATTGAGCTGGCTTTGCGCCCGCGATGCCGGATTGAGCACCGACAGGTACAAATCTTCCAGCCCGGCAGGTCCTTGGGTCTTAAGGCCCACATCCTCAAAATACTTGTCCACCAAGCTGAGCTGCTTGTGCACGCTCAGGTTCAGAATGGCTTTGGGATTGGCGGCGTAACCGGCAGAGGCGGCACCACGGGCCGGACCATCACAAAACTGGATGATGCCGTGGCAGCGCTGGTTGCTGGCGCGCGGGTTCATGCCGTCGCTCTCCATCAGCGTCATGCGGGCGAAGTCGTCCGGCGAAAAACCGTGGTTTTTGGACATGTCCACAATCTTGTCATAGACCGCCGCCTTTTCTGCCGGCGGAATAAAGCCTTTGGCCACCGCGCGGTCCAGGGTTTTGAGTAGTACCGGATGGTCCAGGTCTGCCGTGGGGCTATAGGAAGCCGGGACGGTATTGCGCACCGGGCGCGGTATGTTCAATTCGGCATTACGGCTCATCGCCATTTGCACAGGCGTCTGCATACGTACGGTGTTTTGCAAAATAGCCGCTGCTGTCGCGTTGGGGTTGGTGGGCGTATAGACCGCCGTCGCCGGCAGGCCACGGCCCGGTCCGGCGGTAGCTAGGGCTGCGAGAGCGGGCTCAAGTACCGCCAGGTCAATTTTTTGGCCCGTGTAAATCCGGTTGGCGTTGCCAATGCCGTTGACTTGCGCCACTTGCTGGGCTAATTGGAACTCTTGTGCGGGGTTTAAGGTTTGGCCTTTGGCCTTGGCGACATCGCGGATCATGCCAATCAGCGTGTCTCCCGCATCGACCGTGGTGCTGTGCGCACCTTGCACCGTTTGCAGGGTTTGCGAAAACCCCGCCCCAGGGACAGTGCGCCCTGTAGGGACCCCGTAGCTGTCGCGGCGCAAGGCCGCCGCCGCGCTGGCGACGCCAGGCTGGGGGGTGAGGGTGTTGCGTTCGAGCATGGGGCCAGTCAATCGGGTTTATCGGTATCTATAGCGGTGATAAAGGTTTGAATGTGTAATGTCTGTAACAAGTGGCACTTTTCTTGCGCGTACTTGGTTCATCATGCACGCTGTCGTAAAACCAACACCGTTTCAAACACTTACGCAAGGGCTGTGCCATTGGATGGCCGTTGCGGCGGCTATTTGGTGCGTCTGGGCAAGGACTGGGGTGCGGGCGCTTCCCTGGCTTTTTATCTTGGGCGGTGCCTATGGTCAAAGCGACGTTTCAGGCGTCTTGCAGAGCAAATTACTCGGCGAAGTGAGCCAATGGGCCCAAAAAACCCACCAACTGGAGGCTGACCAATTCAGCTTTGCGCCGCTGGACGCACGGGTACAGGTGCAGACCTGTGACCGCCCGCTGGTGATGGATCTGCCTTTTGCCACCCGGGAGACGGTGCGTGTGCGCTGCCTAGGCAGCCCCTACTGGCAGTTATATATGCGCTTGGTGCTTAAACCCGGCGTTACGCTGGCGGGCGCGCCGGCCAGTGCGCAGCATGCTTTGGCCTCAGCGGTGCAAGCCAGTGCGCCCGCTGTACCGACCAAAGCTGCTGCCAGTGCCCCTGCGGTCATGCGCAAGGTGGTGGTGGCCAAGCAGCTGCTGCGCAGCGGGACCATGGTCAGTCCCGACATGCTCGAAGAGCAGGAAGTAACGGCGCAAGGCGTAGATTTACAGGCTGTTACTTCAGTTAAGGATTTGGAAAATGGCGAGATGGTGCGTGACATGCAAGCGGGCGTACCTCTGCGCAGCCACGACGTACGCCGGGCGATTTTGGTCAAACAGGGCCAAGCCGTCATCCTGACGATAGGCCAAAGCAGCGGTTTTGCTATCTCAGCGCGGGTGGAATCCCTTCAAGATGGCAAAATGGGCGAGCAAATCCGCTTAAAAAATCCCGAGTCGGGTCGAATACTAAGTGGGGTGGTTACCGGACCCAATACTGCACGCGGTTTATGAAAAAATAAATACGAAAAGGCCTCAAGTTTTGTTTTCTACGTCCGATTCACCTGTGAGAGAAGCCCCATAAACGACTTCCGAACATGAAGCGAGCCTACTATGACTGATGCGATATCCAACAATTCCCGGCCGGTGCAGACCGATGTGTCCCTGCGTAAATCCCTGGAGAAAGCCAAGGGCGGTGGTTTTGCGGGTGCGGTAACGCAGGCAGCCGCCTCCGAGTCGGAAATCGCGGCCAGCAAATCGGCGGCCGCTGAGCGAGGTGCTGAAGTGCCAGGATTCAAGAAAATCACCGAGCGCCTGAAAAAAGAGCCCGAATTTGACCGCGCCAAAGTGGACTCGATAAAGGAAGCGATTCAAAACGGGCAGTATCCGCTCAATCCGCGTCGCATCGCTGAGAGCTTTTTGGCTCTGGAGAACTTGATCTCCCACTAAACGGGTGAGTGAGCTGTCCCCTGAAAGTGTGCATTGACCGAAACCACCGAACAGGCTAACGAACTTGCACGCCAGCTTTCTGAGATTCTGGAACTGGAGTTCGACGCCTTGCGCGTGCAGGATTTGGATAAGTTCGAAGCCCTGCAACCTATTAAAAACGAGTTACTTACCGAGTTGACGCGCCTGGCGCCCCCGGCCCACGAGGTGCAGACCTTGCCCCATTGGCAGGGTTTTCGCGAAACCATGATCGCCTGCCGTGATGCGCATCGACGCAATGCAGTGCTCATGGAGCGCAAACTTGAAGCCATCCGCGGAACGCTGCAAAGCTTACGGCTGGAAGACCCCAGCAGCTCGGTGGAAGTCTATGACCGCCTGGGCCACATCTCCCGCTTCTCGCGCAACACCGGCTACAGCGACGCCTAAGCAAACGCTTCATAAGCGCGTTATCGCGAGGAGCGCAGCGACGCGGCGATCCATGCAGGTACGAAATCCTAGATTGGCACGGCCTGTCGCCTCGTAATGACCGGATTGAGTCCCGGCACGCAAGGTTTATCCAGCACCACCCGCCGGACTAGACGAATTACCGAATCCACCCAAACCATCAAGGCCGCTGGACAATTCGTCAAACATCGCAGCCGCCTCGGTGGGCATGCCTTGGGCCTCGGTTTGGCTATCTGAAGCCGTGCCAGGCGCGGTTTTTTCATCGCCGGGGCGCATGCCCTTGAGCCAATACACCCAAGACAAAATCACCGACACGGCGGTAAACAGCTCGGCTGGAATCTCCTGATCGACCTTCAGGCGGCTGAGCAAGGCCAGCAGTTTGGGGTCTTCGGTGACATAGACGCCATACTCGCGCGCTTGGGCGATCATCTCCAGCGCCGCCTCTTCCTCGCCCTTGGCGGTGACGATGGGCGCCCGGTTTTTGCCGTATTCCAGGGCGATGGCTTTTTTGATGGTTCTCATGCGCGCATGTCCACCACTTCGCCGGGCAAGGCCAGGGGCTGGATGAGGGGCTCGGGCGCAGGGCGCTCGCCCAAGTGCGCCGAAAACGAACGCAGCGTCAGGCCCGCGTCACCCAGCGTTTTGCGCAGCTCGGCCTGGCCCTGGCGGGCAAAGTCAATCACTGCGGGCCGCACCGCCCACATGGACAAGGCCACGTTGTCGCCACCCAGCAAATCGGCCTGCAGCCACAACTCGCCGTAATCGCGGCTGTTGGAATGCATGTTCACGGTGTACCGGGACTCTTCGTCCTCGTTCGTGCGCTTGCGCTCAAAGGCCAACTCTACCGGGGTATGGTCCACAAAGGGCAGTACCACGGTCATGGACATTTCGCCTAGGTGCTGGGCCTGCATGGCCGTCAGCTGGGCTGCGTCCAAATCCGCCAGCGCGCGCTTGACCTGGTGCATACCTGCTGTGTCTTCTTCGGTCTTGTCCTCCATCAGCGACAACAACTTGTGCAGCAAAGGCTTCAGGTCATTGGGGGCTGGGTTGCGGATGCGCGGCAAGCTGGTCTCCGAGCCCAGCGCGGCCCGCAAGGCGGCGCTGATCTCCTCGGGGCTGAGTTTTGCCATGGTCAGCCGCATGGCTTGCAACTGGTTTTGCAATTGCGCCTGGACTTCGGGTTGGTTCGCTACTCTGGACAACAAAGCGTCGAGACCGCCCGGTTTGAGCAAATCGCGCACCTCGGGCATACCCGGGTTGCGGTACATCAGGCTGCCTAGGCGAGAGAACTTACCCTCGCTCGGGCTAATGGGTGTCCAGCCCAGACCCGATAGGGCGCTGGCCTGCAAGTTTTGCACCGCGACCACCGGGTTGCTCGGTGGCGTAGCCGGGGCGGAAATACTGGGCGCAGTACGCTCCTGGCCATGTTCGTTTTGCGGATTCGGATTGGGTAGCGGCTGGTTGGGCACAGGCCGCGCCTGCGCCTCAATCAAAGTGGGTAGGCCCGGGTTGCTGTAAGCGCTGGCTTTGCCGTTGATCAGCACTAAAGCGATGCTGCCATCCGGGTTGGCCTGCGTGCGAAAGCTCAGGCGCTGGCCCACTTCCCAGCCTGGCACACGGGCAATGCCTACTTGGCGGCCGCGCAGCATGAGCACCATTTCGTCGGCACGCGATTGCACCGTGGCTTGCACGATTTGGCCATCGCGCAGGTTCAGGGCCCGCGCAGTGACTGCCTCTACCAGCGTGGGTGAAGCGGGCCCTTGAGGAAAAACCGGGTTGATGCGTACCGGGTTCGCCGACGCATCACTAACGGGGATCACGGAAACTGAACCCAGCGCTTACGGTCTTCGGGCGTGGACTGTACCGGACGGGGGCTGGCTTCGGGGGGCGCTGCCACCGGTGTGACACTGGCCAGTACACCGCGCAGCAGCAAGTCGTGGTCAGGCACGTTCAAAGTTGCGCCTTTGCGTAGCTTGGGGAGATTGCCCGGCACTATGGCTTGCGGATTTTGGTCGATGAACGCCTTGCGCAAAATGCCCATGCTTAGGGGGCTAGTGCCCATGGTTTTGGCAATCACCTGGTCCAGAGTTTCGCCCGCTTTGGGTTTGTAGGTTTGACCGGCAGGCGCTGCGACGATGGCGGCCGGCTTTGCCGGGGCCGCATCACTGGCTGCCCAGGTTAAGGGGGCCATGGCGCACAAGGGCAGCACACAGGCAAGGCCTATGGTCACGGGGCGCAGAGGGAAAGTAAAAAGCATCGTAGGGGCGATTCGCAAATCGGCGCAAAGCTTAGCACGAAGGCCCCAGGGGCTTAGCGCGCTTCCTCGGTCGACCAGGCGGCCCAACGTGTTTGCACGTTTTGCGCCGGTCCAGCAGTCGGTGTCAGTTGCGCGTAGTGCTCGGTGACGTACTGAACCTTGGCCATTACAGTCAACCCCGCGTTGCCCGGCTCGAGTGCACGCTGGGGCAGCCTGCTCGCATCAGCCAGTACCCAGGTATCCCCTACGCGCACCCCGGCAGCGGTGCCCAGGTTGATCCGAAATTGCTTGCCCAACGCTTGCGTGACTTCGCCGACCACGGTTTGGCACACCATGGTTTTATACAGCTCCAAGGCATTGTTTTCTGCCAATTGCAGCGCTTGTGTGCGCGAACTGTTGCTGAGCTGGGTGATACCCCAGTTGCCTTCCTGCGCGATCAAAGTCAGGGGCGTGTTAAGGACCAAGACGGGCTTGGTTTGGTTGCGGGCGATGAGGCGCATTTGCACCTCGACGCGTACCATCGTCGGCATATTGAAGGCCCAGTTGATGCGTGGCGAGGCGCGAGCGCTTTCTTCAGCCAGCATGGGCGCGCGATCGCTGGCATTGGTCCATCCGGTGTTGGCTTCTTGCGATCTCGGAACTGCGACAACTGTCAGGTCCAATAGCCAGGGCAGGTCATCCGAGCCTGAACCCAGCAAAGCTTGTTCGTAGCCGCTGCGCCCTTCGTTGCGGGGCTTGGGGGTAATGTTCCAAAGCGCTGTGGTGGCGCCGGTTGTGCGCAATTGACCCAGCCAATTCGCGCGCAACTCCTCTAACAGGTTGTGCTCTTCACTCGAAAAGCGACCGCTGACATTCCATTGCATCCCCATTAAGTGCTGCAAGCGGCCAGGGCTTGCGGGTTTGCACGCGGGCTCAGCCTTCTTTGCATCACCCATGCCTTTGGCGTTGCCCTTGCCCGAGAGTTCCTGCAACTGCAATGTGGCGCTCGCTTCGCCTTCGCTGTCGGTGGTGTAGCCCACTACGCGCACACCGCGCACTTCCACGCCGGAGCGAAAGCTGCTGCTTTCACGCAACACACCCTGCGCATCAATCCATTGCGTGGCAGTGACTTTGGTCGGCCCTTCCAGCGCAGTCTCGACCAGGCTTTTGCGAATGGCCGCCAGCTTTTCATCCATGCTCAGGTTTTGCGCCCAGACACCCGCGCCGCTGGCGGCCAGCAGCAGCGTCATCAACAGGGCGGGAAGGCGGCGCATGGTGGAGTAGCTAAATTTTTTATGGATTAACGGCTTTTCGCGGTGAGCTGCGTCAGGTACAGCATGCGCAAGTCCTGCACCGTGCTTTTGTCCAGTGTCAGGGTGGTCTCATACGTATCGTCGCCGCTGGGCGTGATGCTCACCAAGGTCGCGCCATAAATCACGCCTTCCACCTTGCTGCGAAAGGTGTCGATTTGCACCACCATGTCAGCCACGGTGGCAGTAGCGTCCAAGCGCAGGCCATAGACCTGTTCGGCCAGCGAGCGATAAGCGTCGAGCTTGGCCGCGCGGATCGCCATCAGGCGCTGCTGTGCCGGCGTTTTGCTATTTTGAACACTGATGACGGCGTAGCCGGTAGCGGTCAGGCTTTCACGCTTTTCCACCAGGGGCAGATTGGGTACCAGCAACTCACTGGGCACTTTGAGCATGGCCGGGCGCTCGCTGGCGGTTTTGTCTTGCGCGCCATTGCCAGCGGCAGCTTCAGGGTTTAGACCGACATTGCCCATCAAATTTTGCAAAGGCGCGACTTGGCAGGCACTTAGCACGATGGCGGTCAGGGCGATGGAGATAAATTTAGTAACTTGCATACTCAATCCTTGTAGATGGTCCTTCCATGAATCGGCACAAGGCCCCAAAGCTTGAGCTTTTAAGCATGGTTTGCTGCCCACAGCGTGGTATTGCTTGATGTTCACGCGGCCCGCCTCATGGCATCGCTGTCGGAAGTGGCCACAGTCTCTGGTTCCGTGGCGCGTGTCGGCAGCGCGGTGACCGGTGGTGCGTTCAGTTGTGCCGCTGGGGCGGGTGCCGGTGCCTGGCCGGCCGCTGCACGGTACCACTGCAAGGCTTGGGCATAGTCTTGCGCCGTGCCCTGGGCGTTGGCGTACATGGAGCCCAAATTAAATTGCGCTGCGCCATCGCCCAATGCGGCAGCGCGCTGGTACCAGGCCAGCGCTTGCGTTGCATCGGCGGGCAAACCTTGCCCGAAAAACTGCATGCGCCCCAGGGTGTAGAGCGCGTCGGTATCGTCTTGCTCGGCGGCTTTATGCAACCAGGGCAGGGCTTGGGTAAAGCTGGCAATGGCGTTATCGCCAAATGCCAAATTCCAGCCCAAATTAAATTGGGCTTTGCCCACGCCCTGTTCGGCAGCTTGGCGCAGCAGTTCTGGCACCTGCGCCGCGTCGCCGCTGCGGCTTTGGTACAGCGCCAAGTTAAAGCAGGCGAGCGGGTAGTTTTGGGCCGCGGCCTCGCGCAGCCATTGGCCTGCTTGTTCTGCATTCACATCGGCTTGCGCACCGGTATCGGCGGCCTGTAGCAAGGCAATAGCAAAATTGTTTTGCGCCTGCGCCATGCCCGCTTGGGCGGCGCGCAGATAGTGCTGCTGCGCCAGCGCCGCATCGGCCTCGCAGCCCAGGCCACCTGCGTAAAGCAGGCCCAAATTGAAGTCGGCCAAGGCGTCGCCGTGTTCGCTCGCTAGGCGGTAGTTGTCTAGCAGGCGCGCATAGTCGGCAGTGCTGGCGCTTTGGTTTGATTGTTGAAGGTTCAGACGCTCTTGCGCCGCCGGATGCCCTTGGGCTGCGGCCAGTTCCAAATAGGCCAATGCCGCCGTCGCGTCGCACAGTTCTTGCGGGCCCTCAGCCAGCAAGACTGCAGCTGCGTATTGCGCGGCTACGTCGCCGCGCCGTGCGGCCTCGCGGTAATACTGCAAGGCCTGTGCTTCGTCTTGCTCCGTGCCGCTGCCGGTGGCGTACATCACGCCCAGGTTGTGCAGAGCGGCGGCGTTTTCCAAGTCCGCGCTGGCTTGGTAGAACGCGCGCACCTGCGGATCAGTATTGTCTTGGCTGGCGCGCAGCACGGCCAGGTTGAACATGGCTTCGCTCATGCCCTGGTCGGCGGCGTGTTGCCAGCAGGCTTGTGCCGCTTGCAGGTCTTGCGCCACGCCATGGCCTTGGGCCAGCGCCACGCCTTGGTTGAATTGGGCTGGTCCATGGCCTTGCTGGGCCGCCAGCGCGAAATAGTCATAGGCCTTGGCCGCGTCTTGCGCGCCGCCTTTGCCTTGGGCGAGCAATAGGCCTAGGTTATGTTGCGCCAAGGTGTCGCCCTGGTCGGCAGCGAGTTGCAGCCACTGGCGCGCTAAGGTGAAGTCTTGGCTCACGCCCTGGCCTTGGCTGTACATCGCGCCCAAATTGCATTGCGCCATGGCATGGCCCTGGTCAGCGGCCAGGTGCATCCACTGGCGCGCCTGGGTGCTGTTTTGCGTCACGCCCTGGCCGATGTGGTACATCAACCCGACCTGAAACTGCGCCTGCGCCATGCCGCGCTCAGCGGCCATTTGGTACCACTGCAAAGCCTCGGCATAGTCTTGCGCCACGCCATAGCCGTTGGCACTGAGCGTGCCCAAGTTGTATTGCGCTTGCGCATGGCCTAAAGCGGCGGCGGTGCGGTAGTGCACCAGGGCTTGCGCCATGGGGCCGGGGGCGTCTTCGTCATCGTCAGCGCCAGTGCCATCAATCGCGTCGCGGCCTTCGCCGTCCACCCGGGCTAAAAGCACGGCCAGGTTGTAATGCGCATCGCCATGGCCTTGTTCGGCGGCCAGCGTGAAATAGGACATGGCCAGCGACAAGTCCGGGGCAATGCCCTGGCCGTGCGCGTACATCAGACCCAGGTTGTATTGCGCCGGGGCATCGCCCTGGTCGGCGGCTTTGTGGTACCACTTGGCCGCCAGTTCGGCATCGGGCTCCACGTCTTTGCCTTGTGCCAGCAAGAGGCCTAATTGGAATTGCGCATAACTGTGGCCTTGCACGGCGGCAGACTCCAGCCATTTGCGTGCGCCCACCGTATCTTTGGCTATGCCTTCACCTTGCAGCAGCATGCTGGCCAAATTGAATTGGGCGGTGGCGTGGCCTTGCACGGCGGCGCGCTCGAACCAGTAAGCCGCTTGCGCTGCATCACGTTCCACGCCCTGGCCATTGGCATACATAAAAGCCAGATTGGTTTGCACATCCGGCAGCCCTTGTGCCGCGGCCAATTGGTACCACTGCAGCGCTTGGGCGTGGTCTTGTTCCACGCCCTGTCCGTTGGCGTACATATAGCCCAGGTTGTATTGCGCCGGCGCATAGTCTTGCGCGGCGGCCAGGCGGTACCACTTCAGCGCTTCCGCATAGTCCTGTGCCACGCCCTGGCCGTTGGCATACATAAAGCCCAGGTTGTTTTGCGCGGCGGCGTATTCCAGCGAGGCCAGAGGCCGCGAAATGCGCAAGGCATTGGCAAAGTCGCCCCGGCGGTAGGCCGCGTCGGCGTCGGCGAGCAGATTTTTCATGCGCGCACTCCCACCGCATGCGCTAGCGGCGCACAGGCTTGGGGGAAGGCGCGGGGCAAACTCATTCCTGGTGTTGGCTCAGCATGGGAAGGGCCTGGTGCTGTACTGGGTGGGCCTGGTGCTCCACGGCATAGAGTTTTTGCCCGTGCGGCACATGCGCCTGGCGCGAAACCACCAGCGTGGATTCAGCCAGCCATTGGGTGGACGGGCCGCGCGCGGGATGGGCTGCCGCCTCCAGATGCTGGGCTTGGCTGGGCTGGTGTTTCACCTCGGTCATGGCAATTTCCTCGTGCGCCCTGGCAACAGGCTTTGGCGCTTTTCAATGGTTTTTTTGACGCCCGATGAAGTTACAGGCGCTACATCTGGACGGTTACGCAAGTTTTGTGCCTTCCAAACCGCGTTTTTTACATTTGTTGGACGCCATGGGCTCGTTTTATGACGGCTTTTCCTGCAACAGTGTCGTGATGTCGTCGCTGCTCAAGTGGTGGATATTGAGCCCTTGGTGCTGCGCCACCAGGCTGGGAAACCAGTGCGCGTCAAAGCGCAGGTAGAAAGCGGTGCTCCAGGGCAGGGTGGCTTGCGCGCTCAGGGTGGCCCAGTTCAGCCGATCGGCGTAAGGCGCCAGCAGGTCCTCAGACCAGGCAATAGCCGCGTTGGCGCTCAGGCGTTCCCAGTCCCAATCGTCGGCATGTTGCGCGAGCAGCGCGCCGCTCCAGGGCAGGGTGGCGCTGCTGCTGGGGCCGCTCCAGTCCCAGTCGCGGGTGAATTGCGCGAGTAAATCGCCGTCCCAGGGCAGGCCCGGGTTCCAGCTTAGGCGGTCCCAGTCACATTGGTCTTGCAAGGCTTCTAGCAGCGCCGCACTCCAAGGCAGCGCCGGGTTTTCGCTCAAGCCGTCCCAGTCCCAGGCTTGCAGGGGTGCGGGAGGGGCCCGTGGTTGCGGCGCTTGCAGCCAGGCCGACTCGCTCCATGTAACCAGCAGTTCGCGCCAGGGCAACGCCGGGTTGCGCCAGAGGGCGGCGCTATCCCAGCGTGCGGGCCAGGCGTGCAATAGCTCCGGGGTCCAAGGTAGGTGCGGGTTGGCGCTTAAAGCGCTCCAGTCCCACAGTTCGGCATGGCGCGCGATCAGCTCCGGGCTCCAGGGCAATTGCGCTTGGCTACTTAAGGCCTCCCAGTCCCATTGCGCGGCATAGCGCGTGATAAGTGCTTCGCTCCAGCGCAAGCTGGGGTTGGCGCTCAGCCAAGTCCACTGCCAGTGCTGGGCAAAGCGCTCGACCAGCGCCGCGTCACCGGGCAGCGAGGTGTTGGCGCTCAGGCCGGTCCAGTCCCAGCGCTCCCGGTAGTTTTCTAGCAAGCCCACGGTCCAGGGCAGGCCGGTGTTCCAGCTCAGAGCGGTCCAGTCCCAGCGGTGGGCATTGGCTTCGATAAAGGCGGCCGTCCAGGGCAGTTCGGCGTTGCGGCTGAGCACCGCCCAGTTCCAGCGATACACAAATTGCTCCAGCAGCGCTTGGCTCCAGGGCAGACCGGGGTTGGTACACAAAGACTGCCAGTTCCAGCGTTCGGTATAGCGCTCCAGCAAGGCGCCGGACCAGGGCAGGGCCGGGTTTTTGCTGAGCAGCTCCCAGTCCCAGTCTTCGGTATACGCCTCTATCAGTTCGTCGGTCCATTGCAACACGCGGCTGGCGCTGAGCATGCGCCAGTCTTTGCGTTGGCCCAGGGTCTCCATCAGTGCATGGTCCAGCGGGTAATGCTGTTGCAGGCAAGCCGCCAAGAGCGCGGGCCGGTCGCGGAAAAATTGCAGGGCCTGGGTTTCGTGCAAGCCGGCCAGGGTGTGGGCCACCATATCCAAGCGCTTGCGCTCTAAGGGTGTCAGTGCGCCTGCGGCGGATGAAATTTGTAACTGCCCCATGCTTAGCCTTGCTGAATCTGCGCAGGGTCTTGGGCTGGCGCCTCTTGCAGCGCTTCGCGGTAGCGCGCCACTTCGGTTTCCAGGTGCTTGGCCTGCTGCGCAAACCACAAGTCCCAACGACTTTGGCTTACCAGCGTGCGCCAGGTGGCGCTTTGCAAAATCTCGAGGCGCTGCGCCTGTTGCTGCGCCAGGGTACTTTGCAGCGCGCTCAGCTCCATCGCCCATTGCGCCGGGGCGCGGCGGGTCGCTGAGGCGGCGCCTGGTGCGCGCGCGCTACTGGCGTCCTGGCCTAGTTCTAACTGGGCTTGCAGCTTTTGCAGGCCGCGCATATCGCTGGCTTGGTAACTGCGTTGCAGACGCTGGAACAAAGCCTGTGCATGTTGCTTGTCTTGGGCCGAGTCCACGCGGTCCGGGTGGCATTGCATGGCTAGTTTGCGGTAGAGGCGTTTGAGTTCTTGTTGCGCTTGGATGTCTAGTTCGGGCGGTGCATCTAGGTGCTCGTCGTCCGGGTGGCTTTCGGTGTAGCGGCTAAAACTTTCATCGGCCTCGCGCGCTTGGTCTCCGCGCTCTGCACCACCAAAGCGCGCGTGCATCTGGGCCAGGTACTGGCGCTTGAGATCCAAAAACTCGCGTAGCAAATCGCCAATGGCCGCGTCCTGCTGCCTTTCAAAACTTTGCATGCTGCGCTGCATTTCATCTAACTCGGCTTGCAGCGCCAGGCTCTGGCATTGCAAGAGTTCGCTTTGCCAAGCGGCGGTGCGGGCTTGCAGGTCGGCGCTGAGGACCAAAGCATGGCCGTTGGCGGTTTGCGCGATTGTTTCGGCTTCGGCTAGGGCTGCGACATGTGGCGCCATCGCGTCCAGCCCTTGCAGGCAGCGTGCTGCCAGACCCAAGTCGCTTTGCCGCACCACGCCGGCAAAGTCTTCGCGTGCCACGGTGCTCAATTCGGTAATGGCGCCGCTAAGTACCGTATGCCCATCGACCACGCACACCGGGGTTTGCAAAATCGGCGCGCTGCTGTCCAGCCAAACCAGTTCGGCACCTAAGGCACTGATGCGTTCCCAGGCGATGGCGGACTGGCGATTGGCCGCGGTGTCCGGTACCAACAGACGCAGCGCCACGCCGCGTCGCGCCACCTGAAGCAGCAGCTCAAACCAATGGCGGCTGCAGTCGCGCGCCAGTGCGCACACCACTTGCTGGCGCGCAGCGGCCAGCACCGATTGCACGGCGCTGGCGGCATCGGCAAAGTAGGCCTGGTAGTCGGAGTCCGAGGAGGAAGAGAGCATAGGCGGGGCGCTAGCGCAAGGGCTTTGCTGCGTGACCGGCAGGCAGCCTAGTCAAAGCCAGCAAATTGTTCCTGTATGCATTTACGCGCCAGGTCTTGCGCTTGCGCGATTTGCATCGGTGCCATTTGCTGGGCCACAAACTCGCGTCCGCTAGCCGCTTGCGCATGGCCGCTGACCGCGCCCACGTTAAACCACATATGGGCGCGCACATAGTCTTGCAGCACGCCCATGCCGTTGGCGTACAACCAACCGAGTGCGGCTTGGGCATCGGCCTGGCCGCCCTGGGCCGCTTTGCGGTAGCACTGTAAGGCGCGTTGGTAATCCGGTGCCTGGTCCGCGCCTTCCTGGTAGAGGGCGCCTAAGTTGTACCAGGCCAGCGCATCGCCCTGGTCGGCGGCAAGTTGCAGCCATTGCATGGCCACGGTGCGGCTGGCCAAGGTTCCTTGGCCATTGGCAATCATCACGCCCAGGTTGTACTGGGCCTGCGCGTCGCCCTGGTCGGCGGCCAATTGGTACCAGGCCAGTGCCGCCGCATCGTCTTGCGCCACGCCCTGGCCGGTGGCGTACATCAGGCCCAGGTTGAATTGCGCTGCGGCATCGCCTTGTTCGGCGGCTTTTTGGTACCAATGCAGCGCTTTTTCGGTATTCAGGTCAGTGCCTTGGCCGCTGCTGTAAAGCACGCCGAGGTTGTACTGCGCGGCGGCATCGCCCAGCGCGGCGGCGCGCTCATAGCAATCCAGGGCTTTGCCCAAGTCCGCCGCCATGCCCTGGCCATTGGAATACAAAAAGCCCAAATTGAACAAAGCGTGCAAGTGGTTTTGGGCAGCGGCCAGCTGGTACCAGTGGCAAGCTTGCTTTAAGTCTTGCGCTACGCCGTGTCCGTTGGCGTACATCACGCCCATGCCGTACTGGGCAGCGGCGTCGCCCGCAGCGGCGCCACTTTGATAGCACTGCAAGGCCAGCCCGAAATCCTGCGGTACGCCCTGACCGTTGGCATACATCACGCCCAGGCCGCGCTGGGCGCTGGTGTCGCCTTGCTCGGCTGCTGCTTGGTACCACTTGAGGGCTTGCTGGTAGTCCCGCGCCGCGCCCTGGCCGTTGGCGTACATCACCGCCAGATTGGTTTGGGCATAGGGCAGGCCTTGTTCGGCGGCAGCCTGGTACCACTTGTGGGCCTGCGCAAAATCTTGTTGCACGCCCTGGCCATGGGCATACATTACCGCCAGATTCGATTGGGCCTGCGGCACGCCATGTTCGGCGGCCTGGCGGTAGCAGTCCAGCGCGCGCACGAAATCCTGCTCCACCCCATGGCCTTGGGCGTACATCAGGCCCAGATTGGTGAGGGCGGCAAGTTGTAAATCGGGAGCGAGGTCGGTCACGCCTGTGGTCTAAGGGTTGGGCACCAGGTCCGGGCTTGGACAAGCCGGCGGCCTCGTGTTCATCTTGATTATGCAGTTTGCGTACCAACTAGCCTGATTTGCTTAAAAAAGCATACTTAGCACCGGTAATTCGTGTAATTTGTGAAACAAACCATGAAAAATGTAAAAAAACACATGTGTACTGTCTGAAAAATGACACTTACTGGTATGATTTTGGCGTCAGGCCCCAATAAGGGCGCCCTTTTCGGGGCGCGGGGGCGGTCCCACACAAGGTTCCATGTCGCGAAACGCTCTCAATTTTATTGGTGAAAGTGATGCCATTCGGGCCATCCGGGACCTTTTGCCCGTCGTGGCGGCATCGAGCTCGACCGTCTTGATCACCGGCGAGAGCGGCACCGGCAAGGAAATTGTGGCGCGCTCGCTACACGACCTGTCGCACCGGGCCAATGCCAATTTTGTGCCGATTAATTGCGCGGCCATCCCCAAAGATTTGATTGAAAGCGAGCTGTTTGGCCACCGCAAGGGCGCTTTTACCGGCGCCGTGACCGACCGGGTGGGGCGTTTTGAGCTGGCCCACAACGGCTCTATTTTTTTAGACGAAATTGGCGACTTGCCGCTGGAGCTGCAAGTCAAATTGCTTCGCGTGCTGCAAGAGCGGGTGATAGACCCGGTGGGCGGTACCAAGCCCATTCCGATTGACGTGCGCGTGATTGCTGCTACCCACCGCGACCTAGAGGCCGAGATCGCCGCCGGGCGTTTTCGCGAAGACTTGTATTACCGTCTGAACGTGCTGCCGCTTAACACGCCACCCTTGCGCGAGCGGGCCAACGATGTGCCCTTGCTGCTGCAATTTTTTGCTAAGCACCACGCGGGCCCAGGTGAAAAACCCATCACCTTCGCTCCGGACTTCACTTATGCCATGCAGTCCTACCAGTGGCCTGGCAACGTGCGGGAATTATCTAATTTGATCGACCGGTTCAGCACCTTGTTTGCTGGGCAGTGCCTGGAATTGAAAGATTTTTCCAAGAGCCTTTTACCCAAGGGCATGCTGGCTTACAAAGCGCTGGCCGACTCGGGGGACTTGCCCCAGATAGACCCTGCTTTGGCTTCGGGCGCTTTTGCTGATGGCCCCACTTCAGGCGGTTTGTTTGACGAATTATCGGATGAGGATGAGGGCGAGGTCGAAGACGAACCTAATCAGGTCGAGCAAATGACCTTTATGTCCCAGGCCTTACCGGTGCTGCCGCCCGAAGGTTTGTCACTGAAGCACCGCCTCGCCGAAATCGAGCGCGATCTGATCGCTCAGGCCCTGAGCCGTACCAATGGTAATGTGTCGCAGACGGCACGCATTCTGAACGTGCAGCGCACCACGCTGATAGAAAAAATTCAGAAATTCGGACTGCGCGAAGGCGTTTAAAGCGCCCCGGCAGTCCTTGCGGTCGCCAGGCTTACTGGCCATCCGGCGTCTTGCCGGTGTTTTGGATGCGCGGGTACTGCACCACTTTTTCCACCGGTTTTTCAGGTGCTTTGGGCGCAGCGGGCGCTGTGGTGGCCGGTGTTGCCGGTTTCACGCTGGCTTCTGCGGCTTTGAGCTGGCGCACGATGGCTTCGGCTTCTTTGCGTACCGCAGCCGGATCCGGGCGGGCCGGCGCCGGGGTGCCTGCCGATCGCACTTGGCTGCTCAGGTTGCTAATAGCACTGGCCTGGGCCGCGAGCTTGCCATCCAAGTCCTTGATGAGCTTGGCGACATCGGGCGCTTTATCCTTGTCTTTGTCATGGGCTGGTTTGGCAATCGAGTCGGCAGCGGCTTGCACGCCGCGCATGACTTCGTCCAGGCGCAGTTCGATTTTGGTTTGCGCGCTGATGATGGCGTCTTGTTTGCTGGCCACTTCGCGCAGGGCTTCACCGTGGCCGGTAAAAAGCTCTATCGATTCGTCCATCGCGATCACCCTCTTGCCGACTGCGATCAGCATGGCGTCGGCCTGAGCCACACGCTGCTGCAGCCGAAAGGACATAAACGCAAATACGCTCATCGCCAGCACCATCAGCAGGCCGAACACGGCCAGCACAATGATGAGGTACATCTTTTGTGCCGAATAGCTTTCGATAAGCTGGGTGGATGCGCCATGCATATTGCCCGCCGCTTTGGCAGCCATGCCTGCGGCCCGATTGGCCAACTCGGCCGAGTCCAGCAAGGTGGACTTCATTTCCGCCATTTCGGCGTCCTGGGTATCCTGCGCCGCATGCTCAGCCTCGTGGTGGTCGTCGTGTGCACCGCTATGCAGCGCACCGCCCTCGTTGCCGTGCTCGCCTGCCTGATGCAATTGCGCATCGCCAGATGCTTCATGCAGTACGGGCTCAGTCGTCTCATCGTGCGCTGCGGTATCGCTGGCGGCTGCCAGCGGGGCGCCGCCGATAGCCTCGATTGCGGATGCTTCGTCGGGTGTCAGGGTGTTGGGGGTATCGGCCATATTACTTACCTCTTGGTGGCGCGGGGGCTGGGGTTTAGCCGCCCTTCATGAGCGCATCGAGCGCTTTGAGTTCTTCACGAATCACGTCGTTTTCAATTTTGAGTTGAATCACGCGGGCGGGGAAATCCATTTCGACCATTTCTTCGGTTTCAAATTCCGCTTCCAAAACGTCCTCACCGCCGCTAAGGCCCAATGCAGTGCCTGCTTTAGCGTCGAGCGCGGTAGTTTTAATCGCGACGGTCTTGAGTTCTTTCTTCTGCTGAGGTGGTAGCTTGACGATATTGCTGGTCGCAGCGCTGGCGGTTTGCAAAAGAATAGTGTTCTCCGGCGCTATCTCCAACGCTTCGTCTTCAATGCTTTCGTCTTTCGCAACGCGGCGGATGTCTTCGCCCACATGCGCGGATTTACTCTTGGCAACATTGCTGCCCTCGGGCATCTCCACATGGTGGGGAGCATGGCTGGGAAAAAATTCTGGTTCCTTCATCGCTTGTTCTCCGTGCGCCTTTGTCCTGTGCTCACCATGTTCTCTTGAGAGAACTGTTCCTTCATAAATCGTGCTGATCGGATCTGCGGGTCCTTGGGCACGCCCGGGCTATCCGCATACGCACTGGCCTCCGCCAGCGAACTAAAGGGCCCGGAAACCACGGAGTACTGCAAGCTAGATAGGTTGGGCAGGTAGTTGGCCACGATGCGCGCACGGCGCAAATTGGGGTGGGCTTGCAGCCAGGTATTGGCCTCGGCGTAGCTGGGCACTATGGTGTGCTGCACCAGGAAGGTGCCGGCGGGCATCTGACGCACCCAGGCTTGTCCCGCCTGGTTCTGTGAAATTGCGGCCTCGTCGGGTGCCTTGGGTGTCTCTTTTAGTTCTTTGGCCACCGGTGTGGGCTCTGGCGTAGGCGCCGCTGCCTTAGGCCGGACGCTGGAAGAGGGAACAATGGTTTCCACCTCTTCGGCCGCTTTGGGTGTGGGACTGGCGATGATTGGCGCGGTGGCCGCGACAGGTGCGGCGGACACTACGGCTGCGGCGGCGTTGCGATCGGGCCCAGAGGGCGGCGGCGTGGAAGCCACCGCAGCGGGCGCGCTACTGCTGGCTGCAGTTGCCGCAGGTGGGGCGTGGGCACTAGCGCCACGCAGCAAATCGCGCAGTTCCTGCACCGCATTGTCGCCGGTGGGGATGACGCCATAGACCATAGCCACGCCAAAGCCGCAGGCCAAAAGCAACACAGCTGCCAGAGTCGCCCAGAGCCATATTTTGCGAGAAGGCTTTGCAGGCGGTGTTTCACGGGGCTCGTCGCTGGCTGCAGAGGCTGATTTAGATTCAAGAGGTGGTGTGACAGGCGGTGGTTCAGCCACCAACTCAGGCATGGCCATGGGATGCAGCAGCGGTTTTTTCTGGGGACTAATTTGGCGCAGCAATGCACCGACTACGCCTTCGCGGCCTTGCGCGCGCGCCTGCTCCAGCAAGACCTCGGATTGTTCAGGCGTGGGCGGTTCGATTTCCCAGCTCAGAATGCGTCGGCCAAAAGCGGCCAGCAGTTTTTGTTTTTGGCTGGACGCGTTAAACAGCATGACCACGCGGATATTGGCGCCCGGGAAATGCTGGACCAAGCGTGCCAGTAACTGAATTTCGTTGTCGGGCAGCGCACCGGCGTCGTGCACGATCCAGATTTTGGGCGGGGCGTTGTGGAATTTGGCGCCCATCGCGTCTTCGATGGAGTAGTCCTGCAGCACCTCGTTAAAGCGGGTGATCAGCGCGTCGGCACTCGCTGGAAAGCACACTTCCAGGCCGATGTGCGGGGCGGCTTCGCGCAGGCGGGCGACCAGCAATTTGCCGTAGTGATCCAAGATGGCGTCAAAGCCGCTGACCAGGGACAAACTCATATTGTCTTGCACCAGGGCCGACACATAGCCCTCTAGGCGCATGCGGTCGGCAACGCGGAAAAGCAGCGGCTGCACGCCCGCAATGCTGTCGTCGCCAGGAAATTGAAGATCGGTCATGCGGGTACTGCCTCAGGGTGCAAAGGCTTGCCGTTGGTGTCAAACAGCATGGACGCTGGAAGTTTGGGTGCGGGACGTGCCATGGGGTCCACGCCCGGCTGCACCTGGGCCAGGCTGAACACATAGGCAATCACCTGGGCTACCGCAAAATACAGGGCCTCGGGGATGGGCTGGTCTAGTTCGGTGGTGAAGTACAGCGCACGGGCGAGTTCGGGGGCGGCAAAAATTTCGATGCTGTGAGCCTTACCTTCTTCGCGGATGCGCGCGGCGGTGTGGTCCACGCCTTTGGCCAGCAATAGCGGGGCGCCGTCGGACGTGGGGTCGTAGGACAGGGCGACTGCAAAGTGCTCCGGGTTGGTGATGATGACGTCGGCCTCTTTGACTTTTTGCATCATGCGGGCGGTGGACACTTCGCGCTGGCGGCGGCGGATTTGTGCTTTGACCTCGGGACGGCCTTCCATGTCTTTGTGCTCGTCTTTGATCTCTTGCTTGGTCATGCGCATACGCTTCATGAAGCTGTATTTTTGGTAAGGCACATCGATCATGGCAATCAGCACCAAGCACAGCGTGAGCCACATCACCGACTCAGAAATTAAGCTACCGGCTTTGGCCAGGGCCGGCTCCAAGGCCATGGCGCCCAGGGACATCAGCTCGACAAAATGGTGGTTCAGCATGTTGACCAGCACGGTGCCGATCAAGACCATTTTTAAAATGGATTTGACGAGCTGTACGACGGCATCGGCGCCGACTATTTTTTTCATCCCTGAGATGGGATTGAGTTTGGAAAAATCGGGCAGTATGGACTTGAGTGAAAACAGAAAGCCGCCAGTTGCACCTGACGCCAGTATGGCCACCACCATGGTGACAAGCATCAGCGGCAATACCAAAAGCAGGCCGTGTAGCAACTGGCTGCCAAAGGCTGCAGGCAGTAGCATAGGGGACTCCAGCAACTTGCGATCAAACGTAAAGCCGGCGCTGAAATAGACCGATAATTGTTTGAACCAGACATCGCCCATCATCAGCAACATGAGGACGCTGCAAATCATCACAGCAGCGGCCGGTAGTTCGGCGGAGCGGGCTACCTGGCCGTCATCGCGCGCACGCTTGAGGCGCCGCGCGGTCGGGTCTTCGGTGCGATCGCCGCTGTCGTCTGCCATCGCTTAGCCTCCAGCCGGGGTGATCTGGCCCCGTATTTCCATAAAGCCCTGCAACCAGAGCCATTCAATGCGCGCTCCCACACTAGGCAGTGCGATCATCAGCACGGCAAAACCGGCCACGATCATGACTGGCAGGCCCAGCGAAAAAATGTTCAGGCTAGGCGCTGCGCGGGTCGCCACGCCCAGACCGATGTTGATGAACAACATGGTCACCATGACCGGCAATGCCAGCAGCACAGCACCCAAAAAAATCATGGAACTCCACTTGACAAAATGTGCCCAAGCGGCGGTGGTGAGTAGTCCTTTGCCGATGGGTAGGCTGTTGAAACTATCGACGACCAGCGCCAGCAACATGGTGTGGCCACCCAGGCCGATAAAAATCATGGTTGACAAAATCAGCACAAATTGCGCTATTACCGGCACACTGCCCAGATTCGGGTCCATCAACATGGCCATAGACAAACCCACGGCGGTGGAGATGGACTGGCCTGCCAGCAAAATCGCTGCCGTAATGACTTGCAGCGACAATCCCATGACCAAACCAATAGAGACTTGGTTGAAAACCTCTACCAATCCAGCAGGCGAGACCGGGTCTATGGCCGGCCAATCAAATAGCGGATAAATCATCCAGGTCAGCGCCACGCCCAGCAGTACCCGCATGCGCGTGTTCAGTGAGCGCAAAGAAAAAATCGGCGCAGACAAAAGCAGCGCCGAAATCCGCAGCATAGGCCACAAAAAGGTATAAAACCTTTCGATGAGGTCGGCGGCCAGTAAATTCATAGTGCACTCGTTCGGATGGCGCTGCGCTCACACGAACAGTGTTGGAATACGTTGAAAAATGCCGCGCGTATAGTCAATCAGTGTCGCTAACTGCCAGCCACCTACCAGCGCCAGCGTGATCGCCAGCGCCGCCAGCTTGGGGATAAAGCTGAGAGTCTGCTCATTGATCGAAGTGGCCGCCTGGATGATGCCGATCACCAAGCCCACGACCAGCGACACGCCCAGCAAAGGCGCCGAAATGAGTACCACCATCCACAAAGCCTGGTGCCCTAAATCCACAACCGCCGCGATATCCATGGCATTTCTCCTCTTGCAATTTAAGTGACAAAGCTCGCTGCCAGCGAGCCCATGATCAGGCTCCAGCCATCCACCAGCACAAACAACATTAACTTAAAGGGCATGGAAATCATCATGGGCGAGAGCATCGCCATACCCATAGACATCAACACGCTGGCCACAATCAGGTCAATCACCACAAAGGGGATGTAAACCAGAAAACCGATCGTGAAAGCGCTTTTCAGCTCGGAAGTGATAAAGGCGGGCACCAGGGTGGTAAAGGGCACGGCGTCGGCACTGGCTACATCCTTGTTGCGGGCCATTTGCATGAACATGGCAATGTCGTCTTCCCGGGTTTGCTTGGTCATAAAGCTACGCAGCGGCGCTTCGGCAGCGGCCAGGGCTTTGTCAAACTTCATGCCCTGCTCCATGTAAGGCACGGCGGCGTTTTGGTACACCGCTTCCAGCGTGGGCGACATGATGAACAGGGTTAAAAACAAGGCGATACCTACCAGCACGTTATTGGGTGGCGTCTGGCCCGTGCCCAGCGCTTGGCGCAAGATCGACATGACGATGATGATGCGTACAAAGGAGGTCATCATCAAAAGTAGCGAGGGCAACAGTGTCAGCACCGTCATCAGTGCCAGCAGCTGCAGTGACAAGCTGTACTGGGTGTCTTTGCCGGTGCCGGTCACATTGACCATGGGGATGCCTTGCGCCAAGGAATAGGCAGGCACTGCCAGCAAGAGCAGCAGCAAGATGCTGACGCCGTATTTAGCTTTCACTGTGCGTTCCTTCCAAGCTGGCAAAGGGCTGGACTTCACCGAGTGCGACCAGTTGTTGCGGACTGATGCCCACGAGTACGTGTTTATCACCCACGCGAAGTAGTGCGACTTTCTGGCGCGGGCCTACATGAATGGTTTCGCGCAATTCCAGTAAGGCAGGGCCTTTGTGGCGCACTTGCAAGTCTTTCATACGGCGCAACAGCCAGAGCATGCCGCCCAAGAGCAGCAAGACCAATACAAAACTGCCGCTGACCCGTAGCCAATCGACTCCGCTCGCGCCCGCCGTACCCATGCTGCGCCTACAGGTTTTTCATCCGCTCGGATGCGGGCACTACACGCGTCAGGCGTATGCCATAGCGTTCGTTGACCAGCACCACTTCGCCTTGTGCGACTACGGTATTGTTAATTAACAGATCCAGGGGCTCGCCGGCGATGCGATCCAGCTCGACCACACTGCCTTGGGTCAAGCGCATCAGGTCTTTGATTTTGATCATGGCCCGGCCCACTTCAATACTCAGCGTGACGCTGATGTTTTGCAGGACTTCAGGGTTGATCTGGTTTTCTGGGTCGTGGCTTGCAGAGCTCTCGTCGGTCAGTGCTTCGGTCATGGGATGTTTCCTCAAACGTTAGGATTTGCCTGGGACAACGGCACGTTCGACCTGAACTGCCACCTGGGCGCCCAGCGTGCCCACATGCACGTCAAAGGCTGGAATTTCATTGGCTTCCAACACGGCAAATTCTGGTTTCTTGAAATACAAAATATCGCCCGCTTGCATGGACTCGACGACGCGCAGGGTGGAATTGATATAGCCCAGCACCACGCGTGCTTCCATGCAGGAGCCGCCTACGGCCTCTTCCAACTCACCGCGCCATTGGCGGTCTGAGTCTTCATTGCCATCCCCAGACTGCACCCTACTGCGCAACAATTCACGCACCGGTTTGAGCGAGGTATAGGGATGCACCACGTCAAAAAAGCCCACGTTTTGCGTGGCCGTTTCAGTTTCGAAGCGGCTCAAAATAACCAGGTCGTTTTCGTCGGCGATTTGCGCAAATTGCGGGTTGATCTCGGAGCTGACAAACTCGAAGTCCACTGGCATGAGTGGGCTCCAGGCTTCTTTCAGGTTGCGGAAGGTCACGTCCAAAATCATATTGATGATGCGTGTTTCCATCGGCGTGAACAAGCGCCCGGGCGAGAGTTGCCCTAGCGTGCCTTTGCCAAATCCGCCGAAGAAACTGTCTAGCGAACTAAACACAATCGTCGGGTCCATGACCATCAGTGTGAAACCGCGCAGCGGGTTCATGCGGATGACATTGACCGACAAGGGCGCGCGCAAGTCTTTGACATAGTCGCCAAACTTGACGATTTGCACTTTGGTGGGGTTAATGCGCGGGCTGGTGCGCAGCACATCCATCAGTTGGGGGCGGAACAAGCGGATAAAGCGCTCGTTAATCATGTCGATAGAACCGACATTGACGCCTAAGCTGCTGTCTTCGCTGGCGAGGTCGTGCTTCTTAACGCGCGCTGCGGTATTGAAGCCGGTATCGACTGCGATGGAGCCGTCATTCACCCCTTCGGCCAGGGCCGAGAGTTCGTCAGCGGAAAGCAGGTTATCGGCCATTGTGCAAAGCGCTTTGTCGGTAGGACCGGTGGTTTACTGGACGATAAAGTTGGTGAAATTGATTTCTTCGACGCCGCCGAAGTCTTCATATTTTTCCAACAAGGTATTCATCACGTCGGCGACTTTTTTAGCCAGGTCCTTACGGAAGTCAGGCTTGGCCAGATCCGCTTCGGTCGTCATGCGCATAGCGTCCATGATGGCCGAGCGCAGGGCAAATTCATGCTTTTTCACGTTCTCGATTACGCGCTCGTCATAGCGCGTCATCAAGGCAATTTGCACGGACATCACTTTTTTCGATCCGCTCAGATTGACCAAAAATTCACGTTCCAGCTGGAAGTAGGTGTACTCAAAGCGCGGGCTGTCGGGCGATTTTTTGTTCAGCTTGGGCGGGCCGCCTTCTTTGGCGTCGCCTTTCTTGTCGCCGTGGCCACCGCCATGGGCGTCAGCGGGTGCGCCATGGGCGTCGGCTTTCTTGTCGCCATGGCCATCGCCGGCAGGGGCGCCATGGCCATCGCCGGCTTTCTCGCCGTGGCCGTCGCCGCCTTCGCCTTCGAGCATGGCGTCGGGGTTAGGAGGAGGCGCAAAAAAGCCAGTTTGCTTGGCAAGCAAAAGCGTGCCGACTACCGTACCGGCGATCAGCACAATAATGCCCACCACCACGCCAATAATCAGTGCAATCGGCTTCTTGGGCTTGGCTTCTACTTCCGCTTCCGCTTCTGCTGGTGCTGCGTCTGCCATAAGGTACCTCTCAATCTGGGTTCTTCAATTGCAATCGTTCTCGGGGCCGGCTTTAAGCCAACACATTCAGACCGTCACCCTGTGCAGCAGGCGGCATTGCAGCCGTCTGGACCAGCGCGGGGCTAAGGCCTTTCTTGTTGTTGGCATTTTGCTCGCCCTTGGGTTTTTGTCCGGGTGTCGAATTTCCGCCGGATTGACGGCCTGAATCCCCATTCACAACAACTGAAGCAACTGTCGTGCCAGTTTGCGTAAGCGTGTCGCGTAAGCGGGCGGAGCCTTGGGCCATCAATTCGCGGGTCATGGCGTTATCACTGGTGAAGGTAGCGTCCAGACCTTTGGCGTGCATATCCAGTTCCACATCAATGCGCCCCAGGGCAGCCGGTTGCATGCGCAATTGCATCTTCCATTGGCCACGTTCAATCTGAGCCATCAGGCGTTTGGCCATGGCCTCACCTAATTGGTCCGCCACCTGCTGGTACTGGGCTGCGCGCTGCTCTGCCATTGCTTGGGGCGTGGCAACTTGCGCTTTGTCTGCGGCCGGGCTGTGGGCCTGACTCGATCCGGGGCCGGCCGCTGCGCTGACGCTTGTCGGCAGCGTAGGCTCAGCATCTGATTTTTGGTCCTGGTGTTCCTGAAGGGCTTCCAAGACCAGCCCGGAGGGTACTTCTATACGCACGCTTTCCCACAGGCTGCTCGGGCGTGCTGGCGCCAGTAAAGCGCCGGCACCGGTGGCTTGCAGGGTCAGCGTGTTTTGCGATGCCAATGCCTTGTTGTCGGTTGGCAGCGAATCGGCTGCGCCTGCACTTGGGGTCGCGATCTGCGGGGCAGGAGCAATTGGCGGCGCAGTAACGGTGCTTGTGGGTATTTGGCTGCCTGTTTGCGCGCTAAAGCCGGCAGGGGTAGCCCGAGTGCTGGCGGCTTGGGCTTGCAATTTAGCGAGCAAGGCATTGCGTCCCTCGTCGGTGGAGGCGGGCAATTGACCATTGGCCTGCATTTGCACCACTAAATTGGCCTGCGCATCGCTGAGCGCGGGCGCGGGGCTGTGGGCCAAGCCAGCCAGCGTGTCGGATACTTTTTGCCCGGCCAGCAGAGCAGACCAATCGATGGGCTTGGACTTGCCCGCCATTTGAGCGAGGCGTTGGGTTATGGCCTGGTCTGGCGGTACTAGGCGGATTTGCAGGTCGGCTGGCGGCTCCGCAGGTACTTCTGCGCTGTCTTCTATGCTGGCGGCACTTGCCGGAGCGCTCAATTGGATCAGCGCACCGGCAGCTGCCACGATCGCGGCACCCGTGCCTACCGGGTCAGCTAATTTGGCAGTGCCAGATTTTTCAATGGACAGGTTGGTCACGGTTACCGCCAAGGCATTTGGCCCGCCCGCTTCTTGTACCGGCACCATCCCCAGGCCAGCTTGCAGGGCGGCGGCCAGTACGGATGCGGGGTCTATGGCGAGGGTGGTTTCCAGCGCCTTGGCGCCATCCTGACCTGCAGGCTGAGGGGGGCGCGCGGCCAGCAGGGCGCGGTCAGCGTCAGGCTGGGTGCTGATATGTAGCGCGCTTTGCGAGGCGAGCAGGGCGTTTAGCTGCGCTTGTGTGTCCCATGGCAAGACATTTGGTGCTTGCAAGCCGTTCGAATCCGGCGCAGCGCCGGCAATGGCGGTAGTTGTATCAAGGACTGGATCCTTTTCCTGGGCCCCAGCCGCCATTGTTTGCGCTGCTACAGCTAATTTCGCACCCAGAGCAGGTCTGGCAAGCGCCTCTGCGCTGATGGTGATCGCCGCTGCGGCGGCGCTCTGCGCACGCAAGCTCAACCAGTTTTGACCGGCGATTACCGAGATGCCGTCCTGCGATAGGCCAGCTTCTAATAAGTCTTTGGCACTTGCCTGGGCTAATGCCATGGCCGCTTGGGGGTTGCCGCTATCGACGAGCTTATCGGTGGCGAGGGCCAGTACCGGAGGCAATCCGTTGGTGACACGCAGCCCCTGGCTTAGGTCGGTGAGCGTTTGTACGGGTGTGCCGAAAAGCGCACTCACTGCTGATTCACCCAAACCCTGCGCGCGGGCGAAGTCAGCGAGGCTGGCGACGTCGGGCAATGGGGCATCGGTGGTGATGACGTTGAGCTTGTTGCCAAGGCGCAACACCTGCAAATCGGCTGCTTGGGGGGGCGATGAGGCAAGGGCTTGCCGTTCAAGCTTGAGCATGTGCCCATTGAGCACCCCGGCAAATTGGGCGCCAGAAGGGCTGATTTCGCCCGTGCTAGTACCCGCTGAGCCCTCATTTCCCCTCGGAGAAGGGGTCGGGGCGGTCAAAAAATCGGTTCTTGCGTCCATGGAAATTTCCATCCTTTAGCGCGCCACTGGATGTGGCAATGCCATGTGTAACGCAAGAAACGTGACTGGTAAGGGTTTGCCGCAGGTGGGTGCGAAGCGGGTTCGCTGAAAGTTGGTGGCATAAAGATTGCATAAAGACCCTGGAACCCGAAAAAAACCAAGCCTGCACACCACTTCAACCTGCCGATTTCTACCGAATACTGACTATGAGCACGCTGACCCTGTCGACAATCCGACAAAATTTGTCCAAGTTCAACTTCAATGACCTGAGCATCCCCGGACTGGTCTTGTTGATCATGGGCATGTTGGTCATTCCATTGCATCCCATGTTGCTGGACGTGTTGTTTACTTTCAACATAGCGTCTGCGCTTTTGATCATCATGATCGCCATCAAAGTGCGCAAACCGCTGGAGTTTTCCTCCTTCCCTTCGGTGCTGCTGTTTGCCACCATGTTGCGCCTGGCGCTGAACGTGGCCTCGGCCCGCGTGATTTTGGTCAACGGCCACGAGGGCCATGACGCGGCGGGCAAAGTGGTGGCCGCCTTTGGCGAGTTTGTGATCGGCGGCAATTACGTCGTGGGTTTCGTCATTTTTATCATCTTGATGATCGTGAACTTCTTTGTGGTGACCAAGGGTGCAGGTCGCGTCTCCGAGGTCAATGCCCGCTTTACCCTGGACGCTATGCCCGGCAAGCAAATGGCGATTGATGCCGACCTGAACGCCGGCGTGATCGACCAGGACACCGCCCGCGTGCGGCGCGCCGAATTGGGCCAGGAATCGGACTTCTTCGGCTCGATGGACGGCGCATCCAAGTTTGTCAGCGGTGACGCTATTGCCGCACTTTTGATTTTGGTCATCAATTTAGTGGGAGGTTTTGCCATTGGTGTAGGCCAGCATGGTTTATCGATGAGCGAAGCGGCGCGTATTTATTCGCTTCTCACCATTGGTGACGGCCTGGTCGCCCAAATTCCTGCCTTGTTGTTATCGCTGGCTACTGCCATTGTGGTAACCCGGGTGACGACCGCCGAGTCCATGACCGAGCAGGCCTCCACCCAGTTGGGCAATCCGACCGCTTTGTTTATTACCTCCATCATCTTGGCGGTGCTCGGGGTCGTGCCCGGCATGCCGCATTTGGTATTTATCTTTTTGTCCGCTGGCAGTGCCGGTCTGGGCTGGATGCTGTTGCGCCGCGATGCGGCTGCCGACTCCCCCGAAAAAGTAGCCGAAGCCGCCGCCGTGGCCGCCGCCGAGCAGCCCAAGGAACTGGACTGGGAAGACCTGGACCAGGTGGACCTGGTGGGCTTGGAAATCGGCTATGGCCTGATACCGTTGGTCAATGCCGAAACCGGCGGCCAGCTGATGACGCGCGTCAAAGGCGTACGCAAGAAATTGTCGGCCGAACTGGGCTTTTTGATCCAGCCAGTGCGTATCCGCGATGCCTTGAGCATCGACCCAGACAGCTACCACATCGTTCTCAAAGGCGTGGTGCGCGGGCGCGGCAAAGTCAAAGTCGGTCGTGAAATGGCGATCAATCCCGGCCAGGTCTATGCCACCTTGGAAGGCACCCCGACAACCGAACCGGCTTTTGGCCTGGAAGCGGTATGGATCGAACCATCGCAGCGCGACCATGCGCGCGCCATGGGCTACACCGTCGTGGATGCGGCCACCGCCGTAGCCACCCATTTGAATAAGGTGTTGCGCGACAACGCGGCCGATCTGCTCAGCCATGACGAGGTGCAGCAGTTGCTCGACAAATTGACTGCCAAATCGCCCAAGTTAGTGGAAGACCTGGTGCCCTCCAAGCTGTCGCTGGGCGTACTGACCCGCACGCTGCAAGGTTTGCTCAATGACTCGGTGTCGATCCGCGATATGCGCACGATTGTGGAAACTTTGTCCGAGGTCAGCGCCCGCACCCAAGAACCCGAGCAACTCACCGCCTTGCTGCGCCCCCGCTTGGGCCGCATGATTGTGCAAAACCTGCTGGACGAAAAAGAAACCCTCTCGGTGATGACGCTGGACCCGGGCTTGGAGCAGTTGCTGCACAACGTGCTGCAACAACAAAGCCAGAACCAAAATGTGGTTATGGAGCCTGGTCTGGCCGAGCGCCTGTTTGGTGCGTTGCGCCAAGGCTCTAAGGACGTGGAAGAACTCGGCCATGCGGCCGTGCTGGTGGTCTCTCCGGCAATTCGCCCCTGGTTGGCCAAAGCCGTTCGCCACCGCGTGAGCGAATTGGTGGTTTTGTCTTATGCCGAAATCCCGGATGACCAATCAATTCAGGTCATTCATACCGTCAGTGCGGACAACCAGCAGGGCTAAGCCCCGCGCGCCAGCCTGACACCCACCCCTTATTATTTATTGCGGAACCAGTACCATGGAACTCAAACGCATACTCGCTCATGACACCAAAAGTGCCACCGAAAAGGCTATGGCCTTGTATGGTCGTAACGTCCTGGTGATTTCCAACCACATGGTGGGCGGACAAACCGAGCTGGTGGTGGCTATCGATATCGAAGAATCCGCCGAACCTTTCGCTGCCCCCAAGCCCAGCGAGACTGCTAGCGATTTCAAGCGCCATTTCGCCCAGGCCCAAACCCAGCCTAAAGGACAGGCACAGGTCGCAAAGACCCCCGCGCCCGCGCAGTCCTTACCGCTGGTGCAGCGCAAAGCCCTAGAGCGTGAGGACTTTGCCAGTCGTGAAATGATGGACTTGATCCGCGAGGAACTGGCCGCCTTGCGGCGCGAATTCCAGCAGACCCAGCAAGCACCGGTCTGGAGCCACGGGCAGCAGATGACTCCCGAGGTGGAAGAGTTGATCGCGTCCTTCACTCGCGCCGGCATGCCCGGCGGGCTGCGCACTTTGTTGCTCGACACCGTTAAAGACATGCGCAGCGAGCACGAAGCCTTGATGGCGGTGCGTAACCAACTGGAGCAGGTGTCCCAACGGCCCAGCATGGAGCTGCCTCAGTCCGGTATTCATCTCATAGCCGGTCCATCCGGTTCGGGTAAAACCACCATGGTGGTACGCCTGGCACGCGAGGCTGCCGCCCAGCAGGCAGCGGCCAGAGTGGCCATCATTAGCTACCGCGACGAGCGCGTAGGCGCTTGGGCCCAGACACAGGCCCTGGCTAACCAAGCTGGCATCGAGTGTTTCCGTGCCGATAGTGGTGCCGCCCTGAGCGCGCTGCTGGCCCAGTTGAGCGCGCGCAGCCTGGTGCTTATAGACACCTGCGGCACCCACATGGCCGAGCGGATCATGGAAATCCAGGCGGTATGTCCCACTTGTTCCACCCACGCCTTGGTGGCCGCCGACGCCTCTACGGCCACCTTGCGCCGCGCTTTGCGCAGCTCTGGTGTTCGTTGGAATAGCCTCATGGTGAGTAAATTGGATGAATCGGTCCAGCCCTGGCCCTTGGTGGAGTTTCTCTGCGATAATTTTCTGCCGCTATCCGCAGCGAGCGATGGAGCCCAGTTGGGGGCTTTGAGGCGGGATTTGAGTGCAGCTTCGTTGGTAGAAATGGCCCTGGCCCAGCTTTCGCGGGCGCCCGAGACCATTGGCCCGATTACAGCCATCGCCCCGATCCAGGTTTCCAAACCCCTCTCGGTGAAATTGCCGCCGCCGTCGCCACGCCTGTTTTCGCCTGCAAGCCCCCGGGGTATGCGCGGGCCCTTCAATTGAGAATTTCGCTGGAAAAGAATGACTAAAACTGCTCGTACCGAGGTGATCGGCATCGCCAGCGGCAAAGGCGGCGTCGGTAAGACGACCGTGGCCGTTAATTTGGCGATTGCGCTGCGCATGATGGGCCACCGCGTCATGTTGTTTGATGCCGATATGGGCCTGGCCAATGCCCAAATCGCCCTAGGCTGCGTCTGCCCCTTCAATTTGAGCCACTTTATGAGTGGGCAAAAGACCTTACAGGAAATTATCGTCACCTCGCGCCATGGCGTCATGCTGGTGCCAGGTGCTTCCGGTGTGAAAGAGCTGGCCTCGCTCACCCGGGTGCAGGCTTCGCGCATCGTCCAGTCCTTTAGTGCCCTGGAAGACGAAATCGACTACTTGATCGTGGACATGGCCGCTGGTATTTCGCCCACGGTCCTCACCTTTATGGGTGCCTGCCAGCGCCGCTACATCGTGGTGCGGGATGACCCGTCTTCGATTGCCGACGCCTACGGAACCATTAAGGTATTGATTCAGGATTACGACCTGAACGAGATTTACATCGTGCCCAACGCGGTCAATAGCCAGGCCGACGGGCAAAACTTGTATCGGCGCATTAACCAAGTGTGCGCCCAGTTTCTCAATTTCACCACCCGCTACCTAGGCTCGATTGAAAACGACGACGCCATCCTGGCGGCGCATAAAAAATACGAGCCTGTGCTTGAATTTGCCCCGCGCAGCAACAGCGCCCGCGACTTTAAGCGTTTGGCCAAGTCCATCACTCAAATGCCCCCGATTGCCAACTTCTCCGGCGGCATGCAGTTTTTTGTCGAGCGCCTGGTCCGGCACCAGGACTGAGCTCCATGGCCACCGCCACCAAGCTCTACGATGAGGTTCATGACGCTAGCGAGGCGCTGGTCATGGCCCATCTGGGCATGGTCAAACGGGTGGCTTTGCATCTGAAGGTGCGTATCCCCCCATTTATGGAGCTCGATGAGCTGATGCAGGTGGGGATGATTGGCCTTTTAGAGGCTGCGCGGGCCTTTGACCCGACCAAAGGCATCGAATTTGAGAGTTTTGCCCTCAGCCGGGTGCGCGGCGCCATTCTGGACGAAGTGCGCCAGTTGTCCTATTTGCCGCGCTCGGCGGTGGCTTTTAACAAATCCGAGAACGAGGCCATCCATTTTCTTGCCAGCGAGCTGGGCCGCACGCCCACCCAGAGCGAATTGGCCGAGCACATGGGCGATGATCTGGAGGAATTCCAGAAAAAACGCGGTAACGCCAAGCGCTTTGAGACGCTTTCTATGGAAGTGATTAACGACGAGGTACTAGGTATTGCTGACGAAAAGTCGCGCCAACCCGATGCCATCGTTGAGCATCAGGATTTCATGCGTGCCGTAACCGACGCGATTGCCGAGTTACCGGAGCGCGACCAGCTTTTGATGTCCCTCTACTATGTGGAGGAGCTCAACTTAAAGGAAATTGGCGAAGTTTTGGACGTGACCGAGTCCCGCGTCAGCCAACTTTTAAGCGGTATTGTTAAGAAGCTCAGGGTTTCCCTGGGGATAGAGGGGAAGGCCAAATCCCCGCCTAAGTCCAAGTCCAGAGATTAATTTCATGACGGACGTTACTCCAAGCCTCAAGTTTTTACGTGGCTCGTCGATGTCTACTGTGTACAGCAACCCAGTAGGAGATTCACTTATGCGAGTTCACTTTAAAGCGATGGAGTCTTACGGCTCTGACAACCTGGCTTCCCAGGCTTCCGTGGCCAATAACGTGGCCCTGATCCAGATGCTGTTTGACGGCCTGGTCGATAGCGTTTCCCAGGCTCAAGGGCATTTGACCCATGGCAAGATCCAGGAAAAAGGCAAGGCCATTTCTCGTGCCAGCCGGATCGTGGTAGGTCTCCAAGGCGCCTTGGACTTCAACCGCGGCGGCGAGTTGGCACAAAACTTGAATGATTTATACAACTACGTCACCAGGCGTCTGATTTTCGCCAATGCGCACAATGATATGGACGCATTGAAGGAAGTTCAGCACCTGATGTCGGAAATCCGGTCAGCTTGGGCGCAGTTGCCCACGCTTTTGCCCCAGCAAGCGCAGTTGCACTGAGCGGGGGTGTTGGCGGCCCGACAGGGTCGGCCGCCAGGTGAAATTTTTTGCGGGCCACCTTTGTGTGGCCTTTACAGGTTTGCGGGTAGCCTTGGGCTCAGCAAACCGTCCTTTTGGGAACGACTATGTTTGGCATTTTCGGGATTGTGTTCTTGAATGTCTGCGTTTTTGGCAGCTTTATTGTGGGCGGCGGTAGCATGGCGCCGTTTATCCACGCTGCGCCCATTGAAGGATGGTGTATTTTTGGCTCCGCCCTGGGCGGCATGTTTATTGGCAATAGCCCGGACGTGGTCAAAGCGGTGTTTGCTGGCATTGGCCGCACCTTCAAGGGCGCCAAGTACCACAAAGACGACTACTTGAACACGATTTTTTGCGTGTCCAAGGTGATGAAAACGCTCAAAACCGAGGGCGCCGTGGCCCTGGAAGCCCATATCGAGAACCCAGATTCGAGCGCGATTTTCGGCGAATATCCCAAAATCATCGCTGACCACGCCCTGCTACACCTGATTTGTGACACTGTCCGCTTGATGGTTGTGTCCCAGGGCACGATCAGCACCATGGCGGTCGAAGAGATCATGGACAGCGCCATCAAAACCCACCACCACGACGAACTGAAGGCCTCGGCCGCCATTTCGACGCTGGCCGGTGCCTTGCCCGCGCTGGGCATTGTGTCTTGCGTGATGGGTGTGGTGAAGACCATGGACAACATCGACCAACCTCCAGCGATTTTGGGTGGTCTGGTGGGCGCGGCGCTGGTGGGAACGTTTATCGGCGTGTTTTTGGCCTACGGATTTTTCGAGCCCTTTGCCAAGCGCCTGGAACAAATCATTGAAGACGAGGCCTGTATGTACGGTGTCGTCAAGCAAATCATTGTCGGCACCCTACACGGTCACCCCATGCCGCTGATTTTGGAAGCCGCGCGCGTCTGTATCAGCCACCACAACCAACCGAGTTTTGCCGAAGTATTTGACGGGCTGCGCGGGAAGTAAGCATGGCCACTGAAGCGCCGAAGGAAGAAGAAGTCCCCGCAGGTGCTGCGGCGCCGGGCGCCGAAGATGTTGCGGCGCCAGAAGAGGACGCGCCGCTTGCTCCGATTATTGTCAAAAAGATTGCCGCCGCGCACGCGGGTGCACATGGCGGTGGTTGGAAAATTGCGCTTGCCGACATGATGACGGCGATGATGGCCTTCTTCTTGTTGATGTGGATTTTGGGCGCCACCAACGATTCGCAGCGCAAAAGTGTCGCGGATTATTTCAAGCCCGCCTCGCAAAGCGCCATCACCATGGGCGCGCTGGCCGGCTCCAACGGCATCATGGGCGGACGCTCCATCATCGACCCGGACGGCTTTCCTTACACCGCCAAGCAAACCGGCCTCATGGAGCGGCTGACGCCCAAGTCGGAGGGTGGCCCCACGGAAAACGACCCTTCACCCAATAGCGAAAACGCGCGCGATAACGACGCCAAAACCCAGAACCAGTCGCCCGGAACCGGCGAAGGCGAGGGCGGCGGTACCGGCACCGGGCAGGGCGGTGAAAAAGGAAAAATGGACCAGATGGAAAAAGACGTTAAAGAGGCGATGGCGTCGAACCCGGCGCTGGAGCAGTTGCAAGGACAGGTGCAATTCGTCCGCGACAAAGACGGCTTGCGCATTGAGGTCATCGACAAAGCGGACTTCTCTATGTTCCCACTGGGCACGACCAAGCTGCAGCCCAAGGCGCAGGCCTTGTTAGGGGAAATCGCCAAATCGCTGGCGGGCATGCCCAACAAAATTGCCGTGCGCGGCCATACCGACGCCACGCCTTTTGCCAACAAAGACGGGCGCAACAACTGGCTTCTATCCGTCGAACGCGCCGAAGCGACGCGCTCGGTGCTCGAGAAAAACGGCATCAAACAAGACCGTTTTGTGCAGATCGAGGGCGTGGCCGATACCGTGCCCTATAACCCCAATGACCCCAAAGACGCGCGTAACCGGCGCATGAGCATCACGGTCAAAAAAGAATAAGAGTCTTGCTGCACGAGCCCGTCGTCCAGTCTTATTCGCAGCCCTTGAATTCGCGCTTGATGCAGGTCTTGGCCCAGCGGCGCGCAATCACCAAATCCGTCTCGCTGATCTCGGGAGTCACTTTTTTCAGCGACTTGCCCGCCTCTGGATGCCCCGACTGCTCGGCAATGATGAACCACATAGCCGCCTTTTGGTAATCACGCTCCAAACCTTGGGCTTTATAGCCTTGGCCGCTGGCATACATGGTACCTAGATGAAATTGTGCCTTGGGCTCGCCTTGTGCGGCAGCGCGGCGCAGCCACACCATGGCCTTAGGGTAACTTTGTGGTGTACCTTGGCCGAATAAATGCATCATGCCCAACAAAGACTGCGCCTCCCGGTCTCCGGTATCGGCGACGATTTGCCACTTGGCGACCGCAGCTGCATAGTCCTTGCGTTGGTAGTCGGCATAGCCGTCTTCCCACATGCCGGCATGGGCCGCACTAGCTAACAGCAGCGCGCCTAATAGCGCCCGTCGGATGGATGTTGTTGTCGACATAAGCTTTAGCCCCGCATCATATTTTTCATCGCAGCGGCCATCACCTTGGAATTGTCCTGCGGTGCGGTCTGCGCCTGTTCTGGGACGCTCGTTGCCGCCGCAGGGCGGGTCGGCGCAACTGCAGCGGGTGCAGCATGGGTCACTGGATTGTCAAGCGTGTCGCCCGCTGAAGTTGAAGGCGAGATGAAGCCTGGTTCAAAGTCTTGCTGCATGACGCTGGCTCGGTACAGGTTTTTGAGCTGCGGCAGCTTATCCCACATGTCTTGCCACTCCAGATCAAAGGGCAGTCCCATCCAGTTGCCGGATTTTTTCAGGGCGTTGACACAGTTCTGAATTTCTTCTCGGTTGAGCTCCACCATCGCAGTTTCTTCATTGCTCAGGCTATCGCGTTGGCGGGCCTGGATGTCTGCTTCCAAGGCCAAAAGTTGCTGGTAGCAGCGCGCGCGCTCATTGCGCAAAAGAGCGCTGGCCCTTGCGTCGTCGGCCTGGTCCCGCAGCTTTTGGACTTCGCGCTTAACCGCTGCCAGATTTTGCAAGGTCAGGTAATAAAAGACGGCAGCGCCTAGTACGGCGACAAGAAAGAAAATGATCAGCAATACCAGTGTGAGGTTCATGGCATCTAGCGTCTGGGACGCATGGTTTTTTTACAAGGCCCGCAAGGATGCAGGGCCTGTGCTCCAACATCGGCACAAGCCGAGTTTAGTCAAGTCGCCAGACCCTGAAAACTGCAGGTTTATCGAGGCTTTTGGGCCAGCAATATTGACCACGGAAGCCGCTTGAATTCGCGTTCCAAAGCGCTTAGCGCGCCGGTGCTTGCATGCGCCTGGTAGCGGGCCCGTTCCAGGCGCAGCAGCCAGTCGCAGACCGGTTGGGCTACATCGCCAAAGGCCTGGCCTACGGCGTGCGCCAAGGCCCGCGGGCTTTGGTGCGCGCTGGTAGGCAAGCCGCTAGCTGCCAACTTACGCAGTAACAGGCGGTGCAATCGTTGCCAGGCCTGGCCCGGCGGCTGCCGCCAGCGCGCCCAAAGCGCACCCACCAGCGCCGCCAAGCCCAGCAGTGCGGCCAGTACATAAGCCAATTGTTCTTGCGAAGGGCTAGCAAAGCCGATATGGCGCAGCAATTCCAATTGCTGGCTGCCACCGTAGTTGGTGACCCAGGCGCTCCAGCGGTGGTTCATGGCCTCCCAGCTGTCGCGCATCTGTATCCACAGGCCCGGGCTCAGGCTGCCTATGACCCCGCCCAGCCCGCTTGGCGCCTCGCCCAGGCGCTCGGTCTCGTTTAAGCGATAGGGCGCGCTGGATGCCGTCGGGTCCACGCGCACCCAGCCTCGGTCTTGCTGCCAGAACTCGGCCCAGGCATGGGCATCGCTTTGGCGCACCGTCCAGATGCCATCCACGCCATTGCGTTCCGCACCCTGGTAACCGGTCACGATACGCGCCGGCACGCCCATGGCGCGCATGGCAATCACATAGGCCGATGCAAAGTGCTCGCAAAACCCGGTTTTACGGTCAAACCAAAATTCATCTGCCGTGTGGCGGCCATAGGTGCCGGGCTGCAAGGTATAGCGGTAATTGCCACGCGCCAAATGCGCCAGCAAATAGGCGCTCAAACCTTGCGCATCGGCATCCGCCATCTGCGGCTGCTTGCGAATGTCTGCGGCCCAGGCCAGCAGGCGCGGGTTCAAGCCCGCAGGAAGTCGGGTTTGCGCTGCCAGGGATTGCGCGCTTTCCAGCAAACCATAGCGATAGCGCGTCGCACTGGTGGCGTGGTAGCGAAGCAGCTCTTGCACCGCTTGCGGGCTGCGCCAGCGCAAGTCCGCGCCGCTTTGCGCCGTGATGTCTTCGCTGTTGGGCCCCATCGGCGTGATATCGAGCAAGGGCAAAAAAGTCTTGCCGTGCGGCTCCAAACTGACCTCGTAAGACACCATGGCGCCTTCAATGCGCACATCGCCGCGCGCTGCTGGGGCCTGGGCTTGCACATCGTCACTGGTCCATTGCTGCCCGTCAAACTGCGAGAGCACATGGGCGCGGAAATACAGCTGTTCGGCGGGCGGCGCCTCCTTGTCAAAGCTGATGCGCATGGCAATGCGGCTGTCCTGCGCCAGCTCGGCCACACTGCCCACGGGCATGCTGTCGGACAGGCCGGTGCGCGCCTGCGGTTTTTCATCGGGGATGGCCCACAAAGGGCCTATGCGTGGAAACAGCACAAACAGCAGCGCCATCAGCGGCAGGCCCCAAGCGGCCATTTTCCAGGCGGTGCGCAGGGCGACGCGCAGAGACGGTTCGCTGCCCGGCATATGGGCCATCACCAGGGTGCTGAGTAAACCCAAGGTGCCCAGCAGCATGGTCGCCACACTAAACAAGGACTGCGAATTTAAAAACTGCGTGAGTACGGTAAAAAAGCCCAAAAAAAACACCACAAAAATATCGCGCCGCGCATGCATCTCCAGGGCTTTGAGCGATAAGAGCACTACCACCAAAGTCACGCTGGCTTCGGTGCCTACCAGCGTGCGAAAGTTCAGGCCGATAGCCGCCACCGACAAGACCAGCAATAGCGCCAGTACCGCGCGCCCCGGGCGCGGTACAGCGCCGCTGGCCACGCCGGTGCGCCACAGCAACATCAGTGCGACAAAAGTGCTGCACCATAAAGGCAGTTGGACGACATGCGGCGCGATGACCAAGGCCACCACGGCTAGCAAAAAATACTCGCCCACCGCAGCGCGGGGCAGGGCGGCGCAGCGAGTGAGGCTCGGGCTTAGCACAAGGCCAGTGCCTCCAGGCACTGTTGGCGGTGGCTGGGCCCATGGCCGGGGGCAATCGTTTGCGCCGGTAGCTGTAGGCCATAGCCCTGGCCGCTGGCATCGGCGCGCAACACCCAGGCGCATAGGCGCGACAGCGCCGCCTCGCGCTCGCGCAGCCCGGTGTCCGCCAAGTCCAGCCACAGCACGCCGCTGGCCGTCTGCGCAGTTTCGCGGCTGAGCAAATCATGGCTGCCGCGCGCCATGGCTTGCGCCGCTTTTTTCCAAACCACCCTTTTCAGTGCATCGCCGCGCCGGTAGGGACGCACGCCCTCAGGTTCGGTCCCGCCTTGTAGGCGGGCATGGCCCACTTCGCCGGAGGGACTGAGCCCTTGCGGCCAGGGCGGTGCATCTGCTTCCGGCTGCGGATAGACCAGTACGCTGGAGGCTGGCCGCCACAAAGCCCAAACGCGGAACATGCCCATCGGAAAACGCGTTTCCAGCGTCAGCATGGGCAGCGGGTTGCGCCCGCGCTGGGGCGCATTCCAATACAAATCTACCAAGCCGATGGCGTGGGCTGGCACGCCGATCCAGCTCAAGTTTTCCTCCCCTTGCACCGCCAGGCCCAGGCCCCAGCGGGCCTGCGCGCGGGGGTTGTCCAGTTGCACTTGCAGGCAGGCCGGTGTGTACAAAAAATGCGCTTGCGGCGCCAGCAGCCGCAGCTGCAGTCCGCGTAAATTGGCATGACCCAAATGCATACCCACCACCGCTGCCCCGGCGAGTAAAAAAGTCAGCATATAGCCCATGTTCAACTGAAAGTTGATAGAGGCCACCAGCATGCACAAAAGCGTAATTGCCAGCATCAGCCCCGCGCCGCTGGGCAAGATGTAAACCCTGCGCTGCGTCAGCACCAGATGGTCGCTGGCCGCTAGGCGCGATTGCCACCAAGCTTGCCATTGCGCGCGTAACCAGATCATGGCAGGGCGATGGATTCCATCATGGCGCGAGCTTGTGCGGCGCTGCTGCGGCCTGATGCGCGCACCGGCACCATACGGTGCGCGGCGGTTTGCACAAAAATGGCTTGCACATCGTCGGGCGCCACGTAGTCGCGCCCCGCGATCAGCGCGGCGGCTTTGGATACACGCAAGAGCAGTAGGGCGGCGCGCGGGCTCATTCCTTGTACAAACCACTGGCCCGAGCGGCTGGCGGCCACCAGGGCTTGCACATAGTCAATCAGCGGCGATGCGGCATGGACCGCCTGCACCGCCTCCTGCAAGGGCGCCAGCGTTTGCGCATGGAGCAGCGCCGGCATGGCGCCGAGCATGCTGCGCCGGTCTTGGCCCGTCAGCAAACGGCGCTCATCGGCGCGGTCGGGGTAGCCTAGGGAAATGCATAGGAGAAAGCGGTCTAGTTGGGACTCGGGCAAGGGATACGTGCCTTGCTGGTCTTGCGGGTTTTGCGTGGCAATCACGAAGAAGGGGTTTGGCAAGGGGCGGGTTGCGCCTTCTACGGTCACTTGCTTTTCCTCCATGGCTTCGAGCAAAGCACTTTGGGTTTTGGGGCTGGCGCGGTTGATCTCATCAGCCAGCAGCACCGAGGCAAACACCGGGCCGGGGTGGAACACAAAAGCCTCTTGCCCGCGCTCATACACCGATACGCCTAAGAGGTCACTGGGCAACAAGTCCGAGGTGAATTGCACCCGGGAGAATTCCAGGCCCAAGGTGCGCGCCAGCGCTTGCGCCAAGGTGGTTTTGCCCACACCAGGCACGTCCTCAATGAGCAAATGCCCGCCAGCCAACAAGCAGGCCAGGGCGTCGTGTACTGCGCGCTCTTTACCCAAAATCACAGAATTCAGTTGATTTAGGGTGTTTTTAATTGTTATTTGTATATTCATAACAAAATTGTTAAATAAATGCCGATTCTATAGTTGTTGTGAACCAGGGAAGTTCTGCATAAGTCCAAACCCGTAATTGTCAGCGCGGCGAGGCTCAAGGCCCAAGGCACAATAGCCGCCATGCTGATTCACCCCACCATCAACCCGGTTGCCTTGCAACTGGGCCCCGTCGCCGTCCACTGGTACGGGCTGACCTACCTGGCTGCTTTCGGCCTTTTTATGTTGCTGGGCGCGCGCCGCTTGCGCCATGCGCCCTATGCGGGGGATACCGGCTGGAGTTTTCGCGACGTGGAGGACGTACTCTTTTTGGGGGTTTTGGGTGTGGTGCTGGGCGGGCGCTTTGGCTACTGCTTGTTTTACAACCCGGCGTACTACGCCGCCCATCCACTAGAAATTTTGTATGCCTGGCGTGGCGGCATGAGTTTTCACGGCGGTTTGCTCGGTGTGATTGTTGCCATGGGCTGGTTTGCCTATAAACGCAAACGATCCTTCTGGGCGGTGGCGGATTTTGTGGCCCCCTGCGTACCGACTGGCCTGGCCTGTGGCCGCGTGGGCAATTTCATCAACGGCGAATTGTGGGGCCGTGTAGCCGACCCGGCCTTGCCCTGGGGCATGGTGTTTCGCGGGGCTGGCGATCTGCCGCGCCACCCTTCGCAGGTGTACCAATTTCTGCTGGAAGGATTGCTGCTATTTGTGATTTTGTGGGTGTACGCGCGCAGCGGGCCGCGCCAGGGGCGGGTGTCGGCGGCTTTTCTGATGGGCTATGGCGTGCTGCGCTTTGTGGTGGAGTATTTCCGCGAGCCCGATGCCCATATCGGTCTCTTGCAAATGGGTCTGAGCATGGGCCAGTGGCTGTGTGTTCCCATGGTGCTGGGCGGTGCCGCTTTGTGGTGGTGGTTCGGCACGCGGCCCGTGCCAGCGGCAAAGTAAATAGGCGCATTGGGTGATGGGCAGTATTGATTGGCAGCAAAGCGGCGCGCTGGCCACGGTCACGCTGTCCAACCCGGCGCGCATGAACGCCATGACGCGCGCCATGTGGCTGCAACTGCGCGAGGTCTTTCTGGAGATATCCGCCCGCACCGACTTGCTTTGTGTGCTGGTGCAGGGCGCAGGCGGCCATTTTTGCGCCGGTGGCGATATTTCTGAATACCCGGCATTTCGTTTTGCGCAAGAGAGCCTGATGCATTTCCACGAAGTGGAGGTCTGGGGCGGTTTGCAAGCCATGTTGGATTGCCCGATTCCCCTGTTGGCGTTGGTGCGCGGCAATTGCATGGGCGCGGGCTTGGAAATATCCAGTTGCTGCGATTTGCGTTTAGGCGCAGCTGGCAGCGTCTATGGCGCGCCGATTGCCCGTTTGGGCTTTCCGATGGCGCCGCGCGAGGCTGCGCTGGTGCAGCAGGCCGTCGGCGCCGTTACCGCCAGTGCGATGCTGCTGGCGGCAGAAAGTTTTGATGCGGCGCACATGCTGCGCTGCGGTTTCCTGGCCTGGAGCGTGCCCGATGAAGCCGCGCAAGCCCAGGCCGACGCCTTGGTGGCGCGCATGCTGACGCTTTCGCCCCAAGCGGCCCGGCTGAACAAACAAGTGCTACGCCAGAGAAGTTCGGCGCAAGCGCCCACGCCGACTTCGGCCTATGCGTATGCTGACAGCAAGGAACACCGCGAGGGCGTGCAGGCGTTTTTGGACAAGCGACGACCCGATTTTTAAAAAATGCCTGCATCCGCCTTTGCAAGCGCTGCGCCAGCTTGTATGCTGGCACTTTCGATAACTACCATTTTCGTTGGAACCTGAAAGCCATTCGATGCAAAACGTGCTTTTGCTGGACGACAACCCGGTCAATCTGAAATGGCTGGAACTGCTGGTGCAGCGCCTGCCGCAGGCACAGTGCGCAAGTTTTACCGATCCGGCTGCCGCGATGGACTATGCGCGTACGCAGCGGGTGGATTTGGTGGTGTTGGACTACCTGATGCCCGAGATGAACGGGCTGGAATTCATGCAGGCCTTCCGCGCTTTGGAAGGCGCGGAAGCGATCCCTTTGCTCATGATCACCGCGCACGACGAAAAAGAGGTGCGTTACCGCGCCCTGGAGGCCGGGGCTTACGACTTCCTGCCCAAACCGGTGGACGCGGCGGAATTTTTAGCGCGCGCGCGCAATATGCTCAAGCTGCGCGAAGCCAGTTTGCGTTTGGCTGATCATGCCGCCTGGCTAACCCGCGAGGTGGAGCTGGCCACCCGCGAAATACGCGAGCGCGAGCGCGAAACCGTCATGTCCTTGGTCAAAGCAGCGGGCTATCGCGACTATGAAACCGGCGCGCATATTTCACGCGTTGGGCATTACGCCTACCTGATCGCCCAGGGCTTGCAACTCTCCGCTCTGGACCAGGCCTTGATACTCGATGCCGCGGCCATGCACGACATCGGCAAAGTCGGCATTCCGGACCACATCCTGCTCAAACCCGGACGCCTGGACGAGGCCGAGATGGACATCATGCGCCAGCACGCCAGTTTGGGCCATGAATTGCTCAAGGGCAGCAGCTCACGCTTATTGCAGGCCGGTGCCACCATCGCTTTGGGCCACCACGAAAAGTTTGACGGCAGCGGCTATCCGCAAGGCCTGCTTGGGGAGGACATCCCCTTGTTCGGTCGCATCGTGGCGGTGGCCGATGTGTTTGATGCGCTTACCTCGGAGCGCCCCTACAAAAAACCTTGGTCATTGGAGGATGCTGCGGACTATTTGCGTGCGCAATGCGGCCTGCATTTCGATCCGCAATGCGTGGATGCTTTTCTAGATGCCTGGCCCCAGGTGCTGGCCATACGCCAGCGCTTTGCCGACGAGCCCAAAGTCCCGCCGGTCTTGGCCCCGATGCCTGATGGCGCTGAGGCCTGATTGGCAAAGGCTTAGCGCAACACCAACACCGGCGTGCTGCTATGGGTCAACACATGCTGGGTTTCGCTGCCTAGCAACAGGCGCTTGATGCCGCGTCGGCCGTGCGAGGCCATGACGATCAGGTCACAGTCGTTTTTCTCGGCTGCGTTGATGATGGCGTGCGACACCATGTCCGACTTGCTCACCAGCGTACGCACTTCCACGCCTTTGGCGGCTCCGGCTTTCTTGACCAGATCGAGCACCGCTTGGGCTTTGTTCACCCACAGGGCCTCGACCCGTTTGATCTCGCGGGAGTCGCTGGCCATGCCGCCTTCAAAGTAGGCAATCGGGTAGGGCGGCACCACTTGCATAGCAATTAACTCGGCTTTGCAAGTCGCGGCCAAGCTGATGGCGCTGGTGACCGCTTTTTTGGACAACTTAGTGCCATCGGTGGCGACCAGGATACGGGTGTACATAGTGTTTTCCTTGTGAAATCGGTGCAATGTGCCTAGGGAATCTCTGCATAAGTCCAAACCCGTCATTGCGAGCGCAGCGAAGCAATCCATTTTTGCTGGCGAGTTAATCACTTATGGATCGCCGCGTCGCTGCGCTCCTCGCGATGACGGACTGATGCAGGCCTTCCCTAGCCTAAGTGCCTGGCAAAGCGGCGACTTGACTTGGATCAATACGCCTTGGTATTGGGCGCGGCAGACTGCTGCCCATGTCTAATGCGGCTTACCACGTTCCTTTGTCTGCGCCGCGCTCGTGGGCCAATGACACTTCGGCTAGTCGGCTGGCTTTGAATAGTTTTAGCACTATCGCCTCAACCCCAGCCGCAGCCGCAGCCGCAGCCCCAGCCTCAGCCTCAGCCGCAGCCGCAGCCTCAGCCTCAGCCTCAGCCGCAGCCGCAGCCGCAGCCGCAGCATCGGCTTTAGCCGGACTGAACGACCCCCAAGAATGGCCGGCCTTCTCTAAGGAAGTGACGGGCTGCGAAGGCGTTTGGGAATCGCACCTGGTAGTGCAAGGCATGCACTGCGCCGCCTGCGCGATGACGGTGGAACAGCTTTTGCGCCAAGTGCCCGGCGTGCGCAGCGCGCGCGTCAATGCCGCCTCGCAGCGCGCCAGCGTGGTGTGGGACAGCGCGCGCGTGCTGCCCGCGCAGTGGATGGGCCGGGCGCAGGCCCAGGGCTATGCGCTATTGCCTGCTAACGATGCATTTGCCATCGACATGCGCCGCAAAGAGCGGCGCGCTGCCCTGTGGCGCTGGCTGGTGGCCGGGCTGTGCATGATGCAGGTGATGATGTACGCCTACCCGGCCTACACTGCTGCGCCCGGGGACCTGAGCGGCGAGATGGAGCAATTGCTGCGCTGGGCTTCCTGGGTGCTGAGCCTGCCAGTGCTGCTGTTTTCTTGCGGGCCATTTTTTTCCAGCGCCTGGCGCGATCTGTTGGCGCGGCGCATCGGCATGGACTTGCCGGTGGCGCTGGGCATTGCCGTGACGTTTGCGGTCAGCAGCGCCGGAACCTTTGAGCCGGGCGGGCCTTTCGGGCGCGAGGTGTATTTCGACTCGCTCACCATGTTTGTGTTTTTCCTGCTCAGTGGCCGCTGGCTGGAGCTGCGTTTGCGCGAGCGCACCGCCGGGGCGCTGGACGCCGTATTTAACCGCTTGCCCGATAGCGTGGAGCGCTTGGGCGCAGATGGCAGCGCCGAGCGCATCGCCGCGCGCCGGGTGCGCGTGGGTGATGTGCTGCGGGTCTATGCGGGCGAGACTTTTCCTGCCGATAGTGTGGTGCTGCAAGGCAGCAGCGCTGTGGATGAAGCCATGCTCACCGGCGAGTCGCGCCCGCTGACGCGCGGCCCCGGCGATAGCGTGCTGGCGGGTAGCCACAACCTGGCCAGTACTTTGCGCGTGCGGGTCGACAAAGCGGGCACGGACACGCGCTTTGCCGCCATCGTGGCGCTGATGCAAAGCGCGGCCACCGAGCAGCCGCAGGTGGCGCGCCTGGCCGATCGCATGGCCAAACCCTTTTTACTCGGCGTGCTGCTGGCCGCTGGTCTGGTGGCATTGTGGTGGTGGCCGCGCGACCCGGCGCACGCCATGATGCTGGCGGTGGCCGTGCTGGTCGTCACCTGCCCTTGCGCTTTGTCGCTGGCCACGCCTGCGGCCATGCTTGCCGCCGCCGGTCGCCTTGCCACCGGCGGCGTGCTGGTGCGCCGATTGCAGGCTTTGGAAAGCTTGGCGAAGGTGGACACGGTAGTGTTTGACAAAACCGGCACGCTGAGCAGTGACGCGCAGCAACTCGATAGCACGCAATGCCGACCTGGCATCCGACCCGAACAGGCACTAGCGATGGCCGCCGCGTTGGCCAGCCATTCGCGCCATCCCGCAGCGCGCGCTTTGTGCGAGGCTGTGCAGGCGACTGCGCAGCCTGGGGTTTGCCAAGCCAAGGAGGTGCATGAAACTGCGGGTCAAGGTCTGTCTGGCATGGCGCCAAGGGCTATGCGCCTGGGTTCGGCCACGTTTTGCGGCTTGGCCGATGCGCAAAGCGATAGCAGCAGTGTGTTCCTAACGGACGATCAGGGTTGGTTGGCGACCTTTCAATTGCGCGAAGTGCTGCGCCCGGACGCCCGCCGCTGCGTGCAAGACCTAGAGGCTATGGGCCTGGCAGTGCATCTCTTGTCTGGCGATGCGCCGGGCCCAGTGGCGCTGGCCGCCGCCCAGCTAGGCATTACGCCAGACCGAGCCCACGCCCGCTGCACACCGGACGACAAACTGGCCCGCTTGCGCCAACTCCAAGCCCAGGGCGCGACGGTGGCCATGGTGGGCGACGGGCTGAACGATGCGCCGGTGTTGGCCGGGGCGCATGTAGCTTTTGCCTTTGGGAATGCTTCATCACTGGCGCAGTCGCAAGCGGACTTAGTAGTGCTGGGCTCGCAGCTTAGTGCCATTACCGATACCTTGGTGCTGGCGCGCAAAACCATGCGCGTGGTGCGGCAAAACCTGCTCTGGGCGCTGCTCTACAACGCGGCCTGCGTGCCGCTGGCGGTGGCTGGATTTCTGCCCGCCTGGTTGGCGGGGCTGGGCATGGCGACCAGCTCTTTGCTGGTGGTTGCCAATGCGGCGCGCTTGGCGCTGCCAGCAAGGAGCAATACCGCCGGGCAAGTGCCCCATAAGTCCAAAACCGTCTTTGCCAGCACCGCGAAGCCATCAACTTTGGCAAGCGTCACGCACTGACACCCCTCCGATGGAAATTCTCTACTTACTCATTCCCCTGTCGGTCAGCCTGGTATTTTTCATTCTGGGCGGTTTGTGGTGGGCCATTGATCGGGGGCAGTTTGACGACATCGAGTCCGAAGGCGCGCGCATATTGGAGGACGAAGCCGCGTAATTTGGATTTTTCAAACGCTGTTTGCGCGCCACTTGACATGCATCAAATCATTTTTCCAACCCAAGCCGCACACTGCGCGTAACGCATCTATTGAGAGAGGTTTTTATGGCATTTGCAAACCAGCAGGCGGCAACTTATAACGACACCGTCGTGCGCCAGTTTGCGATCATGACCGTGGTCTGGGGCGTAGTCGGCATGTTGGTCGGCGTCATCATCGCCGCCCAACTCGCTTGGCCTGAGTTGAACTTTGGCATTCCCTGGCTCAGCTACGGGCGCCTACGGCCCTTGCACACCAATGCAGTGATTTTTGCCTTTGGCGGCTGCGGCTTGTTTGCATCGTCCTACTACGTAGTGCAACGCACCAGCCAGGTACGTTTGTTTTCGGACAAGTTGGCCGCCTTCACTTTTTGGGGCTGGCAGGCGGTGATTGTGGCTGCGGCGATTTCCCTACCCTTGGGCTATACCCAGGGCAAAGAATACGCCGAGCTGGAATGGCCGATTGACATCCTCATCACCCTGGTCTGGGTCAGCTTCGCGGTGGTATTTTTCGGCACCCTGGGCACGCGCAAGGTCAAGCATATTTACGTGGCTAATTGGTTTTTTGGCGCCTTCATTCTGGCCGTTGCGATATTGCATTTGGTCAATAGCGCGGCCATTCCTGCTGGTTGGATGAAGTCGTATTCGGCCTACGCTGGCGTGCAGGACGCGATGATTCAATGGTGGTACGGCCATAACGCCGTGGGTTTTTTCCTGACGGCTGGTTTTCTGGGCATGATGTATTACTTCATCCCTAAACAGGCCGAGCGTCCTGTCTATAGCTACCGGCTGTCTATCGTCCACTTCTGGGCGCTGATCTTTACCTATATGTGGGCCGGCCCGCACCACTTGCATTACACCGCGCTGCCGGACTGGACCCAATCGGTGGGCATGGTGTTCTCGCTGATTTTGCTAGCGCCTAGCTGGGGCGGCATGATCAACGGCGTGATGACTTTGTCTGGCGCCTGGCACAAGCTGCGGGACGATCCAATTTTGCGCTTCCTTATCGTATCCCTGTCCTTTTATGGCATGAGCACTTTTGAAGGCCCGATGATGTCTATCAAGACGGTCAACGCGCTGAGCCACTACACCGACTGGACGGTAGGCCATGTGCACTCCGGCGCCTTGGGCTGGGTGGGGCTGGTCACCATGGGCAGCATGTACTACCTGATACCGCGCCTCTTTGGCCAGAAAAAAATGTACAGCGTGCCCGCCATTGAGCTGCATTTTTGGGTGGCCACCATCGGCATCGTGGTTTATATCGCGGCAATGTGGATTGCCGGTGTGATGCAAGGCCTGATGTGGCGCGCAGTCAACCCCGATGGCACCTTGACCTATACCTTTGTGGAGTCCGTGAAAGCCACGTACCCGTTTTATGTCTTGCGTCTAATCGGTGGATTGCTCTACCTGAGCGGCATGCTCATCATGCTGTGGAATACCCTGAAAACGGCGTTCGCCGGTAATGCGGTTTCGGTGCAAGTGCCGCCGCTGCTGGCCCACGCCTGAGCAAAGGAAATTGATATGGCAAACCCCACACCTAAAACCGGTTTCACGCACGAGAAGATCGAGACCAACAACTTCTTGATGATCGTGCTGATACTGCTCGTGCTGCTGGCCGGCGGCATGGTCGAAATCGTGCCCCTGTTTTTCCAAAAATCTACCACCGAGCCCTTGGCCGGTGTCAAGCCCTATACCGCGCTGCAATTGGCCGGGCGCGATGTTTACGTGCGCGAAGGCTGCTACAACTGCCACTCACAAATGATCCGCCCGCTGCGCGCCGAAACCCTGCGCTACGGCCATTATTCGGTGGCGGGCGAATCGGTGTATGACCACCCGTTTCAATGGGGCAGCAAGCGCACCGGGCCGGACCTGGCGCGCGTGGGCAGCCGCTACAGCGACGAATGGCACAGCATCCACCTGAACAACCCGCGCGACCTGGTGCCCGAGTCCAATATGCCGGCCTATCCCTGGCTCGCCAAAACGCCGGTGGACGCGCAAAGCATGCCTGCGCATATGCGCGCCCTGCGCACCGTGGGCGTGCCTTATACCGATGCAGAAATCGCCACTGCTACAGAGGCTTTGCAAGGCAAAACCGAGCTAGACGCCACCATCGCTTATTTGCAAATGCTGGGCCTGGCGCTTAAGTAGAGCCAAGGAAATAGACATGGACATCAACACCTTACGCACCTTGGTCACGCTGGCCAGTTTTGCCGTCTTTGTGGGCATTATTGGGTGGACTTATTCACCCAAACGCAGCGAAGATTTTTCGCAAGCCGAGCGCCTTCCCTTTGAGCAGGACTGAGCGTGCCCACGCGGCACACAGGAACTATGTATGAGCGACTTCACTAGCAACTTCTGGACGGTCTATATCTCCGTCATCACCCTGGTGGGCATGGTGGCCTGTCTGGTACTTTTATGGCTTACCGGCAAGACGCATGTCATGTCGTCTGACGACAGCACGGGCCATGTCTGGGACGAAGACTTGCGCGAAATGAACAACCCGCTGCCGCGCTGGTGGGTTTGGATGTTCGTCATCTCCGTGGTGTTTGGGTTTGCCTATCTGGCGTTGTACCCGGGCTTGGGGAGCCATGCCGGGCAACTGGGCTGGACTTCTTCGGGCCAATACCGCGCCGAAGTGGCCAAGGCCGAGGCCGACGAAGCGCCGCTGTACGCAAGGTTTACAGGCATGACGCCCGAGGCACTCTCGCGCGATCCGCAGGCCAAGGTCGTGGGCGAACGCCTGTTCATGAACAACTGCGCCCAGTGCCACGGATCGGACGCACGGGGCTCTAAAGGCTTTCCCAACTTGACCGATAGCGATTGGCTGCACGGCGGCAGCCCGGACAAAATCAAAGAAACCATTACCCTGGGCCGCATCGGGCAAATGCCGCCTATGGCCGCTGCGGTGGGTACGCCCGATGACGCCAAAAACGTCGCTAACTATGTGCTCAGCCTGTCTGGCAGTCCGCACGACTCGCTGCGCGCATCTTTGGGTAAATCCAAATTTACCGTCTGTGCGGCCTGCCACGGCGCCGATGGCAAAGGCAACCAAGCTTTGGGCGCGCCCAATTTAAGCGACAACACCTGGCTGCACGGCTACGGCGAAAACGCGATTTTGGCCATGGTCAACCTAGGCAAGATCAACCAGATGCCAGGCCAAGCGGGCAAGTTGACGCAAGCCCAAATTCACGTGCTCACCGGCTATGTCTGGGGTTTTTCTAATAAATAAGCGCCAGCCGATGGCGCCTTCTCTTCGTTTGAGCCGATCCCTTTGAAGCCCCCCGAAAGCGCCGCGCGCACCGTCATTCCCATCGCCGTCTCCAAGGACACCAGCCCGATCAGCCCACCCGAAGGGGCTAGCCCGGTGTTGGTGTCTTTGTACGAAGCGCACCAAAAAATATACCCACGCGGCGTCAGCGGTAGGTTTGCCCGCTTGCGCTGGGCCATGGTGCTCTTTACGCAATTGCTGTTTTACGGCCTGCCCTGGCTGCACTGGGGTGAGCGCCAGGCGGTCTTGTTTGATTTAGCCGCACGGCGCTTTTATATCTTCAAGCTGGTGCTCTACCCGCAGGACTTTATTTACTTGACGGGTTTGCTGGTCATCTCGGCCCTCTCGCTGTTTTTGTTCACCGCTGTCGCCGGTCGCTTGTGGTGTGGCTACGCCTGCCCGCAAACTGTCTATACCGAAATTTTTATGTGGATAGAGCGCAAGACCGAGGGCGACCGTATTGCCCACATGCGCCGCGACGAAGGCCCTTGGAGCTGGGACAAACTCTGGCGCAAGTCGCTCAAGCAAGTACTGTGGCTGGCGGTGGGTTTGTGGACTGGGTTTACCTTTGTGGGCTACTTCACGCCCATCCATGTGCTGGCTGCTGAAGTGGCCCAATGGTCTTTTGGCTCTTGGGAAATATTTTGGGTTTTGTTTTATGGTTTTGCCACTTATGGCAACGCCGGGTATATGCGCGAACAAGTTTGTATGCATATGTGCCCTTATGCGCGCTTTCAAAGCGCTATGTTTGACAAAGACACCTTGATCGTGAGCTACGACCAAGCCCGTGGCGAGCCGCGCGGTTCGCGCTCGCGCAAGGCGGACCCGGCCCAGTTGGCGCTGGGCGCGTGCATTGATTGCAATTTGTGCGTGCACGTATGCCCCACCGGCATCGACATCCGCGAGGGCTTGCAATACGAATGCATTGGCTGCGGTGCTTGTGCGGACGTGTGCGACGAGGTGATGGACAAAATGGACTATCCCCGCGGCCTGGTGAAATATTCCACCCAAAACGCCATCGAAAAAGGGTGGCGCGCCAGTGAGATTGTGTTTCGGGTACTGCGCGGGCGCGTGTTGCTCTATACCTCGGTGGTCTGGTTCATCATCGGTATCGTGGGTATCGGCTTGGTGTCGCGTCCGCCCTTCAAAGTCGATGTGGAGCGCGACCGCAAATCCCTGGCCCGCGAGGTAGCCGGTGGCGTGATCGAAAACGTATTCCGCCTGCAAATCATGAACGTCACCGAATCCGAGCTGCGCGTGCATGTACAGGTCGATGGCTTGCCTGGCTTGCAAGTGGTCACCGACGAAGACCTGACTGTGGGCCCCGCGCAATCGCGCTGGTTTGTGCTGCGCCTGCAATTGCCGCCAGGGCAAGCCACGCCCGGATCGCACCCCATACATTTTGAAATTGACGGCCAGGACGACACCACGGTCCTCAAAGAAAAAGCCGTATTTATTGTTCCCCACTAAGGAGTATGTATGTCTACGCAAACCACCCCTAACGCAGCACCTTGGTGGCAATTTGGCCATGTCTGGTTGGTCGTATCCGGCCCTTTGATCGTGGTACTGGCCAGCTTCTTTACCTTTTACCTGGCCTATAGCGGCATGGATGCGCTGGTGACCGAAGCAGACTTTCCGCCCGGCGGGCAAAGGGTGCAAAGCCAGCCTTCCAATTTGGCGCCCGCTATGCAGGCCCGCAACCATGCAGCCACCGGCGTTGCCGCACTACCGGCCAAGCCTTAAGGCCTGAGGGGCTGCCTTAGTCGCAGTCGGGTCGGCTGACCAGGTCGCGCAGCGCATCGCTGTTCAGGATGCGCACATGGCGTTGTTTGACTTCGATAATGCCTTCTTCGGCAAACTTGGAAAACGTGCGGCTCACGGTTTCTAGTTTGAGGCCCAAGTAGCTGCCAATCTCTTCGCGCGTCATGCGCAGCACCAGCTCCGATTGTGAAAATCCGCGTGTGTGCAGCCGCTGCACCAAGTTGAGTAAAAACGCCGCCAAGCGCTCTTCGGCGCGCATGCTGCCCAGCAGCAGCATGACGCCGTTTTCGCGCACAATTTCGCGGCTCATGATTTTGTGCACATGGCGCTGCATGGAAGCGATCTCGTGCGACAACTCTTCAATGCGCTCAAAGGGCAGCACGCAGACTTCTGCATCTTCGAGAGCCACCGCGTCGCAAGTGTGGTGGTCATTGACGATGCCGTCCAAGCCCATCACTTCTCCCGCCATCTGAAAGCCTGTCACTTGGTCGCGTCCGTCTTCGGTAGCGACACAGGTTTTGAAGAAGCCGGTGCGTATGGCGTAGAGGCTGGTGAACTTTTCACCGTTGTGAAACAGTGCGCCGCCTTTTTTCACTTTGCGCCG
>CAIPZV010000036.1 GCA_903869595.1 uncultured beta proteobacterium | reverse complement strand
GTGATCGGCAACGACGATCTCCACGGGCACACCGCGGATCTTGCCGCCAAACTCCTCCACCGCCATGCGGGCTGCGACTGCGGAGCCCTCGCCGCTCAGGTCGGCGTAGGGGCCGGCGCGGTCATTGAGCACGCCGATGCGGATCACGCCATCGGAGAATCTCGTGGCCTGTGCGTATGCGCTGTTTGCCGGTTGGGGCATACCCGCGCAGCGCACTTGCATCATGCTGGCTTGGGTGACGTTGTTGCGCTTGTCAGGCGCGCGCTGGCCCTGGCCTTATGTGTGGATATTGGCCTTGCTGCTGGTCGTGGTCTATGACCCTTGGTCGCTGTTGCAGGCCGGCTTTTGGCTGAGCTTTGTGGCGGTGGCGGTTTTATTTGCCACCGATGACCCTGCGCCTACTCGCCACGAAAGTTCTGGCGCTGCCCCGCGACTGGCAGCGCGACGCCAGCTTGGTGAAGCCACGTCCGCGATTCGCAGTCAATCTGCCTTGCGCTGGCCATGGCAGTCGCAGTCGCGCAGCGGCGAAAGCCGGGATGCGCCGGACCCGCGAGATGACTTGTTTGTCCATGAAGCGCAGCCACCCCCCGCACCGGGCAATCTTGCGCGTTTGCACACTTGGCTTATGCCGGCACTACAAACGGTGCGCGCGCTGCTGCGCGAGCAGGGCCTGATCACGCTGGCATTGGCACCATTGAGCATTGTGTTGTTCGGTCAGTTGTCGCTGGTGGGTTTGCTGGCCAATTTGTTGGCCGTGCCTTGGGTGACTTTGGTCATCACGCCACTGGCTTTGGCCGGGGTGGTGATCGAGCCGCTATGGCAATGGGCAGCAGCGGCCTCGGGTTGGTGGATGGGGCTGGTGCAAACCATGGCGGGCTGGCCTTTGGCGGTGCTGTCCCTGCCAGTGCCGCCGTGGTGGCTGGCCTTGCCCGCAGGTGTAGGTGCGCTGGTGCTGGCTTTGCCCCTGCCCTGGACTTTGCGTTGCATGGGTCTGCCGCTGCTACTGGCACTGGGCGTATGGCGCCCGCCTGCGCCGCCACCAGGACAGTTCGAGCTGATGGCAGCCGACATCGGCCAGGGCAACGCGGTGCTGGTGCGCACCCACAAGCACACTTTGCTTTACGACGCCGGGCCGCGTTACAGCCTGGACAGCGATGCGGGCCAGCGCGTGCTGGTGCCTCTGTTGCAGGCCGGTGTGATTCAACTGGACCGCTTGATGCTGAGCCATCGCGACAGCGACCACGTAGGCGGCGCAGCCAGCGTGGTGGCGATGCAGCCGCAAGTCGATGTCTGGAGTTCGCTAGAAGCCGGGCATGCTTTGCTACAAGGCCGCGACAACACACGCTGCCAAGCCGGGCAAAGCTGGGACTGGGATGGCGTGCGCTTTAGCGTGCTGCATCCTGCGCCAGCGGCTTACAACGCGCAAAGTGCGCCCAAACCGAATACGCTGTCTTGTGTGTTGCGGGTGCAAGGCACTGCACAGGATGGCAGCGATACGCGCAGTGCTTTGTTGGTGGGCGATATAGAGCAAGCACAAGAAGCGCAATTACTTGTGCGTGCTGCTGCTAGCCCCTTGGATGCTTCGCTTAAAGCCGACCTGCTGCTGGTACCGCACCACGGCAGCAAGACATCGAGTAGTTCGGAGTTTCTAGCGGCAGTGCATCCGCAAACCGCCGTGGTGCAAGCGGGCTACCGCAACCGCTATGGGCATCCTGCGCCGGCAGTGGTGCAGCGCTACGCCGACCTAGCACAAAGCTACGCGCCGGATGCGCCCTTGCAATGGGTGGACACGCCGCACTGCGGGGCATTTGTATGGCAATCCTGGCAACCTGCAAACAGCCAGTGTGCGCGCCAGGTGTTGCAGCGCTATTGGCACCACCGCGTGCCTTGAGTTCGCATGTTCAGCGCGTTAATTAGGCGCTGCACCCGCTGGCAATTGGGCTTGCACTGTTAACCCTAATTCAATCACCGACATGGCGTAAAAGCTGCTCCAGTTGTAGCGGGTGACGACATAAAAATTATCGGTGCCCGCCACGTAGCTAGGTGCCGCGTCATTGCCATTGACCAATTCAATTAGCGCCAACAGGCCTGCATGCTGCATGGCTTGGTGCTGCAGGATGGCGCCGCGCTCCGCCATTTGCGCGGGAGACATGCTGGGCACAATATCTTTTTCCAGCAGCGCGGGTAGGTCCAGCCGCGTGGCGTCTAGCTGCACCGGGTAGTGCGTCGGCATGCCCGCTTTCCAGCCAAAGGCGGCCAGGTAATTGGCAATTGATCCGATGGCGTCCTTGCTGTTGTCAAACAAATCAATGCGGCCATCGGCGTCAAAGTCCACCGCGTATTTTTGCCAGCTCGATGGCATAAATTGCGCCATGCCCATGGCACCGGCATAGCTGCCGCGCACCGCCAGCGGGTCGCGCCCGGTGGCTTGGCACCAGACCAAAAAGCTTTCTAGCTCTTGCAAAAAATAGGCGGCGCGGGCTGGGGCTTTGGGGTGGCTGGCGGGGAAGTCAAAAGCCAGGGTCGCCAGCGCGTCCAGCACGCGGTATTTGCCCATGCGCTTGCCGTAAATCGTTTCCACGCCCAAGATACCCACGATGACCGACGCGGGCACCCCGGTTTCACGCTCGGCGCGCTCTAGGGTCTTGGCATTGCGCAACCAAAATTGCACTCCCGCCTCGACGCGCACCGGGTCCACCATGCGCTCACGATAGACCTGCCAGTTGCGCACGCCGGGGTCTTGCGCCGGGGTGACGGCGCGCACCACGTCTGGCAGCATGCGCGCCTCTGCCAGTGTGGCGCGCACCCAATTGCGGTTTAAGGCATTGTTCTGGGCCATGCTGTCTGCGGCAGCGCGTGCGGCTGGATGGTTGGCGTAGCTGCTAGGTGCCGGGGTCTTGGCTGCCTGGCATTTGCGCTTCTTGGCTTTTTTGCCTGCTTTGTCTTTGCTGGCGCTTGGTTTTGCGGCGCTGGGGTCTTTGCCCACCTCGGAGGGACCGCAGTCGCGTTGCGCGGCGCTTGCGGCTGGGGGCTTGGCAGCCAGCGCGGTGGCGCTGTACCCGCAGGCTAGGGTGATCAAGGCCGCGAACACCATCCACAAAGCAGGATGACGGTGACGGGAAAGCGATACGGGGCGGGGCGGACAGTGCATAAACGGTCTGCATTCTGTCTGATCGGGTGCGCTTGGCTTAGTCATCTACTTTGCTGGCGGGTTTATGGGGCCGGGTAGGCGTGCTGGTGCGCACGAAGCGCAATGCGCTACACACCGACGTGGGGTGGCGGGATCGCACGCGGACCCGCCACTAGAATCGCCGCCACTAGCGTAGCCTAAGCTCCATGCACAAAACCGGTTATTTCACCCACCCCAGTTGCCGCCGGCACGAGATGGGTGCGGGCCACCCGGAATGCCCCGAGCGCCTGGATGCGATCCAGGACCGCTTGTTGATCAGCGGCATGTTGGCAGTCTTGGAGTCGCACGAGGCCCCGGCTGCCGATGCAGAGCAATTGGCGCTAGCGCATGGGCATGGTTATATAGACACCATAGACCGCATGCACAAAAACTTGGCTTTTGAGCATCAGCAAACCGGGCGCGCCTATGCCGCCATCGACCCCGATACCAGCATGAACCCGCACAGCTGGCAGGCCGCTTTGCATGCCGCAGGCGCCGCCATTGCAGCTACCGATGCGGTGATAGCCGGTGATTTAGAAAACGCCTTTTGCGCCGTGCGCCCGCCGGGCCACCACGCCTGCCGCGACCGCGCCATGGGCTTTTGCATTTTTAATAACGTCGCGATCGCGGCGCGCCATGCTTTGGAGCACCACGGTTTGCAGCGGGTAGCTATCGTGGACTTTGATGTGCACCACGGCAATGGCACCGAGGACATTGTGAGCAATGACCCGCGCATATTGATGGTGGGTTTTTTCCAGCATCCGCATTACCCCTACAGCGGTGCGGACGGGCATGCCGACAACATCTTGAACGTGCCGGTTCCTGCTTACACCAAAGGTGATGCGGTACGTGCGCTGGTGCAATCGCAATGGTTACCGCGTTTGCAGGCTTTTGCGCCGGAGATGATTTTTATCAGCGCCGGCTTTGATGCCCACCGCGATGACGACCTGGGCCAGATGGGTTTGGTAGAAGCCGATTACGCCTGGATCACCCAGCAACTCAAAGACGTGGCGCGCACCTATGCCAAGGGGCGCATCGTCTCCAGCCTGGAAGGCGGCTACAACCTGCGCGCCCTGGGCCGCAGCGTGGAAGCGCATTTGCGGGTGCTAGCGGATGTTTAGTTTTGCTATGTTTGAAAGAGGATTCGAATGAGCGGCGTACGCATGCCCGCACCGCCGCCGATTGAAGACCTGGGCGCCTGGCTCGAAGCTTTTACCCAGCCCACGGTGGCTATCGAGTTGGCGGCGCTGGCCCTGAGCGCGGCAGTGGCCTGGGGTCTGGTACGCGCGCTGGCTGCCGCTATCGGGCGCGACCAGCGTTCTGTGTGGTTTGGGCGCAAAGATATTGACGGCGTGCTGTTTCCCGCCGTTTTGCTTTGTCTGGTGTTCGCAGCCCGCGCGGTTTTGGACCGCCAGCTCAATGTGGTGGTTTTGCAAGTGGCTATGCCGGTGCTGCTGGCGCTGGTGGTGATACGCACCGGCGTTAAGGTTTTGCAACTGGCGTTTTCCCAAGCCCGCTGGGTGCGGGCCTTGGAGCAGACGATTTCCTGGCTGGTCTGGCTGGCGCTGGTTTTGTGGGTCAGTGGCTTGCTGCCGCTGGTACTGGGTGAGTTAGACCAAATCGGCTGGAAAGTAGGCGGCTCGCGCTTGTCGCTGCGCAACATGGTTGAAGGCTTGCTCACGGCCAGCGCGGTGCTGATCGTGACGCTGTGGATTTCGGCAGCGATTGAGTCGCGCCTCTTGCGCGAAGCCACCGGCGGCGAATTGTCGGTGCGCAAAGCCATTAGCAATGCCACGCGCATTACGTTGTTGTTCTTGGGTTTGATCCTCGCCTTGTCGGCGGTAGGGATTGACCTGACGGCGCTCTCGGTATTGGGCGGCGCATTGGGTGTGGGTATTGGTTTTGGCTTGCAAAAGCTGGCGGCCAATTACATCAGCGGCTTTTTGATCCTGACCGAACGCAGCCTGCGCATAGGCGATAACGTGCGCGTCGATGACTTTGAGGGCATCATCACCCAGATCAACGCCCGCTACACCGTGGTGCGCGCTATTACCGGGCGCGAGGCGATTGTGCCCAACGAGATGCTGCTCATTAGCCGGGTCGAAAACCTGTCGCTGGCCGATACCAAAGTGGTGCAGACCTCGCGCATCCAGGTTGTTTACGAGACTGATATCGACCTGGCCATGCAAGTGCTGCAAGCCGCAGCGCAAGCCCAGCCCAGGGTCTTGCAGCAGCCCCCTGCCAGCGTGCAACTCTCGCAATTCACCACCGACGGTATTGAACTCACGGTGGTGTATTGGGTGGCCGACATCGAAAACGGCCAGGGCAATTTGCGCTCGGATGTGAATCTGGCGATTTTGCGCGCCCTGCACGAACACGGCATCACCATCGCCGCCACGGTGCGCGGGGCGCCGCCTAGTCCTAGCCCGACGGCGCTGCCTTTATAAGGCCCAGCCTTAGGGTTCCTAGGGCTCTGCCCCGACTCAGACGGCCTTTATGCAGTATGCAAGAGCACCCATACAGGAGTTCGTAATGAAGTCAAAAATAAAATTCGACGAAGAAGAGTTAGAGATATTGAAGGCCTGGGAGGCTGACGCACTTCGACCGGTAAGCGATATGGCAGCGCAAGCCAAGGCGCACCGAGCGGCAGCCCAGGCCACTTTTAAAAAGGATCAACGGCTCAACATTCGAATATCCAGCCGGGATTTAAAAAATTTGCAGACACGCGCGCTAGAGGAGGGGATTCCCTACCAAACCTTTGCAGCCAGCGTGCTGCATAAGTTTGTGAGTGGGCATTTAGAGCGTTAGCGATAAGACGGAGGTTCAAGTCGCAGTGTTGCCAACGGACGTCTGGATATTGGGTTCACTCATAGTTCACGCCCCTACTCCACGCTCAAAACCAAACGCTTGCCAAGCACACGGGCGGCGCGCTCAAGCTGTTTGAGGCTCGGCCAGTGGTGCGGGTCTTCCAGTCGCTGAGCTGCTGCCCACGAGGTGCCAAGGCCACGCGCCAAATCGGCCATGGATCGGTCACCACGGGCATCGCGCAACAGCATCACGGCTTGCGTCTTGGCATCAGGCGTAGCAGTGGCCCTACCGGCAGGGTCGGACGGCGATGGGATAGTCTGCCCGTGGTCAAGACGGTAAGACAGGACGCCAGTCAACACTTCAGCCGCATTGAAAGCAGCGTCATCCAGCGTATCGCCCTCGGTGATGGCCTCTTCCAGGTCTACAAACTGCACAAAAAACCCGCCACCCTCTTGGGGAGTTGCGTTGTAGGGGTAAGAGAAGTTCATTTCAATTTCACTCCAGTTTGTCGTTGGATCTCGGCTAACAGGCCAGCACCAATGTCTTTGGTGCCATGGACGGGGACCGGTATGGGGCGCGGCATCCCGTCTTTTTCCATCATGTGGTGGCTGCCGTTAATGCGGGCCAAGGTCCAACCCGCAGCTTTCAGTTTGTCGATGACCTGTTTCCCGTTCATGAGTCTTATGATAGCTCAAAAAAGATATAAATCAATAAAGATACATGCATTCAGTCAGTGAAACGTCATCCTATGTACTCCAGAAGTCGGATTGGACACGGCCTAGACAATACACTTGTGTATAGTTACACTGTTAATTTAGCCGCTCAGCCCATGCACGCCCCCTGGATCTCAAGCTACCCGCCCGGTGTTCCGGCGCAGATAGACGAGCACGCCTTGGGCACTTTGGCCGATTACTTGGAAGACGCGGTCAATCTCTATGCCGACCGCGACGCATTCATCAGCGGCGCGACCGGCGTCAAGCTCAGCTTTGCCGAGCTGGACACCTTGTCCTTGCAGGTCGCGGCCTATTTCCAATCGGTATTGCATTTGGCGCCGGGCAGCCGGGTGGCGCTGATGATGCCTAATGTGTTGCAGTACCCGGTGTGCCTATTCGGCCTGCTGCGCGCAGGCTATGTGGTGGTCAACGTCAACCCCATGTACACCGGGCGCGAGTTGGAGCACCAGTTGCGAGATTCGGGTGCGCTAGCCATCATCGTGGTCGATTTGTTTGCCCATACCTTGGCCAAAATCATTGACAAGACGCCAGTGCAGCATGTGGTGGTCAGCGGCCTGGCCGACATGATGCCCTGGCACAAGCGCCATGTGGCCAACTTTGTAATTCACCAGGTCAAGAAAGCGGTGCCCGCATACGACTTGCCCATGGCGACAGACTTTCGCCGCATGCTGCGCCGAGGGGCGCAAGTGCAGTTTCGCAAACCCGATATCCAGCCCGACGATTTGGCGTTTTTGCAGTACACCGGCGGCACTACCGGCGTGGCTAAAGGTGCCATGCTGAGCCATCGCAATATTTTGGCCAATGTGCAGCAAACCAAGGTGTGGTGTGCGCCCTTTGTGGAGCCGGGGCAGGACTTGATCAGCATGACCGCGATCCCGCTTTACCATGTGTTTGCGCTGGGCACTTGCATGGCCTTCACCGGTATGGGTGGCACCAATGTGCTGGTGTCCGACCCGCGCGACGTAGATGCTTTTGTGAAGCTGCTAATGCGTTACCGCGTGGTGTCTTTACCGGCGGTCAACACTCTTTTTAACAGCTTGATCAATCACCCAGATATTGGCAAAGTCGATTTCACTAGCCTGCGTTTAGCGGTAGGCGGCGGCGCTGCCATACAGCGCTCGGTAGCCGAACGCTGGCATGCCTTGACCCAAGTGCCCTTGATCGAAGGTTATGGCCTAACCGAGTGCGCGCCTACCGTAACGATCAATCCCTTTGACACAACCCAATTTAACGGCAGCATAGGGCTGCCGCTACCCTCTACGGAAGTCTCAATCCGCGATGCGCATGGATGCGCCTTGCCCGCAGGCGAGCCTGGCGAGTTGTGCGTGCGCGGACCCCAGGTGATGCAGGGTTATTGGCGTCGTCCCCAAGACACCGCGGCGGTGATGACAGAAGATAGGTTTTTGCGCACGGGCGATGTGGCTGTGATGGATGACAAAGGTTTCTTCAAAATTGTGGACCGCTTAAAGGATATGATTTTGGTGTCGGGCTTTAATGTCTATCCCAATGAAATCGAAGACGTGGTGATGCTGCACCCCGGTGTATTGGAAGCTGCTGCCGTAGGCCGCCAAAGTGATAGCACCGGCGAAGAAGTGCACATCCACGTGGTGAAAAAATCGCCAGCCCTGACCGAGGAAATGTTGGTGCGCCACTGCCGCGAACATTTAACTGGCTACAAAGTGCCGCGAAAAGTAGTTTTTGATACGCAATTGCCGAAAAGCAATGTGGGCAAAGTTTTGCGGCGCGAGCTGCGCGAAGTTAAAAATAGAGTAACGGAAGAAAGTGTTGTATGACTGATTTAGTAGTAAGACGTTTGCTAGTGGATTTGACGACGCCGTTTGCACAGCGTTGGAATGGTGGCGACGCCTTTCGTTCGGCTTTTTTCAATGCCTTATCCATGAGCTTTCCCTGGGGCGAGCAGTATTTCATGGACTCGGTGCGCGCTTGCTTTAAAGCACTGCCACCGGCTGAGCAAGAAAAATACGCCAAAGAGGTGCAGGGCTTTGTTGGCCAGGAAGCCACGCACCGGCGCATCCACGAACTCTTTAACGCGCATTTGACGCGCCAGGGCTTTGTCAACGAAATCGAAGTGCGCGCCGCCAAACGCGCCAAGAAAGCCGAGCACTTGGACCCCCGAATCCATTTGGCGGTGACCGCGGCCACCGAGCACTTCACCGCCATGTTCGCCGACTGGACGCTGCGCCACCCCGAGGCTTTTGCAGGGGCCGACGAGCGATTGGCCACGATGTGGATGTGGCATGCTTCCGAGGAGTCTGAGCACCGCAGCACGGCTTTCAATATTTACCAAGCCGCCGGTGGCAGCCACAAGTGGCGGGTCCGCACCTTCAAGGTAGTTAGCTGGATATTTACTGCCGATGTGATGCGCCAGACCGTGCGTAATTTGTGGCACGACGGCAGCTTGTTCCAATGGAGCACTTGGCGCAGTGCTTGGCGTTTGTTGCTGGCCAAAGATGGCCTGTACCGTAGCAACGTGTCCATGTGGCGCGATTACCTGCGCCCGGACTTTCACCCCGAGCAACACGACGCAAGCAATTCGCAAGCTTGGCTGCGGGATAACACGCGCTTTTTCACGCCGGTTAAAGCCGTAACAGCAACGCCGGCCGCGGCGGCGTAAGAAAGCGCTTAGGCCATGCAGGCGCCCCTGGTTTTCAAAGGCACGCCCGGCTCGCCCTACACCCGCAAGATGATGGCGCTGATGCGCTATCGCCATATCCCGTACCGCTACCTGGTCGGCGAGGCCGCTGACCGCGCGGGCATGCCCAAGCCGGCCGTAGAGTTGCTGCCTACGTTTTACCTGCCTGACGGGCAGGGCCAGTTGCAAGCGGTGACCGATTCGACGCCGCTGTTGCGCCGCCTGGATCGCGACGTGGCTGGCCGTGCGGCCAGGCCTGCTAATGCAGTGTTGGCCTTCATCGACTCCTTACTCGAAGACTTTGCCGACGAGTGGCTCACCAAGGCCATGTTCCATTACCGCTGGCATTACGCGCCAGATATCGACCGCGCCAGTAAAACCATTCCCCTGCATTGGGCCGGTTTGCAGATGGATGAAAAAATCTATGCCGCAAGCAAAGCATTTTTTTCCAAGCGGCAAATTGATAGGTTGCCCGTCATCGGTTCCAACCCGACCACCGCGCCTTTGATGGAGGCGGGCTATCTGCGGCTATTGGGTTTGTTAGACGCGCATTTTTCGCAGCATGCTTTTTTAATGGGCGCAAGACCAGGCGCTAGCGACTTTGCGCTGTACGGGCAGTTGTCGCAACTGGCTTTGTTCGACCCCACGTCTATGGGCTTGGCCGTTCAACACGCGCCGCGCACTTTTGCGTGGACCGCTTGGGTGGCAGATTTGTCGGGCTTGGAGGTGCAAGACGATGCATGGCTAGATGCCGCGCACCTACCGGCGAGCCACTTAGCCTTGCTGGCCGAATTGGCGCAAGGCTATGTGCCGGTGATGCTGGCCAATGCCCGCGCTTTGTCGCGTGGGGAAAAACAATTAAGCGTCGAACTGCCCCAAGGCCTGTGGGAGCAGGGCACGGTAAGCTACCAAGGCAAATGCCTGCGCTGGTTGCGAGAAGAATTTGCAGCGCTGGATGCCGCTGAGCAGGCGCATGCAGATGCGATTTTGCAGGTCGCCGGAATTGCAGACCTGATTCACGCGCCCCTGTAAAGACCGCAAGCAAAGCCTTGGTCTGCGGGACAATCCCTACCGTCCCAAACAGTTCCAAGTCGCAGCACACCATGACATCCAAACGCTTGCTGGTATCGCTTGCTGCCCTGTTGCTGGCGCTGGCCGCCTGGCTATGGTGGTCAGCCGATAAAGCACAAGAGCACGCGCGCCAAGAACCCTTGCAATGCGCCTTGCCCGCGCAGCCCGCTTCTGCGCCCCATCCGGGCATGGTCTGGGTGCCGGGCGGCACGCTGCAACTGGGCGATACCGTGTATCGCGAAGAACTTCCTGTACGCAACGTGGCAGTGCAGGGTTTTTGGATGGACCGCACCGAAGTGACCAATGCGCAGTTTGCCGCCTTTGTACAAGCCACTGGCTATGTGACCGTGGCGGAGCAGGCGGTAGATGCCAAGGTGCATCCTGAACTTCCGCCCGACCTACGCCTGCCCGGCGCAGTGGTGTTTATCAGCCCCAACGATGTAGTGGGCGGGGGCAACCCGGCGCAGTGGTGGCGTTACCTGCCCGGTGCCAACTGGCGCCACCCTGGCGGGCAAAAAACATCTATCCAAGGCCGCGAGTCCTTTCCGGTCGTTAACCTGACGTATCGGGATGCCCTGGCCTATGCCCAATGGGCTGGGCGCGCCTTGCCTAGCGAAGCGCAGTGGGAATGGGCAGCGCGCGCAGCCGCTGCGCCTACGGAATCTGAACACGCGCAGCCCGCACAGGCCAATACCTGGCAGGGCTTGTTTCCCGTGCGTAATTCAGCGGAGGATGGTTTTGTCGGGCTGGCGCCGGTGGGCTGCTATGCGCCCAACGCGCTGGGCTTGTTTGACATGTTGGGTAATGTCTGGGAAATCACCCGCGATCTTTATTTGCCAAATCACAATACCCTAGCGCCTGAAATTGAAACGGCGGACTACGCCGGTCTGCGGCCTGCCGGCGGCGCAGCGGTAAGCCATGTGATCAAAGGCGGCTCATTTTTGTGTGCGCCCAATTACTGCATGCGCTACCGGCCCGGCGCGCGCCAAGCGCAAGAGGATGATTTAGCCGTCAGCCATTTAGGCTTTCGGACCATCTTGCAAGCGCCCGGCCCGTAACGGCCATGCGCGGCCTTAGCGGTTTTGCTTGTGCACCAGGTATTTGGCGATGATGTCCAGAAAAAACTGTTTGCTGGCGCTGGGCATTTGCGGCTGAATCAAGGCGTGAAAGCTGCCCACGACCGACAGGTAAAACAAAGTGGCTAATTCGGCAGCGGTTTTGTCGTCCTGCACCAGGAGCATGAATTTGCGTTTGAACAAGGCAATGCGTAACTCGTCCATGCTGCGCATCAGGCCTGCCACGTGTGCATCGCGCCGGCCCAGGGCGCGCAAGGCGAGTTCAAAGCGCATATTGTCTAAATCGTCACCACCATGGGCCAGGGCTTGATCCAGTAGTATTTCGAGCGCTGTGGCCGGGTCGTCGCTGCCCGCTTGCTCCAGCCTGTGGTGCGCTTCCAGCTCACGTGCCTGCCAACGCTCGACCAGGGCCTCGATCAAAGTCGCATGGTCTTTGAAATGCCAGTAAAAACTGCCCCGCGTGACCTGCAGCGTCTCGGCCAGCGTCAGCACCCGCACACCGTCAAAGCCATGCTCCACAGCGGCGCGAAATGCCGCGTCCAGCCAATCGTCCCGGCCCAGGCGGGCGGCTAGCGTTTTATCGGCAGCGGCTGTGCTGGCGGTTTTGCGAAGCGTGGCGTGACTGGCCATGTAGTTTTCAGGTTCCCAAAAGAGCCCGATTGTCACCGAAGCGTAATAGGCGGTTCAAGGAGAACGCGACCGGTTTTGGCCGCGTTGCGGCAGGGTGTGCTTTGCTTGACAGCGCAGGTGCGATACGGTTACAGGCGCGTGCTACATTGCCCGATGGATTTTGGCTTGCCGGGTCGCCATGGCTAAAGCGCTATGCAATGTAAGAAGGAGATGATTGGAATGTCGATACATCAATGGCCCGGCGCGCGCCTTAGTCTATTGGCTTTGCTGGGCGTGCTGGCGTTTCCGGTCTCGCCCAATGCCGCATCCAGCGCGGGTGCTCCACCGGCGGCGGCCTCTGGTGCGACGGCCAAGCGTCCCAACTTTGTGGTGCTGGTGGCCGACGACTGGGGCTTTTCGGACCTGGGCGCATTCGGCGGCGAAATCGACACGCCGCATCTCAATGCGCTGGCCCACGCCGGTTTGCGTTTCTCTAATTTCCATGTGGCGGCCTCGTGTTCGCCCACGCGGTCTATGTTGCTGACCGGCGTGGACAACCACCGCAATGGCGTGGGCAATTTGCGCGAAGCCATGCCAACCGAGCATTTAGGCAAACCCGGTTACCAGGGCTCGCTGACGCGCAATGTGGTGACCGTGGCCTCGCTCTTGCAAGACAGCGGCTACCGCACTTACATCGCAGGTAAATGGAATGTGGGCTCCGAGCCCTACAACCTGCCCAACCAACGCGGCTTTGACAAATCGATTGTGCAGGGCGACACCGGTTCGGACAATTGGGAGCCTAACAAGCAATACCTGCCGCATTTGCCCCAGGTCTATTGGTTTGAAGATGGGCAGCCGGCCACGATGCCGGCCGAGTTTTATTCCTCGCAGTATTTTGTGGATCGCACGATTGGGTACATCAATGCCGATCAGCGTAAAGACCAACCGTTTTTTGCCTATGTTGGTTTTCAGGCCAACCATGTGCCGGTGCAAGCGCCCAAAGATTTAATAGACAAGTACAAAGGCCGTTACAAAGACGGTTGGACGGCCTTGCGCGAACGCCGACTGGCCAAGCAAATTGCTTTAGGTCTGGTGCCGCCCACGACGCGCATGACCACCATGTCCACGACCGGCGACTGGAAAGCCTTGCCCGAAAAAGAGCGCTTGCACATGGAGCGCCAGATGGAGGTCTATGCCGCCATGGCCGAGGCCATGGATTTGCATGTGGGGCGTTTGGTGGACCATCTGAAAAAAACCGGGCAATACGACAACACCGTGTTTTTGTTTTTGTCGGACAACGGCCCCGAAGGTTCAGACTACCACGAGGCCCAGCCTTGGCTGATTTTTAACTACAAGCAAGACACCGAGACCCTGGGCGCTAAAGGCACTTACGGCATACCCGGCCCCGGCTGGGCCAGTGCATCGGCTACCCCGCTCTACACCTACAAATTTTGGGCCGGTGAGGGCGGTATCCGCACGCCCATGCTGATGGCCGGGCCACCGGTGCGCCGCGCCAACCAAATTGAAAACGCCCTGACCCACGTCACCGATATCACGCCCACCTTGCTGGAGATTGCGCAAGTGCCACAGCATGCCGGGCAATACAAAGGCAGCCCCGTTGAAGCGCTGACCGGCATGAGTTTGCTGCCGCTTTTGCAAGGCACTGCAACAGCGGTGCGTAAGCCCGAGCAAACCCTGGGCTATGAGTTGTCGGGCAATTCGGCCTTATTCAAAGGCAACTTGAAATTGTTGCGCAATATGCCGCCGCTGGGCGATGGTGTGTGGCGGCTCTATGACTTGAGCACAGACCCTGGCGAAACCCAAGACCTGAGCGCCCAACGGCCCCAAGAATTTGCCACCATGCAAGCGGACTTTGTGGTCTGGGCCAAAGCCAACCAGGTGCTGGACATGCCGCCGGACTACAGCCCGCAAAAGCAAGTGATGATTAACGGTTTTTGGCGTTACTGGTTGCCAGTGCATGGCAAAACCATGGCCCTCATTTTGGCCGCCTTGGTGCTGCTGCCGGTGTGGCTGCTATTGCGCAAACGCAAGCGCCGCCAATGAGTGCTGGCTATTACGCCAGCCCTTGGCCGGCTGAGGATGCCGGCCCTTCGCGCTTGCAAACGGCCAGCCCCGGCAGTGGACTGCACCTGCTGCCGGGGCAGCATTTGCGCAGCACCAGCCGCAGCACCACGCTATCGACCATGGCGGTGCTGGGCGACCCCGGCGAGGTGTATTTGCTCACGCACTCGGCCCTGCGCGCCAATTTCGGCTTGCCCACCACGTCTTGCGTCGAACGCATCGACCCTATCACGCTCAAGACCTTGGAAAGCTCGGGCCGCTTGCCTGGCGGGCCCATGTGGCCTGGTGGCATGGCCGTTCATCGCAACGGGGATTTGTATGTGGTGTATGGGCGCTACGCGCACCGGCTGGACCGGCATTGCGGGCTCAAGCAAAGCCGCATGCTGCCGGTGAACCAGCCTTACAACTCGTTTGTGATTTTGGACAACGGGCTGATCGTCACCAAAAACCTGTCGGACACACAGGCCGCGCAACTGAGTGTGCTGGACCCCGAGGGCCTGCAATCGGTGTGTGCCGCTGTGCGCTGCCCTGAGCCCTCGATTGCGCGCCTAAGCGCCGTGGGCAATACGGTTTATGTCGTGGGCGTGCGCTCCATTTTCCGGATGCACTGGGACGAACCAACGCAGACCCTCAAGCTGGACCCGCATTGGCGCTGGGACTACATTGGCACCAGCGCGCAAAGCTATGGCTGGGATGTTGTCATCGACGGACACAGTGCCTGGTTCATGGACAACGGGCACCACCGCTACCGCATCAACATGCAGGGTGCGGGCGTCAGCCACACGGCTAACCGCTTACTACGCGTGTCGCTGACCGATAGCAGCGATCACGCGGCCTGGGATGTCAGCGGCTTGGCGGGCGGCAGCATTACCAACCCGCCCTTGGTCGATGTGCAGCGGCGTATCGTGCTGGGCTATGACTCGGCCAATCGCTTTTTGCGCGCCTGGCGTTTTGGTAATGCGATGCAAGACTTGCAACCTCTGTGGCACAAAGCATACTTTGGCGTGGCCAGCCACATGGTTTTGTTCCCTGAGCGCGGGCAGGTGGTGGTCAATGATTACCGGCGCTGGGGCGAAGAAGTGGTTTTGCTGGACATCGCAAGCGGCGCTGAGCAGGGCAGGGTGCGTGTGGGCGGCATTACGCAGGGCGTAGTCTTCCCTAGCGTGGGCTGGAACGGCGATGTCTATTGGTCGTCCATGGGTCGTTTCTCGCGGGTATTTGCGGCATGAGCATCGAGCATATTGATACCTTGATCGTGGGCGCAGGCCTCTCGGGCGTCGGCAGTGCGGTGCATTTGCGCCAAGGCCTGCCGCAGCAATCGGTGCTTATCTTGGAAGCGCGCGAGCGCTTGGGCGGCACCTGGGATTTGTTCCGATACCCCGGCATCCGCTCCGATTCGGATATGCACACCCTGGGCTATTCCTTCAAGCCCTGGACCGGGGCCAAGGCGATTGCCGATGGCCCGTCCATCTTGCAGTACGTGCAAGAGACGGCGCAAGAGTTTGGCGTGCTGCCGCTGATCCGATTCGGGCACAAGGTGCTATCTGCCAATTGGGATAGTGCCGCCGCACGTTGGCATGTCGCGGTCAAGCGATTGGCGGACGACACTGTGGTGCAAGTGCAGTGCCGGTTTTTGCTGATGTGCAGTGGCTACTACAACTACGAGCACGGCTACACGCCGGCCTTCCCCGGTATGGACAGTTTCAAGGGCAAGGTGGTGCACCCCCAGCACTGGCCGCAAGACCTGGACTACCGCGGCCAGCAAGTGGTGGTTATCGGCAGCGGCGCCACCGCCATGACGCTGGTGCCCGAGATGGCCAAGCTGGCGGCGCAGGTGACTTTATTGCAGCGCTCGCCCACCTATGTGGTGGCGCGGCCCAGCCGCGATGCGATTGCAGACGCGCTGCGCGGCTTTCTGCCTGCAAAAATAGCCTATGCGCTGACGCGTTGGAAAAATGTGCTGACGGGTTTGTTTTATTTCACCTTGGCCCGCAGCAAGCCCGCGCTGGCCAAGGCCCGCATCCTGCAAGGCGCGGCCCAGGCACTGCCCGCAGGCTACCCGATCGATCCGCATTTCACCCCGACGTACCAACCCTGGGACCAGCGTATCTGCCTGGTGCCAGATGCCGACTTGTTTGTCGCCATCAGCCAGGGAAAGGCGCGCATGGTGACCGATACGATTGAAATGATTGAACCTCAAGGCATCCGCTTGCATAGCGGCGCGCTCCTTCCCGCCGATGTCATCGTCACCGCCACCGGGCTGGATTTGCTGGGCTTTGGCGGCATGGAAATTTCCGTCGATAGCGTGCCGCTGAAGGTGGCCCAATGCCTGAGCTACAAAGGCATGATGCTCAACGGCGTGCCCAATTTCGCTTATGTCTTTGGCTACACCAATGCCTCCTGGACGCTGAAAAGCGACCTGACCGGGCAGTATGTAGTGCGCTTGTTGCGCCATATGCGTCGCCGCGGGCTGGATAGCGTTGTGCCGCAGTTGAATGACGCCACAGTGCACCCCGAGCCCTGGGTGGACTTTAGCTCCGGCTATTTCCAGCGCGCCCTAGACCGCTTTCCCAAGCAGGGTAGCAAAAAGCCCTGGCGTCTGTACCAAAACTATGTGCGCGATCTGCTGGCCCTGCGCTGGAGTGCCCTGGAAGACGGGGTCTTGCAGTTTGGCAAAGCGCGGCTTCCCTCGCAATAGCCTGCCTCGCCCTGGGTAAATGCGACAAGCCCATCCAAAGCGGCCACTATAATAAAAAAGCACGGTCGTTCTTTTTTGCAATTCAGGCCTTTGCAGCCTGCTTGTAAGCAATGGGAACAGGGGCGGCGCATAGAATCTTGGGTTGCCTCGCAGCTTGGGTGCAAGCCATAGCAAGTTGTTCATTTATTTACCTCTGGAGTGGTGTGTATGAAAGTGTTGGTTCCGGTCAAGCGCGTGGTGGACTACAACGTCAAAGTCCGCGTTAAATCTGACGGCAGCGGTGTGGACATCGCCAACGTCAAAATGAGCATGAATCCTTTTGACGAGATCGCCATCGAAGAGGCGGTTCGGCTGAAGGAAAAAGGCGTGGCTACCGAAGTGATCGCCGTTTCCTGCGGCGTCAGCCAATGCACCGAGACCCTTCGCACCGCCATGGCCATCGGCGCTGACCGCGCCATCCTGGTAGAGACTGCCGAAGAGCTGCAACCCCTGGCCGTCGCCAAAATCCTCAAAGCCTTGATGGACAAAGAGCAGCCCGGCCTGGTAATTTTGGGCAAACAGGCGATTGACGACGATTGCAACCAAACTGGCCAAATGCTCGCCGCGCTGTGCGACCGCCCGCAAGCCACTTTCGCCAGCAAAGTGGAAGTGGCCGATGGCAAAGCCACGGTTACCCGCGAAGTCGATGGCGGCTCCGAAACCCTGAGCCTGTCACTGCCGGCCATCATCACCACTGATTTGCGCCTGAACGAGCCACGTTATGTGACGCTACCCAACATCATGAAGGCCAAGAAAAAGCAACTCGATACTTTCAGCCCCGCCGACCTGGGCGTGGATGTCACCCCGCGTATCAAAACCCTCAAAGTGGTGGAGCCCGCAGCCCGCAGCGCCGGTATCAAAGTGGCCGATGTCGCCACCCTGGTCGACAAGCTGCGCAATGACGCCAAGGTCATCTAAGACTTTTTCGGCCTACTTGATTCAACCCATTCGTCACCAGGATTTACCATGACCTCTCTCGTCGTTGCTGAACACGATAACGCGGGCATCAAGCCTTCCACCCTCAATACCATCACCGCCGCTGTGCAATGCGGTGGCGATGTGCATGTGCTGGTCGCCGGGCATAACGCAGGCGGTGCTGCCGCTGCGGCTGCGGCTGTTGCCGGTGTTGCCAAAGTCATTCACGCGGACAGCGCGGCATTTGCCAACGGCCTGGCCGAAAACGTGACGGCCCAGGTCGTCGGCATGGCCAGCGCCTACAGCCACATTCTTTTCCCCGCTACTGCGGTGGGCAAGAACATCGCCCCGCGCGTGGCCGCCAAGCTGGATGTGGCGCAAATTTCCGACATAACCAAAGTCGAAAGCCCGGACACCTTCGAGCGCCCGATTTATGCCGGTAACGCGATAGCCACTGTGCAAAGCGGTGACGCTATCAAAGTCATCACCGTGCGTACCACCGGTTTTGACGCAGCAGCCAGCACAGGCGGCAGCGCCGCTGTCGAAACCCCCGCCGCCTCATCTGCCAGCGCCGATGTGAGCTTCTTGCGTTCAGAAATCGCCCGCAACGACCGCCCCGAATTGACGGCGGCCAAGATCATCGTCTCCGGTGGTCGTGCTTTGGGTTCCAACGAAAAATTCATGGAAATCATGACGCCGCTGGCCGACAAACTCGGTGCCGCCATGGGTGCCAGCCGTGCGGCGGTCGATGCCGGTTACGCGCCCAACGACTGGCAAGTCGGCCAAACCGGAAAAATCGTCGCGCCCCAGCTGTATATCGCCTGCGGCATCAGCGGCGCCATCCAGCATTTGGCGGGTATGAAAGATAGCAAAGTGATTGTGGCGATCAACAAAGACGCCGAAGCGCCCATCTTTAGCGTGGCCGACTATGGCCTAGAGGCAGACCTTTTCGTGGCCGTGCCCGACTTAGTCGCAGCGCTCTAAACCAGCGCTCCCACAAGGCAGCCAAGCGCTGCCTTTTTTTTGCTTTTCGTTTTTGTGAGATGTGCCATGACCTATTTAGCCCCCGTCAAAGACATGCTGTTCAATATAGAGCACCTGGCGCGTATCGACCAGATCGCCCAATTGCCCGGTTTTGAGGATGCAGACCTGGACACGGCGCAGGCGGTGTTGGAAGAATCGGCCAAGTTCAACGAAGAAGTGCTAGCCCCCCTGAACTGGGCCGGTGACCAAAACCCCAGCGCTTGGAAGAACGGCGTGGTGACTGCCACCCCCGGTTTCAAAGAGGCTTACAAGCAGTTTGCCGAAGGTGGCTGGCAGGGTTTGCAGCACCCGGTGGACTTTGGCGGCCAGGGCCTGCCCAAGACGATTGGCGCGGTCTGCGGCGAAATGCAGAACTCGGCCAATATGAGTTTTGCGCTCTGCCCATTACTCAGCGACGGCGCCATCGAGGCTTTGCTGACGGCGGGCTCGGATGAGCTTAAAGCGATTTACCTGGAAAAAATCGTTAGCGGCCAATGGACCGGCACCATGAACCTGACCGAGCCCCAAGCCGGTAGCGATCTGGCTCTGGTGCGCACCCGCGCCGAGCCGCAGCCCGATGGCACCTACCGCGTCTTTGGTACCAAGATTTACATCACCTGGGGCGAGCATGACATGGCCGAAAACATCGTCCATTTGGTGCTGGCGCGGGTGCAGGGCGCGCCCGAGGGCGTCAAAGGCATTAGCCTGTTTGTGGTGCCCAAGTTTGTCGTCGATGCCCAAGGAAACCCGGCTGCGCGCAACGATGTGCAATGCGTCAGCATCGAACACAAAATGGGTATCAAAGCCAGCCCGACGGCGGTGCTGCAATTTGGCGATGGTCTGGCCGGTTCGCTGGCCGATAGGGCAGGGCCGGGCGCTGTGGGCTACCTGGTGGGCCAGGAAAACCGGGGCCTGGAGTACATGTTCATCATGATGAACGCCGCCCGTTATGGCGTGGGTGTGCAAGGCATTGCGATTGCCGAGCGCGCCTACCAAAAGGCAGCGCAGTTCGCGCGCGACAGGGTGCAAAGCCGCCCGGTCGATGGTTCGATGAATACCAGCGCGCCTATCATCCACCATCCGGATGTGCGCCGCATGCTCATGACCATGCGCGCCTATGTGCAAGGCTGCCGCGCCTTGGCATCGGTGGCTGCTGCCGCATTTGATGTGGCGCACCACCACCCGGATGCACAGGCACGCAAAGAGCACCAAAGCTTTTACGAATTTATGGTGCCCTTGGTCAAAGGCTTTAGCACCGAAATGAGTCTGGAAGTAACGTCCATGGCGGTGCAAGTGCACGGCGGCATGGGCTTTATTGAAGAGACCGGCGTGGCACAGTACTACCGCGACGCGAAAATTTTGACGATATACGAAGGCACCACGGCAATCCAAGCCAACGACCTGGTGGGCCGTAAAACCGCGCGTGATGGCGGCCAAGCCGCAAAGGCCATCGCCGCCCAAGTGGCCGCCACGGTGGCGGATTTGCAAGCCGATGGCAGCGCAGATGCAATGGCCATGGCCAAACGCCTGCATGCTGCGCGCGCCGCCTTTGTCGAGGTGGTGGACTTCGTGGCAGGACACTCCAAAGCCAGCCCGAATGCGGTCTATGCCGGTAGCGTGCCTTATTTGATGTTGGCGGGTAATGTGATGGCAGGCTGGCAAATGGGCCGCTCGCTGCTGGTGGCGCAAGCGCAACTGGCTGCTGGTGTGGATAAAGATTTCATGCAGGCCAAAATCAGCACTGCGCGTTTCTATGCCGACCACATCCTGACCAAGGTGCCAGGCTTGCGCGATAGCATTGTCGATGGCGCCGACGCGGTGACGGCCTTGACTTTGGAAGCGTTTTAATCTGCTTCAGCGATTCGTGCCTGCGGGTTTGCAGGCTTGCTTGCCAAGGCGCTGCCTTGTAAATGCGTTGGTATTTTTTGAAACTGAAATCACGATAAGGTAGCTTCCACGATGTTGCAAACTAAACGGGTACTTGCAGCGCTAGGCGCTTGCATCGTGATGGCAGCGCACGCTACGGACGCGTCCAAACCGCTGGCTAGCGTCAATGGTGTGAAGCTGGGAACTGAACTCATGGACGTGCTGGTCAGCAATGCGCTGGCCCAGGGCGCTACCGACAGCGCGGACTTGCGCAACCAACTGCGCAATGAACTGATCGCCCGCGAGGTGTTAGCCCAGGAAGCGCGCAAGCTGGGTCTGGACAAAGAACCAGCGATCAAGGCGCAAATGGCTTTGCAGCAAAACGCGTTTCTGAGCGAAGTCTTGGTTGCCAAGCAAACTGAAAAAATCAAACCCTCGGAGGAGAAACTGCGCGCTGAATACAAGCGCCAGGCCGACTTACTGGCCGACGCCGAGGAATTCCAGATCAGCCATATCGTCACCGCCACCGAGGCCGAAGCCAAAGCGGTGATCAAAGCAGCGAAAGACGGCGCAGCGTTTGATAAATTGGCATCCGAAAAATCCATTAACCCCAGCGCCAAGGGCGGCGGCAACTTAGGTTGGCTCTTAATGAACCAGATCAATCCCTTGCTCTCCAATGTGGTGGCGAACATGGCCGTGGGCGGCGTCACCGCTTTGCCGATTCAGACGCAAGAAGGCTGGCAGGTGCTCAAGCTCGATGCCAAGCGCAAATACAAAGTGCCTACGTATGATGAGAGCAAGCAGCAAGTAATCAATGCCGTTATGGCCAACGAGCGCGCCGAGTACGTGCAAAAGCTGGTGAAAGCGGCCAAGGTCGAATAAGTAGATCTGCGGCGCGGGCCACACCTGAGGCCTCACGAGGGCAGGTAACTGGGGATAGGTTCAGGATGCCGGTGAGGGATCTATCCATGGCCTATGCTTGTGCATGATGGCTGCAAATGCCGCCGAGGCTTCGAGCTTTGCCAGCCAGCGCGCTAGATGCGGCCAGGCTTGCGCTGCAAACCAGGTCTTGTCGGTATGCGCGAACTGCCGCACAAAGGGCGCTAGCGCGGCGTCGCACAAGCCCTGTTGTTCCCCGGCAAGATGGGGCTGGGTCACCAACATCGCCTCCAATCGCAGGAGGAACTCGGCGCCTGCTTCGCGCCAAGCAGCACCATCTGCCAAGCCGAATCGGTGCGGGTATTTGTAGCGGTCTAAGGCGTGCTTAAACGAGCCGTCGTTTTCTTCGATCAAAGCTATGGTCGCTGCCAAACGCAGCGGATCATTTGGCCACCAGCGCAGCGGATCATTCGCTTGCAAAGCCCAGCGCATGATGTCTAGGCTTTCGGCTAAAACCTGGCCATCGGGCAGCACCAACACCGGCACCGTGCCCTTGGGTGAGGCGGTCAGCATGCGTGCCGGTTTGTTTTTGAGTTCCACTTCACGGTGCTCCACTGCCAATCCGCTGGCCTGTAAAGCCAGGCGCGCCCGCATCGCATAGGGGCAGCGGCGAAAGGAATACAGGACGGGGAGCGCGGCCTCAGCCATGGCCCGTTACCGCATCTTGGCCCGTGGCTGTAAATGCTCCGCCTTCGCCGCTTTCCGCGTCTTGGTTGCCACGCAATGCCGCCTTAGCCTTGGCGCGCTCCCACTGCCTCTGCCTTTCGCGCGCACTTCTTTTCTGCGTTTCGCTCGTCTGGCTAAAACAGCGCGGGCAGCTGACACCCGGCTCATAGTGGCTGGACTCTAAAGCGCCCGGTGGCAAGGGCTGTCGGCAACAACGGCACAGTTGCTGGCTACCGGTTTGCAGGCCATGGGCCACCGAAACCCGCTCGTCAAACACAAAGCATTCGCCTTGCCAGCGGCTGGCCTCGGGCGCCACCGTTTCCAGGTATTTCAAAATGCCACCCTCCAGGTGGTACACCTCCTGCAAACCCTGGGCGCGCAAGAGTGCGGTAGATTTTTCGCAGCGTATGCCGCCAGTGCAAAACATGGCCACTTTGCGCGGCTTGGCTGGGTCGAGCAGCCCTTGCGCCGCCAGCCACGCGGGCAATTGCGCAAAGGACTGTATGCCGGGATTGATCGCGCCTTCAAAGCTGCCCAATTCCACTTCATAGTCATTGCGCGTGTCCACCAGCAGCACGTCTGGATCGGCGATCAAGGCATTCCACTCCTGCGCGCTGACATAGCGCCCCGCCTGGCTAGCCGGACGCAAGCCGGGCACGCCCATGGTCACGATTTCCTTTTTGATACGCACCCGCATACGGCGAAACGGTGCTTTGTCGGACCAGGATTCTTTGTGTTGCAAAGCGGCAAATAGGGCTTGGCTGCGCAGCCATGCCAGCACCGCATGCACGCCCTCTGCTGGGCCGGCAATCGTGCTGTTAATGCCCTCGGGTGCCAGCAAAATTAGGCCCTTTACTTGCTCCGCTTCACACAGCGCTTGCAGCGGTGCTTTGAAATGCGCACAGTCGGGCAGATCGACAAACAGATAAAACGCCGCCGTCAAATAGCGCATGGGCGGTATGGCAGTAATGGGCCCGGCCATGCGCTGTGTGGCTATTTTTCAGCCAAAAACATCAGCTGAAAAAACTTTTCAGGCGATCCGTCCAGCTGTCGCCCGAGGGCGAATGCTTGCTGCCGCCTTTGCGGAAGGACTCATCGAGCTCGCGCAGCAGCTTGCGCTGGTGCTCGGTAAGTTTGACCGGCGTTTCCACGGTGATGTGGCAGTACAAATCGCCGGGGTAGCTGGAGCGCACGCCTTTGATGCCCTTGCCGCGCAGCCTAAATTGCTTGCCAGTTTGCGTGCCCTCGGGCAGGTCGATGGCCGCTTTGCCTTGCAAAGTGGGCACGTCGATTTCGCCGCCCAAGGACGCTTCCACAATGCTGATGGGCACGGTGCAATGCAAGTCGTCGCCGTCGCGCTCGAAAATATCATGCTTCTTGAGCCGGATTTCGATATACAAGTCGCCCGGGGGTCCGCCGTTGGTCCCCGGTTCGCCGTTGCCCGCGCTGCGAATGCGCATGCCCGCGTCGATACCGGCTGGGATTTTGACTTCCAGGGTTTTTTGCTTTTTGATCTTGCCCTGGCCCGCGCAGGCGATGCAAGGCTCCGCAATGATTTTGCCGGCGCCACGGCAGGTGGGGCAAGTTTGCTGCACGCTGAAAAAGCCCTGGCGCATTTGCACCACACCCGCGCCACCGCAGGTGCCGCAGTTCTTGATCTGGCTTCCCGGCTTGGCACCGGCGCCGGCGCAGACATCACAGTTGTCATGGGTCGGGATACGGATTTGTGCGTCCTTGCCATTGGCCGCTTCTTCTAGCGTCATCTCCATGGCATAGCTCAGGTCACCGCCGCGAAACACCTGGCGTCCACCGCGCCCGCCGCGCTGCTGCTGGCCGAACATCTCGCCAAAAATATCGCCAAAAGCTTCGGCAAAACCGCCAAAGCCTTCGCCACCGGGGCCACGCATATTCGGGTCCACACCGGCATGGCCATGCTGGTCATAGGCCGCGCGTTTTTGCGGGTCGGACAGCATCTCGTAGGCCTCTTTGGCCTCTTTGAATTTGACTTCCGCCTCTTTGGCCGCTTCGCCTTGGTTGCGGTCCGGGTGGAACTTCATCGCCAGCTTTCGGTAGGACTTTTTAATTTCCTCGTCCGAAGCGGTCTTGGGTACGCCCAGAATTTCGTAAAAATCTCGTTTGGCCATGGCTATTGCGGGCTCCGTAACAACAGAAAAGCCGCGTTGAACTCCAAAACGGGTTCAGCGCGGCAGGTTTTCAAGCAGCCAACGGCTGCTGCGGGCTTATCCCTTTTTCACTTCCTTGACTTCCGCGTCCACCACATTGTCGTCGGCGGGTTTGGCAGCTTGCTCAGCGCCAGGGCCTGCGGCCTCGGCGGCTTGCTTGGCTTGCATGTCGGCATAGACTTTTTCGCCCAGCTTTTGGCTCGCGGCCATCAGGGCGGCGCTCTTGGAGCTGATGCTTTCTTTGTCCTCGCTCTTGATCACGCCTTCCAGGTCCTTGATCGCGGCTTCGATTTTTTCTTTCTCGCCTGCTTCCAGCTTGTCGCCATGCTCGCCCAAGCTCTTCTTGACGCTGTGCATATTGGCTTCTGCCTCGTTGCGCGCCTGAATGACTTCGAGTTTTTTCTTGTCATCGGCCGCATTGAGTTCGGCGTCTTTCACCATTTGCTGGATCTCGGCTTCGCTCAGGCCCGAGTTGGCTTTGATGGTGATTTTGTTTTCCTTGCCCGTGCCTTTGTCCTTGGCGCCCACGTGCAAGATGCCGTTGGCGTCGATGTCAAAAGACACCTCGATTTGCGGCGTGCCGCGTGGCGAGGGCGGGATGCCTTCGAGGTTGAATTCGCCCAGCGATTTATTGGCTACCGCCATCTCGCGTTCACCCTGGTACACCTTGATGGTGACCGCCGGTTGGTTGTCTTCGGCAGTGGAGAAGGTTTGCGCAAACTTGGTCGGGATGGTGGTGTTCTTGGTGATCATCTTGGTCATCACGCCACCCAGGGTTTCTATGCCCAGCGACAGCGGCGTCACATCCAGCAGCAACACGTCTTTGCGGTCACCCGAGAGCACCTGGCCTTGGATGGCGGCGCCTACGGCCACGGCTTCGTCCGGGTTGACGTCTTTGCGCGGCTCTTTGCCGAACAATTCTTTCACTTTGTCCTGCACCTTGGGCATGCGCGTCATGCCGCCGACCAAAATCACGTCATGGATGTCCGCGACGTTTACGCCCGCGTCTTTGATCGCCATGCGGCAAGGCGCAATCGTGCGCTCGATCAGCTCTTCGACCAAGGCTTCGAGCTTGGCGCGCGTGAGCTTGATGTTCAGGTGTTTCGGGCCGGTGGCATCTGCCGTGATGTAGGGCAGGTTGATGTCGGTCTGCGAGCTGCTGGAGAGTTCGATCTTGGCTTTTTCGGCTGATTCTTTGAGGCGTTGCAATGCCAGCACGTCTTTGGACAAGTCCACGCCCTGGTCTTTTTTGAACTCGGCGATGATGAAGTCGATGATGCGCTGGTCAAAGTCCTCGCCACCGAGGAAAGTGTCGCCGTTGGTGGACAGCACTTCGAATTGTTTTTCGCCATCGACATCGGCGATTTCGATGATGGACACGTCAAATGTGCCGCCACCCAGGTCATAGACCGCAATCTTGCGGTCGCCTTTTTCGTTTTTGTCCATGCCAAAGGCCAGGGCCGCAGCAGTCGGTTCGTTGATGATGCGTTTGACGTCCAGACCGGCAATGCGTCCGGCATCTTTGGTGGCCTGGCGCTGCGCGTCGTTGAAATACGCTGGCACGGTGATCACCGCGTCGGTCACCTCTTCGCCCAGGTAGTCCTCGGCGGTTTTCTTCATTTTGCGCAAAATGTCGGCGCTGACCTGTTGCGGCGCCATGCGGTTGCCACGCACTTCCACCCACGCGTCGCCGTTGTCGGCAGCGGCGATTTTGTAAGGCATCAGGTCGATGTCTTTTTGCACTTCTTTTTCAGTGAACTTGCGCCCGATCAGGCGCTTAACTGCATAAAGCGTGTTCTTCGGGTTGGTGACCGACTGGCGCTTGGCCGATGCGCCGACCAGCACTTCGCCGTCTTCCTGGTAGGCAATGATGGACGGCGTAGTGCGTGCGCCCTCGGCGTTTTCGATGACCTTGGGCGTATTGCCCTCCATGATGGCGACACAGCTGTTGGTGGTGCCAAGGTCAATTCCGATGATTCTTCCCATGATGAAACTCCTGCTAATGCAATAAAACTGATAAGTACAAGTTCGGGGCAGTGCCCCGGTTTTCAAGGCGCGCGGTGCGGTATTTGCTTATGTTGCCGCCGGGCGTTAGATACAAAAGGCTATAGCGACCCGGTTTATTTGGGCGCCGCTACCGTGACCAGCGCCGGACGCAGCACGCGATCGGCAATCAAATAGCCTTTTTGCAGCACCATCACCACGGTATTGGCTTCCTGTTCGGCGGGCACCACGCTGATGGCTTGGTGGTGGTGCGGGTCAAATTTGGCACCGGCCTCCGGGTTAATGGCAATGACTTTGTTGCGCTCCAGGGCCGCAATCAGCTGGCGCAGCGTGGCTTGCGCACCTTCGTTGATCTGGGCGGCGGTGGCGTCTTTGATGGCCAGACCGGCTTCCAGGCTGTCGGCTACGGGCAACAAGCTTTCGGCAAAGCTTTCCACGGCAAATTTGCGAGCTTTGGTAATTTCGTCTTCTGCGCGGCGGCGGGCGTTTTCGGCATCGGCCTTGGCGCGCAGGTATTGGTCGGCTAATTCGGCGCTTTTGGCTTGCAAAACGGCCAACTCTGCCTGGGCGACGGTTAGCGGATCAGCGTCAAAAGCTGGCTCGGCAGCAGCGCCTGAGGCATTGGCGTCGGGCTGGCCATCGTGGGGAGGGGTGGGGGAGGCGTTGTCGGACATGTGCTTACCAAAAATTCCGTTAATAAAGCGGCGTGCAAAAGACATGGGGTGCCGCAAGCCTATTTCAAGGCCGTCTGGCGATTTTTTCTATGCCGAGGGCGGCCTAGCATGGTGCGTGCTCAGACGGACAGTAGCTCGACCTCGAACTTCAGGGTCGCATTGGGCGGTATCACGCCGCCTGCGCCGCGCTTGCCGTAGCCCAGCTCGGGCGGAATGATCAAGGTGCGGCAGCCGCCCACCTGCATACCGACCACGCCTTCGTCCCAGCCCTGGATCACCATGCCCGCGCCTAGGCGGAAGCTAAACGGGTCGCCCCGGTCTCTGCTGGAGTCAAACTGCTCGCCTTGCTCGCCGTCCTCAAACAGCCAGCCGGTGTAGTGCACCCGCACATGCTGGCCTGCGGCAGCGGTATCGCCGTCGCCGAGCACGGTGTCTTCGTATTGGAGTCCGGAGGGGCTGGTATGCATAAAAAATCCTTGGAGAATAAACCGGTGAAAAAATCGGTAAAAAACGGGGCGCCAGGCAGGGCCCGGCAAAAAAAAGGGCTTACAAACTACTGCGCACCGTGTGCAAAAGCGATTCAGAAATAGCGGGCATGGGGCCAAACCAGGCGGCAAACGCCGGGCGCGCTTGGTGTAGCAACATGCCCAAGCCTTCGGCAATCGGGTTGCCACGCGCCTGGGCCGCTGCCAGCAGCGGCGTGATGCGCGGCACGTACACAATGTCTGACACCACGGCCTTAGCGGGCAGGGCATCTAAGCGGATGTCTAGCGCGTCCTGGCCGTGCATGCCCAGACTGGTGGTGTTGACCAGCAGTTGCGCGTCTTGCAGCGCGGCATGGCGTTCGGACCAGGGTAGGGCTTGCACCACCGCACCGAATTCCTGGGCCAGCGCTTGCGCTTTAACCGCGTCGCGGTTGCATAGTCGGATCAGCGGCACGCCCGCATCGATCAGCGCGCACAGCACGGCGCGCGATGCACCACCTGCGCCCAGCACGACCGCTGGGCCTTGGTCCGCCACCCAAGCGGGCTGGGCCTCGCGCAGGCTTTCGATATAGCCAAAGGCATCGGTATTGGTGCCGCGCAAACTGCCATCAGCCTGCACTACCACGGTGTTGACCGCGCCAATGCGTCGGGCCATCGGGTCGATCTGGTCCAGGATAGACAGGGCCCGCACTTTGTGCGGAATGGTGAGGTTGCAACCCGCAAAGCCTAGCACCGGCAGCGCGCGCAAGGCCTGCTCCAGTTGCGCGGGCTGCACCGCCAGGGGCACATAGGCGCCGCGCAGACCGTGTTGGGCGATCCAGTGGCCATGGATGAGCGGCGAGCGCGAATGCGCCACCGGCCAGCCCATGACGCCGGCCAGCACAAACGGCTGGGCGTGCTCTGCCACCGCTCTACAAAGTATCGGTGAAGCTGCGCAGTTTGTCGCTGCGGCTGGGGTGCTTGAGCTTGCGCAGCGCCTTAGCTTCGATTTGGCGAATGCGCTCGCGCGTCACGTCAAACTGTTTGCCCACTTCTTCGAGTGTGTGGTCGCTGGCCATCTCGATACCAAAGCGCATGCGCAGCACTTTGGCTTCGCGCGGCGTCAGGCTGTCCAGAATGTCTTTGACCACATCGCGCAAACCTGCTTGCATGGCCGCTTCCATGGGCGCGGTATTGGCGCCGTCTTCGATGAAATCGCCCAAGTGGCTGTCGTCATCGTCACCAATCGGGGTTTCCATGGAAATCGGCTCTTTGGCGATCTTCATGATCTTGCGGATTTTGTCTTCTGGTATTTCCATGCGCTCGGCCAGCACCGACGCATCGGGCTCAAAGCCAAACTCTTGCAAATGCTGGCGGCTGATGCGGTTCATCTTGTTGATGGTCTCGATCATGTGCACCGGAATCCGGATGGTGCGCGCCTGGTCGGCAATCGAGCGGGTAATGGCTTGGCGGATCCACCAAGTGGCATAGGTGGAGAACTTGTAGCCGCGACGGTATTCAAACTTGTCTACGGCTTTCATCAAACCGATATTGCCTTCCTGGATTAAATCGAGGAACTGCAAGCCACGGTTGGTGTATTTCTTGGCAATGGAGATGACCAAACGCAAATTGGCTTCGATCATTTCGCGCTTGGCCGAGCGGCTGGACGCCTCGCCCTGGTTCATGCGCTTGTTGATGTCTTTGAGCTGGTCCAAAGGCACTACTACGCGGGCTTGTAAATCCACCAGGCGTTGCTGGATTTCTTGCACCGGAGGAATATTGCGCGCCATCACTGCGCTGTAGGGCTTACCAGCGGCGGCTTGTTTTTCGATCCACTTCACATTGAGTAAATTACTGGCGACTTTGTTTCCGTTCTTGTCGCGGCCACTGAATTCGGCGATGAAGTTGTCCTGGCTGTAGCCGCACTTATCCACAATGATGCGGCGCAGCTCGCGCTCTTTCTTGCGAATTTCATCGACCTGCCCGCGCACCATCTCGCAGAGTTTTTCAATCGCCTTGGCCGTGAAGCGGATGGTCATCAACTCTTCGCTTAGTTGCTTTTGCGCCTTTGAATACGCGGGTGAGCCATAGCCTTCTTTCATCAAATGCTTGCGCATCACGCCATCGAGCTCGCGCAGGCGGTCAAAACGGATAAGCGCTTCGCGCTTGAGCTCTTCTAGCTTCTTGGTGAGCGCCTTGGAGCCGCCTTTACCGTCGTCGTCGTCATCGGCATCAAACTCGTCAAAGTCTTCCTCGGCCACATAGTCATCGGCCTCGTTGGGGTTGGAAAATCCGTCCACGATGGTGGTAATCACCACCTTGTCTTCGCGGATTTCCTCACCCAGGCGCAAGACTTCTTCGATGGACGCAGGCGAGCCGGAGATCGCTTCCATCATCGCCATCAGGCCGCCTTCAATACGCTTGGCAATTTCAATTTCGCCTTCGCGGGTCAGCAGCTCGACGGTGCCCATCTCGCGCATGTACATTCGCACGGGGTCGGTGGTGCGGCCAAACTCGCTGTCCACGGTAGAAAGAGCCGCTTCGGCTTCTTCTTCTGCCTCGGCTTCGGTGGCTGCAGTTGCCACATTGTTGTTGAGCAACAGGGTTTCGGTGTCCGGCGTTTGCTCATAGACGGCAACGCCCATGTCATTGAGCATGGAGATCACCACTTCCAGCGTCTCGGTTTCCACCAGTTTGCCGGGCAAGTGGTCAGAAATCTCGCCATGCGTCAGGTAACCGCGCGTGCGGCCAAGCTTGACCATTTCGATAAACGCCAGGCGGTGTTTGACTTTTTCTTCTTCGGAAAGAATGGTTTGCTCTAAACCAAATTCTTTCATCAGCGCGCGGGCCTTGGCCTGGCTGATCTTCATGCGCAGTGGCTTGACTTTTTCGGTGCTGTCCGCTGCCACTGGCTCGACTTCTAATTCCGCTTCGATGTCGGACAAATCGGTGTCGTCGCCATCGCCCAATGCGCCCTTGCCCTTGGCTTTCGCCTTGGGCGCGGGTTTGGCTGCGGGCTTGGCCGGTGCTTTGGCCGGTGCGGTTGCAACTGCTTTTTTGCTATCCGCTTTGGCGGGCGCAGTGGCAGCGGTCTTTTTTGGGTCCGCTTTCGGTGCAGCGGCTTTCTCTTTAGCCGCGGGCTTTGCGGCTACAGGAGCCGGCTTTGCCGCTATGGCGGCGGTTTTTTTGACTTCGGGTTTGGCTGCAGGCGCAGCGCTGGACTTTTTGGACGTGGTGACAGGCACAGAGGAACTAACTTTTGGCATGGATTTCTTGGGTACCGCCTTGGACACCGGTACGGGTGACGCTTTGGCTTTGACTGGAAGAGGCTTTTTAAGTGGCGCAGCGCTTTTCGCTTTCGCCGGGATGTTCGGTTTAGAAACTTTAGAGGTTTTGCTATTGGCCTTTGCTGGGGTTTTATTACTTACTTTTTTGCTGATTGTTGCATTATTTTTTGCGGTCGATTTGACGGCCACTGCTTTTTTGGCAGGTGCTGCAGATTTTTTTACTGCCACCATTTTTTTTGGGCTCGCTTTGGCGCTGCTTTTTACGATTGCCTTTGCTTTGCTTAATGCTGCTTGTGCCTTGCTTGTAACTACCGCTTTTTTGGCTGGCGCTGCGACTGCTTTGGTTTTAGCGGCGCTTTTTGCAGCGGGCTTAGGTGCAGTTTTAGCCATGGGCTTCGCCGCAGCCTTGGCGGGTTTGGCCATCACTTTTTTAGCCGCCACTGGCTTGGCTTTGGATGCGGGCGCTTTTTTCATTGGCACGGTTTGTTTCGCCACAGGCTTTTTGGCAGCGGGCTTGGACGCTTTTTTGTTTTTTGGTGTAGGCATGGTTCAACCTTCAGTGATGAAGAGGATCGGATGGCGGCATCAACAAAGCCATGCGCTTGCAGACAAGCGCAGACCTATAAAAGACAAGTCGGGAACGTGGGGGCAAGCTGTGCGGGCGAACATTTGGATTGCAGCCCTTGCGGTCGGATGGCCTGGGTGATCGGTGTCACTGCGTGGCCGGTGCCGGAGGTACTGCTGTCGCTCTTGCCGGAAAACCGTGGATTATACCAATTTTACCGATTCTAATTCTTCAATTAGCGCTTTTTTTCGTGTTTCCAAGGTGCGGTAGCGCTGGCGCACCTCGGGGTCGGCCACCTGGGCGGCAATTGCGGTCATATGGGTGGTTAGCCGATCAATGCTCAGGCGCTTAAGGACGTCGCGCAAATCCAGCGCGGCCTCCTCGCTGTGTTCCGAGGGCACGGTGGCCCCGCCCATCAAGCGCAGCGCCAGGTCTTCAAAGTCCTGCCCGGCCAATTCGCCGCGCAGCGCGGTCCAGTTCAAGGGGCCTTGCTCGTGCAGCTGGCTCTCCAGCCAGACAAAGAGCTGCGCCAGTGGGGCTGCTTGCTCGCACAGCATGGCCTGGTCTTCATTGGACAGATCGGCCCACAAATGGCTTTGTGCCAACAAGATGCGCGCCGCGTGTTCTGCGCGGCTGGCCGGTTGGGCGCGCAGGCCAGCGCGGGCCGGGGCGCGAGCCCGCGCGCCATACGGGCTCCAGGTACGGGTGCCCTGCGCCGCGTCATCCCAGTTGCCGCGTGGCTTGGCGCTTTTGTCCGATTTGCGTGCCGCGCCGCCCGCATAGCCTTGGCCAGGCCGCCATAGCTGGGATAACTCCCGCGTAGTGAGCTGCACCAAGTCAGCGATTTCGCTCAGCAATTGCAGCTTGAGCGCGCCTTCGGGCAGGGCGCTCCACAAGGGCTTGGCGTTGCTGGACATATGGGCGCGGCCTTCGGCGCTGTGCAATTCGCAGCCTTCGCTGGCCGCCTCCACCAAAAAGCGGCTGAGCGGCGTAGCCGTGGCCACCGCCTGTGCAAAGGCTTCGCTGCCGTGGGCGCGGATAAAGCTGTCCGGGTCATGCTCTTCAGGAAGAAATAAAAATTTAATGCTGCGCACATCGCTGGCGTAGGCCAGGGCGCCGTCCAGCGCTTTGCGCGCCGCGCGCCGCCCTGCGCTGTCGCCGTCAAAGCTGAATACCACTGCGTCGGTAAACCGGAACAGCTTTTGCACATGGTCCGGCGTACAGGCGGTACCCAGGGTGGCCACCGCATTGGGAAAGCCCAGCTGCGCCAGCGCCACCACGTCCATATAGCCTTCGGTGACCAGCGCATAGCCTTTTTCGCGCAAATGCGCGCGTGCCTCAAATAGGCCGTAGAGCTCGCGCCCTTTGCTAAATACAGGCGTCTCGGGCGAATTGAGGTATTTGGGCTTTTCGTCGCCCAGTACACGGCCACCAAAGCCTATGCACTCGCCTTTGATATTGCGGATGGGGAACATCACCCGGTCGCGGAAGCGGTCGTAGCGCTTTTCCTCGCTGCCTTCTTCGGCATTGCTGATGACCAAGCCGCTTTCTACCAGCAGCGGGTCGTCGTACTGCGGGAACACGCTGGCCAGACTGCGCCAGCCTTCGGGCGCGTAGCCCAGGCCGAAACGCTTGGCCACTTCGCCGGAGAGGCCGCGCCCTTTCAGGTAGGCCACTGCGCGCGGCGCGTCTTTGAGTTGGCGCCGGTAGGCCTCACCGGCTTTTTCCAGCACGCTGGTCAACGTGTGCTGCTTCTCTTTTTGCTCTTGGGCGCGGGCACGGTCTTGCGGCGAGGCGTCTTCTTGCGGCACTTGCATGCCAAATTGCTGCGCCAGGTCCTGCACCGCCTCGACAAAGCTCATACCGGCGTGGTCCATCAAAAAGCCAATGGCGTTACCGTTTTTGCCGCAGCCAAAGCAATGGAAAAACTGTTTGCTGGGGCTGACCGAAAACGAGGGGGATTTTTCGCCATGAAAAGGGCACAAGCCCATGAAATTGGCGCCGCCTTTTTTGAGCTGCACATAGCGCCCGACGATGTCCACAATGTCGGCCCGGGCCAACAATTCCTGGATAAAAGTCTGGGGGATCGCCATCGCGGGATTGTAGGAGTGGGGCCCGGCTCAGTCGCCCAGCACCACGCCTTCGCGACGGCCGTCCGCCCCACCGGCCCAGCCGCCGGGCTCGCGCGCCAGCACTTGCAAGCCGCTGGTGAGCGGTATTTCCAGCACCTGGTGGCCGCGCGATTGCAAGCTTGCGGCGGTGCTCGGGGCAAAGCGGCCTTTTTCCAAAAAGGTGGCGCCCTCTAGGCTGGCGAAATTGGGCAGGTCAATCGCCGCCTGCGGGCTCAGGCCCCAGCGCAGCACGCCGTACAGGGTTTTGGCGGTGAAGTGGATGATGAAGGCGCCGCCAGGGCTGCCGCCGCTCAATTGCAAGGCGCCGCTGTCCGCGTCAAACACCAAGGTGGGCGCCATGGACGAGCGGGGCCGCTTGCCCGGCTGCACCCGGTTGGCTACCGGTTTGCCATCGGCGCCGCTGGGGCTGAAGCTGAAATCGGTGAGTTGGTTATTGAGTAAAAAGCCGCCAAGCAGGCCCTTGCCTCGGTTCACCATCAGGCGTGCGCCAAAGGCGTCTTCGATGGTGGTGGTCATCGCCAGCGCATGGCCCCAGCGGTCTAGCACCGAGATATGCGAGGTGCCGTGCTCGGTTTGTTCTGGCATAGGCGCCCAACTCAGCGGCCTTGGCACTTCGCCTGGGGTGCCCGCCTGCACTTGCGGCATGGCCTGGCCTTGCGCTGCAATGGCCGCGGCGCGTGCTTGCAGGTAAGCGGGCTGCACCAGGCTGAGCCAGTCGCCCGCTGGGGCCGGGGTAAACGCCGGGTCCGCCACATAAGCAGCGCGGTCGGCAAAGGCCAGGCGCGAGGCTTCCAAGTACAGGTGCAGCCAGTCGGCCCCGGGCTGTCCGCCGGTGAAGGGCAGGCTGGCCGCTGGCGTGAAGTCCAGGGTGCCCAGAATAGAGGCGATGGTCAGCATGCCCGAACTTGGCGGCGGCATGCCGCACAGGCGATAGGTTTTGGGTGCTACGCGGTAGTTGGTGCACAAGGGCTGGCGCAGCAAGGGTCGGTAAGCGGCCAGGTCGCTCAGTTGCAGCAGGCCGGGGTTGCTGGGGTGTTGGCGCACCGCGTTCACCATGGCTTGCGCAACGTCGCCCGTCATCAAAGCGTCTGGGCCTTCGCTGGCGATGCGCTGCAACACCGCGGCTAGCTCTGGGTTGCGCAACAGATGGCCGGCGGGCCATGGGCGGCCTTGCGCATCATAAAAATACTGAGCTGCTACCGGGTCTTTTTGCAGTGCGGTTTCGCCCGCCAGCAAAGCCGCCAGGCGCGGGCTTACGGCAAAGCCGTCGCGGGCCAGGCGTATGGCGGGCGCAAACAAAAAAGCCCAAGGCAATTTGCCGTGCGCCGTATGCGCCATGGCCAGCATGCGCAGCGCGCCAGGTACGCCTACCGCGCGCCCTCCGATCGTGGCCTGCTTCATTGGTAGGGGCTTAGCGTCCGGCCCCAAGAATAAATCCGGCCCGGCTTGCGCGGGAGCGGTTTCGCGCCCGTCGTAGGCTTGCACGTTTTTGCCGTCAAAGTGCACTAAAAATGCCCCACCGCCAATGCCGCTGCTTTGCGGTTCCACCAGGCTCAGCACCATTTGTACGGCGATGGCGGCATCTACCGCGCTGCCACCGGCTGCCAGCATGGCGTAACCCGCTTCGGTGGCCAAAGGGTTGGCCGCTGCGACGGCTTGTTTCTGAAAATGCCAGCCGGGGTTTTGCGCAATCGTGCTGGCGCCTTCGGGCTGGGCGCTGCCTGCCGGCGTAGTGGTTTGGGCTTGGGCGCAAGCGCACCAGGCCAGAGCCAGTAGCAGACGGCTTAGCGTGGCGTGTAAGCGGGCGCTTAGTAGCAGGCGCTTGCCCTGTGGGGGAGAAGCCTTTGGTTCAGACGGGCGCGCATTGCGGAACTGAAAAAACAAAGTGCTTACACAGGCCAAGCCCGGCGAGAGACAGGGCGCTTGCGCGCCTTTTTGAATCGGGCCTTGCTGCGTCTGCACGAACGGGCTAGGCATAGCGCGTTTTATTTTTGGCGGGGCATACGCCCGAGCATGTAGAACTCAGGGTTGGGCATCATGCCGCTGACATTGGCCACCCGGTTGGACAGGCCGAAAAAGGCGGTAATGCCTGCGATGTCCCAGATATCTTCATCATCAAAACCATGCGCGTGCAGCGAGGCAAAGTCGGCGTCCTCTACCGTGTGGCTGGACTGGCAAACTTTCATCGCAAAGTCCAGCATGGCGCGCTGGCGCGGCGTGATGTCGGCCTTGCGGTAATTGGTCGCCACTTGGTCGGCCAACAAGGGCTTTTTCTCGTAAATGCGCAGCAGCGCGCCATGTGCCACCACGCAGTACAGGCATTGGTTGGCCGCGCTGGTGGTGGTAATGATCATTTCGCGGTCGCCTTTGGAGAGGCTGGACCCCTCGCGCAACATCAGCGCATCGTGGTAGGCAAAAAACGCCCGCCACTCGGCCGGACGGCGCGCCAGCGCCAGAAACACATTGGGAATAAAGCCTGATTTTTCTTGCACTTCCAGAATTTTTTCCTGGATGTCGGCGGGCAAGGTATTCAGGTCGGGCAGGGGGTAGCGGGGCATGGATAGGTCCTGGCAATTGAATTGGGGAGCGTTTAGCGACAGATTATGCGGGTGGGAGCGCCGACCTGGCCGCTTGC
>CAIPZV010000035.1 GCA_903869595.1 uncultured beta proteobacterium | reverse complement strand
GGCAACAGCTGCCTCAAAAGCCACCATCACACCCTTGGCCGAAGCTGCTGCAAAAATCTCAGTCCCGTGTACCGCCAGCAAAGCCTTGTTAGCGGTGACCACATGCTTTCCCGCCGCAATGGCTTCCATGACCAGCGTCTTGGCAATCCCGTAGCCGCCAATCAGCTCAATGACAATATCAATGTCAGGATTTGCAAGCACTGCGCGGGCATCATTCACCACGGCAACGCCCTCACCCACGATGGACCGGGCGCGCTCAGTATCCAAATCAGCCACCATGGTAATTTCAATGCCGCGCCCTGCGCGCCGTTGAATTTCAGGCTGATTGCGCTTGAGTACATTGAATGTTCCGGTGCCTACCACACCGATGCCCAGAAGGCCTACTTGAATGGGTTTCATATCGCTCTTATAAAAAATCACACTGTCAAAAACAAATACTGTTCGGATACAGGGTCAGACGCTTGCATGCGTCGCCCGGTACCGCTCCAAAAACCGCGCCAAGCGCCCAATGGCCTCACGCAAATCATCCTCATGCGGCAAGAACACAATCCGGAAATGGTCTGGCGCTTCCCAGTTAAAACCGGTGCCCTGCACCAGCATTACGCGCGTTTCCTGTAATACATCAAGGAAAAATTGCTGGTCGTCCGCAATCGGGTACATCTTGGGGTCCAGGCGCGGAAACATATACAGGGCCGCACGCGGTTTGACGCAGCTGACACCGGGAATGGCGGTGATCAGCTCATATGCCAAATCGCGCTGGCGGCGCAGGCGTCCGCCTTCGCAGACCAAGTCGTCAATACTTTGGTAGCCGCCCAGCGCGGTCTGAATCGCATACTGCCCCGGCACATTGGCGCACAAGCGCATATTGGAGAGCATGTTCAAGCCCTCGATGTAGTCTTTGGCATAGCGCTTGTCACCGGACAATGCCAACCAGCCCGCCCTGTAACCGCAGGAGCGGTAGCTTTTGGACAGCGAGTTGAAAGTCAGCGTCAACACGTCTTGGCTCAGCGAGCCGATAGCGGTATGGCGCACACCGTCATAGAGCACTTTGTCGTACACCTCGTCGGCAAACAGCACCAAACCATGTTCGCGGGCAATCGCCACGATCTCTAGCAACAGAGCGTCGGAATACAGCGCGCCGGTCGGGTTGTTGGGGTTGATGACCACAATGCCCTTGGTGCGCGGCGTGATCTTGGCGCGAATATCTGCCACATCGGGCATCCAGCCCTTGGACTCATCGCAGCGGTAATGCACCGGCGTGCCACCGGAGAGGCTGGCTGCGGCGGTCCACAAAGGGTAATCGGGCGCAGGCAAGAGCAGTTCGTCGCCGTCGTCGAGCAGGCCGTTGGTCGCCATCACAATGAGCTCGCTGGCGCCGTTACCCAGGTAAATATCATCCAAGGTTACGCCCTTGATGCCCTGTTTCTGGGTTTCGTGCATGACCGCTTTGCGCGCCGCAAAAATGCCTTTGCTGTCCGAATAGCCGGACGAATTGGGCAAATTACGGATCATGTCCTGCTGGATTTCCTCCGGCGCGTCAAAGCCAAAAACCGCCAGGTTGCCGATATTGAGCTTGATGATTTTTTGCCCGTCGTCTTCCATTTGCCGCGCGCGGTCCATGATGGGGCCGCGGATGTCATAGCAGACGTTGGCTAATTTGGCGGATTTCTGAATGGTTTTCAATGTCACTCCGATGCAGGTGCGCTAAGGGCGAAACCTATAATTTGACCACAGTTCAGCACTTTTACTTCGCACAGGCCAGCCTTCGGGCTGCTATTTACCCGCCATGAAACTACAAGCAGACCAGGCCCAGGGCCCCAGTCTCACCGGCTACGGACCGGGCTGGATCGCCATTAACGGCGAAAAGGTGATGCACAGCATGCTGCTAAGCAGTATGGGTCACCGGCAAGCCTGGGGCTGTGAGGGTTTTGAAGGGCTAGGTGCAGCGCAATTTGACTGCCTAGCCGATTGGGGCGCCGAACTGGTGCTTTTTGGCAGTGGCGAGCGGCTGCGCTTCCCACAAGCGCAGTGGCTGACCAGCCTGTACGCGCAGCGCATCGGCGTCGAAACCATGGACACCCCGGCGGCCTGTCGGACCTTCAATTTTCTGGCCGCCGAAGGCCGCAAGGTTGTGGCGGCGTTGCTGGTGTAGCGCCAGCGCCCTAATGCGCAAGCAAATGCCCCACTATTTTTCAGCGTAAAATAGCGGGTTGACGCCGCCGCGCGATAAGTTAAATCCATAGCGCAACGGCTTGCCTGACACATTCTGCACGCGAGATTCAATACCCTATGGCGATCGTTGTCAACAAACCCCTACCCGAATTTGAAGCCAACGCCACCGGCGGCGTACGGGTAACCAACAACTCGCACACGGGCAAGACCCTGGTGCTGTACTTTTACCCCAAAGACAACACGCCCGGCTGCACCACCGAAGCGATGCAGTTCCGCGACCATTATGCGGATTTTGTGAAGGCCGGTAGCCAGGTGTTTGGCGTGTCGCGCGACAATATGAAATCCCACGATGAGTTCAAAGCGCGACTGGAATTGCCTTTTGAATTGATTGCCGATACCGAAGAGAAAATGTGTCATATGTTTGGTGTAGTCAAAAACAAAATCATGTACGGCAAAAAGGTTAAAGGCATAGAGCGCAGCACCTTTCTGATTGGTCCCGATGGACTGGTAAAAGAAGAGTGGCGCGGCCTGAAAGTACCGGGCCATGTGGAAGAGGTTTTGCAAGCCGTTAAGTCGCTCAAAGCCAAGGCCTGAGGGGCTGTTCTTTCGGTATTTCCACTTCATTTCCCTGCCATAGGCCTCATGCATAATGGCTCAATGCCAGCGAATGACACCATCCCCGACAGAGGCCGCCTCATACCAAGGTGGCCTTTTTTGTGTCTGACGATGATCGCAATTTGATTTTTTATTTCCCGAGTTCTACGACATGCCATTGCCACCCGCGCCGACCAAGCCCGCTGACAAACTCTCCCCATCTGCTTTCTCCAAGTCAGGCCCGCAGGGCAAGCCGGCAAGCGCTAAGCGCCCCGCCGCAGCCCGGGAAATAGAGGCCAAAGCGCCAGCGCGTATTGCGCGGCTGGAGCAGCAAGCCGCACCCTTAACGGGTGCCCAGGTAATTCCTATTACTGCCGCCATGCCCGTGGGCACTTATCCGCAGGCGCGTGCGCCACAACCGGAACTGCGCCAGACCAGCGCCGAAAGCGCGAAGCCCCTACGTGACGCAAAAACCAGAGCGGCACCTCGTAACGAGAAAAAGGCACGCCACAGCGGCCCTGCCAAGTTATTTGTTCTGGACACCAATGTGTTGCTGCACGACCCGATGTGCTTGTTCCGATTCGAGGAGCACGATATTTTTCTGCCTATGATTGTGCTGGAAGAACTGGACGGGCACAAAAAAGGCATGACCGAAGTGGCGCGCAACGCGCGGCAAACCAGCCGCACCCTAGACGCATTGGCTGGCACACCGGGCGCCGATATCACCAGCGGCTTCAAGCTCGATAGCACCGGCCAGCGCGAGGCCAAAGGCAAACTCATGTTCCAAACCCTGGCGCTGGACTACAGCCTGCCGGGCAGTCTGCCGCAAGGCAAAGCGGACAACCAGATTTTGGGCGTCGTAGCCGCCCTACGCACCCAGTATGCGCCGCGCGAAGTGGTGCTGGTGTCCAAGGACATCAATATGCGCGTCAAAGCCCGCGCCCTGGGCCTTGCCACCGACGATTACCAGAACGACAAAACGCTGGAAGATGGCGATCTGCTGTATTCCGGCGCCATGGCCTTACCCCCCGATTTTTGGGCCACCCATGGACAAAAAATTGAAAGCTGGCAGCAAGGTCAACACACTTTTTACAAGATCGATGGCCCTACCGTGCCGCAGATGTTGATTAACCAGTTTGTGTATTTCGAGTCGCCCGGCGAGCCCAGTCTATACGCCCGTGTGACAGAAATCCGTGGCAATACGGCAGTGCTCAAAACCCTGCGCGATTTCAACCATCTGAAGAACGCAGTCTGGGGCGTGACGACGCGCAACCGCGAGCAAAATTTTGCAATGAATTTGCTCACCGACCCGGATGTGGACTTTGTCACCCTGACCGGCACCGCTGGAACGGGTAAGACTTTGATGGCCCTGGCGGCCGGACTAACCCAGGTATTGGATGACCGGCGCTACACCGAAATCATCGTCACCCGCGCCACCGTTAGCGTGGGCGAAGACATCGGCTTCCTGCCAGGCACCGAAGAAGAAAAAATGGGGCCTTGGATGGGTGCGTTGGACGACAACCTAGAAGTGCTGGGCAAAACCGATAGCAGCGCCGGAGAATGGGGCCGCGCCGCCACCTCCGAGCTGATCCGCAGCCGCATCAAGATCAAGAGCATGAACTTCATGCGGGGTCGCACCTTCCTCAACAAGTACGTCATCATCGACGAGGCGCAAAACTTGACGCCCAAGCAAATGAAGACCTTGATCACCCGCGCCGGGCCGGGCACCAAAATTGTCTGCATGGGCAATCTGGCCCAAATTGATACGCCTTACCTGACCGAAGGCTCGTCCGGCCTGACTTTTGCAGTTGACCGCTTTAAGGGTTGGCCGCATGGCGGGCACATCACCTTGGCGCGGGGTGAGCGCTCGCGCCTGGCGGACTTTGCCAGCGACGTGCTCTAAAGCGGCCGCCTAAAAGTCCCCACCACCGCCGTGCGCCAAGTTTTCGAATTTGGTGATATTGCGCAAGAAAGCGAGCTTCACGGTGCCAGTCGGGCCGTTACGTTGCTTGGCGATGATGATTTCGGCGACGCCCGGCTCTTTGCATGCCTCTTTGGTGTAGTACTCGTCGCGGTAAATAAACATGATGATGTCGGCGTCCTGCTCGATAGCGCCGGACTCGCGCAAATCGCTCATCATGGGCCGCTTATCGGGCCGCTGTTCCACGCTGCGGTTGAGCTGTGACAGGGCCAATACCGGGCACTTCAATTCACGCGCCAACATCTTGAGGCCGCGCGAAATTTCGCCCAGCTCGGTGGCGCGGTTTTCACCATCGCTGGTGCCGCTCATGAGCTGCAAATAATCCACCACAATCAAACCGAGTTGTCCGCAGCTGCGCGATAAGCGGCGCGCGCTGGAGCGCAAATCCCCGGAACTCAGGCCCGCGCTTTCGTCGATGTGCAGGGAAATCGTGCGCAGCTTCTCTATGGTCTCCGTCAAGCGCGGCCATTCCTCCTCGGTTAATTTGCCAGTGCGCAAATGGCTTTGGTCGATGCGGCCAATCGAGCCAACGATACGCACCGCCAGTTGCGCGGCGCCCATTTCCATCGAAAACACGGCCACTGGCAAGCCTTCATTAAGCGCCACATGCTCGGCAATATTGATCGCCAAAGCCGTTTTACCCATAGACGGGCGGGCTGCCAACACCACCAGATCCCCGGCCTGCAAGCCGGCCGTCATGCGGTCCAGGTCGTAAAAACCGGTAGGCACGCCAGTCACGTCATTGGGGTTGTCGGCCATCTCCTGTACGCGGTCCAGCAGTTTGATGACCAAGGTGTCCATGCCCTGAAAGCCATCGCTATTGCGCTTGCCCTGCTCGCCGATATTGAATATCTTTTGCTCGGCCTGGTCCACGATGTCGGACACCGCGCGCCCCTGGGTGTTGAAGGCGCTGGTGGCAATGTCATCGCTGGCGGTCACCAGCTTGCGTAGGATGGAGCGGTCTCGCACGATTTCCGCGTAGCGGCGGATATTGGCCGCGCTGGGCACGTACTGGGCCAGTGAATTGAGGTAGACCAATCCGCCCACCTCCTCGCCATGGCCTTGGCTTTGCAAATGCTCGTACACCGTGATGACGTCAGCAGGCCGGCTGCTATTGACCAGTGACCCGATAGCGCCGAATACCAGTTTGTGCTCGTAGCGGTAAAAGTCACCCTCCTGCACTACATCGCTGACGCGGTCCCAGGCATTGTTATCCAGCAACAGGCCGCCCAGCACGCTGGACTCGCCTTCGATCGAATGCGGCGGAATGCGCAGTTGCGCCAGTTGCCTGTCGGGCACCACATCGTCCGGCTCTAAACCGTCTTCAGACATGCATCCATCCTTTTGTTTGCCACCATCCAGAGTGCCTTGCACCCTGTTCCAACGGGACGATATTCCATTAAAAAAGCCGCGAGGGCGAACCCAGGCGGCTTTTGTAGCCAGGTGCCGAAGGGCCGCGACCCTACAGCTTAACCCGAAGCAGATCGAAAGCTATCAGGCCGATTCGCCGTACACCGACACGGTGATATCGACGTTCACGTCAGTGTGCAAAGACACGTTGACCTGGGTATCGCCCACCAATTTGATCGGGCCATTAGGCATACGGATATTGGACTTGACGACTTCGTAGCCGCCTTTGACCAATTCTTCCGCGATGTCCGCATCGGTGACCGAACCAAACAAGCGTCCATCAACACCGGCTTTTTGGGTCAGTTTGATGGTGGTGCCGCCGAGCTTCCCGCCCAGTGCCTGGCTGGCAGCCAGTTTGGCAGCAGCGGCTTTTTCCAATTCGGCGCGGCGTGCTTCGAATTCGGCTTTGGCCGACTCGGTAGCGCGGCGTGCACGGCCAGAAGGGATCAGGAAATTACGGGCATAGCCGTCTTTGACTTTGACGATCTCGCCCAGGTTACCCAGGTTAACGACCTTGTCGAGCAGAATAATTTGCATGGTCCGGCTCCTTATATCTTGTGTTGGTCGCTATAGGGCAGCATTGCAAGAAAGCGTGCGCGCTTGATAGCGGTGTTGAGTTGGCGCTGGAAAATCGCGCGGGTGCCGGTCAAACGGGCCGGGATGATTTTGCCGTTTTCAGCGATGAAATCGCGCAAGGTGTCGATGTCCTTGTAGTCGATCTCTTCTACGCCTGTCACGGTAAAGCGGCAAAAGCGCTTGCGCTTGAACAGCAGCGATTGGGTGTTGCGCTTGGGGCGCTTGTCTTTGTTGAACTTCTTGAACGTGGCCATAAAGCCTCCTATAACAAATCTTGCGAAAAATCCTGTATCTGCAAAACAACCGATTTACCAGCCCTGGAATTACTGAGGTAGCCCTGGAATTTCCAGTTACCGCCTACCGCCTGGCTTGCCAGCCTTTCAGCCAGCGCACCGAAGGCCATTGCCTTCAGCACCATCTTGACCTGCCGCTTGCCCTGTACATCTTGCACTTCGGACTGGTGCTCCAGCACCAGTTGCAGCGCCGGGATACCGGCTGGGGTGTAACGCAAGGTCTGCACCTCGGCGATACAAGCGGTCAAAACAACTGCGTTGGCGGACACTCCTGTCGATGAGTCGATGTTCTGAAAAGCGCGTTCAGGCCTGGTATTCAGCCTGTTGGGTCTTGCGGGCGTCTTCACGCTCCACGGTCTTCATCATCGAAGACGGGCCGGTGTCAGCTTTCTTCTTGGATACGGTCAGGTGACGCAGCACGGCGTCATTGAATTTGAATGCGTGCTCGAGTTCAGCCATCACGGCCTGGTCGGCTTCGATGTTTACGCACAAGTAATGGGCTTTGGCGAGCTTGTTGATCATGTAGACCATCTGACGACGGCCCCAATCTTCAACGCGGTGCACTTTGCCACCGCCAGCGGTGATCATGCCCTTATAACGCTCCAGCATGGCTGGAACTTGCTCGCTCTGATCCGGATGGATCATGAGAATGATTTCGTAATGACGCATGGATACTCCTTATGGATGGCCCCTGACGGGACCGGAAAAAGCTACCCCCGGCGTCTAATCGGGGTGCAGCAAGGCGAAAAGCCTACGATTATAGCCCGGCCCACTTGCGCGATCTGACCGCAAAGCGGTGGTTAGCGACGTAAACGCCATCTGGCGCGCGGGGTATTTCCAATGTCAGTAGCCGCTCAGGCAGGAAAATCTGCTGCCGGGCGGCCCTTATGCCCTGTCAGGGCGCTAATTAACAGGGTGGCGACAAAGCCAGCTGGGACCCCGAAAACGCCTGCTGAAACCGGCTGGATGCCCCACCAAAGGCCACCGACGGGGCCAAGCCCCAAGGCATCATGAAACACGGATAGGTTGGTAAGCATGTAATACAGGGTGACGCCCAGGCCGGTCAACATGCCCCCGACCACGCCCGCGCGGGTAGTGCCACGCCAAAAAATACCCAGCACCATCGCTGGCACAAGTCCGGCGCCAGCCAGCGAAAAAGAGGCCGCTACCAAATACAAAATGCCCGCTGGACGCTGCGCCGCCGCATAGGCTGCAATTAAGGCTACCACTAAGAGCGCAAACTTGGACCACATGACGGTGCGCATGGCTTTGACCGGGTCGGTTTCACCTTCAAATGCCAGATCGTGGGCCAGCGCGTTGCCGATAGTCAGCAGCAATCCGTCTGCGGTGGACAAAGCCGCCGCCAAGCCCCCGGCCGCCACCAGGACGGAAAACACATAAGGCAAACCACCGATTTCCGGGCTTGCCAGCATGATCAAGTCGGCCCCTACATGGAGTTCGGCAAATTGCAAAATTCCATCGCCGTTCACATCAGAAAATGACAACAGACTGGGGTCCTTGGACCACTGTGCCATCCATGCCGGAAGTGCATCAAACGGCTGCCCCACCAAATGGGCCATCACCTCGTACTTCACCAAAACCGCCAGTGCGGGCGCACACAAATAAAGCAACGCGATAAATACCAAAGACCATGCCACTGAAGTACGCGCTTCGCTGACTGTAGGCGTCGTAAAAAACCGGGTCAGCAAATGCGGTAAGCCCGCAGTACCCACCATCAGGCAAAACATGAGCGCCAGAAAGTTGGCTCTAGAACTATTGAAGAGCGTAGCTTCCTGCTCGCTACCGTTGGGGTCACCGGCGAAGGCGCGCGTATGGGGATTGAGACCCGATAAAGCGTGAGAGCGCTCCGCATACTCGGCCAGCTGCCGGTTCCATTGCACACGCGCAGCCTCCACATCTTTGGGCAAGGCGGCAAGTTCTTTGCGCAACAGGCTCACCGCCGCCTGCTGGGCTGGCGCCTCACCCAAGGCTTGGATTTGCCCGCGCAACGCCAGGCGCTCTGCCTTGAGCGTCGCATCGACATCCTGCAACTTCAACCGCAAATTCTGGGCACGATCTACGTACAGGGCAATGACTTCGGCCTCCGTCGGTGAGGCCATTATTTGCTCCTCCATTTCGGTAATCTTGGCCAATTGTTGACCGTAGGCCAAAGCGGCCACAGGGTTTCCAGTTTGCTGGTAAGACAGCCAACTGACCGGCAGTAAAAAAGCCAGTATCAGCAAGACGTACTGAGTCGCTTGCGTCCAGGTCACCGCGCGCATGCCACCCAAAAAAGAACAAACCAGCACGCCACCCAGGCCCAGCAAAATGCCAATCTCAAAATGCAAGCCAGTCAAGCGCGAAGTGATGAGACCGACACCGTAAATCTGCGCCACCACATAGGTAAACGAACACAAAATAGCTGCCAGAGCGGCAATCCGGCGCGGCCATTTGCCGCCAAAGCGCAGGGCAAAAAAGTCCGGCAGGGTGTAAATATTGCATTGGCGCAAATACGGGGCCACCAGCAAAGCCAACAAGCAAAAGCCGCCGGTCCAGCCCAAGACATAGGCCAGGCCACCGGGTTGGTCGCCCATGCCGGAAAAACCTTGCAAATACAGGCCGCCTGACAAGCTGATGAAGGAGGCGGCGCTCATCCAATCGGCGGCCGTGGCCATACCGTTATAGACAGGCGGGATCCGCCGGCCGGCGACGTAATACTGGTCCACATTGGTGGTGCGCCCATAGACCCCGATAGCGGCATACAAGATCAAAGTGAGCGACAGAAAAATACCGGCAATCCAGGGCTTGGGCAAGCCCGCGTATTGGGCTAAGCCCAAGCCGATGAGGCAGGCCAATATGCCAAGCAAATAGATGGCAAAGCGGCGTTGCAAGCCGCTTGAGTGACCTGGCGTGGACACGCCGGAAGTTGACAGGCTCTCACGCCGGTTTTGGCGCCAGGCAAACACTACGACGATGCCGATAAACACCAGCACCGAGCCCTGCGCAGCAAACCAAAAGCCCACCGGCCAACCGGCCACCACCCCATCCAAGTCGCGGGCGAAAAAGACTACGCCAAACGAGGCCGCAAACCACAGGCTAAGCAAGACCGCATGCAGCGGCCAACGCACTGCGGCCTGCGCACTACTCATTCTTTGGCGAGTTCCTGCCAGGTGGCAATCACCGAGTCCGGATTGAGCGAAATGGAAGAGATTCCCTCGTCCACCAGCCAGCGGGCAAAGTCCGGGTGGTCGCTGGGCCCCTGCCCGCAAATACCTACATACTTGCCTTGGGCCAGGCAGGCCTTGATGGACATGCGGATCATGGCTTGTACCGCAGGGTCGCGCTCGTCAAAATCAGCTGCCAACAGTTCCATGCCCGAGTCCCGGTCCAGGCCCAGGGTTAACTGCGTTAAGTCGTTCGATCCAATGGAAAAACCATCGAAATACTGCAAAAATTCGGTAGCCAAAATCGCGTTGCTGGGAATCTCGCACATCATGACCAGTTGCAATCCGTCCTTGCCGCGCTCCAAGCCCTGGCGCGCCAGCAGCTCGGTGACTTTGCGTGCTTGTTCCAGCGTACGCACAAAAGGCACCATGATTTGCACATTGCTTAGGCCCATGTCTTGGCGTACTCGCTTGAGCGCCTCGCACTCCATGGCAAAAGCCTCGCCAAAGTCGGCACTGACGTAGCGCGCTGCGCCGCGAAAGCCCAGCATCGGGTTTTCTTCTTCCGGCTCATAACGGCTACCGCCTATCAGTTTGCGGTATTCGTTGGATTTGAAATCGGACAGGCGCACGATCACCGGCTTGGGCCAAAAGGCTGCCGCGATGGTGGCGACGCCATCGGCCACCCGGTCCACATAAAAAGCCCGGGGCGAGGCATGGCCGCGCGCCACCGATTCCACCGCTTTTTTCAGATCGGCATCGACATTGGGATAGTCCAATATGGCTTTGGGGTGCACGCCAATATTGTTGTTGATAATAAACTCCAGCCGCGCCAGGCCCACGCCTTCATTGGGCAGCTGGCAGAAGTCAAACGCGAGCTGCGGGTTACCCACGTTCATCATGATCTTGACCGGAATTTTGGGCATCACACCCCGCTGCACTTCGGATACTTCTGTCTCTAGCAAGCCGTCGTAAATAAAGCCGGTATCGCCTTCGGAGCACACCACGGTTACCAGCGCACCCTCTTTTAAGCGCTCCGTCGCGTCACCACAACCGACTACCGCCGGAATCCCCAATTCGCGCGCAATGATGGCCGCGTGGCAAGTGCGCCCGCCCCGGTTGGTCACGATGGCTGAGGCCCGTTTCATGACCGGCTCCCAATTGGGATCCGTCATGTCGGTGACGAGTACATCGCCCGCTTGCACGGTATCCATATCGCTGATATGGTGAACGATGCGAACCGGCCCGGTACCAATTTTTTGCCCAATGGCACGCCCTTCGGCCAGCACCGTACCTTTGCCCTTGAGCTGGTAGCGGTATTCCACCGAATTACCCGCCTGGCTTTTGACCGTTTCCGGACGCGCTTGCAGGATGTAAATCTCGCCGTCCACGCCGTCTTTGCCCCATTCGATATCCATGGGTCGGCCGTAGTGGTCTTCGATGATTAAGGCATAGCGTGCCAGTTGTTCCACATCAGCGTCGGTCAGCGAATAGCGGTTGCGTAACTCGGTAGGCACGTCGGTCGTCTTGACCAGTTTGGCGCCAGCGGCTTGCTCGGCGGCGCTGGTGAATTCCATTTGCAGCAATTTGGAGCCCAAGCTGCGCCGGATGACCGCCCGGTTTCCCGCGCGAAGCATAGGTTTATGCACATAAAACTCGTCAGGGTTGACGGCACCCTGCACCACGGTTTCACCCAAACCGTAGCTGGAGGTAATAAAAACGACATCCTTGAAACCGGACTCGGTGTCTAAGGTGAACATAACACCCGCAGCGCCCAAGTCAGAGCGGACCATGCGCTGCACGCCTGCGCTCAGGGCCACGTTGTCATGCGCAAAGCCTTTGTGCACGCGGTAGCTGATGGCCCGGTCGTTGTACAAAGAAGCGAAAACCTCGCGAATTTTGTGCAATACATCTTCAATGCCCACCACATTGAGAAAAGTCTCCTGTTGGCCGGCAAAAGAGGCGTCGGGCAAATCCTCGGCGGTCGCGGATGAACGGACTGCAAACGAGGCTTTTGGCGTTCCCGCCTCCAATTGGGCGAAACTGTCGCGGATGTGCTTTTCCAGTTCAGCCGGAAACGGCTGGCCCTCGACCATGGAGCGGATCTCAGCGCCGGCCTGTGCCAGCGCCCGCACGTCCTCCACGTCCAGGGCCTTGAGCCGCTGGCTAATGCGGCCAACCAAGTCCTGGTGTTTCAAAAACTCGCGAAAAGCAAAAGCAGTGGTGGCAAAGCCACCCGGGACTTTCACCCCGCCGGGCAATTGGGAAATCATTTCCCCCAGACTGGCGTTTTTGCCGCCCACCGCCTCCACATCACTCATGCGTAAATGCTCGAACGGAACAACCCAAGCGGTGTCGCTAAATAGTGCTGACATAGGAACTCCAAAGTTAAAAACGGGTCAAACCGGCAGGGTGCGTACGCGGCGGGTTTGGCGAAGCAGTCAGGCGGGCAACAACTCCTTGTAGTGCTAGTTCTGGAGTCTCTGCGCGGGCCTGTCCGTCCGGCGTGGACTGATTGTAGGGTTGGGGGATGCGCCAGACGCCTGCGCAAGCCGCTTGCGCATGCTGGACAATAGGCGGCGTCAGGGCGCTGCATTGGGCGCGCCCGGCCTACCCAAAGCCATGCCCTATGCCCCATCGCAGCGTTTTTTTTGTCTCTGACGGCACCGGGATTACCGCCGAAACGTTTGGCAAAGCCATTCTGGCCCAGTTTGAAGTGCGCACGCGCTCGGTGCGCCTGCCCTTTATCGACACAGTGGACAAGGCGCATCAGGCGGTGCGGCAAATCAACCATGCGGGTGTGCAAGACGGCCAAACGCCCATCGTTTTCAGCACTTTGGTCAATATGGAAGTGCTCAAAGTCATTCAAGACCATTGCCAGGGCATGTTGCTGGACATGTTCGGCACTTTTGTGCACCCCTTGGAACAAGAGTTGCAACTCACCTCCAACCACCGTATCGGGCGCTTTAGCGATGCCAGCAAGAGCCAGGAATACCAGGCACGGATCGAGGCCATCAATTTCTCATTGGCCCACGATGACGGTCAAAGCAACCGGGACTTGGAGCAGTCGGACGTGATTTTGGTAGGCGTGAGTCGCAGCGGCAAAACGCCTACTTCGCTCTATTTGGCCATGCAATACGGCATGAAGGCCTCCAACTACCCCCTCATACCCGAGGACTTCGAGCGCCGCCAGCTACCGGTCGCCTTGGTACCGCACAAGCGCAAAATCTTTGGCCTGAGTATCCAGCCGGAACGCTTGAGTGAAATCCGCAACGAGCGCCGCCCTGATTCCAAATACGCGTCGATAGAGAATTGCCGCATGGAAGTACATGAAGCAGAAAGCATGATGCGCCGCGCCGGGATACGCTGGCTGTCCACGACGACCAAGTCGATCGAGGAGATCGCAACGACTATCTTGCAGGAGTTGCAGCCTGACCGGCTCACGTATTAGCGTGCCTGCTGGCGGCCTGAATGGCCAAAAACCGGCCTGGCTGCCCATAGTCACCAATCTCAGGCTGTCCCGCACCCTAGGTGCGGGACATGGTTCGCCGTTTTTAAAGCCCGATGGCCGCAATACCTGCACGCGCTACTTGCGCGTCTTCGCTGGACTTGACGCCACTGACACCCACCGCGCCAATGCACTGCCCGTCCTTCATGATGGGCACGCCGCCTTCGAGCATGCCCTGCAATTCTGGCGCGCTTAGGAAGGACATCCGGCCCCCGTTAATCATTTCCTCGTAAACCTTGCTTTCCCGCATGCCCAGCGCGGAGGTGCGGGCCTTGGCCGGGGCAATTTGAGCGGAAATAGGGGCTACGCCGTCCAGGCGTTGGAACCACATTAAATTGCCGCCGTCATCCACGATGGCGATACAGACGGCCCAGCCGTGTTTAAGCGCTTCGGCTTCAGCGGCTGCGGCAATGGTTTTCAAATCTGATAGTTCGAGCGTGGCTTTAGTTTTCATACAAACGTCCAATAAAAGGGTTAAGAAGAGCAAATATGCCAGCATAACCGCTCTCGCCGCGCCGATTTAAGCGCCTGCGCGAAGGGCAACCCTGCCGAATATCGGGCTAATGCGAGCGTCCAAATTGGCACAAGGCCTTGTAAGTGCCTAAAATCTCCCCACCTTCAACGGGTATCTTTAGGAGATGGACTATGAATGAACAAGCTTCCTTTTTGGAACAAGGTCTGGAATACGGCGTAAGCCTGGAGCAGCGCAACAAGGTTTTGCGCAACACTTATTGGCTGCTAGCGCTCAGTCTGGTGCCCACGGTGCTAGGCGCTTGGGCCGGTGTAGCGCTTGGATTGGGGCAGCTATTTAGCGGCGCATTGGGCATGGTACTTTTCTTGGCCATGGCCTTTGGTTTTATTTACGGCATTGAGAAGACGAAAAACTCAGCCGCAGGCGTGCCCATGTTGCTGGCCTTTACCTTTTTCATGGGGCTGATGTTGTCCCGCCTGATTGAGTCCGTGCTGGGCTTTAAGAATGGCCCAGACCTGATCATGACCGCCTTTGGTGGCACGGCAGGCGTTTTCCTGGTTATGGCCTCGCTGGCTACGGTCATCAAGCGCGACCTGTCAGGCATGAACCAATGGCTGTTTGTCGGCGTCATCGTACTTTTGGTGGGTGGCATCATCAATATGTTTGTCGGCTCCACCGTGGGCATGATGGTTTTGTCCATGATTTCGATTGCCATCTTCAGCGCATACATGCTGTATGACATCAAGCAAATCATCGACGGCGGCGAAACCAACTACATCACTGCCACCTTGGCGCTCTACCTGGACATCATCAACGTCTTCCAAAGCCTGCTGGCGCTGCTGGGCATTTTCGGCGGTGAGCGCGACTAAGCGCCATTCCTATTAGTTGGGCAAGATAAATCTGCCCGACCTTTAAGCAGCAAAGGCCCGCAAGGGCCTTTGCTTTTTTTGGTCTGCGCCTGCGACCTATACTGACTCCAAGCAGGCATAACAGGAATGTATGGGCATGGTGCGGCGCAATTGGATAGGGTGTTGGAGCCTCCTTTGGTTGGGCATGGCGGCGCATGGCGCAGACGCTGCGGAGGTCCAGGTGGCTGTCTCCGCCAATTTTTCCGGCACCATGAAAGTCCTATCCCAGGTATTCGAGCGGGAAAGCGGGCACCAGGCCCGCATCATTACCGGCGCCACCGGCAAGTTTTACGCCCAAATCAAAAATGGTGCCCCTTTCCAGGTATTGCTGGCCGCCGATGCGCAAACCCCGCTGCTTTTGGAACAGGAAGGTTTTACAGTGCCCGGCAGCCGCTTCACCTACGCGGTGGGTCGCCTGGTTTTATGGAGCAAGCAGACAGACCTTGTGGACGCGCAAGGCGATGTTTTGCGTTCGGCCCGATTCAAGCGTCTGGCCATTGCCGACCCCCGGCTTGCGCCCTACGGTGCAGCGGCCATGCAAGTCATGGAGCGCATGGGCCTATTTGCGCAGGTCAAAGACCGTTTGGTGCAGGGCGACAGCGTGGCCCAGGCCTACCAATTCGTGGCAAGCGGCAACGCCGAATTAGGCTTGATTGCTCGCTCTCAGCTGATCGTGGATGGCAATCCCGTGGCCGGTTCCACTTGGTTGGTGCCTGAATCCTTGCACAGCCCTTTGCGCCAGGACGCGGTGTTATTGAAGCCTGGCCAGGCCAATCCCGCAGCGTTGGCATTCCTGCAGTTCCTGCAATCGCCGCGCGCACGCGCCCTGATGCGCGAGCACGGCTACACCCATTAAGAGCCGCAACTATGTTGTCCCCGCAAGACTGGACTGCCATCGGCCTGACGCTGCGTCTGGCGAGCATCAGCACCTTAGTTTTGCTGCTGCTTGCCAGCCCGCTCGCCTGGTGGCTGGCGCGCAGCCGCTCGGCCTGGCGGGCGCCGGTGGCCGCGCTGACCTCGCTGCCGCTGGTGTTGCCGCCCACAGTTTTGGGCTTTTACCTGCTAGTTACGCTAGGGCCGGAGGGACCGCTAGGGCACTTGACGCTGCTTCTCGGGCTGGGCATCCTGCCCTTTACTTTCGCTGGCTTGGTGGTGGGCTCGGTGGTTTATTCGCTACCGTTTGCGGTGCAACCCCTGCTGCACGCTTTTCAAGCCATGGGCAACCGGCCAATGGAGTTGGCAGCCACCCTGCGCGCCTCGCCTTTGGACGCGTTTTTTAGCGTGGCGCTGCCGTTGGCCCGGCCGGGCTTTGTAAGCGCTGCTGTGCTCAGCTTTGCCCACACCATCGGTGAGTTTGGCATGGTGCTGATGATGGGCGGCAACATACCGGGCCAGACGCAGGTACTGGCCACCCAAATCTACGGCCATGTGGAAGCCATGGCCTATAGCCAGGCGCACACCCTCGCGGCGGGGATGTTGGTATTTTCATTTGCCGTGCTCTTGGGCCTGAACCTCCTGCAAAAGCGCGGCTTGCGTATGGGAAGCTAACAGTGCCCGCCGATAACCAAATCACCCTGCAACTAAAGCGCCAGGAATTCAGCCTGGAGATAGATATCCGTCTGCCGTCGCAAGGCATAACGGCGGTGTTTGGCGCATCGGGTTCCGGTAAAACCAGTTTGCTGCGCTGCGTTGCTGGCCTGGAGCGGCCCGCCCAGGGTTTTATAAGAATGGGGGGCCAGGTTTGGCAGGATGCGGACGTCTTTCTACCCACCTGGCGCAGGCCACTAGGCTATGTCTTTCAAGAGGCGAGTTTGTTCGAGCACCTGACGGTAAAAGGCAATCTTCAGTTTGGGCTGCGCCGCAGTAAGCAGCAGGAGGCCGGGCAGAAGTATCTGCAACAAGCCATTGAACTGCTGGGCATTGGGCACTTGCTGGAGCGGCGGGTACAAGAACTCTCGGGCGGCGAGCGCCAGCGGGTTGCCATCTCCAGTGCGCTGGCACTTCAACCGCGCGTACTGCTACTGGACGAGCCGCTGGCCGCGCTGGATGCGGCGCGGCGCCAAGAGATACTGCCCTGGCTGGAGCGGCTGCGCGACGAAGTGCATATCCCTATGCTCTACGTGACGCACGCGCTGGACGAAGTGGTGCGACTGGCTGACCACCTGCTGGTGCTGGAAAACGGCAAACTGGCCGACAGCGGCCCGGTGGCCCAGGTGCTGGGCCGAAGCGCTGCTGGAGCGGCCAGCGGCGAAGATTGGGGCGTGCTGCTACATGCCACCGTAAAGGAATTTGACCCTACCTGGCATTTGATGCGCGTCGGCTTTCCCGGTGGCAGCCTGTGGGTTAAAGACAAGGCGCTGGCCCTGGGTGCGCCGGTGCGCATTCGCGTGCTGGCGCGCGATATCAGCCTGGCCGTCGGGACACCGCCGGTCAGCAGTATTCAAAATCTGCTGGCGGTGACCGTACTGGAAATAATGCCGGATACGCACCCCTCGCAGTGCCTGGTGCGGCTTTCTTGCGGCGATACGGGGGAAACCAGTGTCCTGTGGGCGCGCATTACGGCGCGTGCCGCCCATGCGCTGGGTTTGCAAGCAGGCATGCCCGCCTGGGCGCAGGTCAAAGCGGCGGCCTTGGTCGGCGCCTAGGCCCTCTGGTGGAAAATTTCAAAAACGGAGCGTAAAAGCTTGGAGATAAGTTCGCCGCATTGCGCCAATCTGAACCGAACAGCGCTGCGTGCGAGGGCGTGCTGCCCGTCTGGGCTAGAATGCGTGGTTTTCCGCGGCAAGTACTGCGGGCTTTGGATCAGGCAGTCGTTTGCCTGAGGGCCCATGGGCGGCTACCGCATCTGATGGATCGACTATGAAAGCTGGCATTCACCCCAACTACCGTGACGTTTGTTTTGTGGACCTGTCCAATAACTTCAAATTTGTCACCCGCTCCTGCGCGAACACCAAAGAAATGATCAAGATGGAAGACGGCCGCGAGCTGCCGCTGTATAAACTTGATACTTCCAGCGAATCGCACCCTTTCTACACGGGAACCCAAAAATCCGTGGACAACATGGGCGGACGCGTGGAGAAATTCCGCAACCGTTTCGGCAAGACCGCAGCCAAATAAAACGCGCAGGCGCAGGCCTGACGCACAATCCAAGGCAGCCCGGCATCCCGCGCTGCCTTTTTTGTTTGCTGCATTGAAACCTTGAACACCACTCCTGCCATCGTCACCCAAGCCGGCGCCGCCCGTCTGCCGCGCCTGGCCCTGTTGTCACTTTGCGTGGTGTATGTGCTGGCCGGCTTCGTGGGACGCAGCGGCTGGAAATTTGCCGATATGGGCGCACTAGGCTATATGGCCGAACTGGCTTGGGGCCAAGCAGATTGGTGGCGTCCGACCCTGGCCGGCATACCCTCGGAACAAGGTGCGCTGCTGCCCTATTGGCTGGGTGCCTGGATGTTGCAAGCCGGTGGCAGCGGTTTGGACTCGCAGTGGCTGGCGCGTATCCCGTTCATGATGGCGCTGGGCGCGGCGATGGCAGCGCACTGGTACGGCACTTACTACCTCGCGCGCAGTCCCCGTGCGCAACCGGTTGCATTTGCGTTTGGCGGCGAGGCCACTACAACTGACTATGCACGTTCTATTGCCGATGGCGGCTTGCTTGCCTTCATCGCATGCCTGGGTCTGGCGCCTATGGCGCACGAAACCTCGCCCGAGTTAATTCAACTAGCCTTTGTCGCCCTATTTCTGAGCGGCGTGAGTGCCTTGCCCTGGCGCACGCAACGGGCCTGTGTCGCACTGGTCATCAGCCTGATGGGACTATGCATTAGCGGCGCGCCTACGCTGGCGGTCATTTTTGGTCTGGGCGCACTGGTCTTTGAGGTCTACCAATCGTTTGGGACCGAAGGACAATCAACCAGCCTGTACCGGGGCAAAGCGGGCATGCTGGTTTTGCTGCTGAGCACACTGGCCTGCGCAGCCGTTGCGACGGGGCTGGATTTGTGGCGCTGGAAGCTCGATAGCCCGCTGCACCTGGCCTCCCCGTGGCAAGGCTATACCCAATTGCTGCTGTGGTTCACCTGGCCAGCCTGGCCCTTGGCGTTATGGACGCTGTGGGTATGGCGCCGCCAACTCTGGAACATCCAAGCCAGTCGGCACCTTGCGCTGCCGCTACTGGTGGTGATTGCCGTACTCATTGCGACCTGGTTGATGCATTCGTCAGAACACACTTTGTTGCTCGCATTGCCCGCTATATCGAGTTTGGCGGCGTTTGCATTGCCCACCCTCAAGCGCCAGGTGGCCTCGCTCATTGACTGGTTCACGCTTTTGTTTTTTACCGGCTGGGGCCTGGTTTTGTGGGTTCACTTTATCGCCATGTTTACCGGCATTCCGCCCAACCCGGCGATCAATATTGCCCGGCTGGCACCTGGATTCGAGGCCCAGTTTTCCTGGCTAGCGTTATGGGTCGCGTGCATTTCCACGATGGCCTGGGGCATGGTCGTGCATTGGCGGGTAGGACGCCACCGGCGCGAACTCTGGCGCAGTCTGGTGCTGCCAGCAGGCGGCATCGTTTGGTGCTGGACGCTGATGATGAGCATGGGTATTTCGCTGTTTGATTACACCCAAAGCTACGACCGCTGGGCCGCCTTGGTGGCGCAACAAGTGAAAGCACCGGCTTGTGTGCGCAGCGAACAATTGAATATCGGCGAAATCGCTGCGCTGCGCTGGATAGGCAATTTGCCCATCAGCGCCCCCACCTTGAGCAATGACTGCCCGTGGCTACTTATTCCACCTGGCCCCAATCGGTCCCTACCCGCACAGATTGACACAGAACTATGGGCTGCCAAAGCCCTGGTGATGCATCCGTCCGATAACAACATCGGCGTGTGGGTTTTGCAGCAGCGCTAGGAAAGACCTAAACGCGCTCCAAATCAAAGACCGCAATGCTCTCGACGTGGGCAGTATGGGCAAACATATTGACCACCCCTGCGGCCGTGCAGCGGTAGCCTCCCTCGTGGACCAACACCGCCGCATCGCGCGCCAGGGTGGCGGGATTGCAGCTGACGTAGACAATGCGACGCGGGGGTTTCCATCCGTCTGTGTCTGACTCTTGCTGCATGAGCGCGACCAAGGACTGCACCAAGGCAAAAGCACCTTCGCGCGGCGGATCTACCAACCATTTGTCGGCATGGCCGTCCGCCAGCAAACCCGCGCTATCTATTTCAAACAAATTGCGCGCTGCAAAACGTGTGGGTGCCAGGGCTTGCTCAGCTTCGCGCGCGGCTTGATTGATTGTGTAGTTATCTCGAGAGCGCGCCACCAGGGACTCGGCGCCCTCTACACCTAATACCTCTCGCGCTTGCGTGGCCAAAGGCAGCGTGAAATTTCCCAGGCCGCAAAACCAATCGATCACGCGTTCGTTTTTTTGCACTGCCAATAGCGATAGCGCACGCGCCACCAGTACCCGGTTGATATGCGGATTGACCTGCGTGAAATCGGTCGGGCGAAACGGCATGGTGATGCCGAAATCTGGCAGGCTGTAGGCCAGCGCGCCGGTGCGGGCTTCATCTGCAGGGTCCAGCAAAACGATGGTATCCGGGCCCTTGGCCTGCAGCCACCATTGCAGCCCCGGTCGCGCCAGCGCAAAAACGCGCAAGCGCGCACGGTCTTCATCGCTAAGAGGCAGCAGATGACGCAAGACCAGCGCTGTCACATCGCCTTGCACGTCCAAAGTACCCTGCCCGCCCCGATCGCCAATGGCCAATTCAATTTGGGGAATATGCTGCACCGCGTCCATGGAGGCAATCAAGTCACGCAAAGGCAAGAGCATGTCACTGACATGCTGCGGCAACACCGGGCAACGCTTCATATCCGCCACGAAATGGCTTTTGCGTTCGTGAAAACCAATCAGCACCGCACCTTTTTTGCGCACAAAGCGCACCGACAAACGGGCGCGGTAACGGTAGGCCCAGGCGGGGCCTTCAATCGCGCGCAAGATGCGATCGGGGCGCAATTTACCGATGTGGGGGAATTGGTCTTCCAAGGCCCTTTGCTTGACGGCCACTTGCGCCGCCGGATGCAAATGCTGCATCTTGCAGCCGCCGCAGGCGCCTTCGTGCAAGCCGAAATGCGGGCAGTGCGGTACCACCCGCTGCGAGGATTCGCGGTGCACCTGGGTGAGCGTGCCCTTGTCAAAACTAGACTTGCTGCGGTGGATGCGGGCGCTTACCACCTCATAGGGCAAAGCGCCGTCAATAAACACCACCTTGCCATCGGCACGGTGCGCTACGCCTTGGCCTTCGAGGTCCAGGCTGAGCACGCTCAAGTGTTCTTGCAGGCCAAGCGCAGCGGCGACCTGTGCAGGGTCCGGCACAAAAGCAGGCGGTGCGCCAGTCGGTGAGAGTTCAAGCTTGGCGGCTTGGGTAGCAGGCGCAAGCGCCTTGGTGTCAGACATCCATTTCAACCCGGGTTGGAGGCGGCCTAGGCCACCAGCGTGTTAGCGAATCGGCAGGTATTTGGCCGGGTCCACCGGTTTACCCAATTTGCGCACTTCAAAATGCAGCTTGACTTGGTCTGCATCGCTATTGCCCATTTCAGCAATTTTTTGACCTTGCTTGACGGTCTGCTCCTCTTTCACCAGCAAGGTCTGGTTATGGGCATAAGCTGTCAGATAAGTGGCACTGTGTTTCACAATGATCAGGTTGCCGTAGCCGCGCAGGCCCGAGCCGGCATAGACCACTTTGCCCTCAGCTGCTGCCAGTATGGGCGTCCCTGCCACGCCCCCAATGTCCAGGCCCTTGCGGTTTTTGGATTCATCAAAGGTGGCCACGATGTCACCGCGTACCGGCCAGATAAAGGAAACATCATCCTCGATTACCGTGGCCGGCGTGGCCACGACCGCGGGCGCGCTGGCCGGAGCCGCAGGGGAAGTCGCAGCAGCGGGGGCGCTAGCGGCTTGCGCGGGCTTGCCAGCTGGCGGCAGCGGCGTGGCCGAAGCTTTGGAGGCTGCTACCGGGCGACTGACTGCGCCGTCTTCTGGGGCGCCTGGCGGAATGATGCGCAGCACCTGACCGGTCTCAATACGGTTCGGGTTTTCTAGGTTGTTCCAACGTGCAATATCGCGGTAGGGTTGGCCAGCCTCCAGGCCGATACGCGCCAGGGTGTCTCCCTGTTTGACGGTGTAATAACCCGGCTTCCCGGCGTTTTCAGCGCCAGGCGCCGCTGCGGGGCCCTGCGGTGCCGCAGATTGCTCAGTGGTTCCAGTGGCTGAACGAGCAGCCTTGGCCGCCGGAATGTCCTCCTTGCTAGCACCGGCGTTTTTGTGGGCGGCAGGCGCATTGCGGTCTTCTACCGGCGCGGGTTGTAGCTGCTTGCTGCCACAGGCAGGCAGAACTACCACAGCCAAGCACAGCAAGCACCATGAAAAAACTTTAGCTTTGTGCTGTAAGTCTTTGAAATACATAAATTTACTCCCTGTCTTTGGCTTTAAGCCACGCCGGATTTTAGGGGCACGAAGTGAACCGCCTCCAGCACCGTCTGGCGCACGCCGTGAAGTGTTTTATCCACCACCACCAGGGACTGACCATTGGCGGCTCCGCCTTTTGCGCCCGCTGCACCCGCTTTACCCAAAACCGGGGCGATCAATCTTCCGCCGACCGCCAACTGGTCAATCCAAGCCTGGGGGATCGCTTCGCCGCCAGCCGCTGCGATGATGGCCGCATAAGGCGCGCCCGCCGGAAAACCCAGCATACCGTCGCCAAACAGCAAATGCACCGTCGCTAAACGCAGGGGCCGCAGGTTTTCCCGCGCCTTGTCGTGCAGGCCGCGCAGGCGTTCGATGCTATAAACCTCCGTCGCCAATTGGCTGAGCACTGCCGCCTGATAGCCGCATCCGGTGCCGATCTCCAGCACTCTGCCCATACGCCCATCCACGCCTTTGCGCAGCAGCTCGATCATCCGCGCCACCACGCTGGGCTTAGAAATGGTCTGCCCCAGCCCGATAGGCAAGCTGGTGTCCTCATAAGCCTGGTTGACCAGGCCGCTATCGACAAAACGGTGGCGCTCCACCGCGCCCATGGCCTGCTGTACCAGCGGGTCGCTCAGACCCTGGGCCGTTAGCTTTTCCACCATGCGACGGCGCACTGCGCTGGAGTCCATGCCCACGCCCTGCGGCAGATTGGGCACGGGGCCGACCTTCGCTTTTTTAACCGGCACGCTGGCCGGCATCGGGCCGGAAAGCTGGGCCGCTCTTTCATGCGCCGCCCATGCGCGCCATGCTTTGCGCCCAATACGTCAGGGCTTGGTGATCGGTCAGGTCAACGGACAGGGGTGTGATCGCCATATGGCCTTGCTGGGTGGCATGAAAGTCGGTGCCTGGTGCGTCGTCCTTGGCCGGACCTGCTGCGCCAATCCAGTACATGGTCTCGCCGCGCGGGCTTTTTTGGGTGATGACCGGCTCGGCCGCATGGCGCTTGCCTAAACGGCAGAGTTTGGCGCCACCGATGTCAGCGTAAGGACGGTTGGGAATATTGACATTGAGCAACCAAGGCGCGCTAGTAATTAGCTTGTTGGTCTGCATGGACAGTACCAGCTCGCGGGCTTTGCGTGCGGCAGAGGCCAGTTCCACCCAATCCTTGTCCACCTGTGAGAAAGCTATAGCCGGGATGCCAAAAAGATAACCCTCCATAGCCGCGCCGACAGTGCCGGAATAAATCGTGTCATCGCCCATGTTGGCGCCATTGTTAATGCCCGATACCACCAGGTCGGGCCGGTAATCTAGCAAGCCCGACAGCGCGATATGCACGCAATCGGCCGGTGTGCCGTTCACATAGCGAAAGCCGTTGGCGGCTCGGTGGACGTATAGCGGGGCGTTCAGGGTCAGGGCGTTGGACTTGGCGCTGTTATTCACCTCGGGTGCGATGACCTCGACCTCGGCAACGTCTTTGAGTGCTTCGTACAAAGCAACAAGGCCTGCCGCCTGGTAGCCATCGTCGTTGGAAATAAGTATTTTCATGGGTGCCTGATTGTAGGTGTGCGCATGTAGGCGCCGCCCTGGTGGCGGTAGTTCATACAAGCGCCTGGCGCATGCGCCCGGACCGCCGTCGCGCGAGGGACAAGCCCGCCGCGACCGCGTACTGCGAGGCCCTCTATCATCCGCGTTTTATTGGAGAAATTTCTATGCACGCCTGGCTTTGCGAAAACCCCACCGGTGTCGATGCCCTCACCTGGAAAGAATTGCCCACCCCCAGCCCGAAAGCCGGCGAAGTGCTGGTGCGCATTGAGGCCGCCAGCCTGAACTTCCCTGACTTGCTAATCGTACAAAACAAATACCAAATGAAGCCGCCCTTGCCTTTTGTGCCCGGCTCAGAATATGCCGGCACCATCGAAGCCGTGGGTGAAGGCGTGAAACACCTGAAAGTCGGTCAGGCGGTAGCCTGCCTGAGCGGTACGGGTGGCTTTGGCACGCACACGATTGCGCCGGCCATGCTGTGCATGCCGCTGCCGCCAGGATTCCCCATGGTGGACGCTGCCGCCTTCATCATGATTTACGCTACCTCGCACCACGCGCTGATCGACCGCGCCGCGCTCATAGCTGGCGAAACGGTGCTGGTGCTGGGTGCGGCTGGCGGTGTGGGCACTTCGGCTATTCAGATCGCTAAGGCCGCTGGGGCACGCGTCATCGCCGCCACCTCCACCGACGAAAAATGCGCCCTGTGCCGCAGCATCGGCGCGGACGAAACGATTAACTACAGCACCGGAAACCTGCGCGAAGCCATCAAGACCTTAACTGGCGGCAAAGGCCCGGATGTGATTTATGACCCGGTAGGCGGCGACTTTGCCGAACCGGCCTTTCGCTCCATCGCATGGCGCGGTCGCTACCTGGTGATCGGCTTTGCTGCAGGCCCCATCCCCGCCCTGCCCCTCAACCTGGCGCTGCTCAAAGGCGCTTCCATCGTCGGCGTTTTCTGGGGCGACTTCACCAAACGCGAACCGCAAAAAAGCATGGCCGCCATGGCCGAATTGGCCCAGTGGTACGCGCAAGGCAAGATCAAACCGGTCATCGACCGCACCATGCCCATGGCTGAACTCAAGGCCGCCTACGCCCACATGGGCTCGCGCGGGGTGATGGGAAAACTGGTGATGGTTAATGCATAAGGCTTCGCACTTTTAAGCCTTGGGGTCAGTGCAAGTTAACCGGGGTGCTGCTAAGGGATGACACCGATTTTTCTGGCGCACTGACAATCCATCAGCTATCTCTGAATTTCAGCCATAAAAATACCACCCCGGTTTCCCGCAGGTGGTATTTGTAGCCCGCTTACACGAGCCTTGGGCAGGCAGCGGACAAACGCGCCGTCTTTAGCCGCCTTTTTTCGCCCGCTTGCCGGGATTTTTCTTGCTGCGGGTGGAGACACCGCGCTCCAGGCTGACGCGTTGGCCGTGGCCGCCGGTGCGCGAGCTCATGCCGGCTGGGGGTTTGGGTGCGGGGGTGGCTTTGCGGTCTGCTTCGGTAACGATGGAATTGCCCATGAGAATCTTTCCTGATGAAATAAAAACGAGGTAGCGTATTTGACCACTTTTTTCGAACGACCCTGCCAGCGGCCTAGGCGCGCAGCGCTTTTCGCAGATCCACGCCCAGTTCGGGCTTGTGCGCAAAGGGGTCGGTGGGGTTGCGCGATAGCAAAATATCTTCCATGCGCACTTGCACCGAGCCTATGGATTTGGGGTGGCTGTAGATGTAAAACTGATTGGCGGCCACCGCATCAAACACCATTTGCGCCACTTGCGCGGCGGAGACTTTGCCGCTACTGACGGCCTTGTCGCTCATGGCCTGGCTGATCATCTGGCTGCGCGTGGGGCGCGCACCTTGCATGCCCTCGGGCCGGTTGCGGTGGCTGGCACTGATGCCGGTAGGCACGAAGAAGGGGCAGAGCACGCTGGCACTGATCTGGTCGGTTACTAAGGCCAAGTCCTGGTAAAGCGTTTCGCTCATGCTGACCACCGCGTGTTTGCTGACGTTGTAAATACCCATATTCGGCGCATTGAGCAGTCCGGCCATGCTGGCGGTGTTGACGATGTGGCCCTGAAAAGCCGCGTCCTTCTCGGCGGCGGCGAGCATCATCGGCGTGAAGACGCGGATGCCGTGGGCCACACCCATCAGGTTGACGCCGATCACCCATTCCCAGTCTTGCAAACTGTTTTCCCAAATGAGGCCACCCGAGCCTACGCCAGCGTTGTTAAACACCATGTGCGGCGCACCAAATCGCGCCAATGTGGCGGCGCCCAGGGCCTCTACTTGGTCCGCCTTGGACACGTCCACGCGCATTCCCAGCACTTGCGCACCGGCATCCTCCATTTCGGCCACAGCGCGGTCCAGCGCGTCTTGCTGTACATCGGCCAATACCAGGTGCATACCCAGCTTGGCACCGATGCGCGCGCATTCCAGGCCAAAGCCCGATCCTGCGCCGGTGAGTACCGCCGTCTTGTTGCGAAAGTCCGAAATCATGCGAAGTGTCCTGTCCTTGAAGTTAAAAATTTACACCGCAGCTGCGCGCAGCACATAGCCAATGCGTGGGAAGTGCACATGCACCGTGCCCGCGCGCGGGTCTTCGCGGCGCAGCGTGTAGCGGGTGCGGGTCGCGGCCAGCAAAATACCTTGCGTGGCTTCCTGGCCGAATGTTTCGGCGGCAATAGTGACCGCTGAGCCTAGCGGTATGCCATGGTCATCCTGAAACACATCGGATGCCGATAAAGCCACTGGCGTGCTGCTGTTGGCTAGCGCAATCGCTTGCTCAGCGCTCCATTTTTCAGAAGCGCCGTGGCCCAAAGCGGCCATGCGGTCCATCCAGGCCAATACGGCAGGCGTGGCGTCCAAAATACCGGCCATCACCGGCACGACCTGGCGGGTAAACCATACAGGATGGTAGGCCGCAAAGTCGGCAACGCAAGGAGTGCCGCCTAGCAAAAAAGCCTGCCCGTCGAGCATATGCGACAAGCGCCGCAAATACGATTTGTAAATACCCGTGGCGTCACCGGGCCGCAGACGCGTCATGCCGCCGGACATGGCCGCGCGGTCTGCGCTAAAGGCCTGCGCTGCCTCGGGTGGCGCGTTGGCAAACAAAGCGGCTGCACCTTTGGCGCTGAGGTTGTAAGCCATGGCCGCCCAAAACAAAGTGCTGTCGGCCCATTGCGCCAGTACCCGTGCCACGCCCTTGCTGGCGTCCGGGTACAGGCTGGGTTGTGGCTGCATGTGCTCTAGCACTTCGCAGATAAGCGCCGTATCGCAATAGATGTCGGCACCGATTTGCAGAAATGGCGTTTTGCGGTAGCCACCGGTGAGCGCCAGCACATCGGGCTTGGGCAGGATATTGGGCACCGTTACGCTGCGCCAGGCAATTCCTTTGTAGCCCAGCACCAAACGCACTTTTTCGGAAAAGGGCGAAATTTTGTAGTGGTGCAAAACCGGGGTGGATGCGGATTCAGACATGGGCGGCTCCTGCTGCAGCTTTGGATTTGCGCGGTGCAAAAATCATATTCAAGGTGTCGGGTATGTCGCGCACCTCGGCGCCGTCCAGCACACCACGCGCTTGCAAGGCGCGGTGCAGCGCTGGCAAGTGGTAATGCGGCACGGCGGGGTACAAATGGTGCTCTAGGTGGTAGTTCACATGGTGCGGGAACAAGATCGCACCCAGCACCCGGTTTGCGCCGCTGCCAAAGGTGCGATTGCTACGGGCCGCCGTCAGGGGCGAGGATAAATCGCTCACCGCGCCGTGCTCGCAGACCGCGCGCAGGCGCAATATGGGTTGTAGCGAAGTCATCAAAGGCACTATCCATACCACCAGATAGACCGAGAGACCATGCCAGCCACCCAGCGCATACGCGGCAATCGGCAGGGCGATATGCGCGCCCACCACCAGATAGCGATCCTGGCGCGCTGCCTTGCGTAGTTGCGGCGAGGTGTCGTCTAAGGGGCGGACGGCGCGTTGCGTGTCTTCGTTGATGGCGGGCGCGCCAAAGAAATACGCATAGGTTTTCCAGGCATTCCAGCCGACCACGTCTTGCGCCAGCTTGCGCAGCAAATAAGCTTTGCCGCGAGGATAGCCGCCATGGATAGCGGTATCCGGGTCTTCGCTGCCGTAGAGGTTGTTGTGGTGCAAGCGATGCGTCACACGGTAGGTACACATAGACACGCCGCTGCTCATACCGATCAGCCGGCCCAGCACATCATTAGCACCGCGGTGCGATAACAAGCGGTAGTGCGCCGCCTCGTGCGAAAGAATGAACAAACTGTGTTGCGCGATCCCCATCAAAGCGATGCCAGAGAGCATCCAGGGGCTGCCCCACAGGCCCGCAAGCAGCGCGCCGGCAATAACCAGCAAAACGCCAGTCTGCGCCATCGCCAATAGCGAACGCAGATCGTCCAGTTGGGTGAAAGGCAACAGTTCTTGCGCACTGAGCGCTTTACGGGCCTGGGCATTGAGCGCGCCAGGGGCACGCAAGTCGTCGCGGAACTCTTCGCCCTGAGCCGCGCAACTGGGCGGTGCAAATCCCGCGTCCGCCGCAGCGGTGCTAGCTGGCACGTCCGTAACCTGTGAGGCCAAGGCTGCGGCGTTGGAATGTGTGCTGTCCTGCTGCATGGTGCTTGCTCCTGTTTATGAATCCTGCGCTGGACCAGGCTAAATCAACTTCACCAATTGTTTGCCGAAATTGCGCCCTGCAAGCAGTCCCAAAAAGGCCTGAGGTGCGCTTTCGATACCCTGCGCAACAGTCTCGCGCGCGCGCAGTGCGCCGCTGGCCACCAAGCCACCCAATTCGGCCAGCGCCGCCGGCCAAACTTGCGGGTGCTCGCTGACGATAAAGCCCTGAAAGCGCAAGCGCTGCATCAATATCAGCTGCGGTGCGGCCATGGGAATGGGCGATCCGTTGTAGCCGGCAATCATGCCGCAGACCGCCACCCGGCCAAAGGCGTTCATCAAAGGCAGCACCGCGTTCATCACCATGCCACCCACGTTTTCAAAATAGCCTTCAATACCTTGCGGGCAGACCGCATGCAAAGCGGCGGACAGACTGGCTGCATCGGCATGCTGCTTGTAATCTATGCAAGCATCAAAGCCCAGCTCGTTCACCACATAAGCGCATTTGTCTGCGCCGCCGGCCACGCCCACCACGCGGCAGCCACGGGCTTTTGCGAGGGCTCCGAACGCACTGCCCACCGCGCCAGAGGCCGCGCTCACCACCAAGGTGTCACCCGCCTTAGGCGCGATGATGTGGACCAATCCGTAATACGCCGTCACGCCGGGCATACCCACGGCGCCTACGTAAGCGCTTAAGGGGACGCGGCTGTCATCGACCTTGCGCAGCATGCCCGTCATGGCAGCAGGCACCAAGCCGTATTCCTGCCAGCCGCCCATGCCTACTACTTTGTCGCCCAAGGCAAAGCCCGGGTTGCGCGACTCGATCACTTCGCCCACCGTGCCGCCGATCATGGTCTGGTGCAGGGCTTGCGGCTGGGCATAGCTTTTGCCATCATTCATGCGTCCGCGCATATAGGGGTCCAGGCTGAGGTAGTGGTGGCGCACCAGCACCTCGCCCTCGGCAACGTCGGGCGTTGGGCTGCTGACCAGACTGAAATTATCCAATCCTGGCTGCCCTACGGGGCGGCTTGCGAGATGGACTTGACGGTTCAAAGGCATAGGGTTTACTCCGGGTTGCTGCCGCTGGCTGCACGCTGCAAAAGCGTGGCAGATCGGGCGACTTCTTTCAAGTATTTAAAGGTGCCAAGCGCCATGGCGCAGGCCCGGCCTTTGGCGTCATAAATTGTGGATTGCGTGAAGGCCAATGTGGCGGTGCGGTGTAGCAACTGGCCGCGAGCGGTCAAGGGGCCGCTGGCCGCTTGCATAAAACTGGTTTTCATCTCAATAGTCACTACGCCTTGGCCCGGCGTATCGCTGCGTGCGGCGGTGGCCATTGATACATCTAGCAAAGTCATGATCGCACCGCCATGCGTCACGCCCAGCGAGTTTTGGTGCTCAGGCAAGGGCGCATAGCTAATTTCGGAATGGCCGTCGGCACACGCGTCCAGGCTAAAACCCATGTGCGCGACAAAGGGGATTTGCAGCCCATCGCCGCCTAGTCTGCGCCAGGTGGCTGCTGCCTTATCGGCTGCGGTCTGCGCGTCTTCAGCCACCCGTCACCACGCTCACGCCGCCGTCCACTGCCAGCCATTGGCCGGTAATGTGTTTGCCGGCGTCAGACGCATACAACAGGCATAGGCCTTTGAGGTCTTCGTCATCGCCCAGGCGCTTGAGCGGCGCGTGCGCTGCCAGGCGCTCTTCGCCCATGGCTTTGAGCGTACCAGCGGTCATTTTGCTGGGGAAAAAGCCTGGACAAATCGCGTTGACGGTGATGTTGTACTTGCCCCACTCAGCGCCCAGGGTGCGGGTGAAGTTGATGACCGCGCCTTTGGAGGTGTTGTAGGCCAGGGTGTTCATGCCTTCGGGGTTGCCGCCCAAGCCGGCAATAGAGGCGACATTGATGATGCGGCCCGAGCGACGCGCAATCATGCTTTTCTTAGCAATGGCTTGGCTCAGTAAAAAGTAACCGCGCACATTGAGGTTCATCACTTTGTCCCAGGCGTCGATGGGATGGTCTTCAGCGGGAGAGCCCCAGGCCGCACCAGCGTTGTTGACCAAAATGTCCACGTCGCCCATGCGTTGCAAGGTTTCATCGGCCAAGCGGGCGATTTCGCTGTCTTTGGCGCAATCGGCGGCGATCCAGCGGGCATCAATGCCTGCGGCTTGCAACTCGGCGGCGGCTTGCTCCAGGTCTTCGGCTTTGCGCGAGCTGAGCATGATCTTGGCACCGGCTTCGCCCAGAGCATGGGCCATTTGCAAACCGAGGCCGCGTGAACCACCGGTCACCAGCGCGGTTTTGCCGGTCAGGTCAAATAGTTGTTGAATCGTGCGTGTCATAGAGGTGTTCCAAAAAGTGTCAAAGAAATATCGCCGCCAATAGGGGGGATTTTTACCGCTCACGGGCCCAAGCCATGTCGCAGCAGCGATACCCGCACTGGGGCTGCTGCCGGGCCGCGTCGCCTAAGAGGCGCTGTCTTCTTCGCGCAAGCGCGAGCGCACTACGATCAGAACCACACCGGCTGCCACGGCAAACAAGCCGCACACCAATAGCGCCACATGGCCCTGGGCCCCCGCGTCGCGGGCAAAGCCAGAGAGTACCGTGGAAAGCAAGCCGCCGTAAATAAGGATCCAGATCACGCGCTCTAGGCGCAGCAATCGCACGTCGGTGGTGCCGTTGTACTTCTTAAAAAATGCCATTAAAACGCCTCCTCGGGGAATGTTGCGCAAGTCATATCCCTGGATTGAACCACAGACAACCAGGCCCCGATTTTCGGCAACTCATAGTTAAAGAAGAATTGGGCAGCACCCAGGCGCCCTTGGGTGGCCAACCCCTGCCCTCGCGGATCGGACTCCAGCGCGGCGCAGGCCACATCCAGCCAGATCCAGGCCAGTACCGTGTGGCCAAAGGCCTGCATATAGGGCACGGCGTTGGCCAGGGCCTCGGCGGGCACGCCGGTGGCCCAGGCGGCGCGGGTAGCGCCGCCCACTTGCCCTAGCGCTTGCCCCAGCGCTGAGGCATGAGCGCCCAAGGCAGCATGGCTGCCAGCGCGGGCCATGGTAGCGTGCATGCGCGTGGCCAGCAATTCCATGCCTTTGCCGTTTTCCATCAGCACTTTGCGGCCCAACAGGTCCAGGGCCTGGATGCCGTGGGTACCTTCGTGGATCATATTGAGGCGGTTGTCGCGCCAGTATTGCTCCACCGGAAAGTCCCGTGTATAACCATATCCGCCGTGCACCTGGATGGCCAAGGAATTGGCTTCCAGGCACCATTCGCTGGGCCAGCTCTTGGCAATCGGGGTCAGCACTTCGAGCAACAGGCGCGCATCGTCTGCGGCTGCGGCATCTGCCGTGTGCTGTTCATCCACCAGCCGGGCGCAGTACAAAGCCAGCGCCAAAGCGCCTTCGCCATAGCTTTTTTGGGCCAAGAGCATGCGCTTGATGTCGGTGTGCTCAATGATGCGTACCTGCGGCTGCGAGGCGTCTTTACCACCGGCGCCCATGGGTCGCCCCTGGGGTCGGTTTTGCGCATAGTCCAGCGAAGCGTAATAGCCAGCCAGGCCGAGCATGGTGGCGGCAATACCTACGCCGATGCGCGCTTCGTTCATCATATGGAACATGCAGCGCAAACCCTCGCCCGGTTGGCCTACCAAATAGCCAATTGCACCCGCGCCCTTGCCATCTAGTCCCGCGCTGCTGCCCACCGGAAATTTGCCCTCGCCGAAGTTGAGCAGCGTATTAGTCGTACCGCGCCAACCTAGCTTGTGGTTCAGTCCGGCCAGGGCCACGTCATTGCGCACTCCGGTTAATTCGCCTTGTACATCGACCATTTTTTTGGGTACGATGAAGAGCGAAATACCGCGCGTGCCAGGCACCAGCTTGCCCTGCGCATCCGGGATTTTGGCCAGCACCAAATGGATGATGTTCTCGCTGAGCTCGTGCTCACCGCTGGAAATCCACATCTTGTTGCCTTTGAGGCGGTAGCGCGGCCCCAAGGCGTCATCTGCGTGGTCTTCGCCATCGGGCACGGCGCGGGTCACGATATCCGACAGGCTAGAGCCCGCTTGCGGCTCGCTCAAACACATGGTGCCGGAAAAGCGGCCCGAAAATTCCTGCAGCGCAAATACCTTTTTTTGCGCTTCAGTGCCGTGCACCATGAGCAAATTGGCATTGCCCGTGGTGAGCATGCTGGTACCAATACCCACCGAGGCGCAGGCAAAAAATGCATTGGCTGCGGCCTCTACGCTGTAGGGTAGTTGCATACCGCCGATGTCATAGTCCTGCGCTGCGCTCAGCATGCCCGATGCGGCATAGGCATCGGCAGCGTCTTTGCTGGCCTGCGGCAAGATCACCTTCTCGCCGTCAAAGCGCGGCTCTTCGATGTCCACTAAGCGGTTAAACGGCGCGTATTTCTCACGCGCAATGCGTTCGCAGGTATCGAACACCGCGTCAAAGGTTTCGCGCGAATGGTCTGCAAAGCGCGCGCGACTGCTGAGCTGCTCTGTGCGCAACCAATCGTGCAATAAAAAATCGATGGTTGCGCGCAGCTTCATAGCAAGCGTCCTTTACAAGACTTCAAAAATACCCGCCGCGCCCATGCCGCCGCCGATACACATGGTGACGCACACCCGCTTGGCACCACGGCGCTTGCCTTCGATCAAGGCGTGGCCGGTCAAACGCTGACCGCTCATACCAAAAGGATGCCCCACGGCAATCGCCCCACCATTAACGTTGAGCTTGTCTGCCGGAATGCCGAGCTTGTCGCGGCAGTACAGCACTTGCACGGCAAAAGCTTCGTTGAGTTCCCACAGGTCGATATCAGCCACCGTCAGTCCCAGGCGCTTGAGCACTTTGGGTACCGCGTACACGGGTCCGATGCCCATTTCGTCAGGCTCGCAACCGGCTACCGCAAAGCCCAAGAAACGGCCCAAAGGCTTAAGGCCTTTTTGCTCGGCGATTTTCTCGTGCATTACGACCACCGCACCGGCACCGTCGGACAACTGGCTGGCGTTACCCGCCGACACCATGCCACCGGGCAGCGCAGAGCGCAAATCTTTGATGCCTTCGTAGGTAGTACCGGCGCGAATGCCTTCGTCATCAGAGACCGTTACTTGCTTGGTCATCATGCCCATGACTTTGTCGGCCACGCCCATGGTCACTTTGATCGGGGCGATCTCGTCTTTGAACAGACCTTTCTCCAAAGCAGCAGAGGCTTTTTGCTGGCTGGCCGCGCCGTACTGGTCCATGGCTTCGCGGCTAATGTTGTAGCGCTTGGCCACTTGCTCGGCGGTTTGCAACATCGCCCAATACACCTCGGGCTTGTTTTTTTGCAGCCAGGGGTCGGCCAGCATGTGTTTGTTCATTTCCTGCGCGGTGCAAGAGATAGCTTCGAGGCCGCCGGCCACGTAAATATCGCCTTCATTGGCCAAAATGCGTTGCGCCGCCGTGGCAATGGTTTGCAGTCCGGAAGAGCAAAAACGGTTGATCGTCATGCCCGAGACGCTGACCGGGCAACCGGCGCGCAAGGCGATTTGGCGCGCGATGTTGGCGCCAGTGGCGCCCTCGGGCGTGCCACAGCCCATGATGACGTCATCGACCTCAGCGGCGTCGATGCCGGCGCGCTTGATCGCGTGCTCGACCACATGGCCGCCCATGGTGGCGCCGTGGGTCATATTGAATGCGCCTTTCCAGCTTTTGGTCAGGGGCGTGCGGGCGGTGGAAACAATTACTGCTGCAGTCATGGTGGTTCCTTAATTAAATGTCTTACCTTGCGCGGCCAGGCGCGCCAGCAAAGGCGCGGGCTTCCAGAAATTGGCATCGTCCAGCGGGTTTTGGGCAAATCGGTGCATGGCTTGCACCACGTTGAACAAGCCCACTTCGTCGGCGTACAACATCGGGCCGCCACGGTAGGGAGGGAAGCCATAGCCAAAGATGTAGGCGATATCGATATCGCTGGCCTTGTTGGCAATGCCCTCTTCCAAAATATGCGCTGCTTCATTGACCAGCGCAAACACCAGGCGCTGCACGATTTCTTCGTCGCTGATTTTGCGCGGCGTGATGCCATTAGCGGCGCGGTAGTCTTCGATCATCTTGACCACTTCGGCATTGGGAATCGCGTCGCGTTTGCCGGGTTGGTAGTCATACCAACCAGCGCCAGTTTTTTGACCGAAGCGGCCTTTCTCGCACAATAGGTCCGCGGTTTTGCTGTACTTCATGGTGGCGCGCTCCACCGCGCGGCGCTTGCGGATAGCCCAGCCAATATCGTTACCGGCCAGATCGCCCATGCGGAAGGGGCCCATGGCCATGCCGAATTTCTCCATGGCTTTGTCCACTTGCTGCGGCGTGCAACCTTCGTCCAGCAAAAAGCCGCCCTGGCGGCCATATTGCTCGATCATGCGGTTGCCGATGAAGCCATCGCACACGCCCGAGACCACTGCCGTTTTGCGGATCTTCTTGGCGACTGCCATGGAAGTGGCCATCACGTCTTTAGCCGTCTTGGCGCCGCGCACCACTTCGAGCAGCTTCATTACATTGGCGGGGCTGAAGAAATGCAGGCCGACCACGTCTTGGGGGCGTTGGGTGAATTCAGCGATCTTGTTCACGTCCAAGGTGGAGGTGTTGGACGCCAGAATCGCGCCGGGCTTCATCACGCGGTCCAGCTCTTTGAACACTTTTTCTTTCACACCGATTTCTTCAAACACAGCTTCGATCGCCATGTCGGTGCCGCTGAGTTCGTCGTAGCTCAAGGTGGTGGACAAAAGTGCCATACGCTGCTCGTATTTGTCTTGCTTGAGTTTGCCTTTTTTGACCTGGGCTTCGTAGTTGCCGCGAATCGTAGCCACGCCTTTGTCCAGGGCTTCTTGCTTCATCTCCAGCATCTTGACGCTGATACCGGCATTCATGAAGTTCATGGCAATGCCGCCGCCCATGGTGCCTGCGCCGATGATGGCCACGCTCTTGATCTCGCGCTGTTGAACGCTGGAATCGATATCCGGGATCTTCGATGCTGCGCGCTCGCCCAGGAACAAATGGCGCAGGGCGCGGCTCTCGGACGTCATCATCAAATTGATGAAAATCTGGCGCTCGGTAGCCATGCCTTCTTCAAACTTCTTGGTGGCTGCGGCTTCCACCGCCTCAATGCACTTGAGCGGGGCCGGATAGTTTTTAGCCATGGCGCCCACCATATTGCGGGCGAACTGGAAATAGGCGTCGCCCAGCGGGTGCTTGCAAGGCAGGTCGCGCACCAAGGGCAGCGGACGCGTGGCCGCTACCGAGCGGGCAAATGCCAAGGCTTCTTCGGCCAGGCTTTCAACAGACTTGGACAGTTTGTCGAACAATTTTTGGCCCGGCAACATGGCCAGCATTTCGCTCTTGATCGCTTCGCCCGAAACCACCATGTTCAGGCCGGCTTCGACGCCGAGCACACGCGGCAGGCGTTGCGTGCCACCGGCGCCGGGCAGTAGGCCTAACTTGACTTCTGGCAATGCGATGCTGGCACCCGGTGCTGCAATGCGGTAGTGACAACCCAGGGCCAGCTCCAAACCGCCGCCCATTGCCACAGAATGGATAGCTGCGATGACGGGTTTGGTAGATTTTTCCAGCAACAAAATAACGCTATTGAGGTTGGGCTCCATCATGGCTTTGGAGGAACCAAATTCGCGGATATCGGCGCCGCCCGAGAAGGCTTTGCCTGCGCCGGTGATGATGATGGCTTGCACCGCTGCATCGGCCAATGCTTTGGCCATGCCATCGGCAATGCCGACCCGGGTGGAATGGCCCAGGCCGTTGACCGGGGGGTTGTCGAGCGTGATAAGAGCGATATCGCCCTGAACCTGGTAATGCGCTGTCATGCTGGCTTTCCTTGTAACGATGCGGCAATGGGGAGACGGAGAGACAAAATAGAACGACCGTTCTTTTTTGTAAATTGTAGGGCTTTTTGCACTGAGGGCACTTATTTTTGTCCCAACTGAGACAAGGGCTTCGTCAGACCTCCAGCCACTCTTTACGCACTGCCGCGTTGGCTTGCAAGTCAGCGGGCGTACCCTCAAACACCACGCTGCCATGGCCCATGACCAGGCAGCGGTCGGAAATTTGCATGGCAATCGTCAGCTTTTGCTCAATCAGCAGCACCGACAGGCCGCGCGCCCGCAAGGCTTGCAAAAACCCGGCGACCAGTTCCACGATCTTGGGCGCCAGGCCTTCGGTGGGTTCGTCGATGATGACCAGGTCCGGGTCGCCCATCAAGGTACGGCACAGGGTCAGCATTTGCTGCTCGCCGCCGGATAAGACGCCGGCTTCTACGTCTGCGCGTTCGCGCAGGCGCGGGAACAAGGCGTACATGTTCTCAAAAGTCCAGCGCGGGTTTTTGTGGCCGGATTTTTCACCCAGCATCAGGTTTTGGTGCACCGTGAGGCGCGGAAAAATATCGCGGTTCTCGGGCACATAGCCCATACCCAATTGTGCGATTTGGTACGGCTTTTTACCCAGCACCTCCCGGCCTTTCCACTGGACAGAGCCCCGTGCATCGACCAGACCCATGATGGCTTTGGCCGTGGTGGAGCGGCCTGAGCCATTGCGCCCGAGTAGCGCCAGAATTTCGCCATCACCCACCTGAAAATCCACGCCGTGCAGCACATGGCTTTTGCCATAAAACGCGTTCAAGCCTTGTACCTGCAACATGCTTATGCTCCCCGCTGCGCTGCGTCGGCCTGGGCGTCGGCCACCGCAGAGCCCAGGTACGCCTCTTGCACGCGCGGGTCTGCGCGCACCGCTTCAGGCGTGTCAAAGGCAATCACTTCGCCATACACGAGTACCGCAATTTTGTCGGCAAGACCGAACACCACGCCCATATCGTGCTCCACCGTCAGCAAGGTTTTACCCTCGGTGGCATCGCGGATCAGAGCCACAAAATGGCTGGTTTCGCTGGCGCTCATACCGGCTGTGGGTTCGTCCAGCAAAATCACATTGGCGCCGCCGCCAATGGTGATACCGACTTCCAAAGCGCGCTGCTCGGCATAGGTCAAGTCCATAGCCAGCACATCGCGTTTGCGCGCCAGGCCGATGCGCTGCATCAGCGCCAAGGCGGCGGCATTGGCATCGTGCATATCGGCTAAAAAGCGCAAAAAGCTATAGCCATAGCCCAGGCTCCAGAGCACGCTGCAACGCAGGTTTTCAAATACGCTCAGTTGAGGAAAGATATTGGTGATCTGAAAACTGCGCGACAGGCCCAGGCGATTGATCTCAAAAGGCTTTTTGCCTTGGATCGACTGCCCGTGCAACAAGATGTCGCCACCACTTAAGGGCATACGCCCGCTGATCAGGTTAAACAGTGTGGACTTGCCCGCGCCGTTAGGGCCAATGATGGCCACGCGCTCGCCCGACTGCACCACCAGGTCGGTGCCGCGAATAATCTCTGTCTTGCCAAAGCTTTTTCGCACATCGCGCAATTGCAAAGCCGGTACCAGCGTAGGACTTGTCATGGCGTAACAGCGGCGCGCAAGCGCTCGTCCTCCATGCTTTGATGCACCGCATTCCATTGCAGCGCAAAGCGGCGCCGTGACCATTCAAAACACAGCACCCCGATACCCAGGTACACCAGCAATCCAGACCAATGCGCGGCTGAGGAAGTGTCCAAGCTCGTGCCTAAAAATCGCAGCACAGGACCCATCGCGGCATCGAGCTGGCGGTGGTACACCATTTCTACCAGCGCAGAAAAGCCCAGCGCACACACTGCGCCGCTCAGGGCCAAATATCCATAAACCGACGACAGGGCACGCAGCTTGCCGTGGCGGGCGACGCGCAGATTGAGCATGATCAGGCTAGCGAGCCCGCCCGGCGCATACATCACCATCAGCATAAACACCGCGCCCAAATACAGCAGCCAGGCCTTGGTGATTTCGCTCAGCATGACAAAAGCCAGCACCATCAACACCGCGCCGAGTATGGGACCGAAGAAGAATGTGGCACCGCCTAAAAAGGTGAACAGCAGATAGCCGCCGGATCGGGCCGCACCCACGACCTCGGCATTGACAATTTCAAAATTCAAGGCGCCCAAGCCACCCGATATGCCGGCAAAAAATCCGGCGATGATGAAAGCGGTATAGCGGATGCGCTGCGGGTTGTAGCCAATAAATTCCACCCGTTCCGGGTTATCGCGCACCGCGTTGAGCAAGCGGCCCAGCGGGGTTTGGGTAAAGGCGTACATCAGCACCACGCAGACCAGGGTGTACAAGGCAATCAAGTAATAAACCTGCACGGCCGGGCCATACGTAATACCCAGCACCGGCGCGCCGACCACGCGGTTTCCCGACACGCCGCCTTCGCCGCCGAAAAATTCGGGCACCATCAAGGACATGGCAAACACCAGTTCGGCCAAGCCAAGGGTAATCATGGCAAAGGTGGTGCCTGATTTGCGCGTGGTCACATAGCCAAACAGCACGGCAAAGCCCATGCCGGCCACGCCACCTGCCAGCGGCACCATGGACACCGGCAAAGGCATGCCCGCGCCAGAGTACATATT
>CAIPZV010000034.1 GCA_903869595.1 uncultured beta proteobacterium | reverse complement strand
GGCCGTCGCTCTATCACTGATTTCCTCAAACGTCGCTGCGTTGTTAGCCTCGTAAATCGTGCTTGCTTCTTCTGCGGTAGCGGTTGCAGTTGCAAACACTATCCCAGCGGCGCCCAGCGCACCGGCGTCAACTTCCGCCAAGGCCGCTGCGTCATCGCTAATTTCCTCAAAAGTAGCAGCGTCGTTAGCGGCGTAAATCGTGGTTGCTTCTTCCGCCGAAGCAACGCCAGATGCCATAACGGCATCGGCGTTAGCCAAGACTTCAGCAATATCCGCCAAGGCCGTCGCGGTATCGCTGATCTCCTCGAAGTGCGCGCCATCATAAAAGCCGTACAAGGTCTCGGCTTGGTCAGCCGTTAGCGTGCCCGTGGCCAAGACCAAATCCGCATTGTCCAGTGCAACCGAGTCCACCGCAGCCAAAGCGGTCGCGGTGTCGCTGATCAACTCGAACAAGGCGGAATCGAAGTGGGCGTACAAGGCAGTCGCCTGTGCCGCCGTAGTGGTACCGGTAGCTTTGACCGCGTCGGCAAGGCTAAGATCACCGATACTGGCCGCTGTCAGCACGCTGGCGGTATCACTGATCTCTTCGACCGTTGCGGTAGCCACGATATCCCACAACTCTTGGGCGTCTGCCAAAGATGTCGATCCGGTGGCGGCCACTGCGTCAGCATTGCCGAGCAAGGTGACATTCAAATCGAGCAAAGCGCTTGCAGCGTCGCTGATCTCGTTGAAGTAGGTGGCAGCGTAATGAGTGTACAAAGCGCTGGCCTCGGCGGCACTGGCTGTCGTGGCCGTGACGGTGGTCGCCTGTGCCAAGGCATCTGCGTCCACGTCCACCAGGGCAGCAGCTGTATCGCTGATCTCTACGAAGGTAGCAGCATCGTTGCCTGCATAAATAGCGGCCGCTTGGCTCGCGTCTGCTGTGTCGGTTACCGTCACATCGACCGCATTGGCCAGGGCATCGGCGTGGGTGTCGACCAAGTCTGCCAACGCAGCGGCTGTGTCACTGATCTCAATGAAGTGCACCGCATCACCAGCTAAAGCATAAAGCGCCAACACGTCAGCAGCGTCAGAGGTCGCATCCGTCACGCTGACCACAGTGGCTTGCGCAAGCACATCAGCACCGGCGTCTTGCAGATCCTCAGCCGAACCTTCGATTTCCGCGAAAGTCACCTCACTCACGATGTCGAATAGCGCGGTTGCGTTAGCCGCAGAAGTAGTGCCAGTCGCCGTCACTGCGTCGGCGCTTTGCAGCAAATCAGAAGATGCGTTAGCCAATAAATGAGCCGCGGTATCACTGATCAACTCAAATACGGTGTCTGGATATAAGGCATACAACAGTGTTGCTTGGGTGGCTGTTGCAGTATTTGCCGTCACTGTGGTCGCATTAGCCAACACCGCTGCATCCACGTTTAACAACTCTGCAGCGGTATCGTTGATTTCTACAAACGTTGCATCGACCATACGGTCAGAGATAGCGATGGCCTCGTCAGCAGTCGCTGCGTCGGTCACGGTCACCTCAGTGGCGGCTTCCAGCACGTTCGCATTAATTCCAGCAAGGTTTTCGGCGGTGTCCGTGATTTCCGAGAAGGTGACGTCGCTGTTCCCTGCGTAAATAGCTTCTGCGTCCGCCGCAGAGGCCGCGTCCGTGACGACCACGCTGGCGGCATTGCCCAGGGCATCCGCGCTGTCCGCCAAATTGCTGGAGGTGTCCTTCACGGTAACAAAAGTAGCGTCGCCGTTGGCTTCGTAGATGGCCAGTGCTTGTGCAGCATCGGCTTCACCGGTAACGGTGACGTTGGTTGCCGCAGCCAATGCACCCGATTCGGCAATGCCAGCCAATGCGGACGCAGTGTCTTTGATAGTGACGAATTCAGCCAGGTCATTGGCCGCAAAAATCGCTTCAGCCTTGGTAGCAGAGGCGATACCCGTGACATTCAAATTGCTTGCATTGCCCAGCGCAGCAAGCGCAACATACAAGTTCGCGGCGGTATCGGTGACCTGGGCAAATTCCACGGCGTCGTAGTAATTGAACAGAGCCAGTGCGCGCGCAGCAGTAGTGGTGCCGGTGGCAGTAACCGTCTCAGCGAGACCCAGAGCCACCACATTCACAGTCAGCAAGGCAGCAGCAGTGTCTGCAATCTCTACATAGGTTGCATCGCTGACGACGGCAAACAGCAATTTCGCATTCGCTGCAGAGGTGGTACCCGTGGCGGCCACATCTTCGGCACTTTGCAGCACCGCATCAGAAGCATTGTCCAGCAAGTTAGCAGCAGTATCGCTGATCAGAACAAAGACCGGTGTTCCATCATAGAAGCCATTCGACAGCGTTTCTGCATTTGCTGCTGAAGAGCTAGTAACCGTCACTGTTTCAGCAGCTTCCAGCGCACCCGTATCAACAGCCAACAAATGAGCTGCCGTATCACTGATCTCTTCAAATGTCGCCGCGTCGTTCGCAGCGTAAATCACAGTTGCATCGGCTGCCGAGGTGGCATCATCACCGGTTCCGGTGACGGTAACGGCCGTGGCGTTATCCAAGGCGTCGCCATAGGTATCCAACAGATCCGCCAACGCACTTCCGGTATCGCTGACGGCTTCGAAGGTCGCAGAATCGTTGGCACCGTAAATCGCACCCACTTGCTCAGCCGTAGCAACATCGCCTGCTACTGTCACCAAGTCCACATGGTCTAAGGCATCGGGTTCGTCAGCCAACAATCCAGCCAAGTTGCTTGCCGTGTCGGCCACTTCGTCCAAGGTTGTCGCCGGGACGGCCGCATAAATAATGGCCAGTTCAGCCGCGGTCGCCGCATCGCCAGTCACCGTCAGCAGGTCGGTGTTTTCCAGGGCAGTAGAACCCAGGGCCGCGATCTCTGCAGCAGAACCCGTGATCTCTTCAAAATGCGCATCCGCATAAACCGCCAACAAGTCTGCCGCATCGGCGACATCCGTGGTATCGGTTGCCGTCACCAAGTCAGCATTAGCTAAAGCATCCGCATAGCCATCGGTGGTCAGAAGTTCTGTCAATGCCGTTGCTGCGTCCTCCACGCTTTCGAATGAGGCGGCGGGAAAGTAGTCGTACAGGGCTTGCACATCGGCGGCGTCAGTGGTGCCAGACGCTACCACTGCACCGGCGCTTTCCAAGAGCGCCGCATCCACATCGAGCAATGCGCTTGCGGTATCGCTGATCTCGGTAAAAATCGTGTCAGCATAGTAGGCAAACAGATCCGTGGCTTCCTGCGCCGTCGCTGTCGAGGCGGTGACCGTTGTAGCCTGGGCCAGTGCAGAGGAGTCCACCAATAGCAAGTTTTCAGCGGTATCGAGGATCGCTTCGAATTCCACGCTGCTGTTAGCCGCATAAATGGTAGTCGCATCGGCGGCTGAAGTGTCTCCGGTCGCGGTAAGCGCGTCAGCCTGAGCCAGCAGGTCTACATCCAAGTCAGCCAAGGCCGCGCCGGTGTCGGAAATTTCTGCGAAAGTGGCTAGCGCGTTGAGCGCGAAGATGTCTCCCGCATCGCTTGCATCAGCAGTGCCTGTAACGGTCACATGAGCAGCATCGGTCAGTACCGAATCGTCAAGCTCAAGCAATGCACTCGAAGCATCCGAAATGGTAGCCAAAGCAAAATCAGCGTCTGCGGTGTTATTGAAAATAAAGGCCGCTTGTATAGCAGATGCTGTTTCTTTGACCACCACATGGGAAGCGTTGTCCAAAGCAATCGCATCCACTGTGTTGAGTGCAGTCGCTGTGCCGGAAATCGTACTATAGGTAGCCGCCTCATTGACCAGGAAAATCGAATTGACCTGCGTCACAGTGGCAATACCCGTGACGGTAACGTCGGTCGCGTTTGCCAGAGCCGCACGGACCCCGGAAGCCACCAGTGCCGAAGCGGTACCGCTGATCAAGTCAAACTGGGCTGTGCTGTAGTGGGCGTACAAGGTTTTCGCATCGGCTGCGGTGGTGGTGCCCGTCGCAGTAACCAATGTCGCCGTGTCGAGCACCGCAGTGTCCAAGGCAGCCAAGGCACTGGCCGTATCGGCAATCTCTGCAATGCTGAACTCGGTATCGCTATCGCCGTCAAAATAGTCGTACAAGTCAGAAGCATCGCCCGCATCGGTCTCGCCAGATGCCGTCACCATATCGGCGTGTCCCAGCGCGGCCACATTGACACCCTGCAATGCGGTCGCCGTACCGCTAATCTCTGCAAAGGTGGCATCAGCGTTGCCTGTATAGATAGTTGTAGCTTGCGCTGCTGTCGCCACACCAGTTACGGTCACCGCGTCTGCGTTGCCTAGCGCAGTGGCGTTGACCGCAGCCACCGCAGATGCGGTGCCGCTAATCTCTTCAAAGGTAGCGTCGTTATTGCCGGTGTAAATCGTGGTGGCTTGTGCGGCGGTCGCAGCGCCAGTCACTGTGACATCGGTTGCAACATCCAGCGCATCAGCATCCACCGCCGCCAATTCAGCCGCTGTGCCGCTGATAGCAGTAAAGGTGACGGTCGCATCCGCGTTGGCAGCGAAAATCGTGCTTGCTTGTGCGGCGGTCGCCGTTCCGGTCGCGGTAACGATGCTTACATTATCTAAAGCGCCAGAGTAACCGGCGGTACCCAACAAGGTCGCCAATGCACTGGCCGTGCCACTCACTCCCGCGAATTCTGTATCCGCATTGCCGTGGTAAATGGTCTTTAGTTCCGTAACCGTAGCTGTGCCCGAAGCCGTCACCGCATCTGCGTTCTGCAAGGCATGAATATTCACTGCAGCCAAGGCCGTCGCAGTACCGGTAATTGCAGTGAAACTGGCAGCTGATCCAACGCGGGCGTACAAGGCAGTCGCATTTGCCGCGGTGACGCTGTTATCCACTGTCACCACCGTCGCCATACCCAGCACAGAATCCGAGAGCGCAGCCAAATCAGCGTAAGCATCGCTCAGCTCGGCGATCACTGCCGTCGGGTACGCGGCATACAAAGCGGCGGCGTCTGTGGCATCCGTAGATCCGGAAGCGGTGACCACGTCGGCGAGATCCAGCATGTCGGCATCGGCGGCCGCCAGGAGGGCTGCCGTACCGGTAATTTCCGCAAACGTCAATGGTGCGTCCGCGATGTAGACGTCGTAGAGGGCTTCTGCATCCGCGAGGCTGGAGGACCCGGTTGCGACTACCGCCACCGCAGGCGTCAAAGCGGCCGGGTTGGTGTCCAGCAGGTCAAACAGGTTGGCTGCGGTATCGCTAACCAGGGTGTACTCCAAAGCAGCAATATCGCCAAATAGGGCATCCACAATCGCAGCGGTGGCGGTCGCCGCAGTCACCGAATCCGCTGTCACTGCCGTCGCCGCATTCAATGCAGTGATCAAGTTCGCGGACATGGTCGTCGAAATGGCCAATCCGGTGTCGCTGATGGCGGCATAGGCAATGTCGCCCGACGCATTATTGAAGATAGTATTGGCTTGCGCCACTGTTGCAGTCGTAGTGACCGTTACCGCAGACGCCGCACCCAGTACATCGGCATCCAGAGCCGCCAAAGTGGCTGCCGTCCCGGTGATCTCAGCGAACACCGTGGCGCTGTTGGCGCTGTACAGCGTAGTGGCCTGGGACACCGTGGCCGCAGTCCCGGTCACATTGACTGCCGTAGCGTTCGCGAGTAAGTCCACATCCAGCACCACCAAAGCCGCAGCCGTTCCATGCACCTCCGCGAACTTAGCACTGGCATTGCCAGCAAATATCGTGGTGGCCTGCAGGATCGTGGCGTTCCCAGTAACCGTTACCGTAGCGCAACGGGCTAACACATCTGCATCAAGAGCAGCCAAATGCGCCGCGGTATCGCTGATGGAGCGGAACAATGTTCCAGGAGTTGCCGCGGTGTAAGTGATTGCCTGAGCTGCGGTAACTGTCGTTGAGATGATGGTGGTCATTGTGTTATTTCTCCGATTGCAATTTAAAATTCAAACTGGACTACAAATTAAATTAATTCGACGCTGAAATCTGGCACTTTCCTAGCGCATTGAAGGTCGCAATATCTTCAATCAGCGTACTGTTACCCGAGGGGATAATATTCTTCAAAAGAATACTAACGACTTTCGTACTATTTCTGATAATCCGCACATCGGCGGAGGTGGAGGCAATGGTCACGGCTGCATCAGGAAATGACGTTCCAGCCAAAGTGATAGTGTCGTTGGCCGAGCAGTTGCTAATAGTTATAAAGGTGCTATCCGTAGCCACTGCGGCAATATAATTATTTTTACCACTGTTAACTGATCCATCCAATGCGGTAGGCGCATCTTGTGTCCCGGTGGTTAAATAGATATTGGTTTTGCCACTTAACGAGCCCGTAACTGCCGCACTGAGCGCCGCGACGTCATCGGTCGACACATAAGTCGTAGTTTGGTTAACTGCACTTACATAATTGCTGACAAAAGTGCTGTTCATCACCACCGTCGACTGCGCCGACAAGGTCGCCAAATAAGAGGACAACTTTTGGGAAGCCTGCGCACTGGTCAGCGTACTGGCACCGGCTATACCATCAACCAGGGACTGCACGGCCATGCCTTTTTTAAGCAGCGTATCGCTGCTGGCGGTTACAGGGTCCGTGGCCATCAGCGACACCCCAGACAGACCGAGTTGCGACATCAAAGTCGTTGAAGCAGCGCTGATGTCGAAACTTGCCGTGGGCCAGCCCGCAGTGATGGCGCGGTTCATAACCAGCGTGGTGAGCGGCGTCGCGACGGTGGCACCAGGCGCGGTCAGCAATTGCCCGGTAAAGGCCTTGCCGGTTCCGACATCCACCGAATCCGCCGTGGCGACGATACACACCAAGTGCTCGCCCTTGCCGGGAAAACTGTATGAGCCGGTCGCACCGGTTAGCACGGTGGCCTCGGTGGTACCACACACGCCATCGTCGTTCTCATCCAAGATCGCTTTGGCATATTGGATGTAGCCATCTACTGCCTTGCCCAAAGCACTAGGCCTAACGGTAATATTTTGAGTGGCAGCAGTTGCCGCCAGGTAACTCGTGTTACCCAGCTGATTTGCCGTTATCGAGCAGGTGCCAGCCGTCAAAGCGGTTACCGAACTGCCCGTAACCGTACAGACGGAAGTCGTAGAACTGCTAAAGGTCACCGCATTGCCCGAGGCGCCGCCCGTGGCGCTGACGGTCCCGGAACCCCCAGCAATGAGGCTTGGCGCGGCGCCGAAGGTGATGGTTTGGGCTGTCTGCGCCGGCGTTCCGCTGCCGCCGCCTCCGCAAGCAACCAGCAGGGCTGCAGCAAGGGGAAAAATGCCCCAAGACCAACGAACATTATTGTTTAAAAAAATCATTTCTTTTCCTAAAAATAACGCTTAGATTTGGACGGGTGCCGCTAAAACCGCACCAGCCAAATTAAGCGCTCAAACCACAGGCTTTTTAGCCATTAGGCCAGTCCAACGGGCCAGATGATACCACCGCGGGTCGAGTTTACGGCAATTTTCAATGATTAACTGTCCAATATAGTCAAATGACACTTCTCTTGCGAACTAAAGTCTGGTATTGATTAATTTTCTTGATGAATATTTTATATATAGGTATTATTATTAAATTAATAATTAGTAATAAGTAATAAGGGGGTTAACGACCGGTTGAGAGGCGGGGCGCCAAAGCGGGTGTGCGACTAGGGTTTAAACCTGCGAAAGTGGGCTGGGTTGGCGAAGGCACAGCGCCGGGAGGCCGCGCGAAGCGGGCGCCAGGCTTGGCAACCCCAGTGAAGGCGGCAAGTGCGTAAACGCCGCGACAATAGCGCCTGCTGACAATCCTGCAAGGGCCCCCTTTTGCCCCATCAGATAACCCTATGACGACCGAACGCACCAAATCCCAAAGCCCCAAATCTCTGACCGGTCTGATCCCGTTTTTAACGCCTTACCGGGGGCGCATCGGCTTGGCCTTGGTGTTTTTGGTGATGGCGGCCACGGCCACGCTGGCTTTTCCGGTGGCGCTGCGCATGCTGATCGACGGCGGTCTGGTACGCCAGGACAAAGGCGAGCAGATGGTGGCCATGCGCGAGCACTTTGCTTTGCTGTTTGGTGTGGCCAGCGCATTGGGGATTTTTTCGGCGCTGCGCTTTTACATGGTGAGCTGGCTGGGTGAGCGCGTCACCGCCGATATCCGCAACGCGGTGTACCACCATGTGTTACAGCAAAGCCCGGAGTTTTTTGAAACCACGCAGACCGGCGAAGTGCTTTCCCGCTTGTCGGCAGACACCACGCTAGTGCAAACCGTGGTCGGCTCCTCGCTGAGCATGGGCTTGCGCAACGCGGTGCTGGGCCTGGGCGCTTTGAGCGTGCTAATCTGGACCAACCCGATCGTAATGCTGCAAGTGACGCTGGTGCTGATCCTGATCGTGATGCCCAGCCTCTGGTTCGGGCGGCGGGTGCGCAAGCTCTCGCGCGCCAGCCAGGACCGCATTGCCGACTCCAGCGCGATTGCCGCCGAGGTGCTCAATGCGATTCCGGTGGTGCAAAGCTATACCGCTGAAGGCCGTGAGTCGGACCGCTTTAGCCTGTCTACCCGCAATGCGTTTGACACCGCTATTCGCCGCATCAGCGCGCGTTCCATATTGGTGTGTTTCATCATCATCGCCACCTCGGCGGCGCTGCTCTGGGGCTTGTACCAGGGCACGCAAGCGGTGGTCGCCGGGCGCATTACGGCGGGTGATTTGGGGCAGACGGTGGTGTATGTGATTTTGCTGGCCAGCGCCTTTGCGGTGCTGGGCGAAGTCTATGGCGACTTGCTGCGCGCTGCAGGCGCGACCGAGCGCTTGATGGAGTTGCTGCACCCGCTCGCCTATTGCCTCACCTATTTCTCCCGTAGCTGCGCCCCTGCCGCAGGCCGGTAGCGCGGTGCGCTTTGAGGCATTGCATTTCCACTACCCCTCGCGCCCGCTGCAAGAGGCCTTATCCGGGTTCACGCTAGACATCCAGGCTGGGCAAACCGTGGCCATCGTTGGGCCCAGCGGCGCGGGCAAGAGCACGGTGTTTCAGTTGCTACTGCGTTTTTATGACCCGCAGTCGGGCCGCATTACGCTAGACGGCGTGGCGACCCATGACATGGCGCTGAGCGACCTACGCGCACGCATCGGCATAGTGCCGCAAGACGCCGTGATTTTTTCGAACAGCGCCCTAGAAAACATCCGCTACGGCAAACCCGACGCGACGGACGAAGAAGTGCGCCAGGCTGCCGAGGCGGCTTTTGCGCATGAATTTATCAGCACCCTGCCACAGGGTTATGACACCTTTTTAGGCGAGCGCGGTTTGCGCCTGTCCGGCGGGCAGCGCCAGCGCATTGCGATTGCGCGCGCCATGCTGAAAAACCCGCCTTTGCTGCTGCTAGACGAAGCCACCAGCGCGCTGGATGCCGAAAGTGAACGCATGGTGCAAGCCGCGCTCGAATCAGCCATGCGCAACCGCACCACTTTGGTCATCGCGCACCGCCTGGCCACCGTGCAAAAAGCCGACTTGATTGTGGTGCTAGATAAAGGCCGTCTGGTAGAGCAAGGCACGCACGCGCAACTGGTTGCGCGCGGCGGCGTCTATGCCGGACTGGCGGCGCTGCAATTTAACGTTTAGCCAGACTACTGCAACGGCCCTGTGAGCGCCTCGGGCAAGGCAAAGGGCAACACGCCTATGCCCTCCTCCATCAGCGCGCGCGCTTCGCGGGCGCTGGTTTGGCCGCGGATGCCGCGCTCGGGGGCTTCGCCGTAATGGATTTTGCGGGCCTCTTCGGCAAAGTTCTGGCCCACATCGGTGGTGTTGGCCATCAAGTGGCGGCCAATTTCCATCCAGCGTTTAGCCATGTCCGCGTCTTGCGGGCCGGCCACGGCCAGGGCTTTGTCGCTTTGCTCGGACCGATCAGCGCGCTCGGGCTGCGCAAACGCTTCAGACCGCTCAGCCCGGTCAGACGACTCAGGAGCAGAAGCGCGCGACAAATTGAGGCGCGGTGCGCTCAGTTTTTTGCTGATGCTGGCGTCGCCACACAAAGGGCATTGCACTAGCGCGCGCGCATGTTGCGATTGAAAGTCTTCCTCCGAGCCAAACCAACCCTCAAAGCCGTGGCCCTGGGCGCATTGCAAGTCCAGCACTTTCATGCGGCGTCCCGCCATTGCAGCGGCCATGCGCCGCTGAGGTAGTTTTGCAGCCAAAGCGCGCCAGTCAAGGTTTTGGCATCGGTGATACGGCCATCGCGGCACCAGGCAAAAAATTCGTCCGTGCTGGCACTGAATACCTCTAAAAACTCACCGGCATCCAACTGGGCCGGCCCGGCTTGCAAGCCTTGGGCAAACCAAATGTCGATGTACTCGGTGGAATAGGAAATACAGGGATGCAGCACCCCGGCATGCGCCCATTGGGTGGCGGTGTAGCCAGTCTCTTCGCGCAGTTCGCGCTGGGCACACAGCAGCAAATCTTCTTGGCCATCGCGCTTGCCCGCAGGAAGTTCGATCATTACTTCGCCCACTGGGTAACGGAACTGGCGCTCCAGCACGATGCGGGTTGAGCCCTGGTCATCGGTCAAAAGAGGGATGACCATGACCGCGCCCGGATGGACGATGTATTCACGGAACGTGTTTTTGCCATCGGGCAGCGTCACCTGGTCGCTAAAGACTTGCAGAAAACGGCCAGACAAGATTTTGTCACTGCTCTGGCGCAGCTCGCGCAGGCCTGTATCGGACTCAGGGGAAGCGTTTTCTGTTGTGAGCGTGGGCATAGCGCACTACCCGATTAGTAGAAACCAGAGGCGTTCAAGTGCCCAGCATTTGCAAAACGGACTGCGCTGACAAAGCCATCAGACCGGCGGGGAAGATGCCCAGCAGCAGCACCAGCGCGCCGTTAATCGCCAACACAATACGCACATCAGCACCGGCCACGACTTCGTTCGCCGTAATGGGGGCATCAAAGTACATCACCTTGACCAGGCGCAGGTAATAGAAAGCGCCCACCAGCGACATCAGCACCGCGAACACCGATAGGCCAATATGCATGGCTTGGCCAGAGGCGATCAGCGCTTGCAGCACCGAGAGCTTGGCGTAAAAACCCACCAGCGGCGGGATACCGGCCATGGAGAACATGCAAGCGGCCATGACACCGGCGTACAGCGGACTGCGTTGGTTCAGGCCCGCAAAATCAGCAATCTCTTCGCTTTCAAAACCTTCGCGGGCCAGCAGCATGATGACGCCGAATGCGGCCAGCGTGGTCAGGACATAGCTAACGACATAAAACATGGCTGAGCTATAGGCATTGGCGGTGGAAATGGTGTTTCCATTGATGACGCCAGAGAAGATGCCAATCAGCACAAAGCCCATTTGCGCGATGGTAGAAAAAGCCAGCATGCGCTTGACATTGGTTTGCGCAATCGCGGCAAAGTTGCCGATGAACAGCGAGGCCACTGAGAGCAGCATCAGCATTTGCTGCCAGTCGATGGCCAGCGGCAACATGCCTTCCACCAGCAAGCGCATGGTGACGGCAAAAGCCGCCAGCTTGGGCGCGCCACCAATCATCAGCGTGACCGCCGTGGGCGCGCCTTGATACACATCGGGAATCCACATGTGAAATGGCACAACGCCCAACTTAAAGGCAAGGCCCGAGACGATGAACACCAAGCCAAAGACCAGCACCTGGTGGCGCACATGGCCCGTAGAGATGGCGCTAAACACTTCGTTGATATCCAGCGAGCCGGTAGCGCCATAAAGCATAGACATGCCGTAGAGCAAAAAGCCTGAGGCCATCGCGCCCAGCACAAAATACTTCATGGCCGCTTCCACGGCTTGCGCGTTGTCGCGGCGCAATGCCACCAGGGCGTAGCTGGACAGGGTGAGCAACTCCAGGCCCATGTAAATGACCAGGAAGTTGTTTCCCGAAATCATGATGAACATGCCCAGCAGTGCGAACATGGACAGGGTAAACAACTCGCCGCCGCGCAGCATGTCGCGGGCTCCGGCATAGGGGCGGCCATAGACCAGGGTCACCATCACCGCTATCGTGGCAAAACATTTGAGCCAAGCGGCCATAGTGTCGGCCACCACCATATTGCCAAAGCCGTAGAGCGTGAGGCCGGTGCTGGCATAAAAACCTTCGATGAGCGCGACCACGCCCAGGGTGAGTAGGGTGAGCGCATAGGTGAAGCCGCGCAAGGGGCCTTGGGCACGCAAGTCCAGCAAGGTAACGGCGCAGGCCATAGCCAAAAGCAAGGCCTCGGGGAAAATGGCAATCAAGCTGATTTGGTCGATCATGGTGTATTTCTCAATTCGGGGCCATCAAGGCAGCTTGGACTGGGCCACGTGCTGCAGCAGACCGGCCACCGAGGCATCCATCACATCGGTAAAGGGTTTGGGGTGGATGCCCATGTAAAGCACCGCAACTGCCAGCAAGGCCAGCATGAAAAATTCACGCGCGTTGATGTCTTGCAGTTCTTGGACATGGTGGTTGGTAACCGGGCCCAGGTACACGCGCTTGAACATCCACAAGGTATAGGCGGCGCCGAAAATCAGGGCGCTGGCCGAGGCCATGCCGATCCAGAAATTAAACTTGACCGCCGCCAATATCACCATCCACTCGCCCACAAAGCCTGCGGTACCGGGCAAGCCGCAGTTGGCCATAGCAAACAGCAGGGAAAAAGCGGCAAAGCGTGGCATGGTGTTGACGACGCCCCCGTAGCTGGCAATCTCACGCGAGTGCACCCGGTCGTACAAAACGCCGATAGACAGGAACATGGCGCCGGACACAAAGCCATGCGCAATCATTTGCACAATGCCACCGGCCATGCCCAAGTCGTTAAAGATGAAAAATCCTAGGGTGACAAAACCCATGTGTGCGACCGACGAGTAGGCCACAAGTTTTTTCATATCCTGCTGCACCATGGCCACCAGGCCCACATAGACCACGGCTACCAAGGACAAAGCAATCATCAAGCCGGCCCACTCGTGCGCTGCGTCAGGCGCAATCGGCAAAGAAAAACGCAGGAAGCCATAGGCGCCCAACTTGAGCATGATGGCCGCCAACACCGCAGAGCCGCCGGTAGGCGCTTCTACGTGGACATCCGGCAACCAGGTATGCACCGGCCACATCGGCACCTTGACTGCAAAGGCCGCAAAGAAAGCGAAGAAGATGGCGGTCTGCGCGGTCTGGCCCAGCGGCAGGGCATGCCAGGTGGCGATATCAAAGCTGCCGTTGGAGGTGATGTAGAGATAAATCAGCGCGACCAAGGTCAACAAGGAGCCGAGCAAGGTGTACAGGAAAAACTTGAAAGCCGCGTAAATTTTGTTCGGGCCGCCCCAGATACCGATGATGAGGTACATGGGTATGAGCGTGGCTTCGAAAAACACGTAGAACAGCAGGCCGTCCAAGGCGCAAAACACACCGATCATCAGGCCCGACAAAATCAGGAACGACGCCATGTACTGGCTGACTTTGTGGGTAATCACTTCCCAACCGGCGATTACCACCACCACGTTGATAAACGCCGTCAGTAGTACAAACCAGAACGAGATGCCGTCCACGCCCAAGTGGTAGTTGACATTGAAACGCTCGATCCACATGGCGTTTTCAACAAACTGCATTTCGGCGGTGCCGAGTTGGAAACCGGCGTACAAAGGCAAGGTCAGCGCAAAGCTGATGATCGCGCCGATCAGCGCCACCCAGCGCACGGCGCGGGCCTGGTCGTCCCGGCCCAGGGCCAGCAGCACGACGCCAAAAAAAATCGGCGTCCAAATCGCAAGGCTCAACAATCCCATGGGTTCTTTTCCTTATTTGTTGAGCCAGACGAAGTAGGTCATGAGGACAAAAATGCCCAAAATCATGACCAGCGCGTAGTGGTACAGGTAGCCGGACTGCAAACCACGCACCCGCTTGGATACCCAGCCCACCAGCTTCCAGGAGCCATTGACAAAAAAGCCGTCGATGATGGCCTGGTCGCCGCCCTTCCACAAACCTTGGCCCAACATACGCGCACCGCGCGCCAACACGTTTTCATTGAACCAGTCCACGTAGTACTTGTTTTCTAACAACACCACCAAAGGCCGCAGGCCGCGCCCGATGGCCGCAGGTACGGCTGGGTTAATCAGATACATATACCAAGCGGTGACCACGCCAGCGAGCGCCAGCCAAAACGGCGCGGTGCCAAGCGCATGCAGCGCCATGGCCACCGGTCCGTGGAAAGCTTCTTGCAATTCCTTCATCGCATGGTGGCGCGTGGCATCGACCACGATGGCGTCTTTGAAGAACTCGCCAAAGAGCATGGGCTCTATGGTCATGAAGCCGATGACGACCGAGGGAATCGCCAGCAACACCAGGGGCAGCCATACCACCCAGGGGGATTCATGGGGGCTGTGATCGTGGTGATCGCCATGGCCATGGTCATCGTGACCATGGTGCGCATCGGGGTTTTGGTCGTAGCGCTCTTTGCCGTGGAAGACCAAAAAGTACATGCGGAAAGAATAAAAGGCCGTCACAAACACACCGGCCAAGACCGCAAAGTGGGCAAAGCCAGCGGCAGGCAAATGGCTTTCGGCCACGGCTTCAATAATGCTGTCCTTGGAATAAAAACCAGCGAAAAATGGTGTGCCGATCAGTGCGAGTGAGCCGAGCAGAGACGTGATCCAAGTAATCGGCATGTACTTGCGCACGCCGCCCATCCAGCGGATGTCCTGGTTGTGGTGCATGCCGATGATGACCGACCCCGCGCCCAAGAACAACAAGGCCTTGAAAAAAGCGTGTGTCATCAAATGGAATACCGCCACCGAGTAGGCCGAAGCGCCAAGCGCCACCGTCATATACCCCAGCTGCGACAGCGTGGAATAGGCCACCACCCGCTTGATGTCGTTTTGGATGATGCCCAAAAAGCCCATGAACAAGGCGGTGATGGCGCCAATCAGCATCACCAGATTAAGCGCGGTATCGGACAACTCAAACAGCGGCGACATGCGCGCCACCATAAAGATACCGGCAGTCACCATAGTCGCGGCATGGATGAGCGCGGAAATAGGCGTAGGGCCTTCCATGGAATCAGGCAGCCAGACGTGCAGCGGAAACTGCGCCGATTTGCCCATGGCGCCAACAAACAAACAAATGCAAGCCACCGTGAGCAGCATCCAACTGGTGCCAGGCAAAGTGAGCGCCGCTAGTTCAGGCGCTTTGCTAAAAATCTCTGCGTAATTGAGGGTACCGGCGAATGCGGCGATCAGGCCAATGCCCAGTATGAAGCCAAAGTCGCCCACGCGGTTGACCAAAAAAGCTTTCATGTTCGCAAAAATAGCGCTGGGCTTGTTGTACCAAAAACCGATCAGCAAATAGGACACCAGGCCCACGGCTTCCCAGCCGAAGAAAAGCTGCAAGAGGTTGTTGCTCATGACCAGCATCAGCATGGAGAAGGTGAACAGCGAGATATAGGAAAAGAAGCGGTTGTAGCCTTCGTCCTCGTCCATATAGCCAATGGTGTAGATATGCACCATGAGCGACACAAAGGTCACTACGCACATCATCATGGCGGTCAGGCCATCGACGAGAAAGCCGATTTCCATCTTTAGATCACCCACCACCATCCATGTGTACAGGGTTTCATTGAGTCGCGCGCCACTTTGGACGACGGCTTGCAGTGTGAGCGCAGAGATGATGAAAGAAATCAGCACCCCGGCGATCGTCAGGCTGTGGGTGAGCGTGCGCCCGATGCGGTTACCGCCGAACTTGGTGCCGAAGATACCGGCCAACAGGGCGCCGACCAGCGGGGCCAGGGGCACGATAAGCAGCGTGGCTGCGTTGAGACTTGCTTGCATCGTTGTCTTAGCCCTTGAGCGTATTGAGTTCGTCCACGCTGATGCTGGACTTGGCCCTGAACAAGAGCACCAAAATGGCCAAGCCAATGGCCGACTCGGCAGCGGCCACGGTCAGGATAAAAAACACAAACACCTGGCCGTGCATATCGTTGAGGTAGTGCGAGAAGGCGACAAAATTGGTGTTCACCGCCAGCAGCATCAGCTCGATGGCCATTAGCAACACAATCAGGTTGCGGCGGTTCAAAAAAATGCCCACCACAGATAGCGCAAACAACATCGCGCCCAGGGACAAAAAGTGGCCCAGTGTCAGGGTATTCATCATGCTTTGGTCTCCGGTGTGGCGGCAGCCTCGGGGGGCGCAGGCGCGGGGGCTTCTTGCGTGGAGTCCATCTTGAGCACCGTCATGCGGTCTTGGGCTTTGACGCGCACTTGGTCGCCGGGGCTGACGTATTTGCTGTCTTTGCGCGCGCGCAGCGTCAGCGCAATCGCGGCAATCATGGCCACCAGCAAAATCGCAGCGGCAATTTCTAATGGATAGATGTATTCGGTGTAAAGCAGCTTGCCCAATTGCTGGGTGTTGGTCGGGCCGCCGACCAAGTTATTGGCGGCTGCCGGGTCATCGATAACGCGAAAGCCGCCCAGCAGCACCGCCGCCATTTCCAGTGCAATCACCACGCCCACCGCAGCGGCAAGCGGAAAGTGATTCCAAAAACCCACGCGCAGGTTTTCGACGTTGATGTCCATCATCATCACCACGAACAGGAACAGCACCATCACCGCACCGACATAGACCAGCACCAGGGTAATCGACAGGAACTCGGCTTTGAGCAGCATCCAGATCATCGCGGCCTGGAAAAAGGTGAGCACCAAAAACAAAGCGGCATGCACCGGGTTGCGGGCGGTAATCACGCGAAACGCCGCAATCAGCAAGACCGCCGAAAAGGCGTAAAACAAACCGGTGGTAACACTCATGGTGGCAATCTTTCTTGCAGGCGCTTAGCGGTATTTGGCATCCGCCTGCTTGGCTGCTGCGATCTCGGCTTCATAGCGGTCCCCGACCGCTAGCAGCATGTCTTTGGTGAAATACAGGTCGCCCCGTTTTTCGCCGTGGTATTCCAGGATATGGGTTTCCACAATCGAGTCCACCGGGCAGCTCTCTTCGCAAAAGCCGCAAAAAATGCACTTGGTCAGGTCGATGTCGTAGCGCGTGGTGCGGCGCGAGCCGTCTTCGCGCACATCGGATTCGATGGTGATCGCCATGGCGGGGCACACCGCCTCGCAAAGTTTGCAGGCGATGCAGCGCTCTTCGCCGTTTTCATAGCGGCGCAGCGCATGCAGGCCACGAAAGCGCGGCGAGAGCGGCGTTTTTTCTTCCGGAAACTGCACCGTGAATTTTTTGCGGAAGGCGTAGCGCATGGTTAGCGCCATGCCTTTGAACAACTCGATCAGCAAAAAACTCAGCAAAAAGTCTTTGAGCGAAAAGGCAGCGGGCTTGTAAGCAATGCTTGGCATGTCTGTCCCTTACTTCCAGATATTGAATGAGGTCTGCATCCAAGCGCCGACCACGACCAACCAGACCAGGGTGACGGGAATAAAGACTTTCCAGCCCAGGCGCATGATCTGGTCATAGCGAAAGCGCGGAAAGGTGGCGCGCACCCAGATAAACAAGCTGACGATGGCACAGGTTTTGAGGCCCAGCCAGATGCCTCCGGGTATCCAGGCAAGCGCGGCCACGGGCGAGAGCCAGCCACCTAAAAACATCACCGCCGCCAGAATCGACACCAGCCACATATTGGCGTACTCGGCCAAATAGAACATGGCGTACGACATACCGGAATACTCGACCATGTGCCCCGCCACAATTTCAGCCTCGCCCTCCACCACGTCAAACGGATGGCGGTTGGTTTCTGCCAGGCCGGAGATCACATAGACCACAAAAATCGGCAAGAGCGGTAGCCAGTTCCAGGACAAAAAGCCCAGACCCTGGTCGGCAAACAGGCCTTTGGCCTGCTCGGCCACGATGACGCTCATATTCATGCTGCCGGTCACCATCAAAACCACGACCAGGCAGAAGCCCATGGCGATCTCATAGCTCACCATTTGCGCCGAAGCGCGCAAAGCGCCCAGAAAAGCGTATTTGGAATTAGAGGCCCAACCGGCGATGACCACGCCATAGACTTCCATGGAGGTGATCGCCATCACAAACAACAAACCGGCGTTGACATTGGCCAGGGCTACATCCGGACCGAAGGGCACAACCGCCCAGGCAGCCAGCGCCGGCATGATGGTAAGAATAGGCCCGATAAAAAACAAACCTCGGTTGGCGGCGGCGGGCACCAAAATTTCTTTGGTCAGCAGCTTGAGTGCATCGGCAATCGGCTGCAACAGGCCCAAAGGCCCGACGCGGTTGGGGCCGACGCGCACTTGCATCCAACCCAAAAATTTGCGCTCCCACAGCGTCAAGTAGGCCACGGCGCCGAGCAAAGGCAAAAGCACTGCCAGGATTTTCATCAAGGTCCAAACCACGGGCCAGACCACTGCGGTCCACCAAGTGGCAGCAACTGCTTGAAGACCCGCGTTGTAGATCGTTTCGATCATGCCTGCACCTCTACGCTGGCGCGGGCATCTGCCGTCATTTGCAGGCTGCTGGCGCGGCGCACTAAGCCGTCCAACTGGTAAATCGATGCAGTACAAGGCGCCAATCCAGGGCCCGCTTGGGTAGGCTGGCTGCTGGCATTGTTCAGGCGGTCCGCGCTAAGGTGCTCGGGAGCAGCACCCGCGAAAATTTCGTGCAGCACATCTTGCGAAGACTCTTGGGCAAAGCCGTCGAGCTTCAACATATTGCCCAGTACGCGTAACACTTTCCAAGCCGGCCTGGCCTCGCCCTGCGGCTTGACTACCGCGTGGAAGCTTTGCACGCGGCCTTCGGCATTCACAAAAGTACCCGAAGTTTCGCTAAACGGTGCGATGGGCAACAACACATCGGCGCACTGCATATTGGCTTTGAAAGGCGAAAGGCTGACCACCATTTGCGCTTGTGCCAGTTGGGCCAAGGCGGCTTGTCCGGCAGCGCTATCAAATTCGGGTTCGTTATTGAGCAGCAAAACGGCTTTGAGCGCACCGCCGAGCATCTGCCCGGCGTGTACGCCGCCCCGCCCTGGCTCGGCGTGGACGAACTGCGCGCCCACGGTGTTGGCCGCTTCGGTCAGGAAGCCAAAGCTTGCGCCGGTGGCCGTTGCAATCCAGGCGGCTACGGCTTGCAAGGCCGAGGCCTGCGCGTGGTGCGCGGCGCCATTGCCGAGCAACACCGCTTTGCGTTCGCCGCCTAAAAGCGACTTCGCAATCGCCAGTGCTTGGTCGTTGACCGTTGCGCTGTAGGGGCAGCTGACTTCAGCCAGTTGCGCCACGGCTGCAGCAATCGATTGCAAGTGCGCCAGCCAGTCATTGGACGAGGCTTGCACATCCTGCGCTATAGGAATCGCCCAATCGGCCGCATCGCTGCGCAGCGCATGTACGGCACAACCACTGCGCGCCGCTTGGCGCACGCGCAGGGCAAAAAGCGGATGCTCTTTGCGCAAGTTAGTTCCCACCAAGAGCACACGCTGCAAGATAGAAAGTCCGGCGATGGGCATGCCCAAATAGCGCACGCCATCGGTGGCGGTGAAGTCCTGGTTGCGCAAGCGGTGGTCTATGTTCTCGCTGCCCAGGCCGCGCACCAGCTTGGCAGCCAGGTGCAATTCCTCTAGGGTGCTGTGCGGGCTGACCAAGGCACCCAGCGCCTGGGTGCCGTGATTGCTCTTGATTTGCTTGAGTCCATTAGCCACGTATTCCAGGGCGGTTTGCCAATCAACGCTCGCCCATTTGCCACCCTGCTTGATCATGGGCGTATGCAGGCGGTCCGGGCTGCTCAGCGCTTCGTAAGAAAAACGGTCGCGGTCGGCAATCCAGCATTCGTTGACGGCATCGTTTTCCATTGGCACTACGCGCATGACGTGGTTGTTTTTGACTTGAACGACGAGGTTGGTTCCCGTCGAATCATGCGGGCTGATCGACTTGCGGCGCGACAGTTCCCAGGTGCGGGCGCTGTAGCGGAAAGGCTTGCTGGTCAAAGCGCCCACGGGGCAAATGTCGATCATGTTGCCCGAGAGTTCGGAGTCCACAGTCTGGCCGACAAAGGTTTCGATTTCCGCATGCTCGCCACGGTGCGACATGCCCAGCTCCATCACGCCAGCCACTTCTTGGCCAAAGCGCACGCAGCGGGTGCAATGGATGCAGCGGCTCATCTCCTGCATACTGATGAGCGGGCCCACGTCTTTAATCGCCACCACGCGCTTTTCTTCTTCGTAGCGCGAGTTAGAACCGCCATAGCCCACAGCCAGGTCTTGTAACTGGCATTCGCCGCCCTGGTCGCAAATCGGGCAATCGAGCGGGTGGTTGATCAGCAAAAACTCCATCACCGATTGCTGCGCCTTGATGGCTTTTTCGCTCTTGGTGTGGACCACCATGCCATTGGTCACCGGCGTAGCGCAGGCGGGCATGGGCTTGGGGGCTTTTTCAATATCGACCAAACACATGCGGCAATTGGCCGCAATGCTCAGCTTCTTGTGATAACAAAAATGGGGGATGTAAGTACCCGCTTTTTCGGCGGCATGCATCACCATGCTGCCTTCAAGCACTTCTACTTTTTTGCCGTCGAGTTCGATTTCAACCATGGTGCTGCACCGATCAAACGTAGGCACCGACCACGCAGGTCTTGTGCTCTATGTGGTGTTCAAATTCGGACCTGAAATGCTTGAGCATGCCGCGCACCGGCATAGCCGCCGCGTCGCCCAGCGCGCAAATCGTGCGGCCCATGATGTTGCCGGCCACGCTGTCCAGCGTCTCTAAGTCGCTGGCGCGGCCCTGGCCGTTTTCAATGCGGTCCACCATGCGCCAGAGCCAGCCTGTGCCTTCGCGGCAAGGCGTGCATTGGCCACAGGACTCGTGCGAATAAAAGTAAGACAGACGCTGCAAAGACTTGACCATGCAACGCGTATCGTCCATCACGATGACCGCGCCCGAACCGAGCATGGAGCCGGCCTTGGCAATCGCGTCGTAGTCCATGGTGATATCCATCATGATGCTGGCGGGCAATACCGGCGCGGACGAACCGCCAGGGATAACCGCCTTGAGCGTGCGGCCCGGGCGCATGCCGCCGGCCATCTCTAGCAACTCGGCAAAGGGCGTACCCATGGGCACTTCGTAATTGCCGGGCCGCTGCACATCGCCACTGACCGAAAAAATCTTGGTCCCGCCGTTATTAGGCTTGCCGCATGCCAAATAGGCCGCGCCGCCATTGCGGATGATCCAGGGCACCGCCGCAAAAGTTTCGGTGTTGTTGATGGTGGTCGGCTTGCCGTACAGACCAAAGCTGGCCGGGAACGGCGGCTTAAAGCGCGGCTGGCCTTTTTTGCCTTCCAGCGATTCGAGCAAAGCGGTTTCTTCGCCGCAGATATAGGCGCCAAAGCCATGCGCTGCGTGCAACTGGAAGCTGAAGTTGCTGCCCATGATGTGCTCGCCCAGAAACCCGGCTGCGCGGGCTTCTTCCAAAGCCGCCTCAAATCGCTCGTAGGTCTGGAAAATCTCGCCGTGGATGTAGTTGTATCCGACCGTAATCCCCATGGCATAAGCGGCGATCGCCATGCCTTCAATCACCGTATGCGGGTTGAACTGCATGATGTCGCGGTCTTTGCAAGTGCCGGGCTCGCCTTCGTCCGAGTTGCACACCAGGTGCTTCTGGCCGGGAAACTGGCGGGGCATAAAGCTCCACTTCAGGCCGGTCGGGAAACCCGCGCCGCCGCGACCGCGCAGGCCAGATTCTTTGACCGTGGCAATCACCTGGTCTTGGGTCATGCCCTCGCCGCCGTCCTGGCCCAAAATCTTGCGCAAAGCCTGGTAGCCGCCGCGCGCCTGGTAAGCCGCTATACCCCAGTTGCTGCCGTCCAAATCGGCCAAAATTTGCGCGCCTTTGTGGCGGCCATGAAATGAGCTTTCCCGGCCCGAGGCCTGGAACGGTGCCAATACCTGTTGCAGCGTCATTGCGCGCCCTCCGCTTGCTTGAGGCTGGATATCAGCTGATCGAGTTTTTCATCGCTCATAAAGCTGCACATATGGCGGTCGTTGACCAGCAGCACCGGCGCATCGGCGCAAGCGCCCTGGCATTCGCTCGGTTGCAAGGTGAACAAGCCGTCGCTGGTGGTTTCACCCGCGTGGATGCCCAGGGTTTTTTCCAAGTGCGCCAAGGCTTTTGCGCCGCCGCCCAGTTGGCAGGGCAAATTGGTGCAGACGTTGAGCTTGTATTTGCCCACCGGCTTGAGGTTGTACATGTTGTAAAAAGTGCTGACCTCATGCACAGCAATCGGCGCCATACCCAGATAGTCGGCCACCATGCGCTCGTTTTCGGCGCTGACCCAACCTTGCTCTTGTTGCACGATGGACAAACAGGCCATCACAGCGGACTGTTTCTGGTCCGACGGGTATTTGGCGACTTCGCGATCAAAGCGCGCCTTGGTGGCATCCGACATCATCGGTCAATCTCTCCAAAAACAATGTCCATGGTGCCGATGATGGACACCGCATCGGCAATCATGTGGCCTTTGGCCATTTCATTGAGGGCGGCCAAATGCGCAAAACCGGGGGGACGAATCTTCAGGCGGTAAGGCTTGTTGGCACCGTCGCTGACGATGTAAATACCAAACTCGCCCTTGGGGTGCTCCACCGCGGCATAGGCCTCGCCCTGCGGCACATGGAAGCCTTCGGTAAACAGCTTGAAGTGGTGAATCAGGCCTTCCATATTGGTCTTCATGGATTCACGCGAAGGCGCAGCCACCTTGTGGTTGTCGGTGATCACCGGGCCGGGGTTAGCCTTGAGCCATTGCACGCATTGGCTGATGATGCGGTTGGACTGCTTCATCTCTTCCATGCGCACCAAGTAACGGTCATACACGTCGCCGGTCTTGCCCACAGGGATGTCAAAGTCCATTTCCGAATACACGTCATAGGGCTGCTTTTTGCGCAAGTCCCAGGCGATGCCGGAGCCGCGCAGCATGGGGCCGCTAAAGCCCATATTGAGCGCACGCTCGGGCGTGACAATGCCGATGTTGACGGTGCGCTGCTTCCAGATCCGGTTATCGGTTAGCAGCGTGTGGTATTCGGACAGGCACTGCGGGAAGCGCTGAGTAAAGTCTTCGATGAAGTCCAGCAAAGAGCCTTGGCGGTTGGCGTTGAGTTCGGCAATGCCTTGGGCGTTGCGAATCTTGTTAGCCTTGAACTGCGGCATGGTGTCGGGCAGATCGCGGTATACGCCGCCGGGCCGGAAATACGCCGCATGCATGCGCGCGCCGCTGGCAGCTTCGTACATATCAAACAAATCTTCGCGCTCGCGGAAGGTGTAGATCAGAATCGTCGAACTACCGCAGTCATTGCCGTGCGAGCCCAGCCACATCAGGTGGTTGAGCAAGCGGGTAATCTCGGCATACATCACACGGATGTACTGCGCGCGGATGGGCACCTCAATACCCAACAACTTTTCAATGGCCAGGCAATAGGCGTGCTCATTGCACATCATGGACACATAGTCCAGGCGGTCCATATAGGGCAAGGCCTGGATGTAGGTCTTGGACTCTGCCAGTTTTTCGGTAGCGCGGTGCAGCAGCCCAATATGCGGGTCAGCGCGCTGGATGACTTCGCCGTCCAGCTCCAACACCAGGCGCAGCACGCCGTGCGCTGCCGGATGCTGCGGACCGAAGTTGAGGGTGTAGTTTTTAATTTCAGCCATGGCGAGCCCTGCTTAGTGCAGGCCTCCGTAATTCTCTTCGCGGATGATGCGCGGCGTGATTTCACGCGTCTCGATCGTCACCGGCTGGTAAATCACCCGCTTCTGCTCGGCGTCGTAGCGCATTTCCACATGCCCGGTGGTGGGGAAGTCTTTGCGGAAGGGGTGGCCGATAAATCCGTAGTCCGTCAGGATGCGGCGCAGGTCGTCGTGGCCTTCAAACACCACGCCAAACAGGTCAAACGCTTCGCGCTCGAACCAGTTGGCTGAGTTCCAAATGTCGTTGATGGAGTCCAGCACCGGCATATCGTCGTCGGTGGCGAACACTTTGAGGCGCACGCGCTGGTTCAGGCTAACCGACAACAAATGCACCACCACGCAGTAACGCGGGCCTTCGTAACGGCCATCGCCGTAGCTTGAATAGTCCACGGCGCACAAATCCATCATTTGCTCAAACTGGCAGCCTGCAGTGTCGCGCAGCAACAGCGCTGCCGCGTGGTAGTCGGCGGCGGAAACCAATACTTTGACTTCACCCAGATCTACCGAAATGCGTTTGACTTTGTCACCCAGTGCCTGCGCAATAGCAGCCTGGGTATCTTCAGGACGAACAGAATAAGAAGTCATGGATGGGCTCAGGCGCGCGCGATGGTTTCGGTGCGGCGGATTTTTTGTTGGAGTTGCAAAATGCCATAGAGCAGCGCCTCAGCCGTAGGCGGGCAACCGGGTACATAGACATCGACCGGCACGATGCGGTCACAGCCGCGCACCACCGAGTAGCTGTAGTGGTAATAGCCGCCGCCGTTGGCACAAGAACCCATGGACAGCACCCAGCGCGGCTCGGACATCTGGTCATAGACTTTGCGCAGCGCAGGCGCCATCTTGTTGCACAGCGTGCCGGCCACAATCATCAGGTCGGACTGGCGCGGGCTGGCGCGAAATACTTCCGAGCCAAAGCGGCTGATGTCATAACGCGCCGCAGCCGCATGCATCATCTCCACGGCACAGCAAGCCAGGCCGAAAGTCATGGGCCAGATGGAGCCGGTCTTGGCCCAGTTGACGACTGCGTCGTAGCTGGTAGTGGCAAAGCCTTCTTTGAATACGCCTTCAATCATGGTGTCATTCCCAGTCAAGGGCCCCTTTTTTCCACTCGTAGGCAAAGCCCACTACCAGAATGCCCAAAAACAGCATGACCGACCAAAAGCCCAAGGCACCTATTTCTTTGAGCGAAACCGCCCAAGGAAACAGGAAGGCAATTTCTAGGTCAAACAAAATAAACAAGATGGCGACTAGGTAGTAGCGCACATCGAACTTCATGCGGGCGTCTTCAAAGGCTTCAAAGCCACATTCGTAAGGAGAATTTTTAGCCTGATCAGGCCGGTTGGGACCGAGGATATAACCCAGCACCTGGGGAATGATGCCGATAGCGACACCGACCAGAATGAACAGCAAAACAGGGAGGTATTGGTCCAAATTCATAGCTATGTAGGGCTCGTCCGACGAAAAGTCTGATTGTTTGCATCACCCTTACGGGCACGCAGTTCTTTCTTGCTATGGTGCCGTCGGCGAGACTCGAACTCGCACAGCTTTCGCCACTACCACCTCAAGATAGCGTGTCTACCAATTTCACCACGACGGCGGCTTTTTCCACAACAAGGCCATGAACATCTGTGTTGTTCTACAGGCCTTGAATAGCCTATGAGTTTACCCTGATTTGTACAGGCTCCCCAAGGGAGTTTGGGACTACTTGACCCGGCTCAATTCGCAGGGATTTGGGCTGCGCCAGAGGCCGCAGGCGCGGGGGCTGCGGCACTGGCTGGCGCTGCTACAGGGGCGGCGACGCTGGCCGCCTCTAGCACGCTGCCGCTGCTGGTCGGGCGCAGGTTGCCAAAGTAGGCCAAGGCCAAGGTGGCCGTAAAAAACACCGTGGCCAAGACCGCCGTAGTGCGCGACAAAAAGTTGGCACTGCCGCTGGCGCCGAACAAGCTGCCCGAGCCGCCGCTGCCAAAGGCCGCACCCATGTCGGCGCCTTTGCCGTGCTGGATCAGGATCAAACCGATCATCGAAATCGCCGAAATCATCTGCACTGTCAGGATGATCGTAACCACATAACTCATTTTCTACTCCTGGAAAAAACTGCTCACCGCGCTTTACTGCGCGGCCCGAATAATGGATAAAAAATCTGCTACCTTTAAGGAGGCGCCGCCAATCAGGCCGCCATCAATATCTGGCTGGGCCAGCAAAGACGCGGCATTGCCGGCGTTCATGCTCCCGCCGTACAAAATACGCACCCGGTCTGCGCTGGCACTGGCCGCTTGCAATTGCTGGCGCAACACGGCGTGAACCGCCTGGGCTTGCGCAGGGCTGGCGGTTTTGCCGGTGCCAATGGCCCACACTGGCTCGTAGGCCAACACAATTTCGCTGATGCAATGGCCGTTGAGATGCACCACCGCTGCCAGTTGGCGCTTGATCACGGCTTCGGTATCGCCCGCCTCCCGCTCGTCCAAAGTCTCGCCGACGCACACAATCGGCGTAATGCCTGCGGCCAAGGCGCGCTGGGCTTTGGTGGCCACCACGGTATCACTTTCCTGGTGGTACTGGCGGCGCTCCGAATGGCCTACCAAACAGTAACGCACGCCAAAATCTTTGAGCATGCCCGCCGAACTTTCGCCGGTAAATGCGCCGCTTTCTTGGGCCGACACATCTTGCGCGCCCAGCGCCAAGGCACTACCTTGGGTCAGCGATTGCAATTGCGCCAAATAGGGCGCGGGCACGCAGACTGCAACGTCGCAGCCCCAAGCCGGGTCGCCATCGGCCAGCAAGCCCTGCACCAGCGCCGCATTGGCCGCCAGCGAGCCGTTCATCTTCCAGTTGCCAGCGACCAGCTTTTTCATGCGCCGTCCCACTGCAAGACGATTTTCCCGATGTGTTGGCTCGCTTCCATCTCGGCATGGGCCTGCGCCGCTTGCGCTGCTGGGTAAGCCGCATGCCGCACCGATTTGATCGCGCCGCTTTCCAGCAAAGGCCAAATATGGCGCTGCAAAGACTGGGCGATAGCCGCTTTGAAAGCCACGGGCCGGATGCGCAAGGTAGAGCCGGTGATCGTCAAGCGCTTACGCAATACCAGACCGGCGTTGAACTCCGCCTTCACCCCGCCCTGCACCGCGATAAACACCAGGCGGCCATCCTCGGCCAGGCAATTGACCTCTTTGTTCACATAGGCGCCGGCGACCATATCGAGCACCACGTCCACGCCGCGCTTGTTGGTGATGCGGGCCACCTCGGCCTCAAAGTCTTGGGTTTTGTAATTGATGGCATGGTCGGCGCCCAAGGCCAAGCAGGCTTTACATTTGTCGTCGTTGCCTACGGTCACGATGACGGTGGCGCCCATGGCCTTGGCCATTTGGATGGCTGTTACGCCAATCCCGCTAGAGCCGCCTTGAATCAGTAGGGTTTCACCAGCCTGCAAACGGCCCCGGTCAAACACATTGCTCCACACGGTAAAAAATGTTTCGGGCAAACCCGCCGCGTCGGTATCGCTCCAGCCCTTGGGCACCGGCAGGCATTGGCCCACGGGCGCCAAGCACCACTGCGCATAGCCGCCACCAGCCACCAAAGCGCACACCCGGTCGCCCACCTTCAAGCCTGCCTCGGCCATCGCTTGCGCGTCGCCGGACTCGATAACGCCCGCCACTTCCAGCCCCGGAATATCCGAGGCACCGGGGGGCGCGGGGTAGTGGCCTAAGCGCTGCAACACGTCGGGGCGGTTAATACCGCTGGCCGACACGCGAATCAGCACTTCGCCGCTGGTCGCCACGGGCATGGCCCGCTCGGCCAGACGCAGCACCTCTGGCGCACCGAAACTGGAAATCTCAATGACTTGCATGGGCTAAGACCTTTGGGCGCTGGTAGTTCAAAAGGCCGACCGCCTTGCGGCAACCGGCACCTTATCGATCAATGCTGTTCGTTGTGGACAGGACGATCGAGCAAGGCTTTCATCGACAACTTGACGCGGCCTTTTTCGTCCGTCTCGAGTACCTTGACGCGGACGATCTGGCCTTCAGACAAGTAGTCAGTGACTTTTTCCACACGCTCGTGCGCGATCTGGCTGATATGCAGCAAACCGTCTTTGCCGGGCAGCAGATTGACCAATGCACCGAAATCCAAAATCTTGGTGATCGGGCCTTCGTAGACCTTGCCGATTTCGACTTCAGCGGTGATCTCTTCGATGCGGCGCTTGGCTTGCTCGGCCTTGGCCGGGTCGCTAGAAGCGATGGTGATGGTGCCGTCTTCCTCGATATTGATCTGGGTGCCAGTTTCTTCGGTCAGCGCGCGGATAACGGCGCCGCCTTTGCCGATCACATCACGGATCTTCTCGGGGTTAATCTTCATAGTGAACAGGCGGGGCGCGAAGTTGGACACTTCGGCTTTGGCACCGGCCATGGCTTCTTGCATCTTGCCCAAAATGTGCATGCGCGCTTCTTTGGCCTGGGCCAATGCCACTTGCATGATTTCTTTGGTAATGCCTTGGATTTTGATGTCCATTTGCAAAGCGGTAATACCGTTGGTGGTACCGGCCACTTTGAAGTCCATATCGCCCAAATGATCTTCATCGCCCAAGATGTCGGTCAACACCGCAAAGCGGTTGTCTTCTTTGATCAGACCCATGGCGATACCCGCCACGTGCGCTTTCATGGGAACACCCGCGTCCATTAAGGACAGGCAGCCGCCGCAGACCGAAGCCATGGACGAGGAACCATTGGACTCGGTGATTTCGGATACCACGCGCATCGTGTAAGGGAAGTCTTCTTTGCTAGGCAGGCAAGCTGCCAAGGCGCGCTTAGCCAGACGGCCATGGCCGATTTCGCGGCGCTTGGGTGTGCCCACGCGGCCGGTTTCGCCAGTCGCAAAGGGAGGCATGTTGTAGTGCAGCATGAAGCGGTCTTCGTAGTCGCCGCTCAGTGCATCAATGCGCTGTGCATCTCGCTCAGTGCCCAGGGTGGTGACCACCAGCGCCTGGGTTTCGCCGCGGGTGAACAAGGCAGAACCGTGGGTGCGGGGCAGTACGCCGTTGCGGATTTCGATAGCGCGCACGGTGCGGGTATCGCGGCCATCAATACGGGGCTCGCCCGCCAAAATTTGGCTGCGCACAATCTTGGCTTCGATTTCGAACAACAGGCCTTCCACGCCTACGCTGTCAAACGCAGCGCCTTCGGCTTTGAGTGCGGTCATCACGTCCGCATAGGCGACGCGGCACGCTTGGGTGCGGGCTTGCTTGTTGCGGATTTGGTAGGCCGCTACCAGTTTGTCTTTGGCCAGGCCGTCGATCTTGGCGATCAGGGCTTCGTCCTTGGCCGGGGCTTTCCAGTCCCACACGGGTTTACCGGCATCACGCACCAACTCGTGGATGGCGTTGATGGCGATATTGCCTTGCTCATGGCCAAACACCACAGCACCGAGCATGATTTCTTCGGACAACTGCTGGGCTTCGGACTCGACCATCAACACAGCGGCTTCGGTACCGGCAACCACCAGATCCATCACCGAATCTTTACGGGCGGTTTGGCCAGGGTTAAGGATGTATTGGCCATTGACATAACCCACGCGGGCCGCGCCGATGGGGCCGCTAAACGGCACGCCGCTGACCGACAAAGCGGCGCTCACAGCGATCATGGCGGCGATGTCTGCGTCCACTTCGGGATTGAGCGACACGGTGTGCACCACGACGTGGACTTCATTGAAGAAGCCTTCGGGGAACAAGGGGCGGATGGGGCGGTCGATCAAGCGGCTGGTCAGCGTCTCAAACTCGCTGGGACGGCCTTCGCGCTTGAAGAAGCTGCCGGGAATCTTGCCTGCGGCATAGCTTTTTTCCAGGTAATCCACCGTCAGGGGGAAGAAATCCTGGCCGGCTTTGCCTTCGGTGCGGGCCACCACAGTGGCCAAAACGACGGTGCCGTCCATATCGAGCAGCACGGCGCCGGTGGACTGGCGTGCGATTTCGCCGGTTTCCATGGTGACCGTGTGCTGGCCCCACTGGAAGGTTTTACTAACTTTTTTAAACATGGTCATGGGTTATCTCCATTACTTTCTCAACAGGTGGGAGGTGCAGGCCACCCCGCCAAAGCCCGGATTCAAAGTCACAGCCCACGATGCCATTCCAGAGCCACTTGGGGCCAAATTGCTCTGGAATGACACAGCTTCGTACTGCTTTCCTTGTCTCCGAAGTAAAAAACGCCTGAGCTAGTGTCCTAACTCAGGCGCTTCGTATTCATATTCCCGGATTACTTGCGCAGACCCAATTTGGCGATCAGTGCGGTGTAACGGTCTGCGTCTTTGTGCTTGAGGTAATCAAGCAATTTGCGACGGCGGCTGACCATGCGCAACAGACCGCGGCGACCATGGTGGTCTTTGGCGTGGGTCTTGAAGTGGGGGGTCAGTTCGTTGATGCGAGCCGTCAGCAGGGCGACTTGGACTTCGGGGCTACCGGTATCGCCGGCTTGGCGGGCATTGTCTTTAACGACAGCCGCTTTGATTTCAGATGCGATCATGTGTGTTTCCGTAAATAGCTATAGGGACTTGCGATTGCTGCTGGAACTGCTGCAAACGTGCGCTTCGCGAACTGCAAAGCCTGTCGATTGTAACCATTCCTGGCAATGGCCCCACCTGGCGTCTAGGAAGCCGGGCGCTGCATCACGCAGCTTTCGGGCATGCGGGCCTGGGCGGCGCTCAGGGTTTTGATGACTTTGAAGCCGTAGCCCGAGCCTTCCACGTCAAATTTCACTCCCGGCGCGCCTTGGCGCTCCATCACGCCAACCACCAGCGGCTGCTGGAATTGATGGTCGCTGGCGCGCATATTGCCGGTTTGGCCGGCCAAACTTACGCTCACTGACTCCAGAGCGCGGGCAATATCGGCGGCTTCGGGCGCGGCGCCATCGGCGCTGCCGCGCTTGGCGGCTTCCCCGATAGCCTGGGCCAGCGCCTCCACCATTAACTGCATGCGCATATGCACATAGTCGCCGTCCGGCTTGGGAAAGCGCGCCCGAAAACCCCGATAAAAGCCTTCGGCCTGCGCCGACTGCACATTGGGCAGCCAATCGGCCACGGCGATGACCTTGCCCACGCCCGCCTCGCCCATGGCGGCGGGCGCACCTAGGGCATTGCCGTAAAAGGTGTAAAAAGTGCCGTCAAAGCCCGACTCGCGCGCCGCTTTGACCAGCAGCGTCAGGTCCGGCCCAAAATTACCGGTGACCACGGCTTGCGCGCCGCTGGCTTTGATTTTGGCCATATAGGGCGCGAAATCTTTGATGCGCAAGAGCGGATGCAACTCGTCCCCGGCGATACGCACATCGGGCCTTTGCGCGCCCAACTGGCGCCGCGCCTCGCGCAAGACACTTTGGCCAAAGCTGTAATCCTGGCCCAGCAGATACACCGATTTAAGCGCCGCGTCCTCGCGCAGCAGCTCCATCAGCGCGGCCATGCGCATGTCGGCGTGGGCGTCAAAGCGGAAATGCCAAAAACTGCATTTTTCATTGGTCAGCGAAGGGTCCACGGCGGCGTAGTTCAGAAACAGCACGCGCCGGGCCGGGTCGCGGGCGTTGTGCTTGTTCACCGCGTCGATCAAGGCGGCGGCCACCGCCGACGAGTTGCCCTGCAAAATAATCCGCGCCCCGCCGTCTATGGCCAGGCGCAAGCCAGACAGCGCCTCTTGCGTTTGGCCTTGGCTGTCAAAGCGCTCTAGCACCAGCGGCACACTTCCCTTGCCCCAAGGTACTCCGCCGCGCGCGTTGACGCGCTCTATGGCCCACACCAAATTGCGATACACCGCTTCGCCGCCGCTGGCGTTGGGGCCGCTCAAGCCCTCGATCAAAGCCAACTTGACGGGCGCCTGCAGGGTTTGCGTGTGCGCCGCCAAAGGCAATAGCGAAGACATCAAAAAAGCGCACGCACATAGCGCCATCCAAGGCCATTTCAAGGCCTTGATGCGAAGAATAAACATGGAGAAAAACACCTTGAAATCAGAACAAATGCGCACACCTCGAAGCCATGCGGACCTCATGTCGAGGGCCGCGAGTCTAAACGGAGCCACCATATGTTTTTGACAGCTACTACATCCCCTTGGGCATTGCATTCCCTTTCGGCCGCCGATGTGCTCACCCGCAGCAAAGCCTACGCCCAAGTAGGCCGCTTGGTGCGCGACCTGAGCGCTAGCGCCGTGGCGCCAACGCCCAAAGTTGCGGGCAGCGCACTGCAAGAAGACGACAATGCCTACAGCTTTAGCCTAGATTTGCCCGGCGTGGGCAAAGAGCATATGCGCATTCAGATTGAAGACACGGTGCTGCGTGTAGAAACGCTGGAAGGCGCGCCGCGCAGCTACCGCGCGGTGTATGAATTTGCGCAGGAAATCGACAGCGCTACAAGCCAAGCGCGTATGGAGCACGGCGTGTTGCATTTGAGCCTTGCGAAAAAACTGCCGGTGAACAAGGCCGCTGAACTGAACATTTCCTAAGCGCCGCAATCTCAAAGCGACTGCAAAGGCCAGCGCGGCTGCACGTGAAAACTGTAGTCGCGGCGGGCCGCTTGCATGCCGCTTTGCAGGCGCATCGCGGCAGCTAGGGCGATCATGGCGCCGTTGTCGGTGCATAAGTGCAGCTCAGGGTAATGCACCCGCACGCCGCGTGCTGCGCATTGGGCGTTGAGCTGCTCGCGCAAACTCCTGTTCGCGCCCACGCCTCCGGCCACGACGAGTCGATTGAGGCCGGTCGTTTTTAGCGCGGTCATTGATTTTTTTACCAGCACATCGGCAATCGCCGCTTGCGTAGAAGCAGCCAGATCGGCCTGCGCTTGCACCGGCAAAGCGCCAAAGCCCGGCGTGGCGCCAGAGGCCAAGGTGTATTCGGAAGGCGCAATCGGCGCGCCGTGCGCGGCGACCATTTTTTGCGACTGCACCAGTACCGCCGTTTTGAGCCCCGCAAATGAAAAATCCAAATCGCCGCTGTGCAGCAAAGGGCGCGGCAAGGCATAGGCCTTCGGGTCGCCCTGCGCCGCCAACGCCGCCAACGCTGGGCCGCCGGGATAGCCCAGGCCCATGAGCTTGGCAGACTTGTCAAAAGCCTCGCCAGCCGCGTCGTCAATCGTTTCGCCCAGCATCTCGTAGCGGCCTACGCCATCCACGCGCATGAGCTGTGTGTGGCCGCCCGATACCAGCAGCGCTACAAAGGGAAACTGCGGTGGGTCGGCGCTCAAAAATGGCGAGAGCAAATGCCCTTCCAAATGGTGCACGCCAAGTACGGGTTTGTCTAAGGCCGCCGCCAGCGCACAGGCCAGCCCCGCGCCCACCAGCAAAGCACCCGCCAGCCCAGGGCCGCGCGTGTAGGCGACCACATCGACTTCGCTCAAGCTGCGCCCGGCACTGGCCATCACTTCGCTGGTGAGCGGGAGCGCGCGGCGGATATGGTCGCGGCTGGCGAGCTCGGGCACCACGCCGCCAAAGGCCTGGTGCATCTCCACTTGGCTGTACAAAGCATGGGCCAGCAAACGCGGCACGGCTTGCCCTTGCAGCTCCACCAAGGCCACGCCGGTTTCATCGCAGGATGACTCAAAGCCCAGCACCAGCAGTGGCCGGGGGTCCGGGTTTTTATGCTCGTTGAAAAGTTGGTTGCTAGCGCTGGCCGCTGGCGTTACCGGCGGCGAAACCTGCTGGTAGCTTTGGGCAGAAGGTGGTGCGGCAGCGGCTTGGTTCATAGCGGGCGCCAGTGTAGGCCAGCCCTGCGCCACAATGCCGCCATGCCAGACACCGCCCTCGCGCCGCACGACATCGAAAGCCTGGAGCGCGCCACCCTGGACGCCGTCTGCCCCGCTGCCCAAAGCGAGTTGCCCGGCTGGCTGCTGCCCTTTGACGCAGCCGACATCGGGCGAGCGCGCAGCGCGATTCCCCTACGCCGTCAAGACCTTGATATCGCGGCGCTGCCCGCCATCGAGCAGTTGTACCGCGACCAAGGTTTGCCACCCATGTTTCGCATCGCCGACACGCCGGGCCTGCGCCACTGGCAAGCGCGCTTGCTGGCGCTGGGTTACCGCCAAACCGCACCGGTGCATGTGCAAATAGCTTCCGTTGCGGACATGCAGACAGCGGCCAATCGTTTTCTTGAAACCGAGCGCAATGGCGTTTTGCTGCCTGCAAGGCAGGCAACAGAACTCGCAACCCCTGCTCAAAGCGCCGCTGCAACGCAGGATGGCGCAAGCATTTGGGAATATGGCTACACCATGCCAGTGGCTCACAACTCCGCCACAGCGCAGGATGGCGCAAACCAGCGCGCAGAAGTCGTGCTGCTAGATGCGCCCGCCCACGCCTGGGCCAGCGTCTATACCGCGCCGGGCTTTGACGCCGAGGACGGCGCCTTGCGGGTGCAATTGCTCAGCCGCAGCCGCTTTGCCCGCTACGCTTATGTGCAAAGCGCGGGCGTGTCGCTAGCGGCGGGCACGGCCTGCATCAGCCGCGATTGGCTAAGCTTGCACGGCATGCGCACCCTGCCCCATGCCCAGGGCCAAGGTCTGGGGGCGTCCCTGCTGGCGGCATTTACCGGCCTGGCCCGCCAACGCGGTATAAGCCGGGCTTTTTTGCAAGTGGAAGCGGACAACGCCCCGGCGCTGGCCTTGTACAGCCGCTTTGGCTTTACGACCGCCTGGACATACCACTACTGGAAAGCGCCCGCCTGACTTTTGCCGCGCAAGGGCTCTGCATAAGCTCATAGCCGCCGGTTCGCAACCCTCACCGACAATCGCAGCATGGCTATTGGCATGTACTTGCGGGAAATCGGGCGCGGCAAAGACGGGGCGCGGGGGCTGAGCCGCGCGCAGGCGGCTGATTTGTGGGGCCAGTTGCTCGATGGCGCGGTTAGCGATTTGGAAGTAGGCGCTTTTTGCCTGGCGATGCGCGTCAAGGGGGAAACGCCTGAAGAAATGGCCGGTTTTCTGGACGCCACGGCGCCGCGCCTGCACACCCTACCCCAGGGCGACAAGCCCGTCGTCGTCATCCCCAGCTACAACGGCGCCCGCAAAATTCCGGTACTCACGCCCTTGCTGGCCCTGCTGCTGGCACGCGAAGGCCACCCGGTCATGATCCACGGCACGCCCACCGAAAACAGCCGCGTGTTTACCGCCGAAGTGCTGGAGCAATTGGGCATTCATCCGCGCAACAGCTTTGCGCCGCTCGCCGCTGGTGAAGTGGCTTTCTATCCCACCGCCGCATTAAGCACCGGCCTGCAAAGGCTGCTGGAAGTGCGCCGCGTAGTGCAACTGCGCAATTCAGCGCACAGCCTGGTCAAGCTGATGAACCCTTGCGCCGGGCCCAGCTTGCTGGTGACCAGCTACACCCACCCGGAATACGCGCACTCCATGGCCGCCACTTTGCAACTGGTGCAGGCCAACGCCCTGCTCTTGCGCGGCACCGAAGGCGAAGCCGTGGCCGACGCCCGCCGCCTGCCCAAAATGCAAGGCTTTATCGCCGGTGAAAACGTGTTTGCCCAAGAAGCCCAAAGCGGCAGCCTGGGCAGCCTGCCCACCCTGCCCGCTGGCATCGACCCGCCGGGCACCGCCGACTACATCCGCGCCGTCATGGACGGCGCCCAGCCCGTGCCCGCGCCGATAGCGCAACAAGTGATAGAAATCTCGAAACTCATTTCCCGCATGGAAGGGGCCGCATGATGAACAAGCCACCCAAACGACCCGCAGCAGCGATAGGCCAAGTCACCTTGGTAGGCGCCGGGCCGGGTGACCCGGATTTGTTGACGCTCAAAGCCGTCAAAGCCATTGCCGCCGCCACCGTCATCTTGGTGGACGACTTGGTGAACGAGACCGTGCTGGCCCACGCCAGCCCCAGCGCCCGCATCGTCTATGTGGGCAAGCGCGGCGGCTGCGCGTCCACGCCACAGGCTTTTATTGAGAAGTTGATGGTGAGCGAAGCCCACAAGGGCGAAAACGTGGTGCGCCTGAAAGGCGGTGACCCCTTGGTATTTGGCCGCAGCGGCGAAGAAATCGAGGCCTTGCAACAAGCCGGCATCCAGGTGCACGTGGTCAACGGCATCACCGCCGCCTTGGGCGCGCTGGCATCGCTCAACACCGCCCTCACCCACCGCGACCATGCCCATGGCGTGCTGATGGTGACCGGCCACGCCAAACCCGGCGACCCTGGCACCGACTGGCGCGCGCTGGCCCACACCGCCCGCCAGACCAAACTCACCCTGGTGGTCTATATGGGCGTAGCCGCCGCGCAGCGCATTCAAGACGAACTGCTGCACGGCCTGGCCGCCGACACGCCGGTGGCTATCGTGCAAGACGCCACGCTGCCTTCGCAGCGGCAGGCTTTGTGCACGCTGGATTGTTTGCACCAAACGCTGACTGAAGAGCGGATGGCTAGCCCTTGTGTTTTGCTGATTGGGGATGTGTTGCGGGGACTGGCTCGCTTGGGGCAAGTGCAAGAGGCGGTGCTTGCGCGGGGACAGATGTAGGCGGTGCCAGGTAGCTCTGTGCGTGCCGTTCGGCGAGCCCCAAGCGCGGCTGCTTACTCGTTTGGGCGCGGGCTTGGGTAGCGGCAGGCCTGAACGGGAAGTTTTTCAGAATATCTGGGCATGCTCGGCAAGAGATGAATATGAGAGTGCCAACTGATAGAGGTCCATTGTGCTTGCCTGCAGAAAAAAACTATTTGAGGAATCGATTTACTCGCCTGACTTTGAAGCGCCTTTCGTTAGTAACTCTAGGACTGATTTTGAACCGGGTAGCCCTTCGCCACGCCCTTGTGAGAAGCCTGTTTCCTGAGGCGAAAAAATACATGCCGCAGCGTGAGCGAGAACGATGTCCTCGGTTCCGTCACCCGCGGCAGCCTCCACAAGTGCACGATAGGTCATCAGCGCATTTTGCCGGTGCTTGTTAACCACCGAATTGTGCTTATGGGTGGTATAGTTTCGAGCGGCTAATACAAGCAAAAAGCCTAGGACAGCGAAGATTAGAATTTTGCTTGTGATTAGTTGTACCGCCTCAATTGTGTTCTCGGGCCGAATCCAAGTAATCTTATGCAAAATCAGGCTGAATACCGCGAACACTCCAAGCGCCCATGCGAGCTTGTAGGTACGGATGAGCCACTGGTCGGCAAGAGTGTCCTGTGTCTGAGCTTCCTCCTTAAAGTACTGCGCCTGTTGAGAGACGCCCTGCTCAAAAGCCACTGCGCGTATGGCATCAAGTGCTGAATCTGCTTCAGATTTTGCCTGACTTAACTGGTCTGTAAGTTTCGCTGCTTGGTCTTCAATGGCTTGAAATGTTGACCGCGCCTGCACTTCCAAAACACTTGTATCCGATGCGCGGGCTACGCCATACGCGACATATTGCCAAAGTTGCTCAAAAAGCTGATCACGACGAACCTTGAGGTTGGCGAGAATTGCCGACCGAGAGTTGACTGCGTCGCCTGCGGCAGCGTTGAAATCAAGGATCTGCTTGAAGATATTGAAGTCGTTGTTCGCTTGACTTTGTATCGCATTTAGCTGACTGTCTGCAAAGTCCTGGAGCGCGCTCAGAGGAATTCGCTTGTAAAGGGCTACGATAGTCTCAGCCGGTATCACTGCTTCGGCAAAGCTCATCTGTTTACCTAAATCTTCTTCTCGACTTAAAGTGGAAGGCTCGAACTTTTGAATTCTTGTTAAAGACTCTGAGCAGGTCTTGAATACTGATTCAGTGGACACGATCTTCTCCCTGCGGTTTTAGCAATCCTGGAACGGTGATATTGATGTACTGATCGCCCTAGCCCTCGAGCTCGTCAGCATGCAGCCATAGCCGCGATGCGAAAAGCTGCTGCTGCCACAAGCAACCTTCAAATCCTTATCTAGCTGCTCCACTAGCGTTTTTGATGCGCGAAAAGGGCGCTGGCCGAATCAATGCACGATACGCTGCCCTAACAGAATCCAGACTGATGTTCAGACTAGAGATTACGTCATTGGTTTGACGCTCTGGATTTAACCAATATTCAGCCTTGAAGTCACACCGTTGAGCAAGCTCTGGGTCCACATGCCGCATAGGTATAGCTGCGGCGGACCAGTACTTGGCAAGTTGAGCCTCCCGATCCATATCGCGTTTTCGTTGCTTGGATTGGTCGCGGTAGTACAAATAAGTTTCATCCAAAGCGATGACGATAGCCCTTAGAGCTGCGTCCTTCCGCTCCCGTTGATCCTTAGGCAATGCCAATAGATTTGGAACCAATCCAAAAAGTGACTTGACGAGCTCTGTAAGTTCCATAGCGATAAATTCCAAATGGTGAGAATCAACGAAAAGAAAGGAGCGATTTCGTTGCTCTCACTATAGTTCAAAAATTTTAAATTTTTAATCAATTTAAAAGTTAAGTGCCGCGCCGCTGCGACACCCCGCACGCCCCTTAAAAACCGCAGGCCTCCCCCACCCGCTACCATACCCCCCGCTAAAAACAACCATCCCCCACCGGGAAGACTTCGAATGGAACTCCAAATCAACGGCCAGCGTACCCACGCTGACGCCGACCCTGCCACGCCCTTGTTGTGGGTGCTGCGCGACCAACTCAACCTGACCGGCACCAAATTTGGCTGCGGCATCGCCGCCTGCGGTGCGTGCACGGTGCATGTGGACGGCCAGGCGGTGCGCTCTTGCGTGACGCCGGTGTCAACGGTGCAGGGCAAAGACATTCGGACTATTGAATCGCTGGGTAGCGCTGAAAAACCCCACGCGCTGCAACAAGCCTGGATTGACGAGCAAGTGCCCCAGTGCGGCTATTGCCAAAGCGGCATGCTGATGGCCGCCGCCGCGCTGCTGGCGCGCACGCCCAAACCTACTGATGCCGACATTGACGCTGCCATTAGCAACATTTGCCGCTGCGGCACTTACCAACGGGTACGCGCCGCGATTCACCGCGCTGCAAATAGCGTAAGTAGTGGCGCGACTAAGAGCGCAAACAATAGCGCAGCCCCCAAACCCAGCGGGAGCGCAGCATGAAGCGCCGCACGCTGTTGCTGAGCGCTTTAGGCGCAAGCGGCGCACTGCTGGTGGGCTGGGGCGTGGCGCCGCCGCGCAGCCGCCTGGGCAGCGCAGACAGCATGTTGCCCACGCAAGGCAGCGTGGGGCTGAACGGCTGGATCAAGATTGGCGAGGACGGCTCGGTGGCGCTGGCGATGCCGCGCAGCGAAATGGGCCAAGGCGTACACACCGCGCTGGCCATGCTGGCTGCTGAAGAGCTGGACATTCCTTTGGACAAAGTGCGCTTAGAGCAAGCCGGGCCCGATGCCCTATACGGCAACGTGGCCGCTGTGCTGGCCTTTTTGCCCTTCCACCCGCAGCAAACCGAAGAGGGCAAGCGCAGCGCGACGGTCAAAACTGCGCAGTGGCTGACGGCCAAAGTCGGGCGCGAGTTGGGCCTGATCATGACCGGCGGCTCGTCCAGCGTGGCCGACGCCTGGGAGCCGGTGCGCCTGGCAGCCGCCAGCGCGCGCGCCAGCCTGGCGCAAGCGGCAGCCGCGCAGTGGCAAGTGCCGGTGGGCGAAATAGTGTTTACGCAGGGAAAAATCAGCCATGCCTCGGGCAAAGAAGGCCACTTCGGGCAATTTGCCGCAGCAGCGGCCAAGCTCAACCCCGGCGCTGTCAGCCCCAAGGCGCGCAAGGATTGGAAGCTGATTGGCAGCCCGGCGCCGCGCACAGACTTGTGGGCCAAGAGCAGCGGCAGCGCCACCTTTGGCCTGGATGTGCGCTTGCCCAATATGGTGTTTGCCGCCGTGCGCCTGAGCCCCATGATCGGCGGCAGCGTGCAATCGGTGGACAGCGCTGCGGCGCTGGCCATGCCCGGCGTGCTGAAAGTCATCCCGCTCAAGCCCAGCCACGGCGCTAGCGCCGGTCTGGCCGTGGTGGGCAAAACCACCTGGCACGCCCGCCAGGGTTCAGAGGCGCTGCAAGTGCAATGGGCGCAGCGCCCGCAAGGCGCGCTCGACACCCAGCAGGCCGCAGAGCAACTGCAAGCCCAGCTGGCCAAGGAAGAGGGTTACACCTTCCACGAGCGCGGCACGCCGCCCACAAGCGGCGACACGCTCAGCGCCACGTACAGCGCGCCTTACCTGGGTCACATGACCATGGAGCCCATGAACTGCACCGCCTGGCTGCAAGACGGGAAGCTCAGCCTGTGGGCGCCCGCCCAGGTGCCCGAGGCCGCGCGCGAAGCAGCAGCCAAAGCAGCCGGGCTGCCGCTGGCGAAAGTGGAGATACACATCACCTTGCTGGGCGGCGGCTTCGGCCGGCGCTTAGAGGTGGACTATGTGGTGCTGGCCGCGCAAGTGGCCATGGCCCTGCCCGGCCAGCCGGTGCAACTGGCCTGGTCGCGCGAGGAAGACAGCACGCACGACTTTTTCCGGCCCATGCATGTGGCCCAGCTGCAAGCCAGCCACGACGGGCTGGGTCAGGTGCAAAGCCTGCAGATCAAATCCGCTGGCGACTCCATTAGCCCGCGCTGGATGGAGCGCGTGCTGCCCGCTTTTGCCGGCCCGTTTGACGCGCCGGACAAAACTGATTCCGAAGGCTTGTTTGACCTGCCCTACGGCTTTACCCACCAAAAAATGGCGCATGTGGCCACCAAGGTCGGCATACCGGTGGGCTTTTGGCGCTCGGTAGGCCATTCGCACAACGCGTTTTTCTCGGAAAGCTTTATCGACGAACTGGCCGCCAAGGCAGGCACCAATCCGCTGACCTTCAGGCAGCAATGGCTGCAAGACGCGCCGCGCCATCTGGCCGTGCTGAACCTCGCTGCCGAAAAAGCCCAATGGGGCAAAACGCTGCCCGAAGGGCAGGCGCAAGGCATCGCGCTGCATGAGAGCTTTGGCTCCATCGTGGCGCAAGTGGCGCGGGTGTCGATGGAGGACGGCGCCTTGCGCGTACACGAGGTGTTTTGCGCAATCGACTGCGGCACCGTGGTGAACCCCGCCATCGTGGCCCAGCAAATGGAAGGCTCGGTGGTGTTTGCCCTGTCCGCCGCGCTATGGGGCGAAGTGGACATCGTGCAAGGCGAAGTGCAGCAGCGCAACTTTCACCAGCACTACGTGGTGGGCATGGCGCATGCGCCGCAGGTGCACACCTACATCGTGCCCAGCGAGCGCACACCCGCCGGTGTGGGCGAGCCCGGTGTGCCGCCGCTGGCGCCTGCCGTGGCTAATGCGGTTTTTGCCCTGAACGGTAAGCGGCTGCGCAGCTTGCCGCTGAAGCTTACTTAAGTGACAAGGCGACTGCCTTCTGGATTTAGCCAGCCCTCAGGGACTTACGCAGCAAGCAAGGAGCAGCGAGGAATGCGCGCTAACTCCTCTTGCATAGCTTCCCTTGCCAGGGCCGTGTCGTAGCTCGCCTGGCCGCGAAGCCACCAACCATCGCTGAGGCCAAAGTAACGGCACAACCGGAGGTCGGTATCCGCCGTCACAGACCTTTTGCCAGCCACGATGTCGCCGATGCGTTGTGGCGGAACACCAATGTCTTTTGCCAGCCGGTATTTGGTCAGGCCCAATGGCTTCAAAAACTCTTCTTCGAGCATCTCACCTGGCGAGACGGGGGGGACTGTGCGCATTTCAATGTTCCTTTAGTGATAGTCCACGATTTCAACGTCAGCAGCGCCGTCCTGGGTCCAGACAAAACACAAGCGCCATTGGCTATTGATTCGAATGCTGTCCTGGCCCTTCCGGTCATCCTTCAGTGCCTCCAGACCATTTCCTGGCGGTACCTTGAGGTCATCCAGAACTATGGACCACTCCAACTGGGCAAGCTTGCGAAGTGCCGGGCCCAGCGGAAGGATGATCAATCTCACCTGGAGCCGGGCCTGGCGCTTTGCGTTTGGGTCTCGCCTCGAGCGAGGGTCTAGGCCGCTCACACAAACATTGACGACGTACAGTCGGGCCAAACATGCACAGTCGAATTGTCCGCGCCTCTAAAGGCGCGAATTGGCCCATCCTGAGAGATGACGAAGGCGAGCGCTCCAGGAACAGACGCGACAAAGTCCATGGCGGAGCGATGCCTAGTTCCATACCGGCTTATCTCGAATGGTGCTCCTGGCCCTAGTCCGAATCCATCCGGACCGATGACTGGGCTTGAAGAAGTGCGTGGCGCAGTGAGTGTTGCACCGAACGCAAGCACATGGAATCCAAAGGTCAGGATCAAGGCACCATCAACCGAGGCAAGCTGCGAGATGCGTTGAATCGACTCATTCGCGACCTTCCGATGGGCGATTGCGAACTCTATTTGGCGTTCGGTCTCAATGCACTTTTGGAATGTCTCTTGCAACGAGAATGTGCCGTCAAGCTTATACTTACTTTCGTAGAAAGCTTCAGATGGAGCTAGGTTTGAAGGCAAGAGCACTACAGTGCCACCATGCCCTCGCAGGGCCGCTTCGGACAGAAGGAGTTCTAACGCATCACGGACATAGTGCCAATATGTCATCCCAGCGGCTACAAATATTGGGTCAGACTGTACCGAGGCGAAGACATACTTACCGAGTGAATTATTTGTAAACGGAGTGGGGGTTGCAGGCTTAAAGTAGCCTGCTTGAAAAATGCCTATCAGGCCATTTCCTCGAGCAATGGCAAGGGCAGCCCGACCTTTAGAAATGATGGTGAGGAAATCTGGTCGAAAGTTCGCGCTACCCACAACTCCAACGGGAACTTCAGAAAACCGATTGTGGCCTTGCGCGTGCAGCCAAATTCCCCACCACTCCAACTTGGCCGTGGCGTCGCTCCACGTGACAAGTAGTGTAGTAAGCACTGGATCGAAGGCCGGTGCCAGTTTGGCAAGAGATGCAGAGGAGAACTCCGCCGTAGTTTGAAGTTTCAGCGGCCGGTGCATCGTCGGACCGACCATCGACTCGAGGTTCTGATCCCAAGTAAGTGCCACCGAGAACTTGACAGGTTGCCCTTCTTCATCTCGGAGTGTCGCAAGAAAGGATTCGTCTAAGAATCGTTTTACTGCTGACCGTGGAGGAAGAGAGCGCTGGGCTCTGCCCTTATACGGGTGTGCCTGATCGGCTGTCCAAGCGGTGAGTATTGCGTCCGTAAATTGTGGATCAAGCATGGGCGAAGAGCGATGAATGGTTTTTTCAGCGGACTAACGTTTAAATTCATCGGCCTTACGCTGCTTTATGCACAAGGTTCGGTGGCGCGATGGGTTGGCCCTTTCTTTCATTTTCTCGTCGCAGCAGTAGATGCGGCCCGTTTTGCCTTGGCGGTAGCCTTTTTGACGCCAATCGGCGCTAACGATTGACGACCTACAGATTGGACGGACTTGGCCGCGAATGGTCTCTTTGCCGTAATGTTCTTTGCCGCAGCCTTGGGCGCAACGTAGCCCGCTTTCGCAGCTACCTTCTTTGCAACCACACGCACACGCGGTTTTGCCCTTACGGAAGACAGCATTTCCTCAGCAAGAATCAGTTCCTTTGATATCACGCCCGCTGCCTTCGCAACCTGGATCTTTGCCTCAGCGCCATTGATGTCTGGACTGACCTGAAGAAGATTGCGAATTACTTCGCCCAGGTCCAACTCCGCGTCTCTCCTGACCTTTACACCTTTGATTTTCTTCAGGGCAGCCAGAACAATATCGACGATGTGTTTGACCAATTCGGCTTCGATCGTCATTTGGGTTCCTTTGAAAGGGCTAACGTGTAGCAGACCGTAAAACCCGATTGATACATCCGGGCCGAGTTGATACATCTGGTTTTTGGAATAGCTGCAAACCTCTTGCCGCATGGCGTGGACGGCCATAGGGTATTTTTCCGTACAGGTATGAATCTTCCATGAAACCCGGCGCTCCTTCTTTGCAGTCCACCCGCTCGCTCTATCGGTTTGCGCGCAAGTTCGATGCATTCACTATAACGTCAAATTTGCAACGATTAACGTTATTGAATTTGTTTTTAGCGCGATGGAGCGACACATGACTAGGCATCATGGTCAGCCTTTACACACCCTGCCGCTCAAGGCCTAAACCGCGCGCCTGCATGCCTGCCAGCAGGCGGGCGACAATCGGCGCATGGAAATATTCGATGTTGTTATCGTCGGCGCCGGTGCCGCTGGCCTGTTTTGCGCGGGCGTGGCCGGGCAATTGGGGCAAAAGGTCTTGCTGGTGGACCACAGCGACAAAGTGGCCGAAAAAATCCGCATCTCAGGCGGCGGGCGCTGCAATTTCACCAACACCGGCACCACCGCTTCCAATTTTTTAAGCGACAACCCGCGCTTTTGCCGCTCGGCCCTGGCGCGCTACACGGCGCAAGATTTTGTAGCTCTGGTCAAAAGCCACGGCATCGCATTTCACGAAAAGCACAAAGGCCAGTTGTTTTGCGACCGGTCTGCCGAAGACCTGATCGCCATGTTGCTGGTCGAGTGCGATAAGGGCGGCGTCACGCGCTGGCAAGGCTGCGCCGTGCCGGCGGTGCGCTACAGCGACGGCGCGCAGGGTGGTATGCGCTACCAGATCGACACCGCGCGCGGCACGGTGCAGGCGCGCGCGCTGGTGATCGCCACGGGCGGCTTGTCCATCCCCAAAATTGGCGCCACCGATTTCGGCTACCGCATCGCCAAGCAGTTTGGCCTGCCGCTGGTGCCCACCCGCCCTGCCCTGGTGCCGCTTACCTTTAGCCCCGAGGTGTGGGCGCCGTTTGCGGCCCTAGCCGGGCTGTCGCTGCCGGTGCAGATTGCCACGGGCGACAAGAAAACCGGCATGCAGTTCGCCGAAGACCTGCTCTTCACCCACCGGGGCCTGAGCGGGCCAGGGGTGCTGCAAATTTCCAGCTACTGGCGCGAAGGCAGCCCCATCCGCCTGAACCTGAGCCCGGAGCATGACCCCACCGCCCATTTGCTGGACGCCAAAGCCAGCGCCTCGCGCAAGCGCCTGGCCACGGTGCTGGCCGATTTGCTGCCCAGCCGCCTGGCCGACACCTGGGTGGCGGGCAGCGGCCTGCCGCCCGCCAGCCTGGAGCGCGGCATCAACGACTTGCCGGACAAAGTGCTGAGCGCCCTGGGCGAACGCGTGGCGCGTTGGGACATTGCGCCGGACGGCACCGAGGGCTACCGCAAGGCCGAAGTCACCGCCGGGGGCGTGGCGACCACGGCTTTGTCTGGGCAGAGCATGGAATCGAGCCAGCCGGGCCTGTATTTCATAGGCGAGGTGGTGGATGTAACCGGCTGGCTGGGCGGCTACAACTTTCAATGGGCCTGGGCCAGCGCCTATGCCTGTGCCCGCGCGCTAGCCAGCCTGCCAGCCGCCACCGCCCAATAGGCGGGCCGCCGGCCTAAATCCAGATAGCCCGGGCGAAAAGCCTCTGCGGCGAGGATATAATGCTAGGCTTTGCTGGCAATCCCCCGCTGCCTGATCACCATTTTTGCGGGGAATTTCGCTGTACATGACTTGGGAGGCCCGATCTTCCCCCGAGTGCATCGTCGGCACCTTTTGGACACCATTACGTAATGACCACGATCCGTGTAAAAGAAAACGAACCCTTTGACGTTGCCCTGCGCCGCTTTAAGCGCACGATTGAAAAGCTGGGCCTGCTGACCGACTTGCGCGCCCGCGAGTTCTACGAAAAGCCCACCGCGATTCGTAAGCGCAAAAAAGCAGCCGCAGTGAAGCGCAACTACAAGCGCATCCGCAGCATGCAGTTGCCCAAGAAACTGTTTTAAACCCGATTCCAGCGGCTCGCCGCTGAATGCAATGCGCCACAAACCGTATTGCCGGGTGGATCGGCCTACCAGCCGCCCGCCCGCCCCGAAGCCCGCCCGAGTACCCTCGGTGGGCTTTTTTTCATTGCGCCCCTCATCCTCTTGGAGAACACCATGTCCCTGAAAGACCAAATTACCGAAGACATGAAAACCGCCATGCGCGCCAAAGACAGCGAGCGCCTGGGCACCATCCGCCTGCTGCTGGCCGCGTGCAAGCAAAAAGAAGTGGATGAACGCGTGGTGCTGGACGACGCCGCTGTGATTGGGCTGGTGGACAAGCTGATCAAGCAGCGCAAAGACTCCGTTGCCGCTTATGAAAAAGCCGCGCGCCAGGATTTGGCGGACAAGGAAGCTTCTGAAATCGTGGTGCTGCAAGCCTATTTGCCGCAGCGCATGTCCGCCGACGAAGTGCTGGCCGCTGTGCGCGCCATCTTGGCCGAATCCGGCGCCAGCGGCCCGGGCGATATGGGCAAAGTCATGGGTTTGGCTAAGGCGCAGCTTGCAGGTAAAGCAGAAATGTCTGCCGTGTCGGCGGCGGTGAAAACGGCTTTAAGCGCTTAAGCAACCAAAAGCGGCAGGGCGCCATGAACAAAGGGCGCAACCGCTAAGTGCAGCAACCAGCTTACGAGCCCGCGACCATCATCCGGTTGACGAGGATGGAGCCTACGGTTTTAGCGCCGTAGTTGTAGGTATCAGCACCAACGGCTTCGATGCCTTTAAAAATGTCTTTCATATTGCCGGCGATGGTGATTTCGTGCACCGGGTAGGCGATCTCGCCGTTTTCTACCCAAAAGCCGCTGGCGCCGCGCGAGTAGTCGCCCGTCACATAGTTCACGCCCTGCCCCATCAATTCGGTGACCAACAGGCCACGCCCGAGTTTGCGGATCATGGCGGGCAAATCGTCACCGGGGCGGGTGTGGCGCGAGCTGAGCACCAGGTTGTGCGAGCCGCCGGAATTGCCGGTGGTGCGCATGCCCAGTTTGCGCGCGGTGTAGCTGCTTAAAAAATAGCCCATCACGCGGCCACGCTCCACCACTTGACGGGCGCGCACGCGCACGCCTTCGTCGTCGAAGGGCGAGCTGCCTTTGCCGCCGCGCACAAAGGGGTCTTCAAAAATATCCAGGTGCGAGGGGAATACGCGCTTGTCCAGGCTGTCGAGCAGAAAAGTGCTTTTGCGGTAAAGCGCGCCGCCGCTGACGGCTTGCACAAACGTGCCCAAGAGGCCGGCGGCCATGGGGGATTCAAAAAGCACCGGGCATTCGGTGGTGGCGATTTTGCGTGCCTTCAAGCGGCTGAGCGCGCGCTCGGCGGCGTAACGGCCCACGGCTTCGGGCGAGGCCAGTTCGGAAGCTTTGCGCATGGAGCTGTACCAGCCGTCGCGCTGCATGTCTTTGCCTTTGCCCGCGATGGGCGATACCGACAGCGAATGGCGCGAGCTGGCGTAGCCGCCACGAAAGCCATTTGTGTGCGCGGTAAAGAAATGCGATTGCTGCGCCGACACCGCCGCGCCTTCGCTGTTGCTGATGCGCTTATCGACTGTCATGGCGGCCGATTCGCAAGCCAGGGCGATTTGCGCGGCCTCGTCGCTTTGCACGTTCCAGGGGTGGAATAAATCCAGGTCGCGGCCGCGCTGGCTTTCCGGGCAGACGTCACGCGACTCGGGCAGGCGGGCAAACGCGTCTTCGGCGGTAAAGCGGGCGATGTCGTAGGCGGCGCGCACGGTTTGCGCGATGGCGGCATCGGAAAAATCAGAGGTGCTGGCATTGCCCCGGCGCTGGCCCAGGTAGACGGTGACGCCCAGCGATTTGTCGCGGTTGCGTTCTACGTTTTCGAGTTCGCCATTGCGCACCGATACGCTCAGCCCGCAGGACTCGGAGACTTCGGCAGCGGCGTCGCTAGCGCCTAGTTTTTTGGCGGTTTTGAGGCTCAGGTCAACGCGGGATTCAAAGAAATCGCGGCTGTAAGCAAACCCGGCGAGCGGGGTGTCAGTGCGATGGCGGGGGGAGTGTTTGGCGTTCTTCATGCGGCGGCTATGATACTTGGCTATGTCAAGAAAACTAAAAAAAGGCTATTTCGTTAAAGGTCAGTTTGTTGCGGAGGGCAGCGCGCTGGACTTGGAATACAAGCGCGAGCTCAAAGGTACCGAAGACGCCACCCGCACCGACCTCAAACGCGAAAGCACCGAATTGCAAAAACTAGGCGAGGATTTGCTCACCCTGCGCGCCGAATTGATGACCCGCTTGCAACTGCCCGACAAATTGGTGGAAGCAGTGGCCGAGGCCAAACGCATCAGCAATTTCGAGGGCAAGCGGCGGCAAATGCAATTTATCGGCAAGCTGATGCGCAAGCTCGAAGCGCCGATGCTGGACGCGATCCGCACGGCCCTGGTAGCGCAGCACACGCCCTCAGCCCTTGAAACCCAAACCCTGCACCAAAGCGAAATCTGGCGCGACCGCCTGCTGGCCGATGACGATGCGCTGGGCCAGTGGATTAACCTGAGCCCGCAAACCGACAGCCAGCAATTGCGCGCCCTGATACGCCAAGCGCGCAAAGACGCGCTGCCCGAAAAGCCCGGTATGGCGCCGCGCCATGGCCGTCCATATCGCGAAATTTTTCAACTGGTGCGCGCCGAACTTGCAGGCGAAAACGCGCTCGACGACGCCCCACTGCCACCAACCAACCCGTCAATAGATATATGAGCGACAAAGAAAGCGGCCCCGAGGCCCTGCGTATTGGATTGGTGTCCATCAGCGACCGCGCCAGCGCAGGCGTCTATCAAGACTTGGGCTTGCCCGCTCTCAAAGAATGGTTGCAAAGCGCGCTGCACAACCCTATTACTTTTATAGAACGCCTGATACCGGATGAAGAAGCAGGCATTAGCGCCGCGCTGATTGAATTGGTGGACGCCGATTGCAGCCTGGTGCTGACCACCGGCGGCACCGGTCCGGCGATGCGCGATGTGACGCCCGAAGCCACGCTGGCCGTGGCGCACAAGGTGATGCCCGGCTTTGGCGAGCAAATGCGCCAGATCAGCCTGAACTTTGTGCCCACCGCGATTCTTTCGCGCCAGGTGGCGGTGATACGCGGCAAAAGCCTGATCATCAACCTGCCAGGCCAGCCCAAGTCGATTGCCCAAACGCTGGAAGGCCTGAAGGACGACAGCGGCGCAGTGAAGGTGCCGGGCATTTTTGCGGCGGTGCCCTATTGCGTGGATTTGATCGGCGGGCCATATATGGAAACCGTGGACAGCGTGTGCAAGGCTTTTCGACCTAAAAATGCGCAGCGGGCGCCGCGCGTGGCCTGATTCACTGACTCTGCATGGCCAAGTAGCGCTGACGACCGGCTCCACCAAAATTTCTTGCAAAGCCGCTTTGGGCTTTGCAATAGCGTGGGTCACCAAACCTCTAGCTTCAAACCTTGATTCACGCCAGTTGGCACTTGCGCAAAGGCCTTGTCACGGCTGACCAAGGTGACATCCAAGGCCAGCGCGTGAGCGGCGATCATCATGTCAAAGTCGCTGAGAGTGATGCCCTGCGCTTCCAGCGTGCCGCAAAACGCTCCGTAGCAAGTTGCCACGTCTTCATCCCAGGGCAACACATCCATACGCAGCAGCACTTGGGTCAGGGCATTGCGCAAGCGAACCGGTTGCCCTTTGCGGTGCAAACCGTATTCCAACTCTGCAAGGGTCACGCTGGACATGACGGCCTGCCCCACCGGCACCTTGGTAAGGCGATCGAGCAATGGGGCGTCGCGCCCCTGCATGATGTGGCTCACGACGTTGGTGTCCAGCATGTAGCGCTGGCTCATGATTCAAAGCCCTCATAGCCTTCAAAGGGGTCGCGCCGCGCGCTGCTTTGGCGGCGTTCAATCAGCAGGTCTTCGTCCTTGTTGAGGGTCACCACGTCGAGCAAACCTTGCCAATCGGTCGGTTTGCGTGACAGCACCACATCGCCGGTGGCTGGGTCCCAGCGAATAAAGACTTCGGCGACGTCAAAGCGAAATTCCAGCGGCAGGCGAACCGCCTGGCTGCGACCTGTGGCAAATATCTTGGCGGTTTGATGCATTGTGACCTCCTTCTGACTAAATGGTAGATCTCATGATATGTATCAATACCGCGGCTGTCAAGCCAGATTTTGCACAGGGGCGTTATGCGTGGATTTGATCGGCGGGCCGTATATGGAAACCGTCGATAGCGTGTGCAAGGCTTTTCGGCCTAAAACAGCACAGCGACCGCGGCGCACCGGCAGCTAAACGCGGTTTATTTACCGACTAGCTGGCTGAGACGCTCGGCCTCGAAGCAGTCCCCGCGCTCGCCTTCGGGCATTTGCAGTTGCTGCTGTTGGCATATTTTTTCTAGCGCAAGCCACAAGCGGGCAATTTGCTGGTCTTGGGTGGCCGCGCTATCGATCAGGCCGCGCAAGGCCTGGCTCACCGGGTCGTCTTCTTGCGTAATTCCATAAGCGCTGAATTTGGGCTGCGAACCGGCCACATCGGCGCTTTCGTCGGCTTTACTTTGGATGATGCGCGCCGGGATACCCACGGCGGTGGCCCCGGCAGGCACAGGCTTGATAACGACCGCGTTGCTGCCGATTTTGGCGCCATCGCCGACATCAAAACCGCCCAGCACTTTGGCGCCTGCGCTGACGACCACGTCTTTGCCTAAAGTGGGGTGGCGTTTGGCGCCTTTGTAGAGCGAAGTGCCGCCCAAAGTAACGCCCTGGTAAATCGTGCAGCCGTCGCCGATTTCGGCGGTCTCGCCGACCACCGTGCCCATGGCGTGGTCAAAGAATACGCGCTCACCGATGATGGCGCCGGGGTGGATTTCGATGCCAGTGAGAAAACGCGCGATATGCGAGGTAAAGCGTCCCAGCCATTTGAAGCCATGCGTCCAAAACCAATGCGCCGGGCGGTGCAAGATGACGGCATGCAGGCCGGGGTAGCAGGTGATGACCTCCCAGGTGCTGCGGGCAGCCGGGTCGCGATCCAAAATGCATTGGATATCAGAGCGGATTTTGGAAAACATGGCGACTAGTCTAGCTTCTGGGCCGGTGATGCGCTGGCGGCGCGCGCAATGTCCTGCGCCTTGGCCTGGCCCTCAGGCTCGGCCCTAGCCGATGCCCCGGCAAGCACCTTCGCCTGTAGCTGCGCCGATTGCTGCAGCACGGCTTTGGCGATACCGCGCAGGATATGAATTTCTTCTTGCGTAACGCTGGCGCGGTTGAATAGCTGGTTGAGGCGCGGCATTAGCTTCTTGGGCGCGAGCGGGTCCAGAAAACCCAAGGCCTCCAAAGATTCTTGCAAATGGGCCAACATGCCCGCCACCTGGGCCGCATCGGCTGGCGCGTTGTGTGGCGTGCTGCCGGGCAAAGGAAAGCTGCCCAAGGCCAGCCGCCATTCGTACGCAATAACTTGCAAAGCCGCGCCGATATTGAGCGAGCCAAATTGCGGATTGGCCGCAATGCTCAGGCACACGTGGCAGCGGTACACGTCTTCATTGCGCATGCCAAAGCGCTCGGAGCCGAAGAGGAAGGCGATGCCTTGCGGCGGGGGTTCTACTGCGCTGGGCGCTGACGCGGGCTGCGCTGGGCCCGCAAAGCGGCTGAAATGCTCACGCGGCGTGCGCGTGGGCGGCCCGAAATCGCGCGGCGTCATTGCGGTGGCGCACAAATGGTCCATGCCATCGAGGGCTTCATCCAGGGTATCGACGATGCGCGCATTGGCCAGCACATCGAGCGCGCCGCTGGCTCTTTGAATGGTTTCCTCGCGGCGCAGCACGTTGGGCCAGCGCGGGGCGACCAACACCAAATCGTCAAAACCCATGGTTTTCATGGCCCGCGCGGCGGCGCCTACATTGCCGGCATGGCTGGTCTGGATGAGTACAAAACGGGTGCGAACGGTCACAAGAGGCGCCAACGGTAAAATCACCCTATTGTCGCCGCCCCGGCGCCAGCTGCCGTCCGCATTGTTCGGGCGGGCCACCCCTGTTCTTCCCTCCACAATCCGATGTCACTTAATCTGCACCCCATGATGAATGTGGCCGTCAAGGCCGCCCGCGCTGCCGGGTCCATCATCAACCGCGCCGCCCTCGATATTGAGTCCGTGCGGGTGTCCCAAAAATTGGCCAATGACTTCGTCACCGAAGTGGACCACGCCGCAGAACAAGCGATCATCGAAACCCTGCTTACCGCCTACCCGGGCCATGGCATACGCGCCGAAGAATCAGGCTCCACCCACGGTGCCAAAGACTCCGAATTCGTCTGGATCATCGACCCGCTAGACGGCACCACCAACTTCATCCACGGTCTGCCAATGTACTGCGTCAGCATTGCGCTGTCGGTGCGCGGCAAGATAGAGCAAGCCGTGGTCTATGACCCGACGCGCAACGATTTGTTCACCGCCACCAAAGGACGCGGCGCATTTCTAAACGACCGGCGCCTGCGCGTATCCAAGCGCACCGAACTAACCGGATGCCTGATTTCCACTGGCTTTCCCTTCCGCCCAGGCAGCGATTTTGAAGGCTACCTGGCGATGCTGAGCGAAGTGATGCAGCGCACCGCAGGCATTCGCCGCCCCGGAGCGGCCGCGCTGGACTTGGCCTATGTGGCCGCCGGTTATTGCGACGGATTTTTTGAACGCGGCCTGCAACCCTGGGACATGGCCGCAGGCTCGCTGCTGGTCACCGAAGCCGGTGGTTTGGTAGGCAACTTCACCGGCGAGCCCGATTTTCTGGAACACCAAGAATGCCTGGCCGGCGCGCCCCGTATTTATGGGCAACTGGTCAGCATCTTGGGCAAATACAGCAAGTTTGCGGGCTCTGAAGACAAGGCGGTCGCGCGGGAAGTGGCTACGACTTTGTCCAAGCCAGCCAAGCGGCGCGGCTAAAAGCCTTTTTCACGCCTGCGCTGGCTGCTGATAAATGCGGATGCGGGCGGCGATTTTGTCCAGGCCCGCGTGCGCGGCAACACGCATGTCGTACTCCGTCTGCAAATTCAGCCAAAAGCGCGGCTCCATACTGAAGAACAAGCCCAGCCGCAAGGCTGTATCGGCGGTGATGGGGCGCTGACCGTTCACCACCTCGCTGATGCGGCTGGGGGACACATCGATGTCCGCAGCCAGTTGACGGGCCGAGATGCCCATAGGTTTCATGAAGTCTTCCAGCAATATTTCGCCAGGGTGTATTTCGTCTAATCGTTCTGCCATAGTTACCTCTTAGTGGTAGTCCACAATTTCGACTTGGTAGGCGCCGTCTTCGCGCCACAAAAGACATATGCGCCACTGCGCGTTTATTTAATGCTGGTTTGCCCGCACCATGCGATGGTGGACTTCATCGCTTCAATGGAGACTAGCTTTTTGGCAGGCCCAAACATGGCTTTGAGCTCCTTAACGTCGCGGGTCGCAGCTACCAACTCATAACGGCCAGGGCCGACCAAAACGAACTCCACTCGACCACCGGCATCGAGGCCCAGGGCCTTGCGAACTTGCTTGGGAATGGTGATCTGGCCATTGGTTTTCAATTTTGCGGTATGCATTGGCGGTGCTCTTTTGTTTAGCGTTCCGTACCTTATGTAATGACGCTTCACTCGTCAAGGCCAAAGCGGCTTAACCTAGTTGAATCAGTTAAAAATCCAATGTGACTTGGGGAAAAAAGCCTGCTCAAATTCAGCAGGCAGGTAGTGAAACCGCAAACTTTTTTCCAACGCTGTAAATTCTTAGCGCGTGACGTACGGGATTTCCGTATAATCCAGCGCATGTTTACCGTGGTCGAAACACCCACTTTTCAAAAGCAAGCGGCCCTGATTTGGAGCGAGTCGGAGCGTATTGCTTTTATTGACTGGATTGCCAAAAACCCCCTGGCAGGCGATGTAATTCCAGGCGCAGAAGGTGCCCGTAAAGTGCGTTGGTCGGTGACTGGTCGCGGTAAACGAGGCGGTGTTCGTGTGGTGTATTTCAACTTAAGTGAACAGGGCATCGTGCTGTTAGTGACGATGTATGCCAAGGCTTATCAGTCCAATATTGCCAATAAAGCCATCAAGAAAGCAGTTTGATATGAAAAAAATGAACGTTGAAAAGATTGCTAAGGCCATCGAGTTGGATGCAGGCATGTCCTTGCCCGATTTGCGCCAAGCACTGAAGGAAGCGAAGGCGGGCGTGGGCAGGGTGACCACAGCTGAACAAATTTTGGTACGTCAAGCACGCGCCAAAGCTGGTTTGTCGCAGCAAGCTTTCGCAGATCGCATTGCCACGCCGGTTGCCACGCTGCGAGACTGGGAGCAAGGTCGTTTCACCCCTCCCGGCGGCGTGCTTTGCTTATTGCGCTTGATTAGCAAACATCCTGAATTGACGCAGGAACTTGATGCGGCTTAAGTACATTGCAAGCTGCGGCAATGTACCAAACTGCTTCAAGTAAACAGCGCATAAAAACAGCGCCTTTAAAGGCCCGAATTTACGCCGCCAAGCCCTGCTTAAACCCCGCCATCACTTCCGCCACTGCGTCGCTATTCAAGCGATTGCCATATTGGCCGACCACCCGCGCTGCCGCACGATTACCTAACGCGGCAGCCTGCACATGGCTATAGCCTTGAGTGACCGCGTAGAGGAATGCGCCGGCAAACATATCGCCGGCGCCATTGCTGTCCAAGGCCTTCACGGGCACGGCGGGCACTTCGGTGCGCTGCCCGCCTTCGACCACGATGCAGCCTTTGGCGCTGCGGGTCAGGCAGACCACGCGGGCCAGTGTGCTGATCTGGGCGCACACGGCGTCCAGGTCTTGCGAGCCGCACCAGACCTGGGCTTCTTCTTCATTGCAAAACAAATATTCCAGGCGCCCAGCTTCGTCGGAACCACCCACCATGGCCTCCAGGCCGGGGCGGCAAAAGTTAATCATGCTCATGTCGCTGAGCGTCAACGCCAGCGCCACACCGGCGCGGTGGGCAATAGCGCGGCCTTGCAAGGCGGCATCCACGCCGGTGGGTGATGCAGCCAGATAGCCTTCCATGTAATACACGCGTGAGCGTTCGATATCTTGCGGGTGCAGCGCGGTGTGGTCCAGGTCTGCGGTGGCGCCTAAGAAGGTGCTCATGCTGCGCTCGGCGTCGGGCGTCACCATGACCATGCAGATGCCGGTCTGGCCGTGCGGCGCGCGGGTGTGGCTGAGGTTGGTGGCCACGCCGTGGTGGGCCAGGTCTTGCGTGTAAAAAGCGCCCAACTCGTCTTCTGCGACGCGGCAAGAGTAAAAGGCTTTCCCCCCAAACTGCGCCACCGCCACGATAGTGTTACCCGCCGAGCCACCACCTGTGCGGTGCGAAGGCACGCCATGCATATGCTGCAATAGCTCGGCGCGGCGCGGTGCGTCGATCAGCGTCATGTGGCGCTTTTCTACGCCAGATTGTTGCAACAAGGCCTCGCTGACTTGGTACTCGGAATCGACCAAGGCATTGCCGATGGCATAGACATCAAATTTTTTCATGGGGTTTCCAAGTGTGCGCTAGGCGCGGTTTATTGTTCTACGAAAGCGCGCTCGACAACGAAGTCGCCCGGCTTGGTGGTATTGCCTTCGATAAAGCCGCGCGCTTCGAGCATGTGCTTGAGCTGGCGCAGCATTTCGGGGCTGCCGCACAACATGACGCGGTCATGGGCCGGGTCAAACTTGGGCATACCGAGATCGGTCTGCATCTTGCCGCTTTCCAGCAAGTCGGTGATGCGGCCTTGGTTACGAAAGGGCTCACGCGTAACCGTGGGGTAATACATCAACTGCGCGCTGACCATTTCGCCTAAAAATTCATGCGCGGGCAAGTCGTGGCTCAGGTAATCGTAGTAGGCCAGTTCAGCCACTTCGCGCACGCCGTGTACCAAAATCACTTTTTCAAAGCGCTCGTAAGTAGCCGGGTCGCGCACGATGCTGAGGTAAGGCGCAACGCCGGTGCCGGTGCCAAACAAATACAGGTTTTTGCCGGGCAGGAGGTAGTCGATCAATAAGGTGCCCGTGGGCTTTTTTCCCACGACGATGGTGTCGCCCACCTGGATGTGCTGTAGTTTGGAGGTCAGGGGGCCGTCCTGCACCTTGATGCTCAAAAACTCCAGGTGGTCTTCGTAATTGGCGCTGACGATGCTGTAGGCGCGCAGCAGCGGTTTGCCACCTTCGCCGCGCAGGCCGATCATGGTGAAGTGGCCGTTGGAGAAGCGCATCGCCTCGTCGCGGGTGGTGGTGAAGCTGAAAAGGCGGTCGGTCCAGTGGTGGACGCTCAAGACCTTTTCTTCAAGAAATGCGCTCATGGGGGCTGTGTGCTTTGGCTATAGAGGGATGAAACCCGCGTTCGGGTAAACCCCTGAGTGTAAAACCTTAGGGCAGGCCGCGATTTCCCGCCCGCCAAGGGCAACCGATACGGGCTCTGCCGCTTGCCTGGCTTCAGGTGCGCCACCCGCCGTCAGCATGCGGCGCAGTGGGCTGAGATCGCCAAGCAAGCCGCTTTTTTCTGCCATGATAGGCCCCATGTCCAGCGCCAGCGCCCCCGCTTCGTCCCTGCTAATCGCCTGCCTGTGCGCGCAGTGGTGCGGCACCTGCCGCGATTACCGCCCGCTGTTTGAGCAATTGCAATCCGAGTTTGGCGCCGCGCGCTTTGTGTGGGTGGATGTGGAAGACGAGGCCGACCTGGTGGACCCGATTGATGTGGAAGACTTCCCCACCCTCTTGATTGCCAGCGGCGGCCAGGCGCGCTTCTTTGGCACGCTGACACCGCACCTAGAAACCTTGCGCCGCTTGGTGCAAGCCCAGCTGGACAGCCCCAGCCCGGCGCACCCCGACGCTACGGTGCAAGCCCTGGCGCAGCGGCTGCTGGCACGCGCTTGAGCAAAGGCTGAATCAGTCGCTGGGCCGCAGGCCCGGTCCAGTCGATAGCGCCGCGCACGGTGCTGCGCACTATGCCTTCGGAATCTACCAATATGGTGGACGGGAACACGCGTACGCCCCATTGGCGCGCTATCGCGCCATCACCGTCGCGCAGCACCGGCAGTTGCAAGCCGGTCTGGGCCATAAACTGTTCCACGCTGCCGGGCGCCTCTTTGAAGTTGACCGTCAGCACCTTGAGCTCGGCAGACCGGCTAAGGGCCAAGCGCTGTAGCGAGGGCATTTCTTGGCGGCAGGGCTCGCACCAGCTAGCCCAAAAATTAATCAACACCGCCCGCCCGCGCAAATCCGCCAAAGCCCAGTTGCTACCTGGCTCATCTGTGCTGAGTTGTTTGGGCGCCGCCTTGTTCGCAGGCCAGGGCTGCACGTCAAAGCCGGTTTCGGCGTGCAATCGAGAGGCAGCTGAGAATGCACATGCCGCAGCGCCAGCCGCCAACACGCGCCGCCGCTGCATGGCTTACAGCCTCTCGCCCACCCAGGCCTTGGCGCTGGCAATCGCACTGTCCAGCTTGGAGGGGTCGGTGCCGCCGGCCATGGCCACGTCGGGCTTGCCGCCGCCTTTGCCGCCCACTTGGCCGGCCAGGTAGTTCACCAATTCGCCGGCCTTCACCTTGCCCGTCATATCCGCGCCTACTCCTGCCACCAGTTGAACTTTATCGCCCTCCACCGCGCCGAGCACGATGATGGCGCGCGGCAGCTTATCGCGCAGTTTTTGCAAGGTGGTACGCAAAGCGGCTGCGTCAGCGCCTTCCATGCGCGCGGCCAAAAAGGGCACGCCGCCCAGGTCTTGCACTTGGCTGATCAAAGCCTCGCCCTGGAAACCGGCCAGCTTGGCCTTGAGCGCGGATATCTCTTTTTCCAGGGACTTGGTGTGGTCTACCGTGCTGGCGATGCGCAAGCCCAGCTCGGCCACCGGCGTTTTAAGCGCTTGCGCGGCCTGGGCCACAGTGTCTTCCAGGTCTTGCAAATAGGCTAAAGCGCCCTCGCCCGTCACCGCTTCGATGCGGCGCACGCCCGAGGCAATACCGCCTTCGGACACGATTTTGAAAACGCCGATATCGCCGGTGCGGCCCACATGCGTGCCGCCGCACAGCTCGCGCGTGCTACCGATGTCGAGCACGCGCACGATCTCGCCGTACTTCTCGCCAAACAACATTTGCGCGCCGGTTTTCTTGGCCGATTCGATGTCCATCAGCTCGGCCTTGGTGGCGCTATTGGCCAAAATTTGGGCGTTCACTTTGGTTTCGATAGCGCGGATTTGCACGTCGGTCACCGGCGCGTTGTGCGCAAAGTCAAAGCGGGTGCGCTCGGCGTTGACCAAAGAGCCTTTTTGCTGCACATGGTCGCCCAGCACTTCGCGCAAGGCCTCATGCATCAAGTGCGTGGCGCTGTGGTTGCGCATGGCGGCGGCACGCACTGCGGCGTTAACCTGGGCTTGCACTGCATTGCCCACTTTCAGGCTGCCATGCGAGACGCTGCCATGGTGACCGAACACATCGGCCTTGATTTTTTGGGTGTCAGCCACGGCAAACACGCAGCTAGCGCTGCTAATCGTGCCCTCGTCGCCCACCTGGCCGCCGCTTTCTGCGTAAAACGGCGTCGATGCCAGCACCACCACGCCGCTTTGGCCGGCTGCCAGTTCGCGCACTTCGGCGCCGTCCAGATACAAAGCCAGCACGGTGCTGATTTGGCTTAAATGGTCGTAGCCCACAAATTCGTTGCCCGCACCCGCGTAGTCCAAGCCCCGGTCTTGCTTGAACTTGCCTGCTGCGCGGGCTTGGGATTTTTGGCGTTCCATGGCAGCGTTAAAGCCGTCAATATCAACCTGAACACCGCGCTCGCGGCAGACGTCACTGGTGAGGTCTAGCGGGAAACCATAGGTGTCGTGCAACTTGAAGGCTACATCACCAGCCAACTTCAAGACCTTTAATCGAGCGGTTGTATTGGGTTTTTCCTTCCACTGCCGCTCTGCATCCGCCAGCTGTAACGCAGTTAACTTACGAAATTCCAAATCAATGATTTCCATCCCGGTTTCCAGCGTCTCATAAAACCGCTCCTCCTCCAGCCGCAGCGCCTCAGTAATGCGCTTCTCGTCAGCCCGGATTTTGGGATAGGCATCGCTCATCAAACGCACCAGGTCAGCCACCAGTTTGTGGAAAAACGGCGTTTTTTGCCCCAGCTTGTAGCCGTGGCGGATGGCGCGGCGCACGATGCGGCGCTGCACATAGCCGCGCCCTTCGTTGCTGGGCAGCACGCCGTCGCTGACCAAAAAGGCGGTGGCGCGGATATGGTCGGCAATGACTTTGAGCGAATTGTTTTGCAGGTCGGCGCAGCCGGTTTCCCTGGCGGCAGCTTTGATAAGCTGGTCAAAGATGTCGATCTGGTAGTTGCTGTGTACGTGTTGCAAGATGGCCGCCAGGCGCTCCAGGCCCATGCCGGTGTCCACGCAGGGCGCGGGCAGTTTGTGCAGGCTGCCGTCGGCCTGCATGTCGAACTGCATGAACACGTGGTTCCAGATTTCGATGAAGCGGTCGCCGTCTTCGTCCGGGCTGCCGGGCGGGCCGCCGGGGATGTGGGGGCCGTGGTCGTAAAAAATTTCGGAACAGGGGCCGCAGGGGCCGGTGTCGGCCATCATCCAGAAGTTGTCGGAGGCATATTTTTTGCCCTTGTTGTCGCCGATGCGCACGATGCGGTCCGCGGGCAGGCCAATTTCTTTGTGCCAGATGTCATAGGCCTCGTCGTCGTCGATATAGACGGTGACCATCAGGCGCTCGGGCGGCAGTTTGTAGACCTGGGTCAGCAGCTCCCAGCCCCATTTCAGGCTCTCGCGCTTGAAGTAGTCGCCAAAGCTCCAGTTGCCCAGCATCTCGAAAAACGTGTGGTGGCGGGCGGTATAGCCCACGTTTTCCAGGTCGTTGTGCTTGCCGCCAGCGCGCAAACAGGCTTGAACCGAGGCGGCACGCACATAGGAGCGCTTGTCCGTGCCCAAAAACACGTCTTTGAACTGCACCATGCCCGAGTTGGTGAACATCAGCGTCGGGTCATTGCCCGGCACCAGCGGGCTGCTTTCCACCACGGCGTGGCCTTTGGATGCGAAAAAGTCCAGAAAAGTCTTGCGGATGTCGGCGACGCTCATGACGCCCGGGGTGGCTGAAGAACTCATGTCAATGGTGCTCGGTACAGAAATAGAGGGGAAAACCGCCCCCGGCAGGCGCGGCGGGCAACACCCTCCATTATCGCCGCGCCCCTGTACCGGGCGCTGCAGCGCCGGGGTGCTTCCACGGACCCCCAGGGCTGCCGTTGACACCAGCCCACGCAGGGCCCTGGGGACGGTCACTTTGCCGGGGGGCGAAATGCGAGAAATAACGATATCAAAACCTTCCGCGATTTAGATAATTTTTAGACAACTGTTAAAAATATGATATGTTTCAGTAAAAGCAATTTTTTAAGGAAGGAACAGCCTATGCAAACCTTGGACGAGCCCACCCGCGCAGCCCGTGCGGACTTTGCCCCCCCTGCTGCCAAGCCCCAGCTAACCGACGTGCCGTATCCCGCAGAAAAAGCGGGCGCAGGCGGCCTACCCAGCGCCGCAGCGCCAACTCTGAGCGCCCTCGCCGCTGCGGCCTTAGCCGCCTGCGGCGGCGGTGGGGGGGACAACAAAACTCCCGCAGCCAAGCCCCCCACCGAACAAGAAGCCGCTCGCTTTTTGATGCAAGCCTCGTTTGGCGGGACGTATACCCAGGTGCAAGAGGTTCAAAACAAGGGCTTTGAAGGCTGGCTAGATGCGGAACTCGCAAAGCCTTGGGTTGAATCCGATTCCCACTACAGCTGGATCATCAACAGCGGCTTTATTGCCGCCGATAAATCCTCTAAATTGGGCATGGACAACACCTTATGGCGCAAATTGATTGCCGCCCCCGATGTCTTGCGCCAACGGGTGGCATTTGCTTTGTCACAAATATTTGTGGTCTCGATTGAAGGTTTAGGGGCCATTACTTGGCGCAATGTGGCAGCAGCGGCTTATATGGATTTGCTGGAAAAAAATGCTTTCGGCAATTTTTCGGACTTACTCAAAGCGGTCAGCCTGTCACCGGCCATGGGCACCTACCTGAATATGAAGGGCAGTGTTGCAGCCACGGGAAATAGCTCGCCGGATGAAAACTATGCGCGCGAAGTGATGCAGCTTTTCACCATCGGTTTGTACCAACTCAATGCCGATGGAAGCCTTAAGTTACAAAACGGAAAACCCATAGAAACATACCAACAACAAGACGTGACGAATCTGGCTGCTATTTTGACGGGATGGAATTTCAAAAGCGCGGATCCCTTCACACTTTCGGACAAGGCCGCTGCGTCGACCAATTTGAAATATTTCAACTCAAATATGGCTCATGATGCGAGTAAATATTCTTTTACGCTAAAAAATATTAAAGCAAATGCACCATATGGGAAATACATAGGCGGAAACATCCCAACTGGTGCAACTGGTCCAGAGGCGATCAACCTAGTTTTGGACTATTTAGCCAATCATGACAACGTAGGTCCGTTCATTGGGCGCCAGCTCATTCAGCGTTTAGTGTGCTCCAACCCAAGCCCCGCCTATATTGGCAGGGTCAGCGCCGCATTTAAGGCGACGGTAAATGGCAAGCGCGGCGACATGAAAACGGTTATCAAAGCTGTACTCTTGGATGCGGAGGCGCGCAATCTGCCGACCGATGAAAGCGCGAAGAACGTATACGGAAAATTACGCGAACCGGCTCTGCGCATGGTGCAATGGGCCCGCACCTTTAACGCGAAACCCAGCGACCTTAGCCTTACGCCTACAGCTGGCAACTCCTGGGTCGGCCCTTGGAATATCGGCGATCTCTCGGATGACGTTACCGGCTTGGGCCAAAGCCCGTTACGCAGCCCCAGTGTGTTTAATTTTTACAGACCAGGCTATATACCTACGCAGGGTGAGATGGCGAAGAAAACAATTACTGCACCGGAGTTTCAGATTTGCAACGAGGTAACAGTTGCCAAATACCTTAACCTTATTAACGACTACATAGGCGGCGCAAATAAAGGTGACGTTCTGTCAACTGATTACAGCGCGGACTATGCATTAGCAAAAGATGCCAAGGCATTGGTGGATCGGTATTCGCTGCTGTTAGCGGCCGGCGCGCTTTCAAAAGATACCAAGGATACGATTTCAACTGCGGTAGCAACCCAACCGGCAAGTAATGACGCCGGTTGTTTACTGCGTATCAAGGCCACGGTATTTTTGATCATGGCAACGCCCGAATACATTGTCCAAAAGTGAGGCCAGCCATGCACATTAGCAAACTCGAATCCCTTCAACGCCGTGAATTTCTTCGCCGCACTGCCGCCCTTGGTTTGGCTGGCACAGCCGGCAACCTTGCCTTATCGCTAGCTGGCATAGGAGAAGCGGCAGCGCAAAGCGCGCCCTCTGGCGATTACAAAGCTTTGGTCTGTGTTTTCTTATATGGCGGCAATGACCATGACAACACCTTTGTGCCATATGACACCAACAGCTATGCTAGCTACGAAACACTGCGCAATGTCGGAGACGTACTAGATAAAAGAATTCATTTGCCTAAAAGTGGATTAACGTCACTGTCGACAAACGGTTTGCCTTCAGGTCGCCAGTATGCGGTTCAAGCGGCTATGCGTTCTATGGCCACCCTCTACGAAGCAAAAAATATGGGGATATTGCTTAATGTGGGGCCGCTTGTGAAGCCAACTACTAGGGATGACTACAACAATGCAAAAACAGGCGATCTGCCGCCCAAGCTGTTCTCGCACAATGACCAATTCAGTTTGTGGCAAAGCGGTTTGATTGAGGGCGCCGAAGGCGCTACCCAAGGATGGGGGGGGCGATTGGGAGATTTATTCTTGAGCAGTGACACTAAAAGCTCACACTTCACCTGTATCAACGCAGCAGGGAACGCCGTTTTTATGTCCGGGCAAAAGGTGCTCCCATACCAAGTCACCAGCAAAGGGGCTGTATCTATTAGCAGCCTTAATACAAGTACAGGTGTCTACGGCATCGGAGATTGCAAAACTGCGCTGGGAACCCTGCTCAACACCAGCCCCAGTCATTGGATGGAACAAGAATGGGCGCGGATGATGAAAAGCTCGATTGACAACCAGCAGATCGTAACTAACTCATTGCAGACAACCCCCACCTTTACCACCACCTTTGGAAATGACAGCTTATCCGCGCAATTACAAATAGTTGCTCGCCTGATTCAAGCTCGAAGCAACTTAGCAGTTAAACGACAAGTCTTTTTTGTCTCCCTCGGCGGGTTTGATCTGCACGATAACCTGATAGCCAATCACAGTGGCTTGCTGCAAAAAGTTAACGATGCCATGAACAGCTTTTACAAAGCAACCGTCCAATTGGGTGTAGCAGACAAAGTCACCACCTTCACTGCCTCCGACTTCGGTCGCACCTTGTCCTCTAACGGCGATGGCTCTGACCACGGTTGGGGCAGCCACCATATGGTGATGGGCGGCGAGGTGGATGGCGGGAAATTCTGGGGCACAGCGCCGGATTTGTCCAACTTGGAAAAAGCTTTAGATGGCCCCGATACCGTCGGTCAAGGCCGCTTGCTGCCAAGTACCTCTGTCGATGAATTTGCAGCGGCACTCGCGCGATGGATGGGCGTAGAAGATACCGATTTATCGACGGTACTTCCTAATCTGACACGGTTTGAAATACCAGGCAGAGGCAAATTAGCGCTTTTTAAAACGGCCTAGTTTTGTTGGCGGGACACCGGCGCCTTCGCTACTAAGTTCCGCCGAATTTGCCGAGGGAACGGCCCGGCCTCACATAGAAGCCAACAACATATCCCGGTAATCCTCCCGCGTCGCGATACGCGGGTTGGTTTTGTGGCAATGGTCAGCCATGGCGCCGTCGATGATGCGTTCGAATAAGTCTTCGGTCACGCCCAAGGCGGCCAGGCCGCTGGGCAGGCCCAGGCGGGCGTTCATGGCGCGGATGGCATCGGCGATTTCGGTGCCTTTGGCGTCGCAGTCGCCAATACCCATGGCGCTGGCCATGCGTTGCAGGCGGTTCTCGTTTTGGATGGACGCGGCGCTGGCGTTAAAGCGCACTACCGCGCCCATAAACAATGCATTGAGCGTGCCGTGGTGCAAGCGCGGGTTCACGCCGCCCAGGCTATGGCTCAGGCTGTGGACGCAGCCCAGGCCTTTTTGAAACGCCATGGCGCCTTGCATGCTGGCGCTCATCATGTTCCAACGCGCATCGCGGTCCGCGCCGTTTTCGGTGGCGCGGGCGATATGCGCCCAACCGCGCGCCAGGCCGTCCAGACCGATGCCGTCGGCCGGCGGGTTGATGGCCGGGGCCATAAAGGTTTCCATGCAATGGGCAATCGCGTCCATGCCGGTCGCTGCGGTGAGTTGCGCAGGCAAGCCCAGGGTGAGTTCGGGGTCGCAAATCGCGGCCTTGGGCACTAAAAACCAACTATGAAAACCCACTTTGCGCCCGTCGTCCAAGATGACGATGGCGCCACGCGCTACTTCGCTGCCCGTGCCGGCGGTGGTGGGCACAGCTATCAGGGGCAACACGCGCTCGCTAATTTTGGGGCTGCCGCCTTCGATGGTGGCGTAGGTTTTGAGTGGGCCGGGGTGGGTGGCGGCAATGCACACGCCTTTGGCCAGGTCCAGGCTGGAGCCGCCGCCCACGCCAATTAGCCCGTCGCAGCCATGCGCTTGCAGCACTGCCACCGCAGCGCGCACCGCCGCTTCCGTGGGGTTAGAGGGCGTCTGGTCAAACACCGCATGCGGGATGTCTCCCAGCGCGGCTAGCGCTTTGTCCAAGACGCCAGCAGCCCGCACGCCCGCATCGGTGACGATCAGCGGCTTGCGCATGCCCACGCGCTCGCACTCGGCGCGCAAGAGCGCGACCGCGCCGAAGTCCAGGTTAATTTGGGTGATGTAGTTGATTAGTGCCATGGTGTGTTCCGTAAAGGGGTTGGCGCTACTTTAACCCTGCGGAGGCCGCGCTTTGCATGCCGCCGCAGTGCGCGAGGAGACAGCCTCGGCGCACGCGGCGCGTGACCAGTGCGGCTACCAAGGCGGCTACAAAGCGCTAGCAGGCAGTGAAAGTCCATCGTCGTATGATCATGGGCCAGCGCATCTGCGCCCTTTTTTCATACCAACTGCGCCCCTTTGCCCCATGACACAACACAGTTCCCCCCTCGCCCTGCTCAAAGACCCCAGCCTGCTCAAAACCGACGCCTTGATCAATGGCCAATGGGTGGCCGGACCTTCGCGCTTTGATGTGCTGGACCCGGCCACCGGCCACAAGCTGGCTGACGTGGCCAACCTGGGGCCAGCCCAGGCCACCCAAGCGATTGCCGCCGCGGATGCCGCTTGGCCGGCCTGGCGCGCCAAGACGGGCAAGGAGCGCAGCATCATTTTGCGCAAATGGTTTGATTTGCTGATGGCCAACCAAGAAGACCTGGCGCGCATCATGACCGCCGAGCAAGGCAAGCCCTTTGCCGAAGCCAAAGGTGAAATCGCCTACGGCGCCAGCTTTGTGGAGTGGTTTGCCGAAGAAGCCAAGCGCATCAATGGCGAGACGTTGCCCCAGTTTGACAACAACCGCCGCTTGTCGGTCATCAAGCAGTCCATCGGCGTGTGCGCCGCGATTACGCCCTGGAACTTTCCGCTGGCCATGATCACCCGCAAAGTGGCTCCAGCGTTGGCCGCCGGTTGCCCGGTCATCATCAAGCCCGCCGAGCTGACGCCCTTGACCGCCCTGGCCGCTGCCGAACTAGCGCTGCGCGCTGGCATTCCGGCGGGCGTGCTCAATATGATTACCGCCGACGCAGATAACTCGATTGCCGTGGGCAAAGTGATTTGCGCCAGCGACACCGTGCGCCACCTGAGCTTTACCGGTTCCACCGAAGTGGGCCGCATCTTGATGGCGCAATGCGCCCCCACCATTAAAAAGATGTCGCTCGAACTCGGTGGCAACGCACCCTTTATCGTGTTTGACGACGCCGACCTGGATTCGGCTGTAGAAGGCGCCATGGCCAGCAAATACCGCAACGCTGGCCAAACCTGCGTCTGCGCCAACCGCTTTTATGTGCAAGCCGGGGTGTACGACCAGTTTGTCGCCCAGTTCACGGCACGGGTGAAACTCATGAAGGTAGGCAACGGCTTTGACGAGGGTGTGGTCCAGGGCCCGCTGATCGAAGACGCGGCGGTTGCCAAGGTCACGCGCCATGTGGCGGACGCCCTTGCAAAAGGCGGCAAGGTGGAAACCGGTGGAAAAGCCTTGCACGGCCAGTTTTTCGAGCCCACCGTGATCTCGGGC
>CAIPZV010000033.1 GCA_903869595.1 uncultured beta proteobacterium | reverse complement strand
CGCCATTAGACCGTTTACACAAAATTCAGTACACCCCCAGGTTCGAATCCTCTCACCCCGACCAATTGACCTTTAAGTAAACCCACTTCTTGAATTGGAATGTGGGTTTTTTATTGCCTATTGGCGGCCACTCGCTTGCCGATTGGTTCTGAATACATGGGCTGATTCAAGATCCAATATTTTTGAGCTTGTCAGCTAACCTTTTTGATGAGCTTGTCCCATTGCACCCTCAAAGACCATCCCGCACTTTTCAATGTGGCCTCAGAACTACCCCTCTTGCGCGACTCAATCGCCATCTTCATTTTCATTGGCAAGTTCCGACTTGAGACGATAGGCATCGATGTCAAAGTCGGTGCTGTCAGCGACAGCGGCCAGTACCAGAGGTGGAACGCGCTCCCGCTCCTCGTCGGTCTCAAAGCTCGTGAAGCCGGCAACCACTGCTTCAGCGAACAGTTTCTCCGTCAGTCGCTTTGCCTTTGCATCGTGGCTCTCTATGTCGGGATTGGCACCGGGAGGGATGTTTTCCTCGATCCATGTTCCGACCCACCTAAGAAATCGCTTACTCATGACGACCCGCCTATCTCTTGTATCAACATCGACACCGGTTTCCCGACCCAAAGAGGCTTGCCCAAGACATCAGATCAAGCCACTTAAATTTTAATGCACAGCACGGAGTGCGAACTGAGGCCTCTCAAGACACCACCTTTGAACAGTTGACCTGCAAAGACTGTCTCGTGCACCACTTTGGGCTGTATGCAGATCACCTCCTTCAGGGTGAGAGTTTCATCGGAACGATTCGCGGATCAGCCTCCGTTCAAAATTTTCTAGAAAAATTGGCTAAAACGTATCCAAATTACGTCCAAAAAAATGCGTTTTAAAGATGGCATAATTAAATTCTTATATTCAATTTTTTTATTTTGCATCAATTACCAAAAACTTCAAATACTGCGATTGACATCGTCTACCTATGGGTCAATGGTAACGAAAGTGAATGGCGCGCCAAGCGTCAAAAATATGCTCAAAAATTAGAAGCCACCGGCAACTTGGGTTTTGCCAAGTTTGGCAATGTTGAAGGTCGGTACCGCGACAACGACGAGTTGCGGTTTAGCTTGCGGGCACTTGAAAAGTTCTTTCCTGAACACGGGCATATTTTCATCGTCACGGATGGTCAAGTACCCGATTGGTTCCAAACCTCCGATCAAATTACCCTGGTGGATCACCATCAACTAATCCCCCATTCAGCCCTGCCGACATTCGATTCAGGAAATATTGAGTCTTATATCCATCATATTCCAGGGTTATCAGAACGCTATTTTTATTTGAATGATGATGTATTCTTTGGCTCGCCTGTATGTTTGGAGAATTGGTTTTTTGAAAATGGCATTTATGTTTCTTGGTCAGATGATCCTGAGGTGAAGGGCAACAATTTGCAAGCTGAATCGACATCCCTCGAAAATGCCAGTCGCTTGTCCAAGCAGTGGCTTCAAGCGAAATCAGATGGCGCCGATTTAAGCACCTATTCATTCGCCCAAAAGATGCACCCGCATTATCAACACACGCCCAGAACTTTCTCCCATTCTCCAAGGCCCATGTTGAAGTCACTGATGTTGGAAATTGAACGTGACGCGCCCGATTCATTTGAGTTGGTCAGGTCAACTGTTTTTCGCACATGGAACAAGCCCACCATCATTTCCGACTTTGTTTTGCGCTGGGCCTTAGCCCATGGTTTTGCCAAAACAATAGACCACTCACATTTGTACATAGCGACTGGGCAATCGTTAGAAACGCAATCTCTGAAGCACCTCAAAAAGCTATTTGGTACGCTAGATTTTTTCTGCATCAACGACACCACGGACGATGCTAAAAACAGCGATCCGCGCCTGCTTCAAATTCATCAGATTTTGAGTGCGCTGCTGCCCAATGCTTCCCGCGGCGAGCTTGCAATTAATACCGCAGAAACCATGCCGCGACTTCATGCCAACGGTATCAGTTAAAGGTGCTAGCAGGACGCTCTAAGTAGCTGCTCGCGCATACGCAATCATCGCTGGAGGCTGATTCAATGCCTAACTGCGCTAACCCTATAAACTGCATGCCATGCAAGCCAACTGATATGAGCTGCACATCTCGCCCAAGGCGCTGCCTGCGTAGCGCCAAAAGTTAGTATGAGTTTAAGGATCGGGTCTTTAGGCAATGGTGCTTAACTCCGTTTACACAAAAATTCCGACACCTTCCATCTTGCGATTTATTAGTACCACGCTGCTGAATATGTGGCCCTTCCGATAGGGAGCAAGCATTCCCTAGAATGCACTCGGCCAAGTCTCAAACAAATTCCACTGGAGAGCATATGCTCAAGTTTTTCTATAACGCTGCCCCTAATCCCATGAAAATCGCCCTTTTGCTCGAAGAGCTGGGCTTATCGTATGAGGCCATACCGGTGGATACCCGGCAGGGCCAACAATTTGCCCCGGAATACTTAGCGGTTAATCCCAATGCCAAAGTTCCGGCGATCGTCGATGGCAATGTCACTGTTTTTGACAGCAATGCCATATTGCTGTTTCTGGCCGATCGGGAAAAACGCTTTATCGTCCCCGATGTGGGCAGTGCTGAGCGCGCAGAAACACTTTCATGGCTGATGTTCATTGCAAGCGGTATCGGCCCTTATTCCGGGCAGTCTGTGCATTTTCGCCATATGGCGCCAGAACCCAAGACCTATGCCTTGAATCGGTACGACTATGAGGCAAACCGCCATTGGGGAATTCTGGAAAAGCACTTGTCTGGACGGACGTTTATGGTCGGCGAACATTACAGCGTGGTTGACATGGCATTTTGGGGCTGGGCACGCCTGCTGCCTTATGTGTTGGGCACGGGCGACGGCACTTGGGTGCAATATCCCCATGTCAAGCGACTGTTAGACCATATCAATACCAAGCCAGCTGCGCAACGCGCGGAAGCATTGAAAACCCAATACAGCTTCAAAACTGAAATGGATGCGCAAGCGCGTAAATTCATGTTTCCTCAAAACGAGCGCCTTGAAAAGAATGACTAATTTCTACACCGGCTTGTCATGACCCAAGTGTTGGCTGAGCTCGTTAAAGTAATTCGCTCTCGTACCCTATGCGCTCAGCATGTTCCATCAGGTCCAAGACCAATTGTTCAAGTTAGCACAGCGGCAACAATTCTCATCTTCGGGCATGCGCCTGGAAGCCGGGTGCATGTAACTGGAATACCGTTTGATGATCCAAGCGGCGATCGATTACGAAAATGGATGGTAATTGAAAAAGGGGGGTTTTATAACTAAAAGAAAATTGCTTTAGTCCCAATGGGCTTTTGTTTTCCTGGAACAGGTAAATCAGGTGATCTACCGCCAAGGCCAGAATGTGCTGTAACTTGGAGGCCAAAGTTATTGCCGCAACTTTCCAATATCTGCTTGACTATTGTTGTTGGGCAGTACGCTCAAAAATGGCACTTGGGAGCGTTGAACAAAAGTAATTTGACCGAAACCGCCAATGCCTGGCAGACCTATTGGCCCAATGTAATACCTGTGCCGCACCCCATTCCTCGAAATAATATTTGGCTGGCTAAAAACCCATGGTTTGAGGCCGAGGTTTTGCCCAGTCTTAGACGGCAAGTTTAGGCTTGCTGAAATAAGATCTTGAACTGACATGGTCCAACTTAGGAACACCATCAACGCAATCAAAAAAATCGGCCTACGCTCTTTGCTTTACCCCACTAAATAAGTTTCAGCCTCACCAAATGCATAGCACCCCGCTCGTTTTTTCCCACGCCAACAGTTTTCCCGCCAGCACCTACAGTATCTTGTTTGCCCAATTGCGCAAACGCGGCTTTGCGGTGCAGGCGATTGAGAAGCTAGGCCATGACCCGCAGTACCCGGTCAGCAACAACTGGAAGCACCTAGTGCAACAGGTGGCCGATTTTGCGCAAGCACAGGCCGACAAGGCGTGCGGGCCGGTGTGGCTGGCCGGCCATTCGCTGGGCGGATTTCTCAGCCTCATGGCCGCAGCGCGCCACCCAGGCTTAGCCAAAGGCGTGTTGCTGATCGACGCGCCCATCTTGGGTGGTTGGCGCTCTATGGCGCTAGGCGTGATCAAAGGTGCGCAATTGGTCGGTTCGCTCTCGCCCGCTGCCGTCAGCCACAAGCGGCGCAACAGCTGGCCCAGCCAAGAGGCGGCTTATGAACACTTCAAACACAAACGCGCATTTGCCAAATGGGACGACGCGGTGCTGCGCGACTACATCGCCCACGGCACAGTCGATCGCGAAGGCAAGCGCGTGCTGGCGTTTGACCGCGAAATCGAAACCAATATCTACAACACCATCCCCGACAACCTGGACCGCCTGCTCAGGCGCAATCCGCTGAAATGCCCGGTGAGTTTTATCGGCGGTCGCCAGTCCTGGGAGATGAAGCGCGTGGGCATGGGCATGACCGAAAAAGTCACCCGCGGGCGCATCATCATGCTCGACGGCACGCATTTATTCCCTATGGAAAAACCGATGGCCACGGCTGCGGCCATCGAAACCTCGCTGCGCAATATGGGCGCTTAAGCCTTCCAAACCACCAGGCCGCTCCAGTCGGTAGCCAGCACCACTATGCCAAAGGCGATGCGGTAATACGCAAAGCCCACAAAGCTGTGCGTGGCCACGAAGCGCAAGAGCCAGCGCACGCAGGCCCAGGCGCTGATAAACGAGAAGACCAGGCCCACGGTAAAGATGGGCGCATCGGCCAGGCTGAGCAAAGCGCGCTCTTTGTATAAGCTGTAAGCGCCCGCGCCTATCAGCGTGGGGATGGCCAGAAAAAACGAAAAATCGGTGGCCGCTTTGCGCGACATGCCTAGCAACATGCCGCCGATGATGGTGGCGCCGCTACGGCTGGTGCCCGGCACCATGGCGAGGCATTGCACCAGGCCAACCTTGAAGGCGTCCCACATGGTCATGTCATCGACATCGCCCACGCGGGCAAAGTAGCCGGTCTGCACATTTTGGGCAGCCGCCTGGCGCCGCTCGGCCCACAAAATAATCAAGCCACCCAGGATGAAGGTGCTGGCCACGATCAGCGGCGTAAACAAATGCGCCTTAATCACCTTGCCAAACAACAAGCCCAGCACCACGGCGGGCAAAAATGCGATCAGCACATTCATAGCAAAAGCCTGCGCCCTGCTCTGCGTAAGCAAGGCCAGTACGGTGGATTTAATTTTGTCCCAGTACACCAAAATCACCGCAAATATCGCCCCGGTCTGGATCGCGATATCAAAGACCTTAGCCTTCTCATCGTCAAAGCCCAGCAGCGCGCCCGCCAGTATCAAATGCCCGGTCGATGAAATCGGTAAAAACTCGGTCAGCCCCTCCACGATCCCCATCACCGCCGCTTTGAGCAAAAGCACACTGTCCAATTCCATACCGCACCATTTATAAAAAGTTCATCGGCCACAGGGGGCGGGGGGATTGTCGCACTGCCATCTTTCATGCACCCGCATTAATATTGCAGCTCCAAAAATCAATGTGGACAGAAGTCCAAGCTTTAGCTCATGCAAATGTCCCCCCTCATCGCCGTCCACATGAGTGCCGCTTTGGGCGCGGTGGCGCTCGGGCCGCTCGCCATCTGGGCGCGCAAAGGCGCCGTGCTGCGGCCCCGCGTGCACCGCGCTTTTGGCTACGGGTTTGTCACCCTCATGCTGGGGGCCAGTATCAGCGGTATATTTATTCACGATTACAAATTGCCCAATATCGAAGGCTACACGCCCATCCATCTGCTCATTCCGGTCACGCTGCTGGCTTTGTGGACCAGTTTTTCTGCGCTTTATAAAGGCAATATCGCGGTACACCGCAAAACTATGGTCTCGCTGTACCTGGGTGCCTGCGTCACTGCGGGGGCGTTTACCCTACTGCCCAGCCGTTATTTGGGGCAGTTGATTTGGGGCAAATGGCTGGGGCTTTTATAAACTGAATGAAGCCCAAAAAGGAAAATAAATGTCACGCGCATTCGTCAGCATCCAACAAGGCCTAAACCAAGCCATTAGCCATGCCAAGTCAAAAGACCAAAGGAGTCAAGCTCTATCAAGTGCAGGCCTTGAAGGTTTCCAGTGAGCGCGAGCGCCTGAACTTGAGGCAAGAAAATTTTGCAGCACCTGCTGCCGCGTCCAGGCCGCGAGCCAAGCCAAATCGCACAAAACAAAGAATTTGAATATCACAGTAATGCAGTATTGCAGTTAAACTGCACCCATGCAAGCCACTCTCACCATCAACAGCCGCGGCGTGGTCACGCTACCGGCCAAATTGCGCCAGGCCATGGGCCTGAAAGCGGACGATCAATTGATCGCCGAGACTACGCCGCAAGGCCTGTTGCTGCGCCTTGCGGTGACCCTGCCCCTGGAGCTTTACACGCCCGAACGCGTGCAAGAGTTTGATGCCGCCGAGGCAGCGCTTGCCGCCGTGCTACCCCAGCGCAAACTTCGGCGCTGAGCCCGCAGCCGCCTATGCGCATTTTTTTGGACGCCAATGTCCTGTTTTCCGCATCCAAATCAGCGAGCGCTGTCCGGCAGTTGGTCCGCGCATTGCAAGCCGATAGCCACGCGCTGGTGGCCGACGAATATGTGGCCACCGAGGCACGCCGCAATATTGCGGGCAAGGCGAACGCAGATAGTCAGGCATATTTACAAACCTTGCTTTCACAGATCGAAATAAGCGCCGCGCACTTTCCTGCCAACGCCCACGCTGTCGTGCAATGGTTGCCTGACAAAGATCGCCCGGTGCTGATGGCCGCAATCGCACTGCGCTGCGACGCGCTGTTAACCGGCGACCGCACCCACTTCGGGGCCGGATATGGGCAAACCTTCGATGGCGTCACCATTTACGCCCCGGCCCAATTGGCTATGGCGGTGTTTCCATCGCGCTGATATTTCATAATCCATTGGATTACAATAAACCCAATGTTGACCATCCCCGAACTTCCCGAATACATCCGCCGGGCCGAAAAGCTGATGAGTGCGGCGGAGCGATGGGACATTGTGAATTACTTGGCAGCCCACCCCAAGGCGGGAGATCTGATGGAAGGTACAGGCGGTGTGCGCAAACTGCGTTGGGGCCGGGGCGCACAGGGCAAATCGGGGAGCGTGCGAGTGATCTATTACGTGCATAGCGAGGCGATGCCGCTTTACTTGCTCACCTTATTTGCCAAAAACGAACGGGCCAACCTCAGCAAAGCTGAGCGCAACGCCTTGGCCGACATGGTGGAATTGTTGGTTCAACATTGGTTGGAATTTTGAAAGGAAAATTTATGACACGCGCATTCGATAGCATCAAGCAAGGCCTGAACGAAGCCATTAGCCATGCCAAGTCAAAAGGCCAAAAAACCGAAGGGATCAAGCTCTATCAGCCGCAGGCCGTGGATATATCCAGCCTGCGCGAGCGGCTTAGTCTGACGCAAGAGCAGTTTGCCGCGCGCTTCGGGTTTTCAGTTGCGACGCTGCGCCATTGGGAGCGCGGCGACCGTTCACCTAGCGGGGCATCACTGGTATTACTGAACGTCATTGACCGCAACCCGGCTGCGGTCATGAAGGCGTTGCAATAAAAAGCAGCGCCGGAACCGGCGGCGCCCAAGGATAGGCCTTTAAGCCCAAGCGCCACGCCTAAAATCCCCGCATGACCGTGCCCCATACCGCTCCCGAAGCCGATAGCAACAAACCTAGTAACTTTCTGCGCCAGATCATCGACGCAGACCTGGCGCGGGGCACGTATGCCAGCCGCCGCTGGGCAGGCAGCCCCGGCGATGCCGCCCATCACGCCGCAGGCGCGCCCGACCCGGCCCGCATCCGCACCCGCTTTCCGCCCGAGCCCAATGGCTATTTGCATGTGGGCCACGCCAAAAGCATTTGCCTGAACTTTGGGCTGGCGCGCGACTATGGCGGCGTCTGCCACATGCGCTTTGACGACACCAACCCGGAAAAAGAAGACACCGAGTACGTCGATTCCATCCTAGAAGCGGTGCGCTGGTTGGGCTTTGGCTGGGACGCCAACGGCACTTCGCACCTTTTCCAGGCCAGCGACTATTTTGGGTTTATGTACCGCGCCGCCGAGTACCTGATCGAAGCCGGCCACGCCTATGTGGACGAACAAAGCCCCGAAGAAATGCGCGCCAACCGGGGCGACTTCGGCAAGCCCGGCGTCAACAGCCCCTTCCGAGGCCGCACGCCCGCCGAAAACCTGGCCCGCTTTCGCGAGATGCGCGATGGCCTGCATGCCGATGGCGCCATGGTGCTGCGCGCCAAAATCGACATGGCCAGCCCCAACATCAATATGCGCGACCCGGCCATTTACCGCATCCGCCGCGCCACGCACCACAACACCGGCGACACCTGGTGCATCTACCCGATGTATACCTACGCCCACCCGCTGGAAGACGCGCTGGAGCAAATAACCCACAGCATCTGCACGCTGGAGTTTGAAGACCAGCGCCCGTTTTACGATTGGGTGCTGCAGCGCCTGGCCGAAGGCGGCCTGCTGGCCCATCCCCTGCCCCAGCAATACGAATTTGCGCGCCTGAACCTCACCTATGTGATTACCAGCAAGCGCAAACTGGCCGCACTGGTGAACGAACACAAAGTGAGCGGCTGGGACGACCCGCGCATGCCCACCATAGTCGGCCTGCGCCGACGCGGCTACACGCCCGAAAGCTTGCAACTCTTTGCCGAGCGCATTGGCGTTACCAAAAGCGATAGCTGGATCGACTACGCCACCCTAGAAGGCTGCCTGCGCGAAACCCTGGACGGCAGCGCCGCGCGCGCCATGGCGGTGCTGGACCCGGTGAAACTGGTACTGACCAACTGGGACGAAGTGATGGGCGCAGGCACCCTGGACGCATGCAGCGCGCCCGTCCACCCGCACCACCCCGAGCGCGGCCAGCGCAGCTTTGTGATAGGCCGCGAAGTCTGGATCGAGCGCAGCGACTACGAAGAGACGCCGCCGCAAGGCTTTTTTAGGCTCTTCCCCGGCAACAAAGTGCGGCTGAAATACGGCTACATCATCGAATGCACGGGCGCGGCCAAAGACGCCAGCGGCCACGTGACGGAAGTACACGCCACCCTCATCCCCGACACCAAAAGCGGCACGCCGGGCTCGTCCAGCGTCAAAGTCAAGGGCGTCATCACTTGGGTCAGCGCCCACGACGGATTGAGAGCCGAAGTGCGCATGTACGACCGCCTCTTCCTCGACCCGCAGCCCGACGCCGGCGGCAAAGACTACTTGGAAAGCCTGAACCCCGATAGCCTGAAAACCGTCACCGCCATCGTGGAGCCTTCGCTTGCGAACGCGCAGCCCGACGAGAAGTTTCAGTTTGAACGGCATGGCTACTTTGTGGCCGACCGGGTGGACCACGCGGCGAGCAAGCCGGTGTTTAATTTTGCGGTGGGCTTGAAGGATTCGTTTGGGAAGTAGGCCTTAGCGGAATAGGCACCCGTGGCTTGACGCCAGCGCCAGATACAACCAAAATGGTTGCAAAACGGTTGGAGCTCCGCATGACCACCACACTGACGCTAAAAAACATTCCTGACGAGGTCTATGCGCTTTTGCGCGCCCAGGCCACTAGCAATAGACGCAGCCTGAACAGCGAAGCCATCGTCTGCCTTGAAACCGTACTACGCGCTGCCACGCCCAACACGCAAGACCGCCTGACGCAGTTGCGGGCTTTGCGGGCCAGCTTGGGAACCACTAAGTTTGCACCTGCCGACATTGACAAATTCAAACGGCAGGGCCGCGCATGATCGTCGTTGATACCAACGTCATCGCCTACCTGCTGCTGCCCGGCCCCTGGACGCAGGCCGCTGAAACCCTGCTGCAAGCCGAACCCGTGTGGGCCGCACCCCCTTTATGGCGCAGTGAATTTCGCAATATCTTGACCGGCTACCTGCGCCGTGGCACGTTTAGCTTTGAAGAAACTTTGACGCTGCAATCCACCGCAGAAAGCCTGATGGCAGACCATGAAATAAGCGTTGACTCACGAACGGTGTTTGACTTGGTTAAGGCAAGCAACTGCACCGCCTACGACTGCGAGTTTGTAGCCCTTGCAAGGCAAACCGGCACGCTGCTCTACACCGTGGACGCCAAGCTGCTGGCGGCGTTTCCAGAGATGGCTAAGGCGTTGACTAAGATCTAGCGATGTCGCTGACGCTTAAGTATGAAGGGGTGCGGCTGATCATGTGCACAACATCCGGTACTTCGTGAATGTCGCCAAAAATGCATGAAATTGTCGGTTGTGCGGCAACATTCAGGCTCTCATTGGTGTTGGTCGTGGCCACAACCCGCGCAAATAGCTGGCTGGGGTAAATGAAGTAGCCCTTGGTTTTGATGGCGTCGTCTCTGATTTCTGGCGTGATGACCACGTCGGACAGCACGGCGTAATCGATGCTGTCGTCACCGCCTTCGATGTAGGCCGCAAAGTTTTCGCTGATGAAGCGGTAGAACAAAGTGCCCAGCACGTATTGCTTGAAGTCCCATCCATCGACGGCACCCCGGACGTCGTTGGCTATTTTCCAAATTTGGCTTTGCAATGCTGCTCGTTGCTGAATACTCGTCATTCTGAAACCTTGTTGTTTGGGGTGAGTTGGGGTTGTTTGGTTTGGCTTTTGGGTTCAGTCATTCGTCGAGGGTGCTGACGGCCACAGCCGCGCAAAATCAAACGAGAGTTGGCGGTGATGGCGAATGGAAAGCAGGTAAACCGTCTCTTGGGCTTCCATGGCTGCGTAGAGCATCAGGTAGTCGCCGTGCAGGTATTCGCGCAGCGCATCCGGCGCACCCGCAGGCATAGCCGCCAGCAGCGCCAGCGCCTCGGCCGACTGGGGTGGATTGGCCAAGTAGCGCCGCCCGATGCGCGGAAAGCGCCGCAGGTTCGGGATGACCGTGGCGCGAATTTCGGCCAACAAGTCATCGAACGCAAAGCCCGCATCCGCTTCCACCAAAAACGCCTCAATGGATTCAAGGCGCTCCAGGAAGCTGGCGGTCAGCTCGACCCGGTACAGCAAATCAGCCACGTTGCTTGGCAGGGAGTTTGTTGGCGGTCTTGCGCTGGCGTTGCAGCTGGACCAGGGCAGCATCTGCTTCAAATGTGCGGCCCGCTGCGATATCGGCCAGGCCGCGCTTGGCGTCGTCAATCAACAGCAGGTGAATGCGTTCGCGCTCCAGCCGGTGGTAGTAGTCGAGTCGGTTAGAGTCGATCAGCGCGACATAGCTCTCGCCGTTTTTGGTGATGATCTTCTCGGCCCCGGCCTTGGCCTGGTCGGCCAGCTCGGATAGATGGGAGCGTGCTTGTGTGAATGGCACCACATCGCTGGCAGAAAAACCCATGACCGGCTCCTATGACATTGCAGAATTCTGCACATTCTATTTCAACACAACACTTTGCTAACGCAACAACTACATGCACCCCCACCCCATCCTCCACTTCTGGTTCACCGAGCTCACCCCCAAGCAGCACTATGCCAAAGACGCGGCCTTGGACGACGCCATCCGCACCCGCTTCGGCGCGACGCTGGAGGCTGCGGCGCACTGTGAGTTGTTTGCCTGGCGCGCCACGCCTGAGGGGCGCTTGGCCGAGGTTTTGGTGTTAGACCAGTTCTCGCGCAATGTGTACCGCGACACGGCCCGCGCTTTTGCGCAGGACGCGCTGGCCCTGGCGCTGGCGCAAGAGCTGGTGGCCAGTGGGCAGGATCGCAGCCTGCCGCTGGCGCAGCGCAGCTTTGCCTACATGCCCTATATGCACAGCGAATCCGCGCTGATCCACGCGCAGGCCGTCACGCTGTTTGCGCAGCCGGGCATGGAAGACAGCCTCCGTTTTGAGCAGCGCCATCAAGCCATCATTCAGCGCTTTGGCCGCTACCCCCACCGCAACGCGCTAATGGGCCGCGTGTCCACGGCGGACGAGCTGGCGTTTCTGAATGAGCCGGGGTCGGCGTTTTGACCCTGGGCCACTAATGGGCAGCGACATTCATACGAATTAAACTCCCCGCATGCGCCCCTCCCAAGCACTCCACCAACACCGTGACGCCGTCTGCCTAGCCGCAGCCCGCTTTCGTGTGGCTAATCCACGCGTGTTTGGCTCCGCTTTGCATGGCCATGACGTCGAGGGCAGCGACTTGGATTTGCTGGTTGACCCTCTGCCCGGCACAACGCTATTTGATTTGGGGGGCTTGCAAGATGAATTGCAATCCTTGTTGGGCGTATCCGTGGATGTGCTCACGCCCAAAGACTTGCCTGCCGAATTTCGTGATGCTGTTGTGCAAGACGCCCGTCCCTTATGACGATCAATCGTCTTCCTGATTATTTGAATCACATGCACCAAGCGATCGCTGACGCACTGGCATTCACAGAGGGTATGGCGCAGCCTGATTGTGCTGGGCGAAGCGGCAACAAAGATCATGGACCAGTACCCTGAGTTTGCAGCCCAGCATGCGCAAATACCGTGGCGAAGCATGCGCGGCATGCGCAACCGCATTGCCCATGGTTATTTCGACATCGACCTGGCCGTGGTTTGGGACACTTTGCAAACGGCTTTGCCCACGCTCAAAGTTCAACTCGATTCCATAGTTTCTGCGTGAGCCGAGGTCGGCTTTTTAGGGCTAGAGGGCTGACGGAGATATGCGGTGTCGCTGCATGTACCGCCGCAGACAAAAGGCATGAGCGCGCGGCAACCCTTAGGACGCCATCGGCGCACACACCACTGAATTTTTCAGCCTCTGCGGCAGCGTATCCCACGGCACCCAGGCCGTGCGGCCATCACTGAGCTTTACCGCCACGGCCAAGCTTTCGCACCAAGCGGGCTGCACCAGTTCGATCTGGTTCTCAGCCAACAAAGCCACAGGCACCGCCCCAAACCGCCCGGACGCTACCGCCACCGCATCGCTCAACTGACCGTACACCGGCACCACCTCGCGCATCGCGCCATCAGGCACCGATTGGCAAGCCACTTGACTAAGGGCAAGCAGGCAACTTATGGCGAAGCGACGGAGGGCTGGGGGCATGCGGGGATTGTGCAACGAGGATGTGCTTGGAGGGTGAGCAATAGGCGATTGCCATGTACGTATGCATAATTTGCGCTTATGGCTCCAGGCCTGCGGTCGGTAGCTTGGATGATTTTGTCGGTTGGTGTAGCGATCTTTGTATGTACCCGTGTATTGAAAAAGCTTATGCAAAAACAGGGCGAACAGGATCATGACCACAACGCTTCCCAATTGGCAAACCAAAAGAACCCTTCCTCCCCTAGGGCAACTAAATCAACCTTACCCCAGGCCATGCCGCCACAATCTAGTTGGAGCGCAGCTGTGTTTGAAGCCATTGAGTGGCGGCGGTTTGAAGCAGTTTGCGAGGGCTTATTTGCTCAGGCAGGTTTTCAAACCAAAGCACAGTCGCATGGTGCAGATGGCGGCGTAGACATCTGGCTTTACAGCCAACACGCGCCTGGGCCGGTATCGGTCGTGCAATGTAAACATTGGCGCGGTAAGTTAGTTGGTGTCAAACAAATGCGTGAATTTTTCGGCGTCATGACGGCAAACCAAATTCTGCGCGGCACATTTGTTACGAGTTCAACGTTTTCCCATGACGCGCAGCAATTTGCACAGTCCAATGGAATTAATGCTTTGGACATTAGCCGCCTGCTTGCCCTGATAGCCACGCGAACAGCAGACCAGCAAAACGCTTTGCTAAAGATAGCCTACGAAGGGGAGTATTGGCGCCCCACCTGCGCCAGTTGCGGCATTAAGGTGGTTGCACGCACGCCAGGCAAAGGCGGGGCAGACTTTTGGGGATGCAGCAACTATCCGCGATGCAAAGCCATTATTCCTATGGCTGCAACGAATGCCTAAGCTTGATATTGCCGCCAAATGGCACGGACAAGTATTCGGGTGCCCACACACGCCCGCCACCCCTAGCGCTTAAACCCCGCTTCCCGCTGAGCCCGCACCGCCAACACAAACACCCTGTCCAGCGCTGGCACATAGCGGTAGAGCGCCACATAGCCGCGCGTGCCGCGCCCTATGACCAATTCGCGCTTGCCGTTTTTCACTTTGCGGCCTATGGCGGGGCTTTGTTGCAAGATGTCTATGGCTTGCACAATCTCGCCAATGCGCTCGGGCGCAGAGCCGGGGTCAAACTGGGCGATGTGCTCAAAAAAGCGATCAAAGTCGTCCAGCACCTCGGGCACTAGGACGATGCGGGTTGGGGGCCGATTCACTTGGCCTTGGCACCTAGATTGCGCGCTACGGGTTTGCGCACCGGCGCCCCTTGCGCCCGTGCTGTCAGGTAGGCCTTGGCCTGGTCCCACGCCACGGTTTTGCCGCTGCTTTGCGCCTGCGTCCAGCGCTGATCTGCCAAGGCGTCAAAAGCGCTGTCCACCTCGTGTTGCTCTACGGTGTGCGCAATGGCATCGAGCATGAAGGCATGCGCCGTCGTGCCTGCACGCTCTGCGGCGGCAAGCACGCGCGCCTTGAGTGCATCTTCTAGTCGGATGGTGGTGGTGCGCATTGGCTGAACTCCTGGTCGATGGATCGCATGCCAAAAATAGTAGCACGTTTGTGCTACTAATGGCGGTATGCTGCTGGTTTTCGCCTGTGGCCCGTGGTGCGGGTATTCAAGCACATCGACTACGGCCGCCGCTAGTAATGACAACTGTCCGTCGCTAAACTCCGCCCCATGCACCCCGCCATCGCCCAACACCGCTCCGGCATTTCCACTATTTGCCAGCGGTACCACATACGTCGCCTGGACGTGTTTGGCTCGGCCGCGCGCGGCGGGGACTTTGATCCTGCAAGCAGTGACGCTGATTTCCTTGTTGAATTCGCGCCTGAAACGGCGCCTGGCCTGGATGCCTTCTTTGGCGCCAAGGCGGCCTTGGAGTCACTGCTGGGGCGCAGGGTGGATCTGGTCGAGGCTTCAGCCGTGCGCAATCCCTACGTTTTAGAAGGCATCAGCCAGTCACGGGAAGCGGTTTATGCAGCGTGACCCGCGCGCTTTTTTATGGGACATTCGCCAGGCCGCCACCGCAATTCAAGCCTTCACACAGGGTATGGATGCGGGGGCTTTCAATTCCGAGGCATTGACCCAAGCAGCGGTGGAGCGCAAATTCGAAGTAATTGGCGAGGCACTTAACCAGCTGAATAAGTTAGACCCCAAGTATGCAAGGCGAATTCCAGACTTGCCGAAAATCATCGCTTTCCGTAATCAACTCATTCATGGCTACGCTACGGTTAGCCCGACTACGGTTTGGAACATAGCTCTAAACTCTCTTCCAGCGCTTTTGAGCACTGTGCAAGCCCTTCTCGACGAAAACCCTTAGTTTTTCAGCCGCTCGCCAAAGCTGCCGCCTAACCATGTCCCCCGCCACCCTCGCCCCCATCCACCAAGCCCTAGCCCAGTTGCGCGCGGATGCTTTGGGGGTGCAGGCCTTTTGCGCGCAGGCACGGGCGCAAGAAGCATTGCTAGCGGCGCTGCCGCCGCGCTATGGCGAGGTGTGGCTGGGGCTGATCGACCGGCTGGAGTCCAGCGCTCTGTTTAGCGAAGAAAGTTGTTCCTTCAGCCAGTCTTCGCTGCTAGACAAGCTGGACGGATGGCTGGCCAAGGCTGCCGAAAAGCTGGCCGCTTGATTTGTCGCCCCGGCGCCAGGCCGGGTGCTCACCACGCTGGGCCGCCCGATACACTGGCGCGCTAATTTCTCAAGGAGACTTTCCCCATGATCACGCTGTGCGGCTTTGCCGTTTCTAATTATTTCAATGTCGTCAAGCAAGTTTTGCTTGAAAAGCAAATCCCCTACACCGAAGAGCGGGTCATGACGCGCAGCAAAGAAGAGGCGGTGTTGGCGGCTTCGCCGCTGGGCAAGATTCCTTTTATCCGCACGCCGCAGGGTCCGCTGTGCGAAACGGCAGTGATTCTGGATTACCTGGAGGCGCAATTCCCCGCCCACCCGCTGGTGCCCGCCGACGCGTTTGCCGCCGCCAAGGTGCGCGAGCTGTGTACTTTTATCAACCTACACCTAGAGCTGGTGGCGCGCGATTTATATCCCGCTGTGTTTTTTGGCGGCAGCGTGAGCGACGAGCAAAAAGAGAAAACCCGCAAGCAATTGGTTCGCAATATCGAGGCCTTCAAGCGCCTGGTGAAGTTCGCGCCCTATGTGGGCGGCGACAGCTTCACACTGGCCGACTGCGTAGCCTTTAGCAACCTGCCGCTGATTGGCATGGCCAGCAAAGCCGCCTATGGCGAAGACTTGCTGCTCGCCGCTGGCGTGGATTACAAGCCCTATATGAAGTTGATGGGCGAGCGCGCCAGTTCGCAACAGGTGGTGGCCGAGCGCAAGGCCGAAATGACGCGGCCCAAAGACTAAGCGGCTCTGTCGCACAACCAGCGCCACGCATGCCGCCATCTTCAGGCCCAGGCGCGCATGGCTAAGGTACAGACTTCTCAAAGTTGCCCTTAGACCGCCCCGGCTGCCCGCAGCGCGGCAATATCCCTATCGCTGCGGCCCAGTTCGCGCAAGATAGCCTCGGTGTGCTGCCCCACGGCGGGCACTGCGTCCATGCGGTAGTCAAAAGCCGTGTTGCGTCCGGGCGGCAGCAAAGCGCTGATGTCGCCCGCCGGCGTGCCCACGGTGCGCCAGCGCGCGCGGGCTTGTAGCTGCGGATGCGCCCACAGGCCCGCCATGTCGTTCATGCGGGCATTGGCAATCTGCGCCGCATCCAGGCGGGCGCTGACTTGCTCCGCGTTTAGGCTAGCAAAGCATTGCAAGATGATGGCCTCCAAGGCTTCGCGCTTGTCATTGCGCCGGGCGTTACTGTCAAAGCGCGGGTCGGTGGCGAGCGCAGCGTTGTGCAAGACCTGTTCGCAAAATGCTTTCCACTCGCGCTCGTTTTGCAAGCCCATCATGATGGTGCTGCCATCACCCACGGCAAAAGGGCCGTAGGGGTAAATGCTGGCATGCGCGGCCGCCGTGCGCGGTGGTGGCGACGCGCCTTCGGATGCGTAGTACATCGGAAAACCCATCCACTCGCCCAGCGCTTCGAGCATGGACACATCGATATGCGAACCCTTGCCCGTGCGCCCGCGCAGCAGCAGCGCCGACAACACATGGCTATAGGCGTACATGCCCGCTGCGATGTCGGCCACTGAAATACCGGCTTTGCTAGGCGCGTCCGGCGTACCGGTGACCGACAGAAAACCGGCTTCGCTTTGGATCAGCAAGTCGTAGGCTTTTTTATCGCGGTAAGGGCCGTCTGCGCCATAGCCGGAGATGTCGCACACAATCAGGCGCGGGAGCGGCGCGCTCAGCGTGTCAAAGCCCAGCCCCATGCGCGCCGCAGCGCCAGGCGCCAGGTTTTGCACCAGCACATCGGCTTGGCTCAATAGTTCTTGCAACACCGCCAGCGCTGCTTCCTGCTTCAGGTCTAGCGTCAGGCTTTCTTTAGAGCGGTTGGTCCAGACAAAGTGCGAAGACTGGCCCTGCACCCGACTGTCATAGGCACGGGCAAAGTCCCCCGCGCCAGGCCGCTCCACCTTGATTACGCGCGCGCCCATATCTGCCAACTGGCGCGTACAAAACGGCGCGGCAATCGCATGCTCCAGCGACACCACAGTAATGCCATCGAGCGGGCGCATCATGCCGGGGGCTTAGTACGAACGCGGCAGGCCCAGCACGTGCTCGGCGATGTAGGCGTAAATCATGTTGGTGGAAATAGGTGCCACCTGGTAAAGCCGGGTTTCACGGAACTTGCGTTCTATATCGTATTCGGCGGCAAAGCCAAAACCACCGTGGTATTGCAAACACACATTGGCCGCTTCCCAGCTGGCTTTGGCGGCCAGGTACTTGGCCATATTCGCCTCGGCGCCACAGGGCTGCTGTGCATCAAACAAAGCGCAGGCTTTGTAGCGCATCAGGTTGGCAGCTTCCACTTCGATATAGGCATCGGCAATCGGAAACTGCACCCCTTGGTTTTGCCCGATGGGGCGGCCAAAGACCTGGCGCTCCTTGGCGTACTGCGTGATGCGGTCGATAAACCAGTAGCCGTCGCCAATGCATTCGGCGGCGATCAGGGCGCGCTCGGCGTTCAGGCCATCCAAGATGTATTTAAAGCCTTGCCCTTCCTGGCCGATCAGGTTGTCTATGGGCAGCTCTAGATTTTCAAAATACAACTCATTGGTTTCGTGGTTCACCATATTGGCGATCGGGCGCACCGCCATGCCGGCTTTTTCAGCCAGACGCAAGTCCACCATAAAGATAGACAAGCCTTCAGACTTTTTGCGCACCTCGGCCAGCGGCGTGGTGCGCGCCAGCAGAATCATCCAGTCCGAATGCTGCACGCGCGAGATCCACACTTTTTGGCCATTGATCAGATACCGGTCGCCTTTTTTAACGGCGGTGGTTTTGATCTTGGTGGTGTCGGTGCCGGTATCCGGCTCGGTCACGCCCATGGATTGCAAGCGCCATTGGCCGCTGGCGATTTTGGGCAGGTAAAACGCTTTTTGCGCGGCAGAGCCGTGGCGCAGCAGCGTGCCCATGTTGTACATCTGGCCGTGGCAGGCGCCCGAATTGCCGCCGCTGCGGTTGATCTCTTCCATGATGACCGAGGCCTCGGTCAGGCCCAGCCCGGCGCCGCCGTATTCGGTGGGAATCAGCGCGGCCAGCCAACCCGCGCTGGTGAGCGCGGCGACAAACTCCTCCGGGTAGGCGCGCGCGGCATCGACCTTGCGGTGGTATTCATTGGGGAACTGGGCGCACAGCGCGCGCACTGCGTCGCGGATGTCTTGGTAGTTGTCGCTAAACGTTTGCATGGTGTGGGGCCGGCTTGGATGCGCTGCAAAACTTCAGCTTAGCGCAACATCGCCTTGCATGGTCAGCCAGCCATCATGGTCCGAAGCCCACACCCGCACGCTGCGGCCATCGGGCGCGGGCTGGGCATGCAGGCGCAGCGGGTGCTGGTCAAAGGTGGGGCGCAAGGCCTTGAAGCTAAATTGGCCGATGGTGGCATCAGGCAAGTGGCGGCGCACCAGGTCCAGCAGCAGCGTGGCAATCAGCGGGCCGTGTACCACCAGGCCGGGGTAGCCCTCCTCTTGCGTAACGTAGCTGCGGTCGTAGTGGATGCGGTGGCTGTTAAAGGTCAGCGCGGAGTAGCGGAATAAGAGCACCGCATCGGCCCGCACCTCGCGCTGCCAGGGCGCGCTTTGGTCGGCAGCGATGGGCGCAGATGCGGCCTCGCCCGGCTGCGCAGCGGCGCGGTACACGATGTCGTGTTCCTCGGTCAGGCAAAGACCGGCGTCTTTAGAAATAGCGTGGCGCACCAGCACAAACAGCAAGTCGCCGCTGCGCCCGCGCTTGTGCGTAATCGATTCGATGCTGGACACGCGGCGCAGCGCATCGCCCACACGCAGCGGGTTGGCCGCCTGCCAGCGCAAACGCCCACCAGCCCACATGCGCCGGGGCAGCGGCACGGGTGGCAAAAACCCGCCCCGCCGCGCATGGCCGTCCGGCCCTAATGCGCTATGCCGGTGCTGCGGCAAAAAATACAGCCAATGCCACAAGGCCGGTAAGGCATCGCCCACCATAGGCATGGGGTCGTCCCGGTCCAGCGTGGCCGACAGCGCGCGCACGGGCGCAACAGTGGCCTGATCCAGCAAGGTCTCGGTGCTGCCGGTCCAGCTTTGCAAATAGGCCAGGGTGGCGGTGTCTAGCGTATGGGTAGAAGTAATCATGGTGATTTGGCGCCTAGTCCATTATCTGCCCACCTATTTAGACGCTCATGGGCGAGCCGCGCATTCAGGCACAATGCCCCGCAGTGAAAACCGCCCGAGGCGCAGAGCCAATCAATAAAGGAATACTGCTATGCAACCTTTTATATTCGTGATCCCAGTTGCCCTAATGATGATAGGCATTGAATTATGGGTAGCTCGCCGGCGCGGCCTGCAGGTGTACCGCCTGAAAGACTCCATCACCTCGCTCAACGTGGGCACGATCAGCCAATTTGTGATTACGCTGGGCGCCGGGATGAATATCTTTATGTATTCGGTGGTCCTGGACAAATTCGGCGCCTTTGAATGGGATACCAGCAACCCGCTGACCTGGATACTGGCGCTGGTGCTGTACGACTTTTTCTATTACTGGGTACACCGCACCGGGCATGAAGTGAATTTGTTCTGGGCGGCGCATGTGATTCACCACAGTAGCGAAGAATTTAATTTATCCACCGCGCTGCGCCAGTCGGCCACCGGTTTTTATTTCAAATGGGTGTTTTACGTGCCGCTGGCCTTGCTGGGCTTTCCGATGAAGGTGTATCTGACGGTAGCCTTCATCGATCTGGTGTATCAAATTTGGGTGCACACCCAGCTGGTGGGGCGCTTGGGTTTTCTGGAGTGGTTTATGGTGACGCCGTCTAACCACCGCGTGCACCACGGGCAAAACGAATATTGCCTGGATAAAAACTACGGCGGCATCTTTAGCGTGTGGGACCGCATGTTTGGCACCTACGCCGACGAGCGCGTGGACGAGCCCGTGGTCTATGGCGTGCGCAAGCCGCTGCAAAGCTGGAACCCGATCTGGGGCAATGTGTACCACTACACGGTCATGTGGCAGCAAATCCGCAGCACCACCGGCTGGCGCAACAAGCTGATGTGCGTGTTTGCCGGGCCGTCGTGGTTGCCGCCGGGTGCCACCCCGGCACCGGAATTTGTGCCCGAAAAATTCGAGCGCTTTGACACCCCCGCGCCCGGCTGGATGCAGGGCTTGGGCGTGTTCACCTGTGGCCTTGGCATGGCCGTCCTAGTGCACTTTTTGCTGATTTCAAAAAATCTGGCTCCCGGTAAAGCGCTAAGCTATTCCGCTGCGGCTTTGCTGGCCTACCTGGTCATCGGCTGGTTGTGGCAGCGTCCACGCGTAATGGAAGCCGCCCATGCCTAGCCTGGCCTATACCGACGGCGTGCTGGCGCTGGTGTGTCTCTGGCTGCTAAGCCGCGCCAGCCTGCCCTTGGGTGTGCGCATAGCAGCAGGCACGCTCGGCGCTGCTGCGGTGCTGGGATTTCTGCGTTTTTCGGGCCTGTACCCGATTCCCCAATGGCACCAGTTTGTTTCCATGCTGGGCGCTTGTGCCGCCTTTCCGCTGCTGGCGGTGGCCGTCTTGTGGCCCGATGCGGCCGTGGCACGGCAGCTCAAGTTTGCAGCCATCTTTTTCATCATCCTGGCGGTGATAGGGGTGCTGGCCGTGGGCGTGGCGCAAAAGCGGGTGGTAGTGGATGCGCTGACAGTCATCTCGGTGGTCGCCATGGTGATCAGCCTGGCACGCGGTGGGCGCTGGCCGACGGCGCTGACAACAGCGCTGATGTTGGTCGGTCTGCTGCTGTTTGCCGCCAAAGCGGCTGTCGTGCCCGCCTTGGTGCCCGGCGACTTGCTGCATATCGGCATGGCCATTGGCCTGTTGGGCTTGGGCATGAGTGGACTTTGGCAGGACACATCCCACATAGAGGCCCAGGACCCTGAGCCGCACGGCGCCTGAACCCCATCAGCGAAACCACTGCTGGCAACAAGATGCTTGCGACGGCATCGCAAACACGCGCATCCGCGGGCCAGCTATGCTTGCTGCGCTGCGCCCGCACCAGGCCGACTAAGTGCTGCGCCACCACCATTTTCGAAAGTAGTTCATGCTGCAAGTTCACGCCAACGGTCTGGAGTTTCATTGCCTGACTAAGGGTAGCGGCCCCAAGGTCTTGCTGCTGCACGGTTTCCCTGATACGGCGCACACCTGGCAGCACCAAATGGATGCGCTGGCGCAAGCGGGCTTTTGCGCGATTGCGCCTTATTTGCGCGGCTACCACCCGACCACCGTACCGACCCACGGCTTTTACGACAAGGCCACGCTGGTGCAAGACCTGGCCTGCCTGATCGAGGCACTTGGCGATGGCGAACCACTGGACTTTGTAGGGCAGGACTGGGGCGCCATCATCGGCTACGCCCTGTGCGCCGCGCGCCCGGATTTGCTGCGCAAGGCAGTGCTCATGGCAGTGCCGCATCCGGCCATCGTGGCGGCGCATTTGCTGGACCCCAAGCATGTGCAGCGCTCGTTTCATTGGTGGTTTTTTCAGCAGGCCGACTTTCCTGAAAAAGCGCTGCTGGCCGACGACATGGCCTTTATCGATTACCTATGGCGCGAGTGGTGCGCGCCGGGCTACCAGGACCGGGAGCACATCCAAAGCGTGAAAGATTGTTTGCGCCAGAGCGGTGTGTTGCAAGCCACGCTGGGCTATTACCGCGCTATGTTTGACCCCACAAAAGCCGACCCCGCGCTAAGTGCATTGCGCACCCAGATGGCCCGACCGATTACCGTACCCACGCTAGCCCTGTGCGGCGCACAAGACCTGCGCGCCGAGCTAATGCGCCAACAAGATGCGTATTTCACCGGCGGATATACCTACCAAGAAGTGCCCGGTGCCGGCCACTTTTTGCACCGCGAGCAGCCCGCAGCCGTCAACCAGTTATTGCTGGATTGGCTGCGCTAAAAAACCCGTCTCTGCGAGGAGCGCTAGCGACGCGGCAGTCCATCTGCGCATACAGCAATGGATTGCCACGGCCTGCGGCCTCGCAATGACGCACTTGCTGTGGTCTGGCAATGACTAGACAACGATTGGGCACGCTGCGCCCTAAGCCGCTTTAGCCAGCGGCGCTGCAAAATGGTTTTCCATTTCGCGGCGCAGTTGGTAGGCGCGGGTGCTGGTGTCTATGGCGACATCGTCCCAGCACAAAGACTGACCCTGGCGGACCGGGCGCAGTAGTTTGATGTTGTGCGCCAAGCCCAGCGGCAAGCCGCCCAGTTTGCGCGAGGTGTCCGCTGGTAGCAATTTGCCCCAGACGGTGTAACCGCCCTCGCCGTCCAGCATTTCGCCCGGCTGCAAATCGCGCTTGGCAGTGGCGACCACATCGGCATTCCAGCCAGTGGCCACGCCGGTAGGCTCACCGCGCAGCGCGACGCTGGCGACCGACATACCCACTTCCAAGCCGATCAAGTGCCAGCGCTTGTAAAGCGTGAAGTAGCGGCCACTGGGGTCGGTGTGTGCGTTGTACTCTTCAAAGCAGTTTTTGATGTAGTCGGTCTCTGCCTCTACTGTTACCCACACGCCCATGCGGATGTCGTAGGGGATCTTGCGGCCATTAGCCTCGAGGGACGAAATCACCTCGACCATGCCTTTGCGCTCCAGCACGCCGCCTTCTTCAATAGGCCGCGTCACAAAAGGAATGTCTTCCACGCTGGCCGGTGGATAGAGCAAGCCGTTGGATGGCACGCCCAGCCCCGTGGCGTTAGACACCGCGCTGCTTTCAATGGAGGGCTTGGAGCCGTCCAAAAAGCTATTAAACATTTTGGGGTTGAGCCCGCCGCGCAAAGCCTGCTCGGGCGTGAGGCCGTAGTTGCCCCACACGGTGTCGGGTGTGGATTGGTTGAAATGCGGCAACCATTTGTGGCCGCGCCCCGCCGCCACCACCGGAAAGCCGCAGGTGCGCGCCCAGTCCACCAAATCGCAGATCAAGGCCGGTTGGTCGCCAAAGGCCAATGAATACACCACGCCAGCTAGCGAAGCTTTATGCGCTAACAAGGGGCCGCAAAACGCATCGGCCTCGACAGTCACGTTGACCACATGCTTGCCATGCGCAAAGGCTTCCAGGCAATGGTCCACGGCGGCAATCGGGTGGCCGGTGCATTCAACGATCACGTCAATGGCGGGGTGCGAAACCAGTGCGCGCCAGTCTTCACCGATGTGGGTGGTACCCATCTTGATGGCCGCATCCAAAGACGCGGCCTGCATGCGCTGTGCTTCCCAGCCGACACGGCTCAAGTTGGCGCGCGCCCCATCGGGCGACAAGTCGGCAATGCCTACCAAATGCACGCCCGGCGTACGCGGAATTTGCGCCAAATACATGGAGCCGAATTTGCCCGCGCCGATCAGGCCGACGCGGATGGGACGGCCTTCAGCCTGGCGTTGCTGGAGTTTGGCAAACAAGCTCATGCGGCGGCTTTCTGCTCGTCAAAAGGCACGGTGGAAGTTTGCAGCGCGCTGCCGGGCATGCCGTCTTTCCAGGGCAAATCAACGGGGTAGTCTGTGAGCAGACAGTCGTCGGGCAGGCATTCGATGGGGGTGAAGTCGCGGTGCGCGATGTATTCGGGGCGCTTGTGGCGGCGGATGTGGTTGCTGACCGCGCACAGGCTCAAATACACCGCTACGCGGTTCCAGGGCGAGAGGTTGCTGGTGGACGCGTGGACCAGGCAGCTATGGAACAAAATCATGGAGCCGGCCGGGCCTTTGGGGCTGACGATGCCGCCGTTTTTGCCGCCCGCGCGTTCCACCAAAGAGGTAATGAGTTCATTGTCCACCGTCCACAGCGGGTAGCTGGTGGTGGACAAGTCGTGCTTGGCTGCGACCACGCCGCGCTTGTGGCTGCCGGGAATGAACATCAAGGGGCCGTTGTGCTCGTTCACATCGTCCAGAAAAATCGCGACGTTCATGGCGCGCTCGGTAGGCATCATGTCGTCGTTGAGCCAAGTGCCGTAGTCTTGGTGCCATTGCCAGACATCGCCCTCAAAAGCCATCTTGCCGTTGATCTTGAACTGGTGCATGTACAGCTTTTCGCCCAGCAACATTTCCACCGGTTCGATCATGCGCGGATGGCGACCGAGCTTGCCAAATGGCTTGCTAACCATATGCGCCGCAAAGTTGGTACGCACCGAGTCACGCCCTTTTTCGCGCACATTAAAGGCGTCGCGCTTGGCGTACAACTCGGGCACCGCGTCTAGCAGGGACTGGGTTTCTTCGGGCGAAAACTGGCTGGGGAAAAAGAGATAACCGTCGCGGTCAAACTGGGCTAATTGCTCGGGGCTTAATTTCATAGCAGGCTCACTCTTAAATACGGGGCCGGATGGGCCAGCGCCCGGTGTGGTTTCGATTTTGGCTTCACTATAGCGCGCTTGGCCGGTCTCGCTTCGCTGCAAGCCGGGTCGCGTGCCGCAAGCATCGAAAACAGGTGCCCGGATCGCCTAAGGAAGCGCTGCCTAAGTCCAGATCCGTCATTGCAAGCGCAGCGAAGCAATCCATTTTCGCTTGCCAATCAAGCACTTAGAGGTCGCCGCGTCGCTGCGCTCCTCGCGATGACGGATTTGTGCGGCCATTACCTATGCAACAGGGGCGCTGGCAGTCCCGCCGGAATGCGCCCGCCAGCGCTGCCTTGGCTAAGCCACGCCGACGCCATTAATCCGAGGGTTCGTAGGGCTCATCCACCCGCGCCGGGCGCGGGATTTTTTTCAGGCGGATCAGCCGTGCTTGTTCGATAGCGTCTTTTTTAAGCTGGCGTTCGGCGTCGAGCTTTTCACCCGCAGCTAACCATTGGGCAAACTCTTCTGGGGTTTCCAGGCTGGTGCGGCCTAAGGCACCGCTGCGAAAGTCGTGGATGGCGATTTCAGCGGCTTTTTGCAAATTCACCCGGCCACCCGATTGCAAAGCGCCGCGCCTGCGGCCCACGCCTTCAAGTACTTGTTCGTCGGTCTGCGCCTCAACATCGGCCAAGCCGTAGCGCGCTGCCAGCGCTTGTGGGTAGTGTTGGCGCAGGTAGTCCAGGAGTTCGAGCGCCACTTCTTCGTCGTCAAAAGCATTGCGACCGATGGCGCCGCTGGCGGCCAGGTTGTAGCCGCTTTTAGCCACAATGATGCGCGGCCACAAGACGCCAGGGGTGTCATACAGATAAAAATCATCGGCGATGGTGATGCGCTGCTCGGCTTTGGTAACCCCGGCCTCGTCGCCGGTTTTGGCAGCGCGCTTGCCTTTGAGCGTGTTGATCAGCGTGGACTTACCCACATTAGGAATGCCACAAATCAGCACGCGCATAGGTTTGGCCATGCCGCCGCGCAAGGGCGCGAGTTGGTGGCAGGCTTCGACCAGCGCGCGCGCCGGTGTCGTCATGCCCGCGTCCAGTGGCAAGGCACGCACGGCGGGCATGGCGCTGAAATGGGCTAGCCACTCGGCGGTGCGTGTTGGGTCTGCCAGGTCTTGCTTATTAAGTACCTTGAGCGCGGGTTTGCCGCGTGTGAGCTCCGCCAGCATGGGGTTGGCACTGGAGCCCGGCAGGCGCGCGTCCAGCAGCTCGATGACCACGTCAATCTCCCGAATGCGCTCGCCAATGGCTTTGCGCGTTAGGTGCATATGCCCGGGAAACCACTGTATCGCCATGTTCTTGTTCTCTGTGCCTAGGGGAATGCGCGATTGTCCGGTACTTTGCCGATTACGACTACGACTGGCGGCCTTGCAGGCGATTTGGAGATGGAGGCATGGATTGCCACGGCCTGCGGCCTCGCAATGACCCCCTTCGTGTCAAATCGACGGGCACCAGTGGCGCCGCATCGGTCATCGCGAGGAGCGAAGCGACGCGGCGATTCATGCAGGCGTGAAGTCACGCATCGCCTCGTTAAACCCATCCGCAATCAGTAATCTACGATGCCTTGGGCCGCCCCAAACGCTCTGGCGATAGGTACTGCTGCAAATAACGGGCAAAAGGCAGCGTGTCTGCCGCTTCGATTTCGCGTTGGCGCTCTAAAGAAGCCTGCGCCAGTTGCTGGAAGTGCGCCAACTCGTGCGCCGCCAAGGGCTGCGCCAGTTCCTGCGCTTTGGTTTGCTCCGACAGGCTGCGCACAAAAGCAGAAAACGATCCGCCATGGTCTTCGCGCATGGCCTGCAGCACGCGCGCCGAAGGCAGGCTCTCCGGGTGCATCAAACCATGTTTCGCCAGCTCGACCGCTTGTGCGTAATCGTTACCGCCATGGACCTGGTCCAGCGCCTGGGCTAGTGGGCGCAACTGGGCCACGATGTCCAGACCCCAATCGGCCAAGCCGACCATCGCATCGCCACGCTGCAATTGCAGGCCGGGTTCGCGACCCCGCTCGGCCACAGATTGCTGGTTGCGCGCCATGGCGGCGATTTCGGCAGGTGTGTCGTCCGGACTGGCTTGGCTCAGGCAGTGCAGCAGAAAAACATCCAAAAAGCGCAGGGTAGAAGCGCGTATGCCCACGGGCTCGAACGGGTCCAGGTCCATCAGGCGCACTTCGACATATTCCACGCCGCGCTCACGCAGCGCGTGCAAGGGACGCTCGCCCTGGAAGATGACGCGCTTGGGCCGAATAGTGCCGTAAAACTCGTTTTCAATTTGCAGCAAACTGGTGGCCAATTGTTTGAAGCTGCCATCGGCATTACGCACGCCAGTTTCCACATAGGGCGCATAAGGTTCGGTCAGCGCCTGGTGCAGCGAGGCGGCATAACCTTCCAGACTGTTGTAGCTAACAGCTAGCGCACTTTGCGCATCACTTTGGTAGCCTAATCGCCCCATACGCAGCGAGGTGGCATAAGGCAGGCCCATGGTTCCAGGGTGCAATTCTTGCAAAGAGTGGCTGCGGCCCTGCACGAAGGTGGAGCACACCGCAGGCGAAGCACCAAACAAATACAAGAGCAAAAACGCATGGCGGCGGAAATTGCGGATCAGCGCGAAATAGTCCTGGCTGGATACCTGGGGCAAAGACCAGTTGTAGTGGATGCCCGAGATGGTTTGCATGCGCCGCCCGTAGCGATAACCCAAGCCACTGCGGTACACGGTTTTGGCCTGGCCCACATTGGAGCTACCGTACTGGCCCAGCGGTATCGCGTCATCAGCGGGCAAGCCGCAGGGCATGCTAGAGACCCACAGCATTTCCTCGCCCATAGATGCCAGCGTGTAGTTCTGCACGCGGCGCAATTCATCCAGGCAATCTTCGATACCCGCGTGGACGCCGGTGATGAGCTCGATCTGCGATTCACTGAAATCGGTGGTGATATGCGGATGCGTCAGGGCCGAGCCCAATGCTTTGGGGTGCGGCGTAGCTGCGAGCGCGCCGCCGCGCTGCGAGCGCAGGCTTTCTTTTTCTATGCCTCGGCGGATACCCAGCAGTTGCTGCGCCGGGAAGCCTTCAAGGGCCCAATTGCTTTCACTCATGCCAGTTGGCCCTTCTATTCTCTATTCACTGCGTCATCACCAGGCGCATTGCGATCTGGCGATCCATAAGTCACTGTTTCCCGGGGCTCTGCGTTGCGGTGGCCCTGCGCCACCCAACGGCCTGCCAAGGTAGCACAGTAAGGTTTAGCTGGGGTGACCAGCCCCGATTGCAAGAGCGCGCCGCAAGGGAATTGGCGCACAAGCGCGCAAGCGCGCGCTTTTGGCGCTAAGGCATGGCGCTTGCGCGCCGCTTAACGCAGATGCCGTCCGGCGCGGCCTATTTCGTGTGCGCCTTGGGATGCGCCACTGGCCGGGATCTGGAATTTGGTAGTCGCCACAACTTCAGGCATTTGCGCCTGCAAACGCTCGTCAGCGCCCTCGCCCAAACCGATCCAGCTGCCCTCGCTCAGGGTGATGTGCGCCGCCTCGACGCTGCCCGCACCGGCGCACAAAATCGTGCGGGTGGGTGCGTCTTGTGCCACCAAGACCAACATGGCCGGCACCACGGCCTCAGGCTGCAAGGCGGCCAGCACCGGCTCGGGCATCAGCCCAGCGGTCATGCGCGTGGCGGCGGTGGGGGCCAGGCAATTGACGTGAATATTGTTTTTTGCGCCTTCAATGGAGAGCGTCTGCATCAGCCCAACCAAGGCCATCTTGGCCGCGCCATAGTTGCTTTGGCCGAAATTGCCGTACAAGCCGCTGCTGGAAGTTGTCATCAAAATACGGCCGTATTTTTGCGCGTTCATGTGCGGCCAGACGGCTTTGCTGCAATGCACCGCGCCCATCAGGTGCACTTCCATGACCAAGCGAAAATCATCAAGCTCCATCTTGGAAAAGCTTTTGTCACGCAGAATACCTGCGTTGTTCACCAAGATGTCGATGCGGCCCCAGGTGTCCATGGTGTGCTGCACCATGGCTTGCACCGCCGCGAAATCGCTTACCGACGCGCTATTGGCCATGGCCGTGCCGCCCGCCGCGCGGATTTCCGCCACCACCGCTTCGGCTGCGGTCGAAGATCCGCCCGAGCCATCGAGGGCGCCACCCAAATCATTCACCACCACTTTGGCACCGCGCGCCGCCAGGGCCAAGGCGTGCAAGCGGCCCAAACCGCCGCCCGAGCCAGTCACAATCGCTACACGGTCTTTGAAATCAATCGGCATAAGATGTCCTGCATGAAAAAAGGCGCTGCGCACCTCGCGCAGCCAAGCCGCCAACTCTACTGCAAGCCTTCGGGCCGCAAAGCCAACGCACGCAACTAAAGCGACACCATGGAACTGAACTCCGAAATCCCCTCCGCCCCACCGCGAGATGCCGCCACCGTCGTGATACTGCGTGACGGCGCCAACGGCCTCGAGGTGTTTTTGGTCAAACGCCACGGGCTGTCGGACGTATTGGGTGGCGCCTATGTGTTTCCGGGCGGCAAGTTGGATGCAGCCGATAGCGCGCCGGGCCACCACCCTTACCTGGACCAAAGTCCGCAGCAACTGCACGCAGCGCTGGGCGAGCCCGACACCGCACCGGGCACTGCCTGCGGCCTATTTATCGCCGCGCTGCGGGAAACCTATGAAGAAGCAGGGGTGCTATTTGCGCAAAACGCGTCAAGCGGGCAGCACCAAGCCGCGCCAGAGCTGGCCGGAGCAACCAAAGGCAGCGACTTTCACCAGCGATTGGAAAGTGGATCGTTGCGCTTGCACACCCTGGCGGTACACCCTTGGTCGCGCTGGATCACGCCGCGCATGCCCTCAGTGACCAATAAGCGCTTTGACACCCGGTTTTTCATCTCGGTCATGCCGGCGGGCCAAAACGCGGCGCACGATGACTTTGAAGCCACCGAAAGTGCCTGGCTGCGTCCGCGCGCAGCGTTGGAGCAGTATTGGGAGCGCCAGATCGAGCTGGCGCCGCCGCAAATCATGAGCCTGGCGCACTTATCGCGCTACCAAACTGCGGCGCAGGCCATGGAAGCGGCCCGCGCGAGCACGCCGCCGGTGATCATGCCCGAGGCTTACCATGAGAACGACGAGCGCGTCATCTGCTACCCCGGCCACGCGCGCCACCCGGTGGCCCAGCGCGCGCTGCCCGGCCCGCTGCAATTGTTCTGGCGCAACAAGCGCTTTGAGCCCGAGGGCGGTTTTGAAGCGCTCTTTGCATAAAGCCTTGTCCATAGGCTAGTTCAATCGGGGATATTGAGCTTGCCAATTAGACGCGGTCACATAGGCGGGTTAAGCTGGCGCAGTCTTTGATCCTTGTGTTCAGAGCAAACGCGTTTTCTTTAACCCCCTTAGGAGATTTCCATGGCAGCACTCAAAGGCTCCAAGACGGAAGAAAATCTGAAGGCCGCCTTCGCAGGCGAGTCCCAGGCTAACCGTCGTTACCTGTATTTCGCGAACAAAGCCGACGTCGAAGGCCAGCCTGACGTGGCAGCGTTGTTCCGTTCCACCGCTGAAGGCGAGACCGGACATGCCCACGGCCACCTCGAGTGGCTCGAGCAGTGCGGCGATCCCGCCACTGGCATGCCTTTTGGTAGCACCCGTGACAACCTGGCCTCTGCAGTGGCTGGCGAGACCCACGAGTACACCGACATGTACCCTGGCATGGCCAAGACAGCACGCACTGAAGGCCATGACGAAGTGGCTGACTGGTTCGAAACCCTGGCTAAAGCAGAGCGTTCACACGCCAACCGCTACGCCAAGGCACTGACCGAACTGGTGGATTGATGTAAACAGGCGCTGGCTGCACCCGCAGTTGGCGCCTTTTGCCATCGTGGTGCGCGGTGTATTGGTAACAAGACGCCGCCACCAGCCTTCCAATTAGCTGCGGTGACTGCTCCGGTGTGAGACTTGTAATTCAAGGCCCAGACCCGAGAATTCCCCGACCTCCAACTTCTTGCGCATTGCGCAAGCCCCCAAAGAGAACTTTGTATGGCCACTGAAGGCAATTTGCAAGCACCGACACGTCACCCGATTGACTGGAAAAACCCCGAGTACTACAACGAGGACGCGGTGTTCCATGAAATGGAACGCATCTTTGATATTTGCCACGGCTGCCGCCGCTGCGTCAGTTTGTGCGGCTCCTTCCCTACCTTGTTCGACCTGGTGGACGAAAGCGCCACGATGGAAGTCGATGGCGTGAACAAGCAGGACTACTGGAAGGTCGTGGACCAGTGCTATTTGTGCGATCTGTGCTACCTGACCAAATGCCCTTACGTGCCACCGCATGAGTTCAACTTGGACTTTCCGCACACCATGCTGCGCGCCAAAGCTATCAAGTTCAAAAAAGGTGAAGTCACGACAGGTGAAAAATTCTTGGCCAGTACCGATGTGCATGGCTCTTTGGCCGGCATCCCGATCGTGGTGCAAGCCGTCAATGCGATCAGTAATACCAAGGTGGTGCGCAAGGTCATGGAGTCTGCGCTGGGCGTGGATAAAGACGCTTGGCTGCCTTCCCTGGCTACCGAGACTTTTCGCTCCAGCGCGCCGAAAGCCAAATCTACCGTGGTGCAAGACGGCGCTAAGACCCCAGGGAAGGTGGCGATTTTTTCCACCTGCTACATCAACTACAACGAACCAGGTATCGGCCTGGATTTGCTCAAAATCTTGGACCACAACGACGTTCCTTATGTCATCGTGGACAAGGAAAAATGCTGCGGCATGCCCAAGCTGGAGTTAGGCGATTTGGAGTCGGTCAACGAATCTAAAGAAGCCAACATTCCGGTGCTGGCGCGCTATGCAAGCCAGGGCTATGCTATTTTGGCCGCCGTGCCCAGCTGCGCGCTGATGTTCAAGCAAGAAATCCCGCTGATGTACCCGCAAGATGCGGATGTACAGTTGGTCAAAGAACATATGTGGGACCCGTTTGAGTATCTGATGCAACGCAAGCGCGACGGCTTGCTCAAGACCGAGTTCAACACACCGCTGGGCAACATCAGTTACCAGATGCCTTGTCACGGCCGGGTACAAAACATCGGTAAGAAAACCGAAGAGATGCTCAAGATGATTCCGGGCACCACGGTACAAACGCACGAGCGCTGCTCTGGCCATGCAGGTACCTTTGGCGTGAAAAAAGCCACCCACCAGCAATCCATGAAGATCGGCAAGCCCCTGTTCAAAGCTATGGCCACCATGAAGGATGGCAGCAAGCCCGACTACATCAGCTCGGATTGCCCGTTGGGTGGCCACCATATTGCGCAAGGCTTTGAAGTCAATGGCCTGGGCGCGCCTACCCAAGAACACCCCTTAAGCCTGGTCGCCAAGGCCTACGGCTTGTCCTGAACTATTTTTTGAGAGTAAGCGCTATGCAACTAACTGGAAACATTACCCCCGAGAGCCTGATGACACTGGAGGCCTACACCAAGTACCGCAAGCTGCACAAGCCCGACATCATGGCGCACCGCAAGCTGCGCAGCGTCGCGTTGGGGGAAAACATCACCTTGCAATTTGAGAGCGAGACCACGGTGCGCTACCAAATTCAAGAGATGCTGCGCATTGAAAAAATCTTTGAAGAAGAAGGCATATTGCAAGAGATAGAGGCCTATGCCCCGCTGGTGCCCGATGGCAGCAACTGGAAAGCCACCATGCTGCTGGAATACCCCGACATCAACGAGCGCAAGCGCGAGCTGGCCCGCCTGATTGGCGTGGAAGACCGTATGTTTGTGGAAGTGGAAGGCCAAGCCCGCGTCTATGCGATTGCCGACGAAGACCTGGACCGCGAGAACGATGAAAAAACATCCGCAGTGCACTTCGTGCGCTTTGAACTCACGCCCGCCATGTGCGCGGCGGTCAAAGCGGGTGCCAGCGTCAAGCTGGGCTGTGACCATACCAACTACCCTGCGCACCTCACGATTGCCGCCGAAACCCTGGCTTCGCTAGCGGGTGATTTGAAGATTTGATTACCCAGCCCCAATGTGAAAAGGCTTGAACCTTGCGGTTCAAGCCTTTTTCTTTCGCGCCGTAAAGCGGGCAATGCCCGAGAACTCAATCTTCGACAAAAGCCTCTTCGCGCTTGGCTTTGATAGAGGGCAGCAACACAATGCTGAGCAAGATCGCAGCAGCCAGCAGCAAACTCGCCGACAGCGGACGGGTCACAAACACCGTCCAGTCCCCGCGTGACAACAAGAGCGCCCGGCGTAAATACTCTTCCATCATCGGGCCCAAAATAAAGCCCAGTAGCAGGGGCGCAGGTTCGGTACCCAGCTTGATAAAGATGTAGCCGATAAAGCCGAAGATACCGACCATCCAGATGTCAAAGGTGGTGTTGTTGGTGGAATACACGCCAATGGCGCAGAACAAGACAATCGAGGGGTACAACCAGCGGTAGGGCACGGTGAGCAATTTGATCCAGATGCCGATCAGCGGCAGATTCAAAATCACCAGCATCAGGTTGCCGATCCACATGGAGGCGATCAGGCCCCAGAACAACTCGGGGTTGCTGGTCATCACCTGCGGGCCGGGCTGGATGTTGTGGATGGTCATCGCACCCACCATCAAAGCCATCACCGCGTTAGGCGGGATGCCCAGGGTCAGCAAGGGGATAAACGAGGTTTGTGCACCCGCGTTGTTGGCCGCTTCCGGGGCGGCCACGCCACGGATATTGCCTTTGCCAAAGGGCACTTCGCCGGGGCGCAGCGCAGTTTTCTTTTCCAGGGTGTAGGCCGCAAACGCCGCCATCACCGCGCCGCCGCCGGGCAAGATACCCAGTAGCGAACCCAGCGCGGTACCGCGCAAAACGGCTGGAATCATGTTGCGGAAATCTTCCTTGGTGGGCAAAAGGCCAGACACCGAGGCGGTGAAAACCTCACGGTCGTCTTCGTGCTTGGACAGGTTGCTGATGATCTCGCCGTAACCAAAAACACCCATAGCAATCACGATAAAGCCAATGCCATCGGTGAGTTCGGCCACGTCCAGGCTAAAGCGCGCCACACCGGAATTCACGTCGGTACCCACCATGCCCAACAGCAAGCCCAGCACAATCATGGCCACCGCTTTGAGGAGCGAACCAGAAGCCAAGACCACTGCGCCGATCAGGCCCAGAATCATGAGCGAGAAATATTCGGCAGGGCCGAATTTGAAGGCCAGCTCGGTCAACGGCGCAGCAAAGGCAGCCAAAATCAAAGTGCCTACGCAACCGGCGAAAAACGAGCCCAAGCCCGCTGCGGCCAGCGCTGGACCGGCGCGGCCATTGCGCGCCATCTGGTAGCCATCGATCACCGTTACCACCGAAGAAGACTCGCCGGGCAGGTTCACCAAAATCGCGGTGGTGGAGCCGCCGTACTGGGCACCGTAATAGATACCAGCCAGCATGATCAGCGCCGCCACCGGGGGCAGCGCATAGGTGGCAGGCAGCAACATGGCAATCGTGGCCAGCGGGCCGATGCCGGGCAAAACGCCGATCAGGGTGCCCAGTAGGCAACCGATAAATGCATAGGCCAAGTTTTGCAGCGTAAAAGCGACCCCAAATCCCAGGGCAAGGTTAGCGAACAAGTCCATGGCGTCTCCTTAACGGGTCAAAAAGGTCGGCCAGACCGGGAACTGCAACTTGAGCAGCAGGATGAAGGCAGCATAACTAAACACGGAAAGAATGATCGCAAGAATCAGAACTTCTTTGAATTTGAATTCGTCGCCGGCGTTACTGGCCACAAAAGTCAGTGCAAAAATCCCAAAAATCAAACCCATGGGGGGAAGGCCGATGCTAGGCAGACCACCAATGGAGGCGCCAAACACCAGGTTGCCCGCAATGATGAAGACCAGCGGCTTCCAGGCAAAACTACCTACCGGATCACCGTCCGGCGTCTCAACAACCAAAGAGGTGATCGTGATGATGAAGCCCAGACCCGCCAGCAAAACTCCGAGCACCATGGGGAAGTAACCCGGCCCCATGCGCGCGCCAGTACCGATGGAATAGCTCCCTGCACCCCAGGCAAAAGCAATTCCCACCAATAGGAACATCAAGCCTGAGAAAAAATCTTTTTGGCTTTTGATTCGCATTCATTGTCTCCTGAACGTCATTTTGAGTGGCGCGATTTTGCACCTAATTCGTAATTGCCTAAAAAAGCGGCAAACGGCCCCGTACCGCTGCCCTTTTTTCCGCGCCGCCAAGGAGCTGGCAGGTTCAGCCTGCCTTTTTAAAACCGACAACCCGCTGGTGTTGCTCGCCCAAGCCCTCAATGCCCAGGGCAATGGTGTCGCCAGCCTTCAGGTAGGAAGGCGCGGGCTTGCCGTTTTTCTTCATGCCCATGCCTACGCCGGGTGGCGTGCCGGTGGTGATGACGTCACCGGGCATCAAGGTCATGAATTCGCTGACGTAGCTGACCAGCTTGGCCACCGTGAAGATCATGGTCTTGGTATTGCCGGTTTGCATGCGCACGCCGTTGACATCGAGCCACATGCCCAGGCGCTGGGGCTTGGGCACTTCGTCGCGGGTGACCAGCCAAGGGCCGATGGGGCCGAAGGTGTCGCAACCCTTGCCCTTGTCCCAGGTGCCGCCGCGCTCGATCTGGAATTCGCGCTCGGACAGGTCATTGATGGTGCAATAGCCCGCCACATAGTCCAGCGCCCGCGCCTGGGACACATGGCTGGCGCGCGTGCCGATGACCACGCCCAGCTCCACTTCCCAGTCGGTTTTGACCGAATTTTTGGGCAGCATGACATCGTCGTTAGGGCCTTGTACGCAGCTATTAGCCTTCATGAAGACCACCGGCTCTTGCGGGATCGGCATATTGGACTCGGCGGCGTGGTCGGCATAGTTCAAGCCGATAGCGATGAATTTACCCACCTGGCTGATGGGGCAGCCCATGCGGGGCTTGCCGCGCACCAGAGGCAGCTTGTCGGTCTTGATGCGGGCTAGCTTGGCCAGGGCTTTGTCGTTCAAATGGTCTGGCGTGATGTCTTGGATATGCGCGGACAAATCGCGCAATTTTCCCTCGGCATCGATCAGGCCCGGCTTCTCACGGCCGACTGCGCCGTAGCGTACTAGTTTCATACTTGCTCCTATTAAAAATTTAAACCACTGGCTTTAAGACCCGCACCCATTGCCGCGCCGGCAGGCCCCATTGTTCTTGAATGTAATCGCCGCGCGCGGCCCAGGTGGCGCGCGGGGGACGCGTGGCCGTGCGCTGTGCCAGTACCACGGTGTTGCCCTGACGCGTGGCTTTGAAGGCCCAAATCGCATCACGCCCGAAGGCACTGGCAATCCGCTCCACGCTGCGGTCAAAGCTGGAGCTGCGGCCAAACAAATTCACCGTCATACAGCCGTCTTCGGTCAGGGTGCGGCGGCAGTCGGCATAAAAGTCCGGGCTGTCCAAGACCGGCGCTGCGGCCTCGTGATCGTACAAATCAACGTGCAAAGCATCTACCACGCCCTGCCAGCGCTTGTGGCGGATTTCCTGGGCCGCATCGGCCAGGATGATTTTCATACGCGGGTTGTCCATGGGTAAATGAAACCAGCCCCGGCAGGCATGCAGCACTTGCGGGTTGAGCTCGATGGCGGTGGTGCGCATGCCCATTTCCAGCGCACAAAACTTGGTGAGCGAGCCCGCGCCCAAGCCCAATTGCAAAGCCTGGCGCTTGGGGGCGGTAGACGGGTCCATGAGCATGAGCCAGGCCATCATGCGCTGAATATATTCATGCACCAGCGCCGTGGGTTCGTCCATCAGCATAGAGCCCTGAATCCAGATGCTGCCCAAATGCAGGTGGCGGATAGCGCCTTCTTCCGAAAAATTGACTTCTGGCAGTTGGTCGTGGGCAGAGGGTTTCAAGCGGATACCAGTGGGGCAAAGAAGCACTGTTTATACCAGTGCGGCGATTTTGGGCAGCGCATCGAGCGCATTGCGCCAGACGGCCTTACGTAACTCCTCCAGCGCCAGCGCGCGTAAACCGGCGACCACTTGCGCGATGCGCGGCACCTGGTCGGGCGTGTTGCGGCCCTGGGCCTGGCCTTGGGCGCGCTCTGCGGCGCTGCGGTACAGCCAGTGCGGCGGTATGTCGGGCGCATCGGTCTCCAGCACCAGGGCGTCCAGCGGCAGGCTGCGCGCCAGGCTGCGTAATTGCAAAGCGCGCTCAAAAGTCACCGCGCCGCCAAAGCCGAGTTTGAAACCAAGCGCCACAAAATGCTGCGCCTGCGCATCGCTGCCATTAAAGGCATGGGCAATGCCCCGCCAACGGTAGCCGCCTTGGCCCACGGCGCGCAGGTATTTGAGCAAGCGGTCGGCGCTGCGGCGCACATGCAGCACCACCGGCAAGTCATGCTTGCGAGCCAATTCCAGTTGCGCGCGGTAAAAGAATTCTTGCTTCTCGCGCATCGCCGGGGTGCATAAGTTGGGCACAAAAAAATCCAAACCGATCTCGCCAACTGCGACCAGGCGCGGGTCTGCGCTATGGGCAGTCAGGGCTGCATCGAGCGAGTCCAAGTCCGCTACATCGGCCTGTGGCACATACAGCGGATGGATACCCAGCCCGTAGCTGTCGCCCTGGGAATGCGCCAGCGCGCGCACCGTATCCCATTTAGCGCGCTCGACTGCCGGGATAAAACAATGCGCCACTTCCGCTGCGCGGGTTTGCTCCTGCACGTGCGCGCGGTCCGCAGCAAACTCAGGCGCATCGAGGTGGGCGTGGCTGTCAATCCACATGTAATGCGCGCTACAGCAAAGTCATGGTTTGCGGGCCTTGACCCAATCGGCGATGTGCTGCACCGCTTGGGCTTCCATCCCGATAAAGCCGTGGTAATGCAGGGCCTCGCAAGGGTCGCCGCTGGCGTTTTCGCCTCCATCGAGCATCAGGGTGGCGTGCGCCGGGCTGCTACTGAGCTTAGGTTCAATCGTTTTGGCCTGCGATGGGACACATATTTTGCAAGCGTCTTGGTTGTGGTGTACCACCAGCACCGGGATGTTGATTTTGTCCAGCGCCTGGCCAGGGACTGCGCCAGTGACGCGTCCTGCGGTGACCGAGGAGGTGAGCACCAAACCGGCTATCTGGCGCTCGTCGCGCAGGGCAATCACCGCTGCGGTGCCCGATACCGTGCCCCTGCTGGTGCCGACCAACCATACCGGCACATTCCAGCGCTCTTTAGCCTGCTGCACGACTTTACGGACATCGTCGATGTGCGCGGCAGACACGCGAAAAGGGTAATCCATATCGTTCATATCGCTAGGCCGTGCCATCAGCGCGATATTGAAGCCTTGGGCTGCAAACAATTGCCCACTACGCACTAAAAAATTCGAGCCATCAGGCCAACCCTCAGCGCCTATGCGCCCTATGCCACCTGCACCGCCGGGTAATAAGATAAGTGTCGCTACTGCATTGGGCGTGGTACTAAAAAACACCGGAATCTGCGCATCCGGGCGGGCCGATGCCATACGCTGCAACTGGCCATCCTGGGCGGCCCACAGTACGGGGCAGCCCGCAAGGATGAATAGGCCAATAGCTATGCGCATTGACTTGGGAAAAGAAAAAATTCCAGTCATAAGAACCCCAACGTTTTAATTCTCTTTTTGCAAAACGCCATGGTCCAAACGCATACGCCGGCTGCATTTGGCAGCCAAAGTGTGGTCGTGGCTGACCAGCACAAAGGCGGTGCCTTGATCGCGCGCCAGTTGCAGCATCAGGTCAAACACGCCGTCGGCGGTGCTGCGGTCCAGGTTGCCGGTGGGCTCGTCGGCCAATACACAGTCGGGCTGCGTGACCAAGGCACGGGCAATGGCAACCCGCTGGCGCTCGCCGCCAGACAATTCGGCAGGCCGGTGTGCAGCACGTTGCCCCAGGCCTACTTTGTCCAGCATCGCCATGGCGGCTTTGCGCGCATCCGCTGCATCACTGCGGCGCAGCGTCAGGGGCATGGCCACATTGTCCAGCGCGCTGAACTCGGGCAGCAAATGGTGAAATTGGTAGACAAAGCCCAGATGCCGGTTGCGCAAGCGCCCTTGGACCGCTGCATCGAGCGACGCCAAAGCCTGGCCGCAAAGCGTGACGCTGCCGCTGCTGGGCGCATCGAGCCCGCCTAGCAAATGCAAGAGCGTGCTCTTGCCCGAACCCGAAGCGCCGACAATCGCCACCGTCTCGCCCCGGCGCACTTGCAAATCCACACCGCGCAACACGGTCACATCCAAGCGGCCTTCATGAAAACGTTTGCTCAGGCCAGTGCAACTGAGCAGCACATCGCCAGAAAATTGCATCGCCTCACTCATAGCGCAGCGCCTCCGCCGGGTTGACTTGCGAAGCGCGCCAGCTAGGATAAATCGTGGCGACAAAAGATAAAACCAAACTGATGATGGCAATGGGCACGATGTCACCAGACTGCGGCTCGCTGGGCATGCGGCTGATCAGGTAAATATCTTTAGGCAAAAAGCTGGCGCCTAGCGCGTGTTCAATCGCCGGAACGATGACGTCGATATGCAGGGCAACGCCCAAACCGAGCAGCAAACCGGTCAAGGTGCCGATGACGCCCACCATGGCGCCTTGCACCACAAAGATGCCCATGATGCTGGCCGGGCTGGCGCCCAGGGTGCGCAAGATGGCGATGTCGGCGCGCTTGTCGGTCACCGTCATCACCAGCGTGCTGACCAAGTTGAATGCCGCTACGGCGACGATCAGCGTAAGGATGATGAACATCATGCGCTTTTCCACCTGCACCGCCGCAAACCAGGTGCGATTTTGTTGCGACCAGTCGCGCACATAGACGCCCGCCCCCAAGGCGGTTTGCAAGTCAGCGGCTACCGCGCGGGCTTGGTGCAAATCGCGCAGCTTGAGTCGCACGCCACTAGGCCCTTCCAGGCGGAAGATGCGCGCTGCGTCCTCCCAATGGACCAGCGCCAGCGTGGAGTCGTACTCAAAATGCCCGGAATCAAAAGTACCCAGCACTTCCATTTGCTTCAAGCGCGGCACCACACCAGCAGGTGTGAGTTGACCGCTGGGGGCTATCAAAGTCACCGGATCGCCCACGCGCACACCCAAAGCCCGCGCCAGTTCGCTACCCAGCACCACGCCAAACTTGCCCGTTTGCAGGCGCTGCAAAGCGGCGCGTTGCTCCGGGTTGCCCAACTCGGTGACCTCGGGCTCTAAAACCGGGTCGATGCCGCGCACCAGCACGCCGCGCATATCTTCGCCACGCGCCAGCAAAGCCTGCGCTGTAATAAAGGGGGCTGCGCCTACCACCTGCGGGTTTTGGCGCGCTTGCAAAAGCGTGTGTGCCGCGTCGGGCAAGGCAGCGCCGTCTTGGGCATAAATCTCGATATGCGAGACCACGCTAAGCATGCGGTCGCGCACCTCGCGCTGAAAGCCGTTCATGACGCTGAGCACAATAATCAGCGCGGCCACCCCCAGCGCAATCCCGAGCATGGAGACGCCGGAAATAAACGAGATAAAGCCATTGCGCCGGGTGCTGCGGCCCGCACGGGTGTAGCGCCAGCCAATGCGCAATTCAAAGGGAAGGTTCATGTCCGGCGGATTGTGGCAGTTTCCCAAGGCTGTCCGCCGTAAAGGGCAGCCAGCCAAGTCCCCCTGCATTAGTGTGGCGGCGGAGTACTCCGCGCTTGGGCGAAGGCGTGCAGGACAATCGGGCCATGCATATCGTGATTTCCCATGCCGCAGCGCCCGGCCCGCGCTGCCGCACCGCCAGCGCCGCGCTGCAACTGCCGCATCTGCAAGCCCTGCTGCGGCAGGCCGGTACGCAGACACCGCACACCGCAAGCGCAGATAGCCTGACTCCATTGGCCGAACACTTGGCAAGCGGCCAAGCCTACGGCGATGGCCTGGTGCCCTGGGCCGCGTGGCTGGCACAAGGCAGTGGTTTGCACCAAGACGGCCAGCACTGGGCGCTAATCAGCCCTTGCCATTTGCAGATCCACAGCGACCACGTGGCGATGCAAGACCCTGAGCTTTTGCAATTGGGCGAGGACGAATCGCGCACCCTGCTGGCGGCGATGCAGCCCTATTTCGAAGAAGATGACATCCAACTCCATTGGCATAGCGCACACACCTGGCTGGCGCAAGGGCCGATCTTTCAAAACCTGGCCAGCGCCTCGTTGGCCCGCGTACGCGGCCAGCCCACAGACCCTTGGATACCGCGCCAAAGCGCCGCCCAAAGCCTGCGGCGACTGCAAAACGAAATGCAAATGCTGCTCTATACCCATGCAGTAAACGATGCGCGCAGTGCGCGCGGGCAAGCGCCGGTGAATGGGTTTTGGATGAGCGGAACCGGCAGCCCTTTGGCGAGGGGTGACGCGCCGTACGGTGCAGCCAGTTCATCAACGAAGGGCGGTGCGCCACTTGGTGCGGAGAACCCTTTGACTGACGCTGTTGCGCCACGTGGGGCAGCAAATCCTTTGCCAGAGGGCGCGGTTCCAAAGATGACGGTCAACAGCTTGCAAGCTTTATTTCCCCTCGAAAGCGCCGGCCTGGGGCCTGTCAGCCCGCATGCGCTGTACATCGACACTCTGGACGCCAGCGCGCTGCAAGACGATCCGGCATCCTGGACGCAAGCCTGGCAAACCTTGGACGCACAAGTATTTGCGCCCCTGGCCGCGCAGCAGCCAAACCTTGCAATCAGCATCAGCCTATGCGGCGAACAGCGAGCACGCACCTGGGTGCTCGGCGGCGCCTCGCTTTGGCAACGCATCAAGCACCAACTGGCCCCTCCCAGCCTTCACCACTACGTACACGATTTATGAAAATCATTCCCCGCGATATTCCGCCGCGCAGCGTTTATGCGCTGGAGCAGGCAGGCGTTCACCCCTTGCTGGCGCGCTTGTATGCGGCGCGTGGCGTGACCGGCACCGACGAGATTGACGACAGCCTGGCCAAGCTTTTGCCGCCAGCAGGCCTCTTGGGCATAGACGCAGCCGCTAAGTTATTGGCCGATGCCATCGCAAAGGGCAAGCGCTTGTGCGTCGTGGCCGACTACGACTGCGATGGCGCCACCGCCTGCGCGCTAGCCATGCGCGGCCTGAAATTGCTGGGTGCGCAAAACCTGGGCTATCTGGTGCCTGACCGCGTGGTCGATGGCTACGGCCTGACCGCGCCGATTGCCGACCGCGTCAAAGCCCAGGGCGCCGATGTGTTGATTACCGTGGACAACGGGATTGCCAGTGTGGAGGGCGTGGCGCACGCCAAAGTGCTGGGCCTGCAAGTGCTGGTGACCGACCACCACCTGCCCGCTACCGATCGGCCCGATGCCGACGTCATCGTCAACCCCAACCAGCACGGCTGCAGCTTTGCCAGCAAAGCGCTGGCCGGTGTGGGCGTGATGTTTTATGTGCTGCTGGCGCTGCGCTCGGAACTGCGTGCGCGCGGCGTATTCGACGCTGCCACCCAGCCCAAGCTGGACACCCTGCTGCCCTTGGTGGCGTTGGGCACTGTGGCCGATGTAGTGCGCCTGGACGCTAACAACCGCCGCTTGGTAGCGCAGGGCCTCAAACGCGTGCGCGCCGGGGCCATGCCTGCGGGAATGGAGGCCTTGTTTCGCGCAGCTGGGCGCAAACCGGCAATTGCCACCAGCCAAGATTTTGGCTTTGCGCTGGGGCCGCGCATCAATGCGGCCGGGCGCTTGTCGGACATGACGCTGGGCATTGAATGCCTGCTGACCGACGACCCGGCGCGTGCCGACGAACTGGCGCGAGCGCTGGACGGCATCAACCGCGAGCGCCGCGTCATCGAAGGCGATATGCGCGATGTAGCCATGGAAGTGGCCGAGTCTTTGTTTGACGACCAGGACGAAGCGCCACCGGCGATTTGTGTGTTCGACCCGGACTTCAATGAAGGCGTGGTCGGCATCGTGGCCGCGCGCATCAAAGACAAGTTTCACCGCCCCAGCTTTGTGTTTGCTGCCAGCCAAGCGCCGGGCAAAGAGCATGAACTCAAAGGCTCGGGCCGCTCAATCGCCGGCTTTCATTTGCGCGACGCGCTAGACCTAGTGGCCAAGCGCTACCCCGGCGTGCTGCTGCGCTTTGGCGGCCACGCCATGGCGGCGGGCTGCACCATCAGCGAAGAACACCTGGACACTTTTGAACAAGCCCTGAGCGAAGTGGCGCACGAATGGCTGGACGAGGCCACCTTGCAGCGCCGCCTCGCCACCGACGGCCCACTCGCCCCCGAATACCGCCGCGTGGACCTGGTGGACACGCTGCACAAAGAAGTCTGGGGCCAGGGCTTTGCCACACCTACCTTCAGCGAAGAAGTGGAAGTGTTGTCCCAACGCATCGTGGGTGAAAAACATTTGGCGCTCAAACTCAAACACCAGGGCGAACCGGTAGACGGCATCTGGTTCGGCCATACCGACCCACTCCCCGCCAAAGTGACCATGGCCTTCAGGCTAGACGCCGATGAATGGAACGGCGTGCGGCGCGTCAAGTTTTTTGTGGAGGCGGTACAGGGTTGAAGATTTAGCGATCTGCTCTTCGCGGCCCCTCAGGCATGGTACGCAGCATGAACTGGTCGAACAAGGGCACTGTAAATGCAGTATCGCCATGGGCCGGGCTGTAGATCATGCCTTTTTTGATCAGGCTGGAGCGCAAGGGCGCTATGGTTTGCACTTTTACGCCCAAGCTCTCAGCCACGTCACCCGAACGCTGATTGCCAATGCCTAAGGAGGCCAGCGCACTGAGGTAATCTTTTTCGCGCGGAGTCAACCTGTCAAACCGTACCCGAAAAAAACTTTGGTCCAAGCGGGCCGTGGACGCGCGGTTAGTTTCCAAAATAAGCGGCAAATCGATGGGTGAGGTCTGCGCCATGTTCCAAGACTGGTAGCCCCATTCCTGCAAAAAATAAGGATAGCCCTGGGTCACCCGAAATACTTCCGCTAACGCCTCCGGCGTAAACGCCACGCCTTGTGTCTCAACCGGGCCTTGTAAGGCGAGTGAAGCGTCTTTGAATGAGAGCGCACCGACCTCCGGGTAAGTGAACAATCGCTCCGCATAAGACTTCGATTTGCCCGCCAAACCCACCAATTGCGGCAAGCCTGCGCCGATTAACACCAGCGGCAAACCGCGTTGCGAGACCTTGTGTATGGCCATAATCAGGGCGCTCATTTCGATTTCGCTCATGTATTGCAGCTCATCAATAATGACTGCGACACCGGTGGCCCGGTCCGCCGCAGCTTCGCCCACCGCCACAAATAGCTCGGCCAAGTCTGCCTCCAAGTCGCCGCTGTCTGCAGAGCCCGTTTCTGGGTCTATGTCCAAACCAAACTCGGCATCGCCTACTTTGAGTTTGACGGCCCCGATAAAGCTGCGCAGCACGCGCAGGCCGCGCTTGACCTTTTGACTCACGTTGTGCATGCGGTCCAGCGCGAACAAAGTTTGGCGCAAGGGCGGGAGCAAAAGCAGTGGCAAAGACTTGCTTTCATGCGCCTCAATCAACAAGGCCTGGTAGCCCTGCCCCTCAGCCATTTCGCGCACGCGATTGAGCAAAACGGTTTTACCCACCCCCCGCAGCCCCACCATGAACATACTCTGTTCACTGCGACCGGCTTTCACGCGCGCCAGAAGAATCTCCACGGTACGCAATAAATCGGCGCGCCCGGCCAATTCGGGCGGTTGATTGCCAGCGCCGGGTGAAAAAGGGTTGTTTAGGGGGTTCATATAGGAAAGTTATCTTAGTTTATCAAAATTAACGATAACTTTGATAAATCATAGTAACTTCTCTATAACTGACCTTATTCGCCTTTTCCACATCGCGCTTGAAGACGCGCTTTCGGTACGGTTTTCAGGCAGGCAGCGCCCGCGCCCGCTTGTAAAAACCCAGGTTTTCGGCTTCTGTAAACCGCACGCCCGATTTTTCGTACAAAGAAAACACGGCCACCAGGCGCTCCTGGTCGCCGCCTACGGTGGTGACGCGGTGGGCGGTATTGCGGCCACGAAAAACATTGAGGGCGCCTGGCGCCAGGTCGGCGCTTATTACCTCGGGGTCCTGGCCGGTCAGCATGCGGGCGACACCTTGGTAGTTGGGGTCGATGTCGGTGCGCAAACCGCGCCGGTATTGAAAAACACCGTCCTGACCCGCGCGCTGCAAAAGCAAGGTAGTGGTGAACTCGGACCGATCGAAATGCCAGTTGAGCGCTTCGCCAGGGCGGTAGCTCAGGACGTTGATGCGGGCCAGTTCGTCATCCATTAAATGCAATACCGGCAATTGCATGGTCGCCGCGATAAATTCCCGGAAAGGCGGCCACTCGTACACCTCGGTCAGCGGCGTGTCGCGCAGTTGGTCGGCGCACAGCGTGTGGTTGATAGTCGTGATTTTTTTGAGCGCCGGGTGGTCATCGGGCAGGCCCTCCACCCGATCCAAAAAATAAATATTGTGCTCGCGGCGTATCTCTGCCGACGCACTGGCCATACGCGGCGTAATCGTCGCCACGCAATCAGCCAGTGCCTGGGGCTTTAAAAATCCGGGCAATTCAAACATGCCAGCCCCGTCCAATTGAGCGCGACATCGCTGCACCAAGGCCTGCCAGGCAGGCGAGTTGGACTGGTCTAGCGGGTAAGTTTGCAGGTCGATCAGGGAGGATATGGCGGATTTCATAGCGCCATGATAGAGATATTGGGAGCTCGTCCGTTTGCCCGGTTACCGCGAGAGCCGTTGCAGCGCGCCAAGGCCTTGCGCTAAGGTAGTTCACAGCGCCCTGTCCCTTAGCTGCGGCGCATCGAACACAAAGGAATTCACTATGTCGATTACCGGTCGTTGTTACTGCGGCGCGATTGCCTACGAGGCCACGGGCGCGCCGCAGATGTCGCTGCAATGCCATTGCCGCGAGTGCCAATACATATCTGGGGGCAACCCCAATGTGGCGATGGTGCTGCCCTTGGACGGCTTTCGCTTCACGCGCGGCGAACCCAGCACCTTTAAACGCAGCGATTTGGAAAGCCCGGTGACGCGCTTTTTTTGCAGCCATTGCGGCACTTCGCTGGGCACCCAAAGCCCCAAGCGGCCCGGCTCCATGATTGTGAAGGTGGGCACGCTGGATGACCCCTCGGTGTTCAAACCAACGGTGGCGATTTTTACGATCGACAAGCAGCCGTTTCACCATATCCCCGACGACTTGCCGGCCTACGAACGCCGTCCGGGCTAATCCGGGGCGGACCCTACTTCCACCTTACCGGCTCAATATCCACCGTGATACTTGCATCACCCAAAGTAAGAACGCCTTCTTGCACCGTGGCCTGCAATTGCATGCTGCGCTGGGCCAGGGGAATCAGCGCTTGGGATGCGAGCGTGGGTACGCGATAGACGCGCAAGTTTTGCGGGCGGCTGAGTTTGCTCTCCATGCCGCGCCACCACACTTCGGCGGCGTGGTTAAAGCAGTACAACAAAACTTGGTCTGATTTGCCGCAGGCTTTGATAAGCGGCTTGTCTTCGGGTTGACCGACTTCAATCCAGACACGGGTGCGACCGGTGAAATCGCGCAGCCAGACATCGGGCTCATCCGGGTCCGACAGACCGGCTCCGAAAGCTAATGTGCCGTCGCCATTGCACACGCTGTTGAGGGTGTGCGCCTGCAAGGCCAGGGCGCACAGGCGCACCATCATGCGTTCGTCGGTTTCGCTGGGATGGCGGGCCAGCGTCAGCATGTGGTCGGCGTAATAACTATTGTCGATGTCTGCAATTTGCAGGTTTGCTTTGAAAATCGTTGATTTGAGGGCCATGCGCCGATTGTGACCGAGCGCCACCCGGCCCCCAGCCCTGCCAAAATCAGGCCACCATTTACCCTCTGCAATTCAAGCAATGCAACAAACACTCACCATCTTGACCGGCGCCTCGCGCGGCATGGGCCTGGCTATGGCCGAACAACTGCTACAGCCTGGCGCGCTGCTACTGTGTATTTCACGCCAACCCAATGCATCGCTCGATGCATTGGCCGCCCAGCGTAGCGCCACGCTGGAGCAATGGCAAGCAGACCTGGCTGACGCGGCGCCGGTTGCGGCGCGCTTAAGTGCTTGGCTGCAAGCGCAAGACCCTACGGCCTTGCAATCGGCCACGCTGATCAATAACGCGGGCGTCATCTCTGCCCTGGCCCCGGTGCGCGATGGGCAGTCCGCCGACCTGGCCAATGCCTTGCGTGTGGGCCTGGAAGCGCCGGTGCTTTTGTGCGCCGCGTTTTTGGGCGCGACGCGCCATTGGACGGCGCCGCGCAAGGTGCTCAATATTTCCTCCGGCCTGGGGCGGCGCGCCATGGCCGCCTCGGCCAGCTACTGCGCCGCCAAAGCGGGCCTGGACCATTTCACCCGCAGCCTGGCCATGGAAGAGGCCCTGCAAGCCCACGGCGCCAAAGTCTGTTCGCTGGCGCCAGGCGTCATCGCAACCGATATGCAAGTGCAATTGCGCAGCGCCGACCCGCAAGCTTTTCCGGACATTGGCAACTTTCAGGCCCTACACGAGCGCGGCATGCTCAGTAGCCCCCTTGACGCCGCAGCGCGCATCCTGGCCTACCTGGAGCGGGCCGACTTTGGCGCGGAGGCGGTGGCCGATGTGCGCGGCTAGTGCCAAGTCATACCGGACCGGGCTAAGCCAGTATGCCGGTCGCCCACCCGCCTAGCGCAGGCCCAGTCAGTGTGTAAGCCGCCTGTACGTATGCGCACAGAAAATCTGTTCCTATTTCGGGGCAGACGCCCTTGCCCCAAATTTTTATAAGCAAAGGAAAAACCATGTCCCGTGAAGTAGTTGTAGTCAGCGCGGTGCGTACCGCTATTGGAACTTTTGGCGGCAGCCTCAAAGACATCGCGCCCACCGAGCTGGCCTCGCAAGTGGTGCGTGAATCGCTGTCCCGCGCGCAGGTAGACGGCAAGGACGTGGGCCATGTGGTCTTCGGCCATGTGGTCAACACCGAGCCCAAAGACATGTACCTCTCGCGTGTGGCGGCTATCGGTGGCGGCTGCGGCCAGGGCACGCCGGCCTTTAACGTAAACCGCTTGTGCGGTTCGGGCCTGCAAGCCATCGTCAACGCCAGCCAAAGCATTTTGTTAGGCGATGCCGACATCGCCATTGGCGGCGGTGCAGAGAACATGAGCCGCGCGCCCTTTGCTTCCCTCAATATGCGCTGGGGTGCGCGCATGGGCGACGCCAAAATGACCGACATGATGGTCGGCGCGCTGCACGACCCTTTCCAAAACATCCACATGGGTGTGACGGCAGAAAACATCGCCGCCAAATGGGGCATCAGCCGTGACGAGCAAGACGCGCTGGCCGTCGAAAGCCACAACCGCGCGCAACGCGCCACCGAGGCCGGTTACTTCAGCAGCCAGATCATGCCGGTCATCCTCAAAAGCCGCAAAGGCGATGTGGCCTACGCCACCGACGAGCATTTCCGCCCCAATTGCACTACCGCTGAATTGGCCAAGTTAAAACCTGTTTTCCTGAAAGAAAACGGCACCGTGACCGCGGGCAATGCCTCGGGCATTAACGACGCGGCGGCGGCGGTGGTGTTGATGGAAGCCAGTGTGGCCAAAGCACGCGGGCTTAAACCCCTGGCGCGTTTGGTGGCCTATGCGCATGCTGGTGTGGACCCGCAGTACATGGGCATCGGCCCGGTACCTGCCAGCAAACTGGCGCTGCAAAAAGCCGGCCTCACGGTCAATGACTTGGATGTGATTGAAGCCAACGAAGCCTTTGCCGCGCAAGCCTGCGCCGTCACGCGCGATCTGGGCCTGGACCCGGCCAAGGTCAACCCCAATGGCTCGGGCATTTCGCTAGGCCACCCGATTGGCGCGACCGGCGCACTTATCACCGTCAAAGCTTTGTATGAGTTAGAGCGCATCAACGGTCGCTATGCGCTGGTGACGATGTGTATTGGCGGTGGTCAAGGCATTGCGGCGATTTTTGAGCGACAGGCCTAAAACCGCGCTGGGCTTAGTCGCCCTGAAAACCCCCGGCACGCAGGGTTACCACCAGCGTGTCGCGGTAGCCACCGGCTTGCAGGGGTTGGATGGGCGTAGATTCATGAATCACGCGTGCGTCGTCTAGCAAGAGTACCGACCAGGGTTCGTCCAAAGTAAAGCGCTGGCCGTTGGGGCCATCGGCTTCAAACACCCGCGTCTCGCCGCCTTTGATGCCTTGGCGCGCGAGCAAAAACACCGCCACCACATCCACACCATCGCGGTGCGCGCCTTCGGGCGTGGGCCGACCGATGCCGTCGGTGGTGTCGATGCGGAACTGGTGCGCTTCGGCATACCAGGTTTGCACACCGCGCAGCTTGCTGGCCACGCGGCCCAACCATTGCAATAAAGCCAGCCAATCAGGGTGCGCGGCCATCGCATCCGCCATAGGCGCAAAGTGGCGCTGCATACCGCCGTGCAGCGCGTTGTATTCCAAAGGCTGCCAATGCGGGCGGTGCGGCGCCTGTTGCACTCCGCCATCGGCCTCGACCACAAAGCAACTATGCCGTCTGCGCCGGTAGCGCCCGCCATCTTTCAAATAGCCATCGGGTTGCAAGTCATCCCACAGCGTCCTGAAACCTTGCAATTGCGCTGCCTCAGCCTGGGCCAGCGCGCATACATCCGGCGCCGATATGACCGCGTAGCCGCGTGTGCGAAGACTGCTCTCTAGCTGGGTGGGGTGGGTTAGCGGGGGTGGGAAAGCGGAGGTGGAGGACATGGCATTGGCGACAGGGTACGGGGGAGCAGCGGGCGAATTGCGCTGTGGGGCACGATTATCAGGGCGTGGGCGCCCACCCTAGTCAATGCTCGGCTACCGCAATCCCATTACCACTATAAAATTTGGCAAGCATTTCGAGGAGCCGTCATGAGTCCCACCCCAAAAGCGAAAGGCCAGGCCGCCATCCCCAAACAGGTACACGATGCCATGGACTTGTCACCCGCAAGCCTTACTGACTTTGCGGTGAAGCCAATTGGGGACGTCCTAATGCAAAAAACGCCCGACAACCGGACTGCGCGCAAAGCGAAAACCAACCCGGATCGCTTTGAGGCCGCCCGAGGCACAGCCGACGTGCCCTGGCGCACTAAAGACCTGATGACTTTGCTGCGCGCTTAGGTCATGTTTGCTACGCGAATGAACTGAGTGTGAACTTCCCTATGGCGGCAAGGAGGCTACATGACAAAAACGCAACTTAACAAAATCTACATCAGTAAATTCCGTGCACTAAACAACGTGGACATTGAATTTGGTGAATACATTACCGTCATTTGCGGCAAAAACGGTACATCCAAGTCATCAATCCTTGGCATTGCAGCGCAAATATTTAGTTTTGAAAAAAACTATGTTACGGGCGAAAATCTTCGCAGTTTTCAACAAATCAGCGGCAAAGGCTTCAAGTCTCAATATAGCGAACACATCAGAATATCTGAGAAATTTGATGTTCCAGGCTCTCTTTCGGTAAGTATCTTCTTGCACGATGGATACACCGACCGAGCGGCAACTGCAAACCTGGAGTTGATGACTCGAACTGACAATGATACTAAAGCAATATCACCGCGCCCGGTCATCCGAAAAAACAGTATCGCAACAGGAAATACCAGCAGAAACTTCACTCATCCGGTTATTTTTTTGAGCCTCAAGCGACTCTACCCAATCGCCGACCGCGACTACACAGTAAATGATTTCGACTATCTAAAAACCCATGAAAAAGAGTTCATTGCGCTCACCAATGAACTGCTAAATCGCAGTGCAACCCACGCCACTGGTACGCATGGGACTATTACGTCTGCCGTTGCCCACGGTGACAATTACAACCATGAGTCAGTCTCAGCCGGAGAGGACAATGCCGGCCAGATCATCATGGCACTGATGTCATTTAAGAAACTCCAAGCTGAATATGTTGATTACAAAGGAGGCTTACTTTTAATTGATGAGGCTGATGCTGGCCTTTTTCCAACCGCGCAAATCAATTTGCTGAAGATTTTTGATCGTGAATGCAGGAAACTAAATTTGCAGGTGGTGATGACATCACACTCACCCGTCATGATCGAATACGCCCACGAGCAGAGTCAACAAAAGTACAGCAAAAAATTTAAGACTGTTTATCTGTGCAACACATACGGACCCGTTCAGGTCATGCAGGATTGGTCTTGGGCAAAGATAAGTGCTGATATCCAGACGAAAACGATTGGCGCTGGACCAATGGCTATCCTGCCAAGCATAAATATTTACTTCGAGGATAAAGAAGCGGAGGATTTCTTCGCTGCTTTGATTTATAGACAACCAATAAAGAAATACGCGAATCAAATGACAGGTATCAAGTCGGGATGTGCAGAGTACAAGAATCTAATTGATAAGAAGATACCCGAATTTGCTGTGCGCAGTGTCATTTGTTTAGACTCCGATGCCAAACCACTCCTAAAAGGGAAAGAATATAAAAACGTCGTGCTGCTTCCTGGGGAATTACCGCCCGATCAGTTGATCTTCGAGTATCTTTATAACTTACCACCTGAAGATATTTTTTGGAAGAACGGCCTACGGTTTTCGCGTGAAGTCTTTACCAATAATGCTGGTCGCGAAGCTATCAGCGAGTTAGGCATCAACGGTCCAGTGGCAAATCTTAAAGAGCGATTAGCTGCCTATACTGGTAACAAAACTAAGCGAGATATTTTTAAGGATTTTTATAGCTCAGCAGACATTCAGGTGCTGTTTGCAGCCAGCTTTAAACCCATTAATGCATGGCGGCATTGGGTTGAAAACAACCCACAGGCCACTAATAATTTTTTAGACGCCTTCAAAGTCGCGATTCATGGCGTTATGAAAAATGGCCACGCTGTGGATAATGTGAAACTTAACGCCTTGGAGATAAAGTTGAAGAAAGTTCCCGATGTTCTCAAATAGGCTCTACAGCCCACTGCGCTACCCCGGTGGCAAAGCGCCTTTTGCACCCTTCATCGCCAAGGTGATGGAGGCCAATGAGATCGTGGGCGGCCATTACCTGGAGCCTTACGCGGGTGGCGCCGGGGTTGCGCTGGACTTGCTTTTTCGAGGCCATGCAAGCCATATCCACATCAACGATGCTGACCCAGCGATATACGCATTTTGGGCCTCTGTAACAAAGCATTCGGAGGAATTACTGGAATTGCTAGCGTCCACCCCTATCACCATCGAAGAATGGTTTAAGTGGCGCTCTGTACTTAGAGAGGAGCGCGATGCGAGTCTGGTTGAGAAGGGATTTGCTACGCTTTTCATGAACAGAACTAACCGCTCGGGTATCTTGAAGGCGGGCGTCATAGGCGGCATGAGTCAAGAGGGAGCCTACAAGCTGGACGCACGTTTCAAGAAAGACGTGATCGCAGCCCGAATTTTTGCTATCGCCAAACGCTCGCAAGACATAACGGTATACAGCGAAGATTCGCTAGCACTATTGATGCGATGCAAAGAGTTTCTACCAAAGGAATCGGTAATCTACCTCGACCCTCCTTATTACGTGAAGGGCAAGGGTTTGTATCGCAACTATTATGAACACGACGATCACGTAGCGATTGCAAAAGTCATCAAAGGCAAAGACTTCCAACGACACTGGGTCGTTTCATATGACAACGCGAATGAAATTCGTGCTTTGTATCAGCTCGTAAATACCAAAACATACGGACTGAACTACACGGCACAGCGCCGCTACGTGGGTAATGAGGTCATGTTTTTCAGCGATAACTTGATCGTGCCGGACGAGTGCTTTCCGCAGGTTCAAATATCAGCTTGATATCTACTGGTTCGCTTTGGAAATCAAGGTGGCATCAAGCTTTTGGAATCAGAACGATAACTAACAGGTAAACCAATTTTCTACAAAAAAACCGAAATAGGTATTGATGGTGTAGTCCCAAACAGGCACTTAGCCGTCTAAAACCATTCGTGATTCGGTTTCGCCTAGGCCATGTCGCCTCGGTAACCAGCCCCGCCTCCCGGTGCCACTAGCATCAGCCCTTTTTCACCCGCCCCAAAGAAGGCCACTCCTATGTCAAACACCGTCTTATCCTCCCTCACCAACCACCAATTCCGCCTGGCCTCGCGCCCGGTGGGTCTGCCTACGTCGGACAACTGGAGCGCCACCACCGAAGCGGTGGCCGAACCGGAGGACGGTGGCGTGGTGTTGCAAACGCTGGCCTTGTCGCTGGACCCGGCCATGCGCGGCTGGATGAACGAGGGGCGCAGCTACATCCCGCCAGTGGGCATTGGCGAGGTGATGCGTGCCGGTGGCGTGGGCCGGGTGATCGCGTCCAAAAGCCCGCACTTTGCGGTGGGCGATACGGTGAGCGCGGGCTTTGGGGTGCAGCAGTATCTGCGCCTGGGCGCTGCGGAGTTCAAACGAGCGGGCCTCGTGAAGATTGATTTGCGCATGGGCAGCTTGACGCAGTGGCTCAACGTGCTAGGCATGCCGGGTATGACCGGCTACTTCGGTTTGATGGACGTGGGCCAGCCCCAGGCCGGTGAAACCTTGGTAGTGTCCGGCGCGGCCGGTGCGGTGGGGCAAACCGTGGGCCAGGTGGCCAAGATCAAAGGTTGCCGCGTGGTGGGCATTGCGGGTGGAAAAGCCAAGTGCGATTGGGTGGTGAAGGAGCTGGGCTTTGATGCCTGTATCGACTACAAAGCCGGCCCCGGTGCGGTGCGCGAGGGCCTGAAAGAGCATTGCCCCAAGGGTGTAGATATTTACTTCGACAACGTGGGCGGCGAAATTTTGGACACCGTGCTGGCCCGTATCAACCGCAAAGCGCGCATCATTATTTGCGGCGCCATAAGCCAGTACAACGCCACCACTGCCGTAGCCGGGCCGAAAAACTACCTCAGCCTGCTGGTCAACCGTGCACGCATGGAAGGCATTGTGGTCTTCGATTACGCCGACCGTTACCACCTGGCGGTGCTAGAGATGGCCGGCTACCTCAAAGACGGGCGCATGAAGAGCAAAGAGGACATCGTCGAAGGTATTGCGCACTTCCCCGAAGCATTGCTCAAGCTATTTAATGGCGAGAACTTTGGCAAGCTGGTCTTGCAAGTGTCGGGCGACTAGGCGAGGGTTTTTCGACCTTTTGGGTGTGGCGCGGCACTTAGCCGACCATCGCCGCATACACCATGTTGCGGAACAAGGGCCGGTAGTACTCGCGCTGGTTGGGTGCCTGGATCATGAGGATGGCAAACATGTCTTCTTTCGGGTCTACCCAAAACGTAGTACCCGCGATACCGCCCCAGGAATAGAGCCCCACACTGCCGGGCAGCGTATCCAGACCGGCCGCCATGCGCACCGAAAAGCCCAGTCCAAAACCCGTGCCCGGTGCCAGCATATTGCCCGCGTTTTCGGTGCGGTTTTGGCCTATGCGGCCTAAGTGGTCCGAGGTCATGAAACGCACGGTGTGTGGGCTGAGCAGGCGCTGGCCGTCCAGCGTGCCGCCGTTGAGCATGCATTGGCAGAAACGCGCATAGTCAGCCACCGTGCCGCCCAGGCCGCCGCCGCCGGACTCCAATTGCGGCACGTCGGTCAAATCAATCAGTTCCATAGGCGTGCCACCATCGGGGTCATGTGCGAAGGCCTGGGCAATGCGGTGCTGCTTTTCAGGTGGCACATAAAAAGCGGTGTCCACCATGCCCAACGGTCCTAGCACCTGGGCTTGCAACAAACTGCCCAAAGTTTGGCCCGAGACAACTTCGAGCAGCGCGCCCAGCACATCGGTAGCGCGGCTGTATTCCCAAATGCTGCCCGGCTCGAACATGAGTGGCATGCTGGCCAATAAATCAGCAAATTGCGCATTGCTATGGCCGCGCGTCGTGGTGCGCAGGCCTGCTTCGTCATACATTTTTTGTACCGGTGACTGTCCCAAAAACTCGTAAGTCATACCTGCCGTATGACGCAATAAGTCATACACCGTCATCGCCGCGCGGGGTGGACGCAATTGCATCTGGCCATTTTCAATGTGCGCCACTTGCACCTTAGCAAAAGCAGGCAGGTAGCGCGCCACTGGGTCACTCAAAAACAAGCGTCCCTGCTCTACCAGTTGCATGGTGGCGACCGACACCAAAGGTTTGGTCATGGAGTAAATGCGAAAAATCGCATCCCGGGTCATGGCCGCACCACTGGCCGGGTCTAGCTGGCCTATTGCCTCATGCAAGACCACCTTGCCTTGGCGGGCAATCAGCGCGACTGCGCCGGACAATCGGCCTTTGGCCACCTCGGCCTGCAAAGTGTCTAGGAGGCGCGCGCTGCGTGCCGGGTCAAAGCCCAGGGATGCGAGTGGTGCAGTGGGTAGGGGATGGGTTGCGGTCATAAATGCGATTTGATTTGATAAGTGAAGAATGTGCCATACGGCACGTCATTGCGAGGCTGTTGGCCGTGGCAATCCATAGAGATGTGTAGCCAATCAAAATTTTCTAATCGCTTAAGGCGCATTGGCTTGACCGGCTGCGCTTCGCGCCGCTTCTTGCTCTTGCAACAAACGCCACATCACCTTGCCCGCCCCGCTTTTGGGCAGTGCGTCCAAAAACTCGACGGCGCGCGGTACTTTATAGACGGCCATATTCTCGCGGCACCAGTCGATGATGTCTTGCTCGCGCACCTGGCCTTTGTACGTGCCGCGCAGCACCACCATGGCTTTGACCGACTCACCGCGATAGGCATCGTGCGTGGCGATGATGCAGGCCTCTTGAATGGCGGGGTGGCGAAACATCAGCGCCTCCACTTCCGCAGGCCACACCTTAAATCCAGAGGCGTTAATCATGCGCTTAAGCCTATCGGTCATGAAGAAATATCCGTCCTCATCGACTCGGCCCAAATCGCCCGAGCGGAAATACACCTGGCCGTACACTTCCACAAAAGCCTGGGCGGTAGCCTCGGGTCGGCGCCAATAGCCTTTAAAAATTTGCGGCCCGCGCATGATGATCTCGCCGGACTCGCCCACCGGCATTTCGCGCAGCGTATCCGGGTCCACCACGCGTGCATCCACGCCGATAAAGGGAATACCCAGGCATTGCTGTTTCGGCGCGTCAGGCGGATTGCTGTGCGAAGGCGCTGCGGTTTCGGTCAGACCATAGCCTTCGGCATAGCGCAGGCCATATTGCTCTTGCAAACGCTGCGCCACGGCTTGCGGCATGGCCGCGCCACCGCCACCTATATAGACCATGCTGGACAAATCAAAGCTGTTCACATTCGGGCTACCCAGCAGGTCGATCACCATGGTGGGGATATTCGTCCAGTGCGTTACGCGCCATTGCGCGATCAGGCGCGCGGCCAGTTCGCGGTCCCAGCGCGGCATCAGCACCATAGTCGCGCCGCAATAAATATTGGTGTGCATTAGGCTGACCATGCCGGTGATGTGGAACATAGGCACCACCATCAAGGTGGTGTTTTCCATGCTGCCGTTGCCCCACATGGCGCTGCTAATCGCGTTGTGCATGATGCTGGCATGCGTATGCATGCAGCCCTTGGGCAGGCCGGTAGTGCCGCTGGTGTAGGGCAACACCGCCAAATCGTCCGGACCGACTTGAAGCGCAGGCGGTGCATCCCTGCAAGCCAGCGCCTCGGCCCAGGCATGCACCTGGCCACCACGCAGCGCGGGCAAGGCATGGCGGGTGAGCAACCAATCGGCCCAGGCGGCGGGCGGCGCGTCGTCACCCTGTGCCGGGTCAAAGGCATCGGCGAAATGGCTGACCACCACATGCGCCAAGCCTTGGCCCGCTGGCAGGGCGTTGCTGGCAGCAACTAATTCACCGGCCAGGTCAGAAGTCGTCACCGCCACTTTGGCCTCCGGGTCGAGGATGTAGTGCTTGAGTTCCTCGGCCCGGTTCATCGGGTTGACCGGCACCACCACCGCATTGGCGCGCAGGATGCCGAAATGCGCAATGACTAATTGCGGGCAGTTTTGCATCAACAACACTACCCGGTCGCCAGGCTGGACCCCCAGGCCATGTAAGTAAGCGGCGAAAGCCTCGGCCTGCGCCATCAACTGCACGTAGTGGGTTTGCCGGCCAAAGAAGTTAATCGCAGTTTTGCCGGGATAGCGCCGCGCGCTGGTGGCCAGGTTGTCCCATAAAGCGGTTTGCGGCGGGGTGATGTTTTTGGGCAGGCGTTTGGGCCAGAAGCGGTAATGTGCTTTGTCAACTGAATCTGCCATGCTTGTCCCTTTTATTGCGTGCTTGCTTCATTGTGGCGCAGACCTTGTGCGGCTGTGGAGATAGGCTGAAGATAAGCGGCGCAGCGCAGCATGGCAACGCGCGCTGTCACGCTTGGGACGGCCAGACGCTGCGACCTCAGAATTACCTTATTCTTCCCAGCGCCACTTTGTAAAGTTATATTCGCGCCGTGGGGCACAATGGCGGCTCCGCTTCCTTATCGCTGTCAGGCCCACAACCCTGGAGCATCCCCCGTTTTTTGGAGTGTTCATTATGAGATTCAAACCCGTTCACGGCCTTAGCGCCATCCTTTCGCTTGCAGCTGTACTGGCTAGCGCACCTGCCCACGCAGGGAAAACCCTAGATGCCGTCAAGGCCCGCGGCCAAGTCATTTGCGGCGTACATACCGGCCTAGCCGGTTTTAGCGCAGCCGATTCCAATGGAAAGTGGTCCGGCATTGACGTGGATATCTGCCGCGCCGTAGCCGCCGCCACTTTGGGCGACCCGGAAAAAGTCAAATTCGTACCGCTGACCGCCCAAGCCCGTTTTGCCGCCGTGCAGTCTGGCGAAGTCGATGTGCTCTCGCGCAACACCACCTTCACCCTGACCCGGGATGCTTCCATCGGCCTGAGCCAAACCGCCGTGGTCTATTACGACGGCCAAGGCTTTATGGTGCCGGTCAAGAGCAAGATCAAGAGCGCCAAGCAACTCAAAGGCCAGACGGTGTGCGTTCAATCCGGCACTACCACCGAGAAAAACTTGACCGACTTCTCTAAAGCCAATGCCTTGAACATCAAACCCGTGGTGTTCGAAAAGCTCGATGCCGTGGAAGGCGCTTACTTTTCAGGCCGTTGTATCGCCTACACCACCGACGCATCCGGCCTGGCTTCGGTGCGTAACAAGTCCGCCAAGAATCCTGCCGACCACATGATCCTGCCTGAGCTGATTTCCAAAGAGCCCTTGGGCCCGATGGTGCGCCGTGGTGATGACGAGTGGACGGCCATCGTCAGGTGGACGGTTTACGGCCTGCTGGAAGCCGAAGAAAACGGTATCACGCAAGCCACCCTAGACGACCTGAAGGCCAATAGCAAAGACCCCATCGTCGGACGCATTTTGGGAACCACCGAAGACACCGGCAAACTACTGGGTCTGGAGAAAGATTGGCTGGCCAATGCCATCAAAGCCACTGGCAACTACGGCGAGATTTTTGAGCGCAATGTCGGTCCTAAATCAGCCCTGCAATTGCCACGCGGCCTGAACAATTTATGGAACAAAGGCGGCATCCAGTACGCACCGCCTATCCGCTAAGCCAGCGGGCCGCAAGTGGCCTGACGCAGACACTAGGGCAGTTGCACAACGCGTTGCACTGCCCTTTTCTGTAGCAGGCGCTTGTAAAACTACCTCAGCAGTAACGCAGTTTTTATGAGCGCAGCACCTACACCTCCCGCAAAAAACCGCTGGTCTTGGCGCAGTCAGGCCTTTCGCGCGCTGGTCTACCAGGTGCTGGCAGTGGGTGTGATCGCGCTCATCGTTTGGTTTTTGGCGCACAACACTGCCACCAATATGCGCCAGCGCGGCATCCAAAGTGGTTTTGGCTTTTTGCTGGGGACGGCGGGTTTTGATATCGGCGAGAGCCTCTATACCTTTGACTCAAGCGAGTCGTATTTGCAGGCCTATCTGGTCGGCGTCACCAACACCTTGCGCGTTGCTATTTTGGGCATTGTGCTCACCACCTTACTGGGCACGCTGCTGGGCATAGGGCGCTTTTCGCGCAATGCTTTGGTGCGCGGACTATGCCGCATTTATGTCGAGATCTTCCGCAATATCCCGCTGCTGCTGCAACTCTTGATGTGGTATCTGTTTTTTACCGAAGTGCTGCCTGATGCCACGGAGGCCTGGACGTTGGGGCCTTTGTTCCTGAGCAAAGGCGGGCTGAACTTTCCGATCCCGGTATGGGCCAGCGGCCATGCCTGGGTGGCTTGGGGGCTGCTGGCAGGTGTGTGCGCAGCCTGGCTTTGGCGTGGCCGCGCGCGGCGGCGTTTTGAAGCAACGGGTCAGCCACAGAGCATGTTTTGGGCGCCGCTGGTCTGGGTATTTATAGGCGCCTTCGTCGGCTGGTTGCTGGGCGGCGCACCTACCGAGATCAATGCGCCGATGAAAGGCGAATTCGCGATTGAAAACGGTGGCGCGCTGACCCCCGAATTTTTGGCCCTGCTGGTGGGCCTGACGATTTACACCGCCGCCTTTGTAGCCGAAGTGGTGCGCGGCGGCATTCAGTCAGTGTCGCTAGGGCAGGCTGAAGCGGCCTGCGCGTTGGGCTTGTCGCAAGGCCAGAGCATGCGGCTGGTGATGTTGCCCCAAGCCCTGCGCGTCATCATCCCGCCCATGACCAACCAGTATCTGAACCTGACCAAAAATTCTTCGCTGGCCGTGGCGATTGGCTACCCCGATGTGGTCTCGATTGCCAACACCGCCATCAACCAGACTGGCCGCGCGGTGGAATGTATTGCGCTCATCATGCTGGTGTACCTGAGCACTTCGCTGCTCACCTCCTTGCTCATGAACTGGTACAACGCGCGCGCTGCGATCAAAGAGCGTTAAGGACAAAGCACCCATGTCCACCTTTAACGCCATAGCCCCCCGCCCCGCCCCGCAGTCCAACAGCGGGCCGGTGGCCTGGTGCAAAGCCAATTTATTCCACGACTGGAAGACCAGCACCGGCACGCTGCTGATCGGGCTGATTTTGGTGTGGCTGATGCCGCGTCTGTTTCAGTGGGCTATTACCAATGCCGTCTGGTACGGCAACTACGAAACCTGCCATGCGGCCAGCGGCGCTTGCTGGGCGGTGGTACGCGAGAAGTTTCGCTTTATTTTGTTTGGCCGCTACCCGCATGAAGAACACTGGCGCGCATTGCTGTGTACCACCATGTTGTTGGGCCTGATTCTGGCTAGTTGCACCCGCGCTTTTTGGCGGCCTTGGCTGGCGGCTTTATGGGTGGGCGTGCTGGTGCTGTATCTGGCCATGATGCGCGGCGGCTTTGCTGGTCTGCGCTTTGTCGAAACCGATTTGTGGAGCGGTTTGCCGCTGACCATTTTGTTGGCCTCGCTATCGATGGTGATGGCTTTCCCGATTGCGGTGTGCATCGCGCTGGGGCGGCGCTCGGGCATGCCGGCGATCCGCAGCCTGTGTACCGTGTATGTGGAGTTGATTCGCGGCGTACCGCTGATCTCGGTGCTGTTTATGGCCTCTTTCATGTTTCCGCTTTTGATGCCGCAAGGCTTCAACATCGACGTGCTGATCCGCGTACTGGCAGGCATCACCTTGTTTGCAGCTGCCTATATGGCCGAGGTGATTCGCGGCGGCTTGCAAGCCATACCTAAAGGCCAGATGGAAGCAGCCGCTACGCTGGGGCTGAGCTACTGGCAAACCCAGCGCATGATTGTGCTGCCCCAAGCGCTGGCCATGGTGGTGCCGGGCATTATGAACAACTTTATTTCTACGTTCAAAGACACTTCGCTGGTGGCTATCGTGAGCCTTTACGAACTGACCGGCGCCATGGGCATGGCCATGAATTCTGAAGCCGACTGGCGCCCCTTCCGTATCGAAGGTTACTTATTTATCGCCCTGATTTATTTTGTATTTTGTTATTCGATGTCGCTCTACAGCCAATGGATAGAAGCGCAAGTGAACAAAAGCAAACAGCGTTAAGGACAGCCATGACCGAGCCCATCATCACCTTCGACAAAGTCAACAAATGGTATGGCAACAACTTCCATGTGCTGCGTGACATCGACTTGCAAGTGGGCGCGGGCGAGCGCATCGTGGTGTGCGGGCCCTCAGGCTCGGGCAAATCCACACTGATACGCTGCATTAACCGCTTGGAAGAACACCAGCAAGGCCGACTAGTGGTGGATGGCGTGGAGATCACCGACGACCTGAAGGCGATTGACGATGTGCGCAAAAAAGTGGGCATGGTGTTTCAGCAGTTCAATTTGTTTCCACACCTCACGGTGCTGGAGAACCTGACGCTATCGCCCATGTGGGTGGGCCGCATGCCCAAAAAAGAAGCCGAAGAAAAAGCCATGGAGCAATTGCGCCGCGTGCGTATTGCCGAGCAGGCGCTTAAATACCCGCTGCAACTGAGTGGCGGACAGCAGCAAAGGGTGGCGATTGCGCGTGCTTTGTGCCTGACGCCTAAAATCATGCTGTTCGACGAGCCGACCTCGGCGCTGGACCCCGAGATGATCAAAGAAGTGCTCGATGTGATGATCGAGATGGCCGAGCAAGGCATCACCATGGTGTGCGTGACGCATGAAATGGGTTTTGCCAAGGCCGTGGCCGACCGAGTCATCTTTATGGACGAGGGGCAGATCGTGGAACAAAACACGCCCGAGGCGTTTTTCAACAACCCGCAAAGTGAGCGCAGCCGCGACTTCCTGTCCAAAATACTAGGCCATTGATTTGAACCACATCCCCCGCACCGAGGACCTTGCCGCATCCACTGCCAGCGCGCCCACCTTCAGCCAAACCGAGTTTCGCCAAGCCCTGGGCCAATTTGCCACAGGCGTAACCGTGGTGACTGCGCGCAGCGATAGCGGCGCACTGGTGGGCCTGACGGTGAACTCGTTTAACGCAGTCTCGCTCGACCCGCCTTTGGTGCTCTGGAGCCTGGGCCTGCGCTCGGCATCGATGGCCGTGCTGCGCAGTTGCAGCCACTACGCCATCAACGTATTGGGCGCTGAGCATCAAGCCCTGGCCACGCAATTTGCCACCAAAGACATAGACCGCTTTGCCAGCGTGGCCTGGCACGAGGGCGATTACGCACTGCCTTTGATCGACGGCGCAGTTGCCACCTTTACCTGCTTTAACCGCAGCCGCTATGCCGAAGGCGACCATGTGATTTTTGTGGGCGAGGTCGAGCGCTGCACCCACCGCGATGCCGCCGTGCCACTGGTCTACCACGCCAGCCAGTTTTTTAGTAGCGGATTGCGCTGAGCAACTTCACTTTTTTTCCCGCGCTATGGACCGCAAGGAACACCTGGACGCCTTTGCCATCGGCCTCTTGATCGTGTGCTGCGCGTTTTGGGGCTTTCAGCAAGTGCTGGTCAAAGCCACGCTGGCCGACTTGCCACCGGTGTTTCAAGCCGGTGTGCGCTTTGTGGGCACCACCGTGGTCTTGTGGCTGTGGTGCCGCTGGCGCGGTATTGCGCTGTTTGAGCGCGACGGCAGTTTGTGGCCGGGCCTCTTGGCAGGCTTTTTGTTCTCCATGGAATTTTTCTGCTTGTTCAGTGGCTTGCAATACAGCGCCGCTTCGCGCCTGACGGTGTTTTTGTACACCTCGCCCCTGTGGGCCGCGCTGGTGCTGCATTGGTTTGTCGCGTCTGAGCGCTTGCGTGCGGTGCAATGGCTGGGCCTGTTGGTGGCGTTTTGCGCGGTGGCATTCACGCTGCGCGAAGGCTTTATCGGCGGCCAGACGCCGCTGCAACACTGGGGCGATTTGCTGGGTGTGGGCGGCGGCATCGCCTGGGCGCTGACCACCGTCACCATACGCACCACCGTGCTCAGCCGCGTGGGCGCTGAAAAAATGCTGTTCTACCAAGTAGCGGCCAGCGCGGTGGTGTTGCCGCTGCTGTCCTGGAACCTGGGCGAAACCTGGTCCTGGCCCTGGCAATTCAGCCACTTCGCCATGGGCTCCCTGCTCCTGCAAACCCTGGTCGGCGCCTTTGCCAGCTACCTGTCCTGGATGTGGCTGCTCAGCCGCTACCAGGCCAGCAAAATTGGCGCATTCGCCTTTTCCACCCCGCTGTTTGCGCTGCTATTTGGCGCGGTTTGGTTGGGGGAAGAAATTACCGTGTCATTGCTAGGCGCATTGGGGATGGTGTTTGTGGGGATTTCGCTGGTGAATCGGCGTAAACCTGTTGCAGAGCCAGAAGGATAAGTGCGGGCTTGAAGTAGCGCATTGGCGCAACTGAAATGCGCTTGACTGATGGTCAGCAACTAACGAAACCGTGTTGAACTAAAAGTACGATGTTCATTATTGAAGCAAATTGAGCTTCAATTGAAGCGATTTTTAGAACGGTTACGCGCTGGACATAGACAGGGTCGATTACACAAGCCACGTCGCCAAAGCGACCCCCTGCACCAAAACTGAAATTAATAAATATAATAATTTCAGCAATTTACGCATTTCACGCCCTGCCATCTCGCCTGGTGATGTGATGCGTTCAAACACGGCTACTTCAGCCGCTTAAAAAATAATGTATTTGTTGGAACAGTTCTCGTCCTTGGACAAGAACGAAAAAATCATCGCGGGTTTGCAGGGTTGGCGTGGGCGGGCGCTGCTGTTTGTGCTGGCAGTATTGCTCTTCAGTATCGAGAGCGCGGACATCGCTAAGGCACTCTTGCTGCTGGGCTTAGCGTTTGCCTTTGCCTATGTGCCGCGCTACCAAGATTGGACGCTGCTGGTATTTACCCAGGCGCTGGGGGTGTACCGCATCGCCAGTTCGTCCAATTACTTCAATAGTGATGTCGCCAAGGTCATGGCGCAAGAGCAGGTGCGGGACGTACCGGCCTGGGAAGTTTCTTTATTCAGCTACGGCGTGTTTATGGTGGTGGCCTGGTGGGCGCTGGTGTATGTGCGGCGCCACCCGCAATCCTGGGCGGGGCGCAGGCCGGTGTGGGTGTTGATGTCGCTGGCCTTTGCTTTGTTGTTGGCCAGCAGCGGTGGGCTGCTGCACGGCATGGCGCGGGTGCTGACTTGGTCTATGTTGGTGACCTACTGCGCATACGTGTGGTTTCTGGCGTTTGCCTTGTTAGACCAAAGCGCCAAGGCGCGCAGCAGTGATGCAGTGCAGCTGGGCATGCTGCATCCGTTTTGGGGCTCTACCACCCTGCCCTATGGCAAAGGCGCTGCGCTGTTGCGCAAAGCACGCGCAAGCAGCGCGCAGGCGCTGGCGGTGACGCAAATCAAAGGCCTGAAGTTACTGGTCTGGGCAATTTGCCTGTACGGCCTGGATACGGTGCTGAGCTATCTGTTTGAGACGGTGCTGCACGTGCGCAGTGTGGAGAGCGAAATCACAGCCTTCTTGGCGCACCACCCATCGCCCCGGCCTTGGCTGGCGCTGAGTTTGGTGTGGTCACAGCTTGATTTTGCGCTGTGGTTTGGTTTGTGGGGCCATATGGTGATTGCCACCGCACGCTTTGCCGGCATCCGCCTGCCGCGCAGCACCTGGCGCCCGCTGGAGTCGCGCACCATGGTGGATTACTTCAACCGCATCCTCTACTACTTTAAAGAGCTGATGGTGGACTTATTTTTCACGCCCAGCTTTTTGCGCTACTTTAAAAAGCACCCGCGCGTGCGCATGTTTTTCGCCACGTTTATGGCCGCAGGTGTGGGCAATATGGTCTACCACTTTTTGCGCGATATCGACTTGGCCGCAGACATGGGCTTGGTCGAACTTTTCACCAGCTTTAGCAGCTATGCCTTTTATTGCGTCGTGCTGGCCTGCGCCATCGGTATTTCGCAATTGCGCATGAGCGCCGGACATCGGCCCTCTAGCACCGTGGCCGGACGCATACAAGCCTTTGTGTTGATTTGGGGCTTTGTGAGCCTCTTACAAATCTTCGGTGATGAAACCCGCAGCCACAGCCTGGCCGAACGCATGCAATTTCTTTTTTATCTTTTTGGATTACCGCTATGAACACTAAGCTCCACCAAAGCCTGCGCCCTTATTTGCAGCAATTGCTAACGCAAGCTATGGATACCCAAGAGTTTTCGGACACCGACTCGCTGTTCCTCAGTGGCCGTATCGATTCTTTCTCGCTCATGCAATTGGTGATGCACCTGGAAGAAAACTACCAGATCGATTTTTCTACCGTGCATTTTGAAGCGCCGCTGCTCGATACGGTGGCGGATATCGCCGTGTTTATCCAGGAACATAGCAGCGCCACCACGCGGTAAGGCTTATAGGCCATGACCTAACAGCGCGATCTAGCGTCAAGCGCTGTCATGCACCGCGACTTCGTGCCAAAGCTGTTCAAGCTTTGGCAACCGACGCGCGCGCCAACTCCAACAAAGCCCGCCGGTCCACTTTGCCGCTAACGGCATAGGGCAATTGCGCCTGCGCCATGATGCGCTTTGGAAAAAACACCGCATCCAGGCTGCGCGCGCTGGCTTTTTTGATATCCGCCAAGTCTTGCGCGCTGACTTGGCCCGTAATGAAACCCACCAATTCGGTGACCAGGCCTTGCGCATCTTTGACGGCCACCACCACCACATCGCTGAGCGGCGCAAAGCTGGCAAGTGCTGCTTCGATTTCGCCGATTTCCACCCGGCGCCCCGCCACTTTGATCTGGCTGTCCATGCGGCCCAGGCATTCAACCTGGCCTTGCGGATTCACAAAGCCCGCGTCGCCTGACAAATACCAGGTGGCGCCACTTTGGTCCCAGTCCAGCCGCACAAATACCGCGTCTGTTTTGTTTGCGTCATTCAAATAGCCTTGCGAAAGCTGCGGGCCTTTGAAGGCAATCTGCCCGGTCACGCCCTGGGGAACCGGCTGGCGCTGTTCGTCCAGAATGCAAATGTCCATGCCCGCAAACGCACTGCCGATCGGCACAATGTCATTCGCAAAAGGCAAGTCTGCCTCAGTAGGCACATAGACATGGCGCGCCACATCGATAGTCGCCTCGGTAGGGCCGTAGTGGTTCTCCACCGTGCTGGCCGGCGCTGCCGCTTGCCAGGCCTGCGCCATGCGACGGGGCAAGGGTTCACCGGCAAAGCGGCTGATGCGCAGCGTGGGGAAACTGTCGGCTTTGAGCATGCCCAGCTTGTGCATTAGCGTGCCGATGGAGGGCACCGAACTCCAGACCTGCAAATTGCTGCGCCGGATGAAATGCGCTGGGGCGATCAACTCGGCCTCGGGCACCACGCACAACTCGCCGCCTAGCGACCAGGTGGTGAACAAATCGGACACCGAAGGGTCGAATGAAAAATCATGGAACTGCGAAGCGCGGTAACCCGGCTCTAATTTCCACATGCTGTGGATGGCATGCAGATAAGCCAACACATTGCCGTGGCTGACCTTCACGCCCTTGGGTGTGCCCGAAGAGCCGGAGGTGAACAAGATGTAGGCCAAGGCATCGGCCTCGCAAGCCAAGGGTTCGGCTAGTGGCGCTATGGACTCGGCATTGACACGCTGCCAATCGTCGCCATTACCGCCCGTGCACTCGCCGTCCGGCGCGATATAGGCCACGATCCCGTCGCCTTGTCCGGAGGCCTGTAGCTGCGTTTGCATTTGACGCAAGTCGTCCTCGTCGCCCACCAAAAAGCGGATGTTCGCGGCGCGCAGCAGCGCCATGGTTTTATCAGGCGGCGCTTTGGCCTTGAGCGGCACGTAATGGCAGGCCGCGTACACAATGCCTAGCACCCCGGCATAGCTGCCCTGCTTGCGCTGGCCCACGATGCCCACCGCCTCGCGCTGCGCGCCCAGAACCTGCAAGCGGGCGGCGAAATGCAGTGCGCTGCGCGTTAAATCCGCATACGTCGTGCGCGCTTCGCCAATGTGTAATGCATAGCACTCGGGGTGGCGGCAAGCTGCATCCAACAGCAGCGCGCTCAGGCTCATGCCAGCCCAGCGCGCTTGCGCAATTCAAACTTTTGAATCTTGCCGGTCGATGTTTTAGGGATAGCCTCAAACCGAAAATCACGCGGCACTTTGTAGGCCGCCAGCAGGGATTTGCAATGCGCCAGCAAGTCTGCGGCGCTGACACTGGCGCCTTCTTTCAACTCCACATAAGCCACTGGCGTTTCGCCCCATTTTTCGTCCGGCTTGGCGACCACGGCGCAGGCCATCACGGCGCTGTGGCGGTAGAGCGCGTCTTCCACTTCTAGCGAGCTGATGTTCTCGCCACCGGAGATGATGATGTCTTTGCTGCGGTCTCTGATCTTGACGTAGCGGTCCGCCTCCAGCACCGCCAGGTCGCCGGTATGAAACCAGCCCCCGGCAAAGGCATCAGCAGTGGCCTTGGAGTTTTTTAGGTAACCCTTCATCACGATATTGCCGCGAAACATGATCTCGCCCATGGTCTGGCCGTCGGCAGGCAGCTCTTGCATAAGCTGGGGGTCCATCACCGTCATGCCTTCTTGCAACGTGTAGCGCACGCCCTGGCGCCCGTTGAGGCGGGTTTGCTCGGACGCGGTTTGCGCGGCCCACGCGGTACGCTTGGCCGCTACCGAAGCCGGGCCATAGACTTCGGTGAGGCCATAGACGTGCGTAATGTCAAAGCCGATATGGGCCATGCCTTCGATCATGGACGCAGGCGGCGCCGCACCGGCCACCATGCCGCGCACCGCATGGCTAATGCCCTCGCGCAAAGCGGCAGGCGCGTTGATCAAAAGGTTGTGCACGATAGGCGCGGCGCAGTAATGGTCCACGTGGTATTCGCGGATGGCCGACAAAATCGGCGCGGCCTCTACTTTGCGCAGGCAGACATGCGTTCCTGCTTGCATGGCCACTGTCCACGGAAAGCACCAGCCGTTGCAGTGGAACATAGGCAGCGTCCACAAATAGACCGGAAACTGCGGCATGGTCCAGGTGCTGGCATTGCACACGGCGTTGAGGTAAGCGCCTCGGTGGTGGGTGACCACGCCCTTGGGGTCGCCGGTGGTGCCAGAGGTGTAACTGACCGCAATCGCATCCCACTCGTCTTGCGGTCCTTGCAAAACGGGTAGCGGCGCGTGCGCGGCCAGCCAGCTTTCGTATTCCAGCGTGCCTACGCGCTCGCTGCTTCCAGTCCATTCGCTGTCGCAAACATCAACCACCAGCAACTCGCGTCCATGCGTTTCGCGCAAGATGCGCAGCGCTTCGCGCATGACGCCACCAAACTCGCTGTCGGTCAGCAACACACTGGCTTCGCAATGGTTCATTTGCCAGGCCAGCAGGGCCGGGTCCAGGCGGGTGTTCAGGGTGTTGAGCACGGCATTGAGCGCCGGCACCGCGTAATGGGCCTCTACCATTTCCGGCGTGTTGGACAGCATGGCGCTGACCGTGCTGCCGCGCACCACGCCACTGGCGCGAAGTGCCGCTGCCAGGCGCGCACTGCGCTCGCGCGTTTGCGCCCAGGTGTAGCGGCGTTGACCGTGAATCACCGCTGGCAAATCGCCAAACACCTCGGCGGTGCGCTCCACAAAACTTACCGGCGACAAGGCCACAAAATTGGCCGCGTTTTTGTCCAGGCCTTGGTCGAAGATGGATGTCATGGCGGTCCTTTCAAACAAAGTGCCAACGCGGTGGCGCGCGGCCTATCGGCCTTTCAGCATTGCGCCTGAAATTATTTAAGCGCTTTGTAACGCATGCGCTTGGGTTTGGCACCCTCTTCGCCCAGGCGTTTTTTCTTGTCGGCTTCGTATTCCTGGTAGTTGCCGCTGTAGAACACCCACTGGCTGTCGCCCTCGCAGGCCAGGATGTGGGTGGCAATACGGTCCAAAAACCAGCGGTCATGGCTGATGACCATCAGCGTGCCGGCAAACTCTAAAAGCGCGTCTTCCAGGGCGCGCAGGGTTTCCACGTCCAAGTCGTTAGACGGCTCGTCCAGCATCAGCACATTGCCGCCAGCAATCAGCGTCTTGGCCAGGTGCAAGCGTCCGCGCTCACCGCCCGAGAGCATGCCGACTTTCTTTTGCTGGTCCGCACCGTTGAAGTTAAAACGTCCACAGTAGGCGCGGCTGGCCATCTGGAATTTGCCGACGTTCAGAATATCCAAGCCACCAGATACGTCTTCCCACACGGTTTTGTCGTTGGCCAGTTCGTCGCGGTGCTGGTCCACAAAAGCCATCTTCACGGTTTGGCCGATCTTCACCTCGCCCGAATCGGCTTTTTCGCGTCCGGCAATCATTTTGAAGAGCGTCGATTTACCCGCGCCATTGGGCCCGATGATGCCCACGATAGCGCCGGGCGGCACTTTAAAGCTCAGGTTGTCGATCAGCACCCGGTCGCCGAAGGACTTGGTCACATTGACAAACTCGATCACTTCCTGGCCCAGGCGCTCGGCCACGGGGATGAAAATTTCGTTGGTCTCGTTGCGCTTTTGGTATTCGAAATCGCTCAGTTCTTCAAAGCGGGCCAGACGCGCTTTGCTCTTGGCTTGGCGAGCCTTGGGGTTTTGGCGTGACCATTCCAGCTCTTTCTTCAAGGCCTTGGCGCGCGCTTCCTCGCCTTTTTGCTCGGCCTCTAAGCGCGCTTGCTTTTGGCTCAGCCAGTCGCTGTAATTGCCTTTGTAGGGGATGCCCGAGCCACGGTCCAGCTCCAAAATCCACTCGGCCGCGTTATCCAGGAAGTAGCGGTCATGGGTGATGGCCACCACGGTGCCGGGGTAGCGCTGCAAAAACTGCTCCAGCCAGTCCACCGATTCGGCGTCCAAGTGGTTGGTGGGCTCGTCCAGAAGCAGCATGTCAGGCTTGGACAGCAGCAAACGGCACAAGGCGACGCGGCGCTTTTCGCCCCCGGAGAGCACGCCGATATTGGCCTCCCAAGGCGGCAGGCGCAGCGCGTCGGCGGCGATCTCTAATTGGTGTTCGGAATCGGTGCCCGCCGTGGCGATGATGGCCTCCAACTCAGCCTGCTCGGCGGCCAGGGCGTCAAAGTCGGCGTTTTCTTCGCCGTAGGCGGTATAGACCTCCTCCAAACGGGCCTTGGCGGACATGACCTTGCCCATACCCGCTTCCACGCTTTCGCGCACGGTTTGGGTCGGGTCCAGCTGCGGCTCTTGCGGCAGGTAGCCGATGTTCAGGCCGGCCATGGGTATGGCTTCGCCCTCGATCTCCTTGTCAATGCCGGCCATGATTTTGAGCAGCGTGGACTTGCCCGACCCATTGGTGCCCAGCACGCCGATCTTGGCGCCGGGGAAAAAGCTGAGCGAAATGTCTTTAAGAATATGACGCTTGGGCGGCACGATCTTGCCGACGCGGTTCATGGAGAAAACGTATTGGGCCATTGCGGTGGGTGTCTATCAGAGCTAATTGGGTAAAGCGCGCATTATCGACGCAGCGCGCCGGGCGCGGGCCTCTGGCGCCCGGGGCTGCAAATGCCCGCCGACGCAACGTGCGACAATGCGCAGGTCTGCGGAGCTTCAGTTGCCCGCAGCGCCAGCACCATGCTGGGGACTGCCCTACACGTCGGCGTCCCGCCCTTTGAACCTGCCTGCCTTTGACTGACCGCACACCACCAACCCGTGCGGACCGGCCGGTATGTATGCGTCCTCGGACGCTTCTGTATGAACTTCGATGAATTGAATCTGGCGCCCGCCATCCTTAAAGCCGTGCGCGAGCAAGGCTACGAAACGCCCACCGCCATCCAGGCGCAGGCGATTCCCCTGGTCCTGGCCGGCCACGACCTCTTGGGCGGCGCCCAAACCGGCACCGGAAAAACCGCTGCCTTTACCCTACCCATCCTGCAACGCCTGTCCACTACCGAGGCGGCAACCAACAAATTTGGCGGCGTTGGCATCCGCGCCTTGATGCTCACCCCCACGCGCGAACTGGCCGCGCAAATTGAAGAATCCATCCGCACCTACGGCAAATACTTAGAGCTTTCGAGCACCGTCATCTTTGGCGGCGTGGGCATGAATCCGCAAATCGCCAAGCTCAAGCGTGGCGTGGACTTGCTGGTAGCCACCCCCGGCCGACTGCTAGACCTGCACCAACAAGGCATGCTGGACCTGGGCCAAGTACAAATTTTGGTGCTCGACGAAGCCGACCGCATGCTGGACATGGGCTTTATCCATGACGTGAAAAAAGTGCTGGCCCTGGTGCCGCGCGACAAGCAAAGCCTGCTGTTCTCGGCGACCTTCAGCGACGAGATTCGCGACCTGGCCGCCACGCTACTCAAAGACCCGCAAAGCGTGCAAGTGACGCCGCGCAACACCACGGTGCAGCGCATCAACCAGATCATCCACCCGGTAGGGCGCGGCAAGAAAAAAGCTCTGCTGGCGCACATCATCAACAGCCAAAACTGGAGCCAGGTGCTGGTCTTTACCCGCACCAAATTTGGCGCCAACAACGTGGCCGAATACCTGGAGAAAAACGGCGTCAGCGCCATGGCCCTGCATGGCAACAAAAGCCAGGCTGCGCGCACCCAGGCGCTGGCCGGTTTCAAGAGCGGCGATGTGCGCGCCCTGGTCGCCACCGACATTGCCGCGCGCGGCATCGACATCGACGATTTACCGCACGTGGTGAACTATGAAATCCCCAACGTCAGCGAAGACTATGTGCACCGCATTGGCCGCACCGGCCGCGCCGGCGCCGATGGCACGGCCATCAACCTGGTCTGCATGGACGAAGAAGGCTTTATGCAAGACATTGAGCGCTTTACCAAGCAGCACCTGGAAGTGCAAGTCATCCCCGGCTTTGAACCCGAGCCGGGCGAGCGCGCCGAGCCCATCGCCATGGGCCGCCAAACCATTTGGGGCGGCGCAGGCAAACCACCCAGCCGCGATGTGATGCAGGCTGCCGCCAAAGCGGCGCGCACTGAAATGCTGCAACGCGTGCGCGAAAAGAAAAGCACCGGTGGCCCTGGCGCCGGTCCGCGTGGGCCGCGCAATGGCCCGGGTAACGGGAACGGTAACGGCCCCAGTAATGGCCCGCGCAACGGCCCACCGCGCCAAGGTGCAGGCCGCAACGGCCCGCACCGCCCGCCGCGTGACCCTGGCTACCCGCGTGACCCAGGCTTTCCCCGCGATGCCGGATTCCCGCGTGACGACGACGGCCCCATGGCCCACGAAGACCAGCCCCCGCGCTCGCATGATGCGCGTGCGCACCAGAACCGCAATCCGCTGGCCAACCCCACGATGAAGAATTTCCCCAGCGAGCCGCGTGTACCGCGCGCCCCTGGCGGCCAGCCCGACCCGATGCGCACCAGCGTGGACATGATGGCCGAGCGCGGCGCACGCCGTGGCGGCGGTGGTGGCTACCAAGGCAAGCGCCCCAATGGCGGTGGAGGCGGCGGCGGTGGTTTTGGCGGCGCACCCGGCGGCTTTGGCGGCGGACCGCGCCCCGGCGGCCCGCGTGGCCGTGGCGGCCCAGGCGGCGGCAATCGCGGCCCGGCGCGCTAAGCCTTCCCAGCTTGTTTGCCTGGCGGCATGCAAACAAGCACCTTCATGGTCGCGATTTGGCAAGCGCGCTGGGGCGCAGTAATGTCGAATACAGTATGGTCGCCTGCGGCCTTTGTACTTCTTCAGGCAGAAAGAACCCCGCGCTATGAACCACCCCAAAGCTGAAATCTCGCCCGCAGGCCAAAGTGACCTGCGCCACCATTTACACCCCTATACCCAACTGCGCCAGCTAGAACAAGATGGCCCACTGGTGATCGTGCGCGGCGAAGGTGTGCAAGTGTTTGACGAACACGGCAAGGCCTACATCGAAGGCATGGCCGGTCTGTGGTGCGCATCGCTGGGCTTTTCGGAAAAGCGCCTGGCCGAGGCTGCCTACAAGCAGATGCTGACGCTGCCCTACTACCACTCGTTTTCGGGCAAGGTGCCCGGCCCGGTCACTGAGCTGGTGGAAACATTGGTGCGCTGGTCGCCTATCCCGGGTGCGCGTTTGTTGTTTGCCAACTCGGGTTCGGAGTCCAACGACACCGCCTTCAAACTGGTGCGCTATTACAACAACGCCAAAGGCCGCCCACTCAAGAAAAAAATCATTGCGCGCAACAAGGGCTACCACGGCGTCACGGCCGCTGCGGCATCCCTGTCCGGCCTGGGCAGCATGCACCAAAACTTTGACCTACCGCTGCCCGGCATTGTGCGGGTTAGCTGCCCGCACTTTTATGGCTTTGGCCTGCCTGGTGAAACCGAGGCCGATTTCGTGACCCGCCTGCTCAAAGAATTAGAAGACACCATCTTGCGCGAAGGGCCGGATACGGTGGCCGCCTTCATCGCCGAGCCGGTGCAGGGTGCAGGCGGCGTGATCATCCCGCCGCCCGGCTACTTTGCCGGCGTGCAGGCGCTGCTCAAAAAATACGACATCCTGTTTTTGGTGGATGAAGTGATTACCGCCTTTGGCCGCCTGGGTAAAAACTTCGGCACCGAGGTGTACGACCTCAAGCCCGACATGGTGACCGTGGCCAAGATGCTGACCTCGGCCTATGTGCCCATGTCCGCGCTGTATGTGTCCAACGAGATTTACCAAGCTATTGCCGATGCCAGTGCCGAGATCGGCGTCTTCGGCCATGGTTACACCTACAGCGGCCACCCGCTGGCCTGCGCCGTGGCACTCGAAACGCTGCGCATTTACGAGAGCGACCAAATTCTTGCGCATGTGCAAAAGGTGGCCCCGCGTTTGCAACAAGGCATTCAGGCCTTCAAGGACCATCCGCTGGTAGGCAACGCCCGCGGCCTGGGCCTGATCGGCGCTATCGAACTGGCCGCTGACCCGGCCAATCGCACGCCCTTTGACCCCAAGCGCGGCGTAGGTGCTTACTTGGTGAAGCGGGCGCAGCACCACGGCCTGATCCTGCGGGTGCTGATGGGCGATGTCATCGCCTTCTCACCGCCCTTGATCATCACCGAAGCCGAAATCGACACCATGCTGGCGCGTGCGAAGTTGGCGCTGGACGACACCTTGGCATGGGTGCGGGGCGCTTAAGCCGCGCGCACAAACAAAGTCACCAGTAGGAAAACCAACCCGCGCTCCTTTGCAATAGATGCCGGGGTTGAGTGATAAGTGGCTCCGCTCATTGAAACGCGGTGTAGCTGAGTTGTCGGTGGTGCTTGAGCGAAAGCAAAACGACTTCGGTATCGGAGTGCGCGTACAGCACAAGGTGCGATCCGATCACGAATTCGCGCAGGTGGGGCAAGTCCGCCGTCCGTGCCAACTGCTGCACGGCGGCCAGACGCAGGGCTGATTGCGCCGAGTTCGGCTTCAGGAAACGCGCTGGGCGACCGCTGGCGGGCGACCAAGCCAACAGCGTTTTCATTTCGCGCAAATCGCGCTTGAGCTGGGCAAGCCGGGCTGGTGCACTGGCGGCGTTTTGCTCCACCATAAAGGCATGCACTGCCAGCAGGCAGTCGGCGAAGTTCGGGGCAGCGCCGACCTGGGCGCTGACTCGCCTTATCTCGGACTTCGGCATTAGTCTGCGAGCAGCTTGTCCAGCTTTGCCGATGACAGGCGTTTGCCTGCGGTGATCTGGCCAAGCGCAGTTTCGGCCTCGGTCAGCAGCATCAGACTTGCATGCTCCAGCTCTAGCGCATGGTAGTAGTCGAGCTTTTTGGCATCCACCAGAGCCACGTAACTGGAGCCGTTTTTGGTGAGCACCTTCTCGGCACCGCTGCCCACCACGTCCTCGGCCAATTCGGTCAGGCGCGCGCGCGCCTCACTGATGGGAATGATGTCACTGGCGCGCAAGGTCATACGGTATTCCTTAATGTATTTGTTAAATTTTATTGTAATCCTCGAAGACGGCCATCAGTCCACCTTAAGTTCACGCCACCCAGAATTCAAAGGCACTGACAAAGCTGGGCAGCCCAACTGGTTCAAATCCGACAACCTCGTCCCGGACTTGGCTAAGCCGCCCGTACAAACAAAGTCGCAAGCGGGTCCGGCCCGACCTGGCGGCTCCAGTGGCCGTGTACCTGCGGATCGAAAGTGGCACCCTCGGGCAGCAGGTCGGCGCTGAAAAAATGCTGGCCTGGCCCGAACACCCGCGAGATGCCGCCTTGCAAGCCGATCTCCATCTGTCCGCCCAAAATAAACACCCATTGCGGGTGCGTGGTGCAATGAAAGCTGCTGCGAAAACCCACCGGGCTGTGGCGCAGCTGGTAGCCGCCGCTGGCAAATAATTCGGACAGCATGGACTGCGGCGTGCCCTGCGCCAAGGGCAGCGGCTCTTGCCGAAAACGCGCCCGGCCATCGCTGTCGGTAAACAAAACTACGCGGGTAAAAACTGACATCCATCGTCCTCGGTTGGGGGGCACAAGGCCACGGTGCTTGGCATGTTCGTGGTAACCGTCACAAAAGACTTCCACCGCCCTTGGTTCGCGGGGCCGTGTCGGCACAAAGCAGCGGGGCGTCGCTGGCGGAGCACCATTATGGGCGGGCGCTGAGGCACAATGTCCGCTATGCGAATCCTCCACACCATGTTGCGCGTTGGCAATCTCCAGCGATCGATTGATTTTTACACCCAGGTGCTGGGCATGAAGCTCTTGCGCACTTCGGAAAACCCGGAATACAAATACACCCTGGCCTTTTTGGGCTACGGCAGCAACCCGGACCACGCCGAGCTGGAGCTGACCTACAACTGGGGCGTCGAGTCCTATGACATGGGCACGGCCTACGGCCATGTGGCCCTGGGCATGAGCGACATTTATGCCGCTTGCGAACAGATCAAAACAGCGGGCGGCAATGTGACGCGCGCGCCCGGCCCGGTCAAAGGCGGCACCACGCATATTGCCTTTGTGACCGACCCCGACGGCTACAAAGTCGAACTGATCCAACGCCTGGGCGCCGCCTAAGCCATGCAGTCTGCGGGCTTTGACCGGCGCGGCGCGCTGCTGGTACTGGGCTCGGCCACGGCCTGGAGCTTTGGCGGCACCATCGCCCGCTACCTGAGCGTTACCGAAAGCTGGACGATTGTTTTCTGGCGCGCTTTCTTTGCCTCGGTGTTTTTGCTTTGGTTCATGCTGCACCGCCAGGGCCTGCGCGGCACCTTGCAGTTGTTTCGCGCCATGGGCTGGGCCGGTGTCGCGGTAGGCGCGTGTTTTGCGCTGGCCTCCACCTGTTTTGTGGTGGCGTTGTCCTACACCACGGTCGCCAATATTTTGCTTATACAGGCCGGCGTGCCGCTGATTGCCGCGCTGATGGCGTTTTTGCTCTTTGGCGAGCGCGTTCCCTTGAATACCTGGGTGGCGATTGCCGCCGTAATCACAGGCGTGGGCATCATGGTGTCGGAGTCCTTAGGCGGCACGGTGTCGCCGATTGGCGATGGTCTTGCGGTACTGATTGCGCTGGCGTTTTCAGGCGCAACGGTGATTACCCGCCGCCACGCCGAAGTGCAAATGATGCCCGCCGTCTGCACCGGCACTTTGATGGCGACCTGCGTCGCTGCGGTCATGACACCGGCCTTTGTGGTCAGCCCGGCAGACCTGGGGCTGTTGTTTATGTTTGGCGCTTTCAACCTGGGCCTGGGCATGGCGTTTTTTGTGACCGGCGCGCCGTTACTGCCCTCGGCGATTGCAGCGCTCATCGGCATTGCCGAACCGGTGTTGGGGCCGCTGTGGGTTTGGTTGATTCATAACGAAATCCCCAGCCAGCGCACGCTGATCGGCGGTGCGGTGGTGTTTTTTGCGCTGCTCGGGCATATCTTGTGGCAGTTGCGCCAAAGCCGCGCAGAGACGCCGATAGCCTGAATCGGGCCGGCGCCAAGCGCCACTGCACCTTGTTTGATGTTGCGCAAAGCCGGGGGCTAAGCCCAGGCATAGACTGCGGCGCATGTGCCCACATCGCGCTGCTTTCACCCCTAGCATCCCTTGCGTCAATCGCGCCATAAGCGCCCGCACTACTGTCAGCCTAGTGCCGCGCAAACAAGGCCGCAAAGCCGCTTTCGCGACCCTATTCACCGGCCTGGCGCTGTGCCATAGCGCATGGGCTGGGTTGTGTGAAGACGGCAAGTTGCAATCGCCCATCAACATCGCGCACACCAGTTCGCAAAGCCTGGCGCCGCTGGTGTTTACCTACCGCGCCACCGCGCCCACCATAGCCAACGACGGCCACACCGTGCGCGTACGCCTGGGCGGGGGCAACCGCTTGCGCATCGGGGACCAGCATTACCGCTTGGAGCAATTCCATTTCCACAGCCCCGGCGGCGAACAAATTGCCGGTGAAGAATTTGTCATGGCGGCGCACTTGCTGCACAAAAGCCCACTGGGGCAATTGCTGGCGCTCGAAGTCTTGTACCGACTAGGCCCGCCCGATACCTTACTCGAAGGCCTGTTGCCCCTCATCCCCGCAAAGCCCGATGGCGAACACCGCTTGGTGAATAGGCCTGTGGACCCTGCCGCCTTGCTGCCGCCTGCGCTGGGCTATTACCGCTATGTCGGCTCGCTAACCGCAGCGCCTTGCACGCAAGGCGTGCTGTGGATTGTGATGAAAGAGGTACGCACCGTAACCGCCGAGCAGTTGCAGCGCTACCAAAGCGTCTTCCCGCCCAATGCCCGCGCGGTGCAGCCCTTGCATGGGCGCACGGTGGCCGAGAGTCCTTAGGCCATGCCGGATTTATAGCTTCGCCGAACTCCATGCAACTTTCCCAACATGTCACTTCTTCCCCCACGCACAAGCAGGGCGCAGCATGCGCGCCGCATAGCGCAGGCCGACGTTTATTAAAAGCTTTGAGCAGCGCAAAAAACATCATCCTGTGCGCCGTGTGGTTCGCGCTCATCACCACGGCGGTCGCCCAAAGCAGCGGCGTGCCGGTGCAGGTCAATGCCGAGATGCTGGGCGCGGGGCAAGTCTCCAGCGGCACAGTGCTGCCACCGATTCCGCCAAGCACCGGCAACCGCGCCAAGCCGGTGCCGTCTTGGGGCAAGCCCTTGCCCTACCCCATCGTGATCGCCGATAGGCGCAACAACCGCTTGATCGAAATTGCGCCAGACAAGCGCATCGTCTGGGAGTTTCCATCGCCTAGCCTCAAGCTCTACCGGGGCAATGAAGATGTTAATTTTTCTGCAGATGGCAGCCAACTGGCAGTCAGCGAAGAAGACAACTTCGATGTGCATATCGTGGACTACGCCACGCGGCAAATTACTTGGACCTATGGCATGCCCGACACGCGGGGCAAAGGTGCGGGCTTGCTCAATTACCCCGATGACGCGCATCTGCTGGCCGACGGGCAGTTTTTGACGGCTGACATCCGCAACTGCCGCGTTTTGATCATCGACCCTAAAACCAATGCTGTCACCACGCAATGGGGCACGCCGGGCCGTTGCGCGCACAAGCCGCCCGGCGAACTGGCCTACCCCAATGGCGCGACGCCGCTAGACAACGGCGACATTCTGGTGTCCGAGATTACCGGCGCCTTGATCACCCGAATGACGCGGGCTGGGCAGGTGGTCTGGAGCGTGAAGGCGCCGCACATCCGCTACCCCTCGGATGCGTTTCCTACGCCCGGAGGCAAACACATCATCGTGGCGGACTTTTCCAAGCCCGGACGGGTGGTGATTTTTGACCCTGCCAACGGAAAAATCGTGTGGGAATATTTTGTGGCCAGCGGCGAGGGCAGCCTGGACCATTGCTCCATCGCCCGCGAGCTGCCGCTGACCGGCGATATTTTGGTGGTCGATGACCTGAACGACCGGGTGATCGTGATCGACCGCGAGACCAAAAAAATCATCTGGCAATACGGGCGTAAGGGTGAAAAAGGCTTTAAGCCCGGCCTGCTCAACTACCCGGATGGCGTGGACATCGACGTATTTCGGGACTGGAAGACCAGGGCCAGCCCCTAAGCCACTGGCGGCTCTGGCGGCGGGTGCGGGGCTATGGGTTAGAGTTTGACCCGCCCGGGGCGCGCCCCTTCACCTTTACCTACCGCCAAGCCATGACTATTGTTGCCATCTCCCCCGCCGCCCGGCCCCATGTCCACCTGATCGACCACCCGCTGGTGCAGCACAAGCTCACGCTGATGCGCAAAAAAGAGGCCAGTACCAACAGCTTTCGCAGCCTGCTCAATGAACTGAGCAGCCTGATGGCCTATGAAGTGACGCGTGATATGGCGACCCAGGACGTACAGATCGAGACGCCGCTGGAAGTGATGCAAGCCAAAATGATCGACGGCAAAAAGCTGGTGTTTGTGTCGATATTGCGTGCGGGCAACGGCATTTTGGACGGCATGCTCAACGTCGTGCCCGGCGCGCGCGTGGGTCACATCGGCCTGTACCGCGACCACGAAACCCTGCAAGCGGTGGAGTACTACTTCAAGATGCCTAAAGAGATGGAATCGCGCGACGTGGTGGTGGTAGACCCGATGCTGGCCACCGGCAACTCGGCGGTGGCGGCGATCACGCGCATCAAACAATGCAAACCCAAGTCCATCAAATTCATGTGCCTGCTCACCGCCCCGGTAGGCATCAACACCTTGCACGAAGCGCACCCCGACGTAGAAATCTACACCGCCGCCATCGACCGCGAACTCAACGAGCACGGCTACATCTTGCCGGGCTTGGGTGATGCGGGGGATAGGATTTTTGGGACGCAGTGAACGCGACTATTGGCTATCGTCGCCTAGCCGCCCTCACCCCCGTCAACCCACCAATCGTCCCCAGCACTTTGCCTAAGCGCCCCGAGTCGGCTACTTCGATGGTGAAGGTCATCCAGGCGATGCCTTTGACGCTTTGGGTTTGGACGCCGATCACGTTCATTTTTTCTTTGGCAAACACCTCGGAGATGTCCCGCAGCAGGCCTTGGCGGTCCACGGCTTCGACGGCTACATCCACCGGGTAAACGCTGCCGCCGGTAGCTGCGCCGGGGGACTGGCCCCATTGCACTTCGATAACGCGGTCGCCGCTGCGTTGCACCATATTGCGCAGATTGGAGCAATCGGCGCGGTGCACGCTGACGCCTTTGCCGCGCGTGACAAAGCCGCTGATCACATCGGGTGGCGCGGGCTTGCAGCATTTGGCGAGTTGCGTCATCAGCGAATCCACGCCCACCACTAGCACGCCGCCTTTGCCCGTGGGCGCGGCGCGTGGTTTTTTCAGGTGGACGACATCGTCCGCATCCGGTGCGGGCTCGGGCGGGCGCAGCAGGATTTCGATGTTGCGCAGAGAGAACTCGTCTTTGCCCACCACTTCAAATAAATCGTCGGCGCTATGAAAGCCCAGTTGCCCCGCCAGATCATCCAGCTTGAGCGCGGTTTTGCCTTCGCGCTGCAAGAGTTTTTCCACTGCTTCGCGGCCTTTGGCCACCGTTTGATCCAGGGCCAATGCGTTGAAATAAGCGCGCACTTTGGCGCGAGCCCGGTGGCTGACCAAAAAGCCCAGCTCCAGGTTGAGCCAGTCGCGCGAGGGGCCGCCTTCTTTGGCGGTGGTCACTTCCACGGTTTGGCCGTTTTTCAGCGGCGTGTTCAGCGGCACCAGCACGCCATCGACCCGCGCGCCGCGGCAGCGGTGGCCCAGGTTGGTGTGTACGCTATAGGCGAAGTCAATCGGCGTGGCGCCTTGGGCTAGTTCCACAATCGCTGCGTCGGGCGTCAAGACGTAAATGCGGTCGTCCAGCAGCGCCGCATCGCTTGCGCCGGGCGCGTTGCCGGGCTTGGCCGCAGCGCCCGACAGTTCGCGCTCCCAAGCCAGTAATTGGCGCAGCACCGCAATCTTGGCTTCGTAGGAACCCGTGGCCGATACGCCGCCATAACCCTTGGCGCCCGCTTCTTTGTACACCCAGTGCGCGGCCACGCCGTGCTCGGAATGCTGGTGCATGGCGGTGGTGCGGATTTGCACCTCGATGGCTTGGCCTTGCGCGTCGCGCACCACGGTGTGTAGCGACTGGTAGCCATTGGCTTTGGGGCGGGCGATGTAGTCGTCAAACTCTTCGGTGACCGGCGTAAAGCGGCTATGCACCCAGCTGAGCGCGGCATAACAATCAGGCACCGAGGGCACGATCACGCGCAGTGCGCGGATGTCGTACACCTGCGTAAAGCCCAAAGACTTGCCGCGCATTTTTTTGACAATGCTGTAAATGTGTTTAGGTCGGCCCTGCACTTGTGCTTGCAGGCCTTGGGATTGCAATTCATCGGCCAGGGTCTGGCGCACTTGCTCTACCGCCGCTTCGCGGGCGCTGCGTTTTTGGTCTAGCCAGCCGGCCACTTCGCGGTAGGTATCGGGCTCCAGAAAGCGAAAGGCCAGGTCTTCGATTTCCCACTTGATGTCCCAAATACCCAAGCGGTTGGCCAGCGGCGCAAACACTTGCAGCGACTCGGCAGCCAGGCCCGGCGGCACCGGCAATTTACTGGCCGCGAAATGGCGCAGGGTTTGCAAACGCGACGCCAAGCGCAGCATGACGACGCGCAAATCGCGCGAGAAAGCCAACAGCATTTTGCGCACGCTTTCGGTTTGCGCGGCTGCCGTTTGCGCCATGGGCGCGGCCTGGCCGGCGCGGCTGGCGGCGTTTTGGGCGATGCGCGCCATGCGCTGCAAACGCACCAACTTGGTGGTCTCTTGTGCCAGGTCGGCAAAGTTTTCGCCAAAGGCTTTGCTAATGACTTCATGCGGTTTGTTCAGGTGCTCACTGGCATAGACCAAATAACTGGCCGCTTGCATGGCCTCTGAGCCGCCGATGCCGCGCAATATGGCGGCCACTGCGTCCGCGTGGTCGAGCATGTTCTCCGCTGTGTCTAGGTGCGCGCTCGCCAGCAGTGGCTCAGCAAACGCGCGGGCCCGCGAGAGCGCGTCCGTCTGCACAGGCAAGGAGTCGATCGCGGCGTTCATGGCAAAAACCGTGTGCGCTCCTTCAAACAGCCAATACAAAATTGGAGACGGCGTCCACCTGGTCGGGCGCGATCAAGGTAGGCGCGTGGCCTACGCCTGCAAACTCCACCAACTGCGCCTTGGGGCCGCGTTGTGTCATCTGCTGCGCGGTGGTGGCTGACAGCAAATCAGACTGTGCGCCGCGTATTAATAAAGTTTGCGCGGTAATAGCCTCATAGGCCTGCCATAACAGCGCCTCGCCTTCTTTGGCTTGTTGCTCGGTGGTGCTGCCAAAAGGCAGGGCAATGGCCGGGTCGTAATGCAGCACAAAAGCCGTGCCGCCTTGCGGGCTGGGCGCAGGCTTGAGCATGGGCTGCGACAGCGCCAACCATTGCGCGGGCGTGTGCGGACCAAAGCTGCTGCTGATAGCCCACATCGCATCGGCCGCTTGCTGCACGCTGGCGAACTGCCCGCTTTTGCCCAGGTACTGGCCAATGCGCTGCAAGGCCCGCCATTCAATCACCGGGCCGACATCGTTGAGCACCAAGCGGCGCACCGATACACCTACCGAGGGCGCATACGCGCACAGCAACATGCCGATCAAGCCGCCCATGCTGGTGCCCACCCAGTCCAGCGTGGCGGGTTTGCGCTGCGCTAGCAGTTGCAGCATGTCGGCCACATAGGTAGGCAATTGGTAGCCTTGTGGATCAGCCAGAAAGTCGCTTTTTCCACGGCCCACCACATCCGGACACACCACACGCACTGGCGTTTTGGAGCGCGCGACTAGCGCCTGTGCAAGTACATCAAAGTCACGCCCCTGGCGCGAGAGGCCGTGTACACACACCACCGTGTGGCTGGCCTGCGGGTCGCCCCATTGCCAATAGGCCATGCGGTGGGGCGCGGGGGCGGTGCAGTCGAGGTAGAGCAGTTCAGGTTGCATAAGTCAAATAGCGCAAGGGTTTGAAAGTGGCAGTAAGGGGCGCGTAGCGCAGGCCCTCGATAATGGGTGCATCCTAATAGAACCTAGCCATTGAATTGGAGAAATGCATATGCTTAAAGGCAAAACCGCCCTCGTTACCGGATCGACCAGCGGCATCGGCCTGGGCCTGGCTAAAGCCCTGGCCGCCCAGGGTGCCAACATCGTGATGAACGGCTTTGGCGAGGTGGACGCCGCCGTGGCCCAGGTGAAGGCGCTGGGCGTGCAAGTGAGCTACCACGGCGCGGATATGTCCAAGCCCGCCGAGATCGAAGCCATGGTGCGCCATGCTGAGGCCACGTTTGGGGGCGTGGATATTTTGGTCAACAACGCGGGCATTCAGCATGTGGCACGCGTAGAAAACTTTCCGCCCGAGCGCTGGGACGCGGTCATCGCCATCAACCTGAGCAGCGCTTTCCATGCCAGCCGCTTTGCCCTACCGGGCATGCAATCGCGCAACTGGGGCCGCATTTTGAATATCGCCTCGGTACACGGCCTGGTGGCCTCGGCGGAAAAATCTGCCTACGTAGCCGCCAAGCACGGCCTGGTGGGCCTGACCAAAGTGACTGCGCTAGAAAACGCCACCAGCGGCGTCACCTGCAACGCGATTTGCCCCGGCTGGGTGCTCACGCCTTTGGTGCAAAAACAAGTCGATGCCAAAGCCGCCGCGCTGGGCATTAACAACGAGGAAGCCAAGCGCCAATTGCTGGCCGAAAAAGAGCCTTCGCTGCAATTCACCACGCCTGAAGAGCTGGGCGCACTGGCGGTGTTTTTATGCTCCAAAGCTGCGGACAATGTGCGCGGCGTGGCTTGGAATATGGATGGTGGCTGGGCGGCGCAGTAGGCTCATAAAAGTCTGTGCAAATGGTCATCGCGAGGAGCCTAGCGACGCAGCGATCCACACTTACTTGCTTGCACAGAAAACTGGATTGCTTCGCTGCGCTCGCAATGGCAGGCCAATGGTTTTACGAACTAGGTCTATCGCTGCAACAACACCACCGCCCGCGCCTCTATCGCCAGCCCCTCGCCCACTGGGCCCATTTTTTCGGCGGTCTTGGCTTTGACGTTCACACAGTCGGACGCGATACCCAAAATCTCGGCAATGCGTGTGCGCATCGCGCCCATATGCGGGGCCAGCTTGGGCGCTTGGGCGATGATGGTGCTGTCCACATTGCTGATGCTGTAGCCCTGCGCACGCACGCGGCGCGCGGCCTCGGCCAGCAGCACCGCAGAGTCCGCGCCCTTAAAGGCCGCGTCGGTATCCGGGAAATGCGTGCCGATGTCGCCCATGCCCGCAGCGCCAAACAGCGCATCGGTTATGGCGTGCAGCAACGCGTCCGCATCCGAATGGCCGAGCAGGCCTTTGCTGCAGGGCACGTGGACGCCACCCAGCATCAGCGGTCGGCCCTCTACCAATGCATGGATGTCCCAGCCTTCGCCGATTCGAATACTCATATGCCGTCCTTGCTCTGTGGGTTCATGGTGTAGCCCAGGTCATGCCATGTGTTTAGGCCACCCCATCGGGTGTGATGACTTGTAGCTTGGCAAAGTAATGCCGGAAAAATCCGCTGTCATTGGTGAGCAAGCCATCGGTTTGCACCAGCGCATGGGCGCCGATTAAAAAATCCGGTGCAACCCTTTCGCGCGGGCCTTTGTTGTTAGCGTAACCGCGCATGATGCGCGCCGCTTCCATCGCAGTTTGCATATCCATAGCGTCGTAGTCGATCTGGCAATCGGCCAGAAAGTCTTGCAAATCCTGCCCCTGCTTGAAATAGCGACCGAGTTCGGCCACCACCACCGCGCACACGCACAAGCTGCCGCGCATCAAGGCCGCCTCTAGGGCTGCTTGCGCCTTGGCAGCACCTAGCGCGCCTTTCACGATGTCGAATAGGATGCTGGAGTCCACTGCGGTTTTCACGCTGTAGCGTCCTTGTCAGTCCAGGGTACCGGGCGCCCTCGCAGTTCGGACAAAGCCTGTTCGCTGGTCAATCCATCGTCCAGTGCCGCGCCAATCCAGCGGCTGAGGTCTAAAGACACTTTTTTCTCTATCCACAAGCGCCCGCCTTCCATGTGCAATTGCAACTTGGCGCCGGGTTTGAGGCCCATGGCGTCGCGCGCCTCTTTGGGGATCACAATTTGCCCGCGTTCCGCAACCGTCACATCCATACTGACCATGCTCTTACTCCTTAACATACCTATTAAGTATGCTTTATAAAGTATGAAATTACAAGTAGTACGACGCGGCCAGGTTCAGCCCTGGGCCTGCGCCCTTATCGCCAACACCGCCTGCGCCAGCGCAAAGTCTTGCGGGTAGGTAACTTTAAAGTTGTGGGCACTGCCCGCCACCAGCAGCGGGTGCTGGCCCGCCATTTCCATGGCGCTGGCTTCGTCAGTAACGCCGGCAAAGCCGCTGGCGGCGGTGGCAGCCAGGGCGGCGTGCAGATCACCCAGGCGGAACATTTGGGGGGTTTGGGCCAGCCATTTATCCTCGCGCGGCACGGTGGCTTGCACGCGATGGCCGCTTTCGCTTTTCAGGGTATCGGGCAGTGGCAGGGCCAGCAGGCCGCCGCAGGCGTCGGGCAGGCAGGCGTCTATCAGGCTATCGACCAGCGCCGGGGTAATAAGGCAGCGCGCCGCGTCATGCACCAGTACCCAGTCGGTGGGGCGCACGCCGCGCGCTTGTAAAGCCTTTAAACCGTTGAACACACTTTGCGCCCGGGTGCTGCCGCCGCAGGGCAGGCGCGCAAAGCGGGTGGGCCAGACCGGGCCTTGGGGCCAGACAAAGTCGTCGCCAGGCGACAAGACCACTAGGCCACCGGCCACGCGCCGTACTGCGGCCAGCGCGGCCAAGGTGTGCATCACCATGGGCTGACCGGCTACCGGTTGGTATTGCTTGGGCTGCGCGGTACCGGCCCGGCTGCCCGCCCCGGCGCAAGGTACCAACACAAAGCAGCGGGGCGGGGCCGCAGGGTCTGTGAGAGTGAAATCGCACAAGTGGTCGGTGGCATTGGCGAGGGTAGCGGTCATGGTATGCGGCCCATTCTAAAATCAGGGCTGTTCGATTTTTTTCACCCCCGTACACCCCCCACCTGGGCGTACGGGGGTTTTCGTATTTTTGCCACCCCATGCACCTGCCCTCGCTTGCCTCCGGAAAACGATTTACCCTGCCGCGCCCGCCCGGTTCTGCCGACGCGTTGTTGCTGGCCCAATTGGCCGAACGCGAGAAAGCTGCCGGGCGCATCACCGCCATCGTCACATCGGACGCCACCGACGCGCAGCGCCTGCTGGAAGAAATCAGCTTTTTCGCGCCCGATCTGCGCTGCGCCCTGTTTCCAGACTGGGAGACCCTGCCCTACGACAGCTTTTCTCCGCACCAAGACTTGATCAGCGAGCGCCTGGCCACGCTCTGGCGCATCAGCCAGCGCGACAAGGCCCAGGGCGCGGACGTAGTGCTGGTACCCGCCACCACCGCGCTGTACCGGCTGGCGCCGCCGCGCTTTTTGGCGGCCTACACCTTTGAGTTCAAGGCCAAGCAAAAGCTGGACGAAGCCAAACTCAAAGCGCAACTCACCTTGGCCGGTTACAGTCACGTCACGCAGGTGGTGAGCCCCGGCGAATACGCGGTGCGCGGTGGCTTGATCGATTTGTTTCCCATGGGCTCGCAAGTGCCGTTTCGGGTGGATTTGTTTGACAACGAAATCGACAGCATCCGCACCTTTGACCCCGACAGCCAGCGCAGCCTCTACCCCGTTCCCGAAGTGCGCTTGTTGCCGGGGCGCGAGTTTCCGATGGACGAACCGGCGCGCGCCAAGTTCCGCAGCCGCTGGCGCGAACTGCTAGAAGGCGACCCGACCAAAAGCCGCATCTACAAAGACATGGGCGCGGGGGTGGCCACGGCGGGTATCGAGTACTACCTGCCTCTGTTTTTTGAGGACACGGCCACGGTGTTTGACTACCTGGGCCAAGCGGCCACGGTGGTGTTACATGGTGACCTGGAAGCGTCTTTCGCGCGCTTTTGGCAAGACACCAAGGACCGCTACCGTATTGTGCAAACCGACCCGGAGCGCCCGGCGCTGCCGCCCGAGGCTTTGTTTTTGTCCAGCGAACAGTTTTATGCGCAGTCCAACCGCTATGCGCAACTGGCGCTGCGCCCTGCCGCTGCTAATGCTGATGCACAAGAAGCCACAGCGTTTGCCGAACTGGCGCCTATGCCTATGGTGGCAGCGCAGCGTGGCGCGGACGATCCACTGCTGGCGCTCAAAGCGCATTTAGCGCAAGCCACAGGCCAAAGCCAGCGCGTGCTGGTGCTGGCCGAAAGCATAGGCCGTCAAAGCAGCTTGCTGGACTTTTTGCACGCCAGCCATTTAAGCCCGCCCGCTTTTGACACGCTGGAGGAATTCATCGCCAGCGACGAGCCCTTGGGCATTGCTACTTCGCAACTGAACACCGGTTTTCGCTGGCTAGAGCGCGGTGTAGATTTGGTCACCGAAACCGAGCTTTTTGCCACCGGCCCGAGCACGCGCCGCCGCAAAAAGCAGGAGCAAGTCAGCGATGTCGAAGCGTTGATCAAAGACCTTAGCGAACTCAAGGTAGGCGACCCGGTGGTGCATGCCTCGCACGGTATCGGGCGCTATCTGGGTTTGGTCAATATGGACTTAGGCCAGGTGGACGCGCAAGGCGAGCCGGCCAAGCAGGAATTTTTGCAACTGGAGTACGCCGACAAAGCCACGCTGTATGTACCGGTAAGCCAGTTGCAACTGATCAGCCGCTACACGGGCGTCAGCGCCGAAGAGGCGCCGCTGCACCGCCTGGGTAGCGGCCAGTGGGAAAAAGCCAAACGCAAAGCCGCCGAACAAGTGCGCGACGCGGCGGCCGAGTTGCTCAATATCTATGCCCGCCGCGCGCTGCGCGAAGGCCATGCCTTTAGGTACTCAGCGCAGGACTACGAAACCTTTGCCAACGACTTTGGCTTTGAAGAAACCGCTGACCAGCGCGCCGCCATCCACGCGGTGATTCAAGACATGATCAGCCCGCGCCCCATGGACCGCTTGGTGTGTGGCGATGTGGGTTTTGGCAAAACCGAAGTGGCTTTGCGCGCCGCCTTTGTGGCGATTACCGGCGGCAAACAAGTGGCCGTTTTGGCGCCCACTACGCTGCTGGCCGAGCAGCATTACCAAACCCTGGTGGACCGCTTTAGCAAATGGCCGGTGAAGGTGGCCGAGATCAGCCGCTTTCGCTCGGGCAAAGAAGTTACTGCCTCGCTCAAAGGGGTGGCCGACGGCACGATTGACATCGTGGTGGGCACGCACAAATTGCTCAGCGCCGATACACACTTCAAAGACTTAGGGCTGCTCATCATCGACGAGGAACACCGCTTTGGTGTGCGCCACAAAGAGGCCATGAAAGCCATGCGTGCCGAGGTGGACGTGCTGACGCTAACGGCCACGCCCATCCCCCGCACCATGGGCATGGCGCTGGAAGGCTTGCGCGATTTGTCCGTCATCGCTACCGCACCGCAGCGCCGACTGGCGATCAAGACCTTTGTGCGCAGCGAAGGCAACGGCGTGATCCGCGAAGCGGTGCTGCGCGAGCTCAAACGCGGCGGGCAAATTTACTTTTTGCACAACGAAGTAGAGACCATAGAAAACCGCCGCGCCAAGCTGGAAGAGCTGTTGCCCGAGGCACGCATTGCCGTCGCCCACGGCCAGATGCCGGAGCGGCAACTGGAAGCGGTGATGCGCGACTTTGTGGCGCAGCGCTACAACTTGCTGCTGTGCTCTACCATCATCGAAACCGGTATTGATGTGCCCACGGCCAACACCATTGTGATTAGCCGGGCCGATAAATTTGGCCTGGCGCAGTTGCACCAATTGCGCGGGCGCGTGGGGCGCAGCCACCACCAGGCCTATGCCTACCTGATGGTGCCCGACCTAGAGGGCCTGACCAAACAAGCCAGCCAGCGTCTGGACGCGATTCAGCAAATGGAAGAACTGGGCAGCGGCTTTTACCTGGCCATGCACGACTTGGAGATTCGCGGCGCGGGCGAAGTGCTGGGCGAAAACCAGAGTGGCAATATGCTGGAAGTGGGCTTTCAGCTGTACAACGAAATGCTGGCCGAAGCGGTGCGCTGCCTCAAAGCCGGTATCGAGCCGGATTTGCTCAGCCCACTGAACGCCACCACCGAAATCAATCTGCACTCGCCCGCGCTCTTGCCCGATGACTATTGCGGCGACGTGCATTTGCGGCTGAGCTTTTATAAAAAGCTGGCCACTGCCCAAAACGGCGACCAGATCGACCGCCTGACCGAAGAGATCGTGGACCGCTTTGGCAAGCTGCCTCCACAAGGGCAAACGCTGATTGACGTGCACCGCCTGCGCGTGCTGGCCAAGCCCTATGGCGTGGCCAAAGTAGATGCCGCGCCGGGGCTGATCAGCATCAGCTTCAAAAAAGACGCGCCCATCGAGCCCATGCGCATCATCGAGCTGATCCAGAAAAACAAACACATCAAACTGGCAGGCAACGACAAACTGCGCATAGAGCGCGCCCTACCCGAGCCCAAAGCCCGGGCGCAAATGGTGCGCGATGTGTTGCGGAGTTTGGGGCAGCCGGTGGTGGCCTCTCCAGTAGTTTCCGCTTAATACGGGGCGAGCACTCTATATAATTGGATTCCACTTATATCGGTATTTGTACCGGTCTGGAGGTCACGATGTCCCAAGTCACGATTTATATGGATGAGGATGCGATCAAGCGCGCCAAAGCCTGCGCCGCTGCGGCGCAGCTCTCACTCAGTGCCTGGGTATCCCAGTTGATCAAAGACCAGACACCTGCCGTTGACGGCAATGGCTACCCCCTGGGTTACTTTGAAGCCATGGCCGACGATGCAGAAATATGGCGGGACTTTCCGACGGCGGAAGAATTGCGCGCCAACGAGGTGCCCGATCTGCCACGCGAGGAGTGGTGATGTACCTCTTAGACACCAACACGCTGATTTATTTTTTTAAGCAGCAAGGCTATGTGGCCGCCCATTTGCAACAAGTGCCTGCCCATGAGATTGCGCTGGCCTCGGTAGTGCTGTTCGAACTTGAATACGGCTTGCTGCGCTCCACGAAGCCGCAAGCCCAAAAGAAGGGCATGGACGCAGCGCGCGCTGCCCATCAGGTTTTGCCGATGGACTACAAGAGCGCCAAGGCAGCAGCGTGGGTGAGGCACACGCTTGAAGTCGTCGGTCTTCCCATCAGCAAGGTGGACCAGCTGATTGCAGGCATTGCCATGGCCAATGATCTGATTTTGGTCACCCGCAACACCCGCGAGTTCGCACGGGTACCGGGCCTGCGCTTGGAAAACTGGTTTGACACGCCGCCTGCGCGCATTACGTAAAGCCTCACCCACGTATCTGCCCTTCGCATCACCTGCCTGGCGCTCCAAATACACAAAACATGTCACACACCCCTGCCCCAGGCCTGGTTCTCCAAGGCATCACCGCGCCGCTGCGCCTGTCGGATTTCAAGCTGATTGCCTTTGACATGGACTCGACCTTGATCAACATCGAGTGCATAGACGAAATAGCGGATGCCGCCGGGCGTAAGGCCGAGGTGGCAGCGATTACCGAGGCGGCGATGCGCGGCGAAATTGCCGACTACAAAGCCAGCCTGCGCCTGCGCGTAGCCCTGCTGCGCGGCGTAAGCGTGGCGCATATGCAGCAAGTGCTAGACAAGCGCCTGCGCCTTAACCCCGGCGCTGCCGAACTGGTGCGCACCTGCAAAGCGACGGGCCTAAAAACTTTACTGGTTTCGGGTGGCTTTACGTTTTTTACCGACGCGGTGCAAGCCATGCTGGGCATCGACTGGACGCGCTCGAACGTGCTGGAAGTGCAAGACGGCTTGCTAACCGGCCGCCTGGTGGAACAAGCCTGGGGCGATATTTGCGACGGGGAAGAAAAGCGCCGCATGCTGCTGCACACCTGCGCCAGCATGGGCATCGCGCCGGCGCAAGCCATCGCCATGGGTGACGGCGCCAACGACCTGCCCATGATGTCCGCAGCCGGGCTGTCTGTGGCTTACCACGCCAAACCGGCGGTGCGCGAGAGGGCGATGGTGGCTATAAATAGTGGAGGGCTGGATCGATTATTGGAGGTGGTGGGCACTGTGTGACTGCACTAGGGCCCCGTTGCGCCATCGGCATGTACCCCGCGATGAGAAGCTCCGTCGCAGGCCTCCATTCATTATTGAAGAAAAGTAGGCAACTAAAATTATTCATTTCAAATTAGCCGTTCGATTGGGATTGAGGTCTACCCGCATCCCATTTAGGTCAAAGCAGTCTGGCAACATCGATTGATTGATTTAGACTACATAAATATCTTTGAACAGTTTGTACCAGCTCATATTTTTAGTTTTTAAGGGAGCACGGTATGGCCATTTTGCATCCGATACGCCGAGTCCAGGCGCTCGTACCTCTTTATTCCAAGCGATTTGCTTGTATTGGATCCGCGTGTGAAGACACCTGCTGTACGGGCTGGATTGTCCCCATTGACAAGAAAACTTTTGAGGCCTACGGGCAGTCAAACAACCCCCGCTTGGCCGAGCGTTTTGAAACCAAAATCAAAGGTACACCCAATCTCGCTTCGGATAAAAAATACGCACAAATAGAACTGTCACCGGATACAGGCGAATGCCCGATGATGGAAGATCGTCTTTGCTCCATTCAAAGTGAGCTGGGTGAGGATAAATTATCGAATACTTGTTTTACCTACCCGCGCACGACAACGGTAGCGGGCGATCTTTATCAGCAAACGCTTACGCTTTCTTGTCCAGAGGCTGCGCGTTTAGCACTCTTGGATCGCCATGCTCTCGAATTTATTCAATCTGAAATCTCCATCCGCGAAGATGCATTAGGGACACTGAACCCCAGATTTGGTTTCTCTATGGAGCAAACGAATGAAATTCGATTTTTTTGCATCCAATTGATTCGAAGTGAGAGTTTGGAGCTATGGCAAAGATTAGCTGTGTTGGGCATATTTTGTGAGTCTTTGACCGCAGCTGTAAATACTGGCGGGCAAAGCCGAATACCCCAAATCATAGAAAGTACACGCAATCTCATAATGTCCGGAGAGTGCCAAAGTTTGTTCAGTGGTATTGAACCGCTTTATGAAATTCAGGCGGTGACATTCGCCAAGTTATGGCATCTTAAAAGTAAAAATAAAACCAACTCTCATTTTCAAACCGTCGTTAGCCAAGCGGTTGCATTGGGGCTTGGTGCGGATGCTGAAACGGGTGATGTGGAGGAATTCCAATTAGTAGCTCGCTACCAAGAAGGAATCAAAAGACTGCCGCAGGCGCTAAAAGATACCCCCTATCTTTTGGAAAATTACGTGCTCAATGAAATGTGGCGCGAATGTTTTCCGTTTGCTGAACTTACGCCCTATGAGCATTACCTTCGATTGGTCATCCGATTTGGTCAGGTTCGCTTTATGCTCGCCACACAATGCACGGAAGAAAGCGATTTGCCAAGCCCGGATTTCATGGCTCAAATTGTTCAGACTTTTTGCAGGCGTTACCAGCACGACAGTCAATTTACAAGCAACGTCAATAATTGGTTTAAAAAATCAGGCTGGAATGAATTGCACAAAATTTACCGGCTCTTAATCATTTGATCAGCCCACTTAGACATCAAAGCTCTATGGCATTGGCAGCGAGGCGCAAGACTTCAACAACAGTCCGCGCGAACGAGTCACCCCCTCACCACCCCCACCCCGCCACAAACCACCACCAACACCGACCGCGCATCTCCCACCGCCAGCGGTGTTTCATATAAGGCTGCAAGCGCCGCACCGCAAGCCGGTTCGACCAGGATGCGGTGGTCATGGGCGAAGCGTTGGCAGGCGCTAAGGGCTTGGGCATCGCTAACCAGAGCGCTACGCACCGTGTGGCTTAGGGCGCTGCGCACTACGGCGTCGCAGACACGGGCCGAGGCTAACGAATTGGCGACAGTTTTCATGGCGGGTAAGGTGACTGCGTGGCCTGCTTGCAGGGCCGCTTGGAAGGAGGCGGCGCCTTCGGTTTCGACGGCCAGCACAGCGGTGTCTTGCCAGCCTTGGCGATCCAGGCCGGTGAGCATGCCTTGCAGCAGGCCGCCGCCACCCACCGAGCACACCAGCAGGTCCGGGCGCAGGCCGGCGTGGGCCACCTCGTCAATTAGCGAGGCATGGCCTTCCCACAGCAGCGGGTCGTCAAATGGGTGTATGAGAGGCGTGTTGGCGTTGGCCAATGTTTGCGCATAGCTATGTGCCTGGTCCCATGCGGCGCCGTGCACGATGACGCTGGCCTCTTCCATGCGTATCAGCTCTTTAGCGCGCTCGGTGGCGGTCTCCGGCACCACGACCGTGACAGGTACACCTAGTTTGCGACCCGCATAGGCAACAGCTAGCCCGGCATTGCCGCCGGAGGACGACACAAAACCCGTCGCGCCCTGGCGCACATGCCATTGGCACGCATGGCCGATGCCGCGCAGTTTGAAAGAGCCGCTTGGCTGCGTGTTTTCCAGCTTGAGCCATACGGGGCGACCCAGTAATGCACTCAGGACGCGTGACTCGATCAAGGGGGTTTGGATATGCAAAACGGACATGGTGACAGCATGTAGTGAATGGGGCAATGCACGCAAGCTTAGCGCAGCGGCCGCAGCAAATCGGACAGGCCGTTGTGGTCAATCTCATGCATGAGTTGCAGCAAGCGGCCTAGCTCGCCTTTAGGAAAACCTTCGCGTGCAAACCAGGTCAGGTAGTTGCCCGGCAGGTCGGCCAGCACGCGGCCTTTGTACTTGCCGTAGGGCATGGGCATGGAGACCAGTTTTTGCAAGTCTTCAGGGTTCATGGTGCAGTGCTCTGCGCCAGCCATTGCAGCGCGGCAGCATGAAAAGCTTCTGCCTGGTCCAGCATCAACCAGTGCCCGCACGGCAAGGCCAGCACCGCGCTGCCCGGCGCTTGCGCCACCCTATCCAGCCAGGCTTGCGAATGAAACATAAAGGGCTTGCGTTTGCCATACACATACAGCAGCGGCATGGACAAGTCCACTTGCGCTGCTTGCGCAAAGCCCCCGGCGCTGCCAAACCAGCGCATGGCGTAGGGATAGTTCATGCGGTGGGTAATTCGCGCAGCCGGGGCCTGGGCGCGCAGTGTGCGCGCCATAAAGCGGGTCATGGGCGTGCCCACAGCGCCACCTATTTTCCAGGCCAGTGCCAGCCAGACCTGATAAGCCGCCACTGCCAGCTTTTCACGCAAACCCCACTGGCGCAGCAGCGCGGGCGAATTATGGTCACCCACGTCTAAGGCGATCACGCGGGCCACGCGCTGCGGGTGGCGCATGGCAAATTCATAGCCAAAAGCGCAGCCCCAGTCGTGCAGTAACAAGGTGATGGTTTTACCGGGGCTCAAGTAATCGGCCACTTTCAGCAGCAAGCTGCACATATCGTCCAACGACACGGCTGGCGGGCCAGTTTCAAAGCCGGGTAGCGTCAGGCGGGCGCAGCGGTAGTGGGCTTGCAGCGCGCCCACCGTGCCGTCCCACAAAGCCAGCGTGTCGGGCCAGCCGTGCAGCATGAGGATGAGTTCATCACCGCTGCCCGCCACCTCGATGGCTATGTCTTGGATGTGGATGGTCATGCGGCGTCCCTGCGGCGATAGTGCTTATGCCCAAAGCATAAGGCCTGCGCGGGGTCGCGCATCAAGCGCGCTCAGTTCAGCCGGGTGATGCGCCCCAACGTCGGCACCTGCACTACACCCTTAGCGCGAAAGTAAAGCTTCAGAACCACCGAGTCCAGCTCGCCGGTTTGCACATTTTTGCCCTGCTTAAACACGCTAAAGCCGTCGCCGCCCTCGGCCAAAAAGCTATTGGTGGCAACGCGGTACATCGCATCTACACGGATGGGTTCGCCATGCAGCGTGGCCGAACCGGGCAGCACGCGCTGGCCAACGGGCCGGGCAGCGTCCCAGCTATAGCTAAAGCCTTCGGACACATGCAGCACCAAACTACGCGTGGCGCGGCCTTCCCACTGTTGTTCCAGCAAGCGCAGCAATTGCGCGCCCGTCAGGTCCATGCTGACCAGGGCGTTGTTAAACGGCATGACGCTGAACAACTGTCCATAGCTCACCGACAAAGTGCTGTTCAGGTCGGCACGCACACCGCCAGGGTTGGTAAACGCGATCTGTGCTGGCGCTGCACCGTCGGCGGTGCGCGAGGCACCGGCCAAGAATGCGTCGCTGATTAGCGCGCCCAGCGTGCTTTCGCCGTTTGGCGTCTGCTGCCTGTCCAGCGGGCCTGAGATGCGGCCAATCGGCAAGTCGGCAATCGTTGCGCTGAGGTCGCCGTAGCGGCGCACGATGGCGGCAATCTGGGGGTCTGGCGTTAAAGCGCTATAGCCTGCGGGCAAGGGCGGGCTGTTGCCCACCGCAACTTTAAGCAGTTGGTCGTTGACCACCACCAGATTATTCGCGTCCTTGGCCAGCAGCTTGCCGCTGGCCCGCTCCACCGTCAGATCGATGCGGGTGAGCAAGCGCCCGTAAAAGCCGGACTGGGTAATTAAGCGCCCGTCGGGGCGGGTGCAAACATATTCCTGGTGCGTGTGGCCGCTTATGACTACTTGCACCGCAGGGTCCAAGCGGTCGGCGATGTCCAGAATATCGCCGCTAAAGCCGGGGCAGCTTTTATCCAGCGCGGTGCGCGCCGTGGTTTGCCCGCCTTGGTGGATGAGCACCACAAACACACGCACTGCTTGCGCCTGGAGTTCGGGTACCAGCGCATTGATGGTGCGTACCTCGTCCCTAAACTCCAGCCCTGCCACGCCGGAGGGCATGACCATAGCCGGTGTGCCGCGCAACGTCAGACCGATAAAGCCGATGCGGACGCCGTCGATGTCGCGCACTTCGTATGGTGCTAACAGAGTCTTGCCGCTGGCTTTGTGAATGACGTTAGCGGCCAGGTATTTGAAGCGAGCGCCTTCAAAACGGCCTTGGTTCATGCACGTATCCACACCCACCACGCCACTGCTGCCGTCCGCGCTGCGCGGATAGCAACCGCCGTTTTGCAAGCGCATCAATTCAGCAGCGCCTTTGTCAAACTCATGGTTGCCCACACTGCTAATGTCCAGGCCAATTTGGTTGAGCACCTCCACCGTGGGCTCGTCGTGAAACAAGCCCGACACCAAAGGCGTGGCACCCAATAAATCGCCAGCGCCCACCACCAAGGTATTGCCAGGGTTGAGCGCCTTTTGCTGGCGTACCAGCGTAGATAAATAGGCAGCCCCGCCCGCCGACACCCGCGCGCCTGTCGGGTCCGAGGCATCAGGCACCGACACCGCAATGCCGGGCGGTACGATGTTGCCGTGGAAGTCGTTGATAGCTAATAAAGAAATGCGGACGCTAGGGCTGGCCTTCTCATCGGCCCATGCTCCCGGTGCGGCGCCAAGCAAGGCTGCAGTGCAAAGGAACAGGACCAGAACGCAGCGCAATGGGTAAGTAGCCATGCAATTTCGCTTCAAAGCACCCAGTGTAAAAGCATCGTCAATACGCCTAATTAATTCATCGTTTAGTCATACAAGCGAAATATGCTTCTGAAGGTCGCCAGGTGCTGCATGGCACTGTGCAGGCCCTTACCAAGACATTTACTGGAGATTAGATGCACTACCGCGCAGTATTCATCTCAGACTTGCATCTGGGGACGCCAGGCTGTCAGGCAGAAGCACTGATTGAATTTCTCAAATCGCACACCAGCAACCATTTGTATTTGATAGGCGACATCATTGATGGCTGGCAGCTCAAGCGCAAATGGTATTGGCCGCAAGCCCACAACGACGTAGTGCAAAAGTTGCTGCGCAAAGCGCGCAAGGGCTGCCATGTGGTGTTTATCCCCGGCAACCACGACGAATTTGCGCGCGGCTTTATTGACCATCATTTCGGTGGCGTGGAGGTTTGCCACGAGACCAGCCACACCCTGGCCGATGGCCGCAAGCTATGGCTTATCCATGGCGACTACTTTGATGCGGTTGTGAAGTACGCCAAGTGGCTGGCCTACCTGGGCGACAACTTGTATGAAATAGCGCTGCGCCTGAACCGCCACTTGAATGATGCGCGCAGGCGTCTTAAGCTGCCCTATTGGTCACTGTCGGCTTACTTAAAAAACAAAGTCAAAAAGGCGGTCAACTTTGTGGCCGACTTTGAAAACGCAGTCGCCCACGAGGCACGTAAGCGCGGTTATGACGGCGTGGTCTGCGGTCATATCCATCGCGCAGAGATCCGCATGATTGACGGCATCTTGTATTGCAACGACGGCGACTGGGTGGAGAGCCGCTCCGCGCTGGTAGAACATATGGACGGCACGCTAGAGCTGATTTACTGGGATCAGGTGCTGGATTTTGTACCGCCGGTACAAGCGGCCCGGCCTAAGGCCCAGGCCGCTAGCCCGCAAATAGACGCGCTGCCGGTTCCCAGCGCGGCCCGTACCACTTTCTAAAGCCGACCGGGCGCTTCACTACAGAGCCTCACGCTCGCAGGCCATGCTTGGCCTGTCTGCCTTAGCGTTAAGCGGGAAGCGGCGGCAAACGCAGCAGGGCCTGCCCCATGCGCACCGGCATGCCATCGCCAATGCCCGGCGCCAATTGAAAGCCCTTAGGCGCAAAAACAATGATGGTCGAACCATGCTGGAACCAGCCCATCTCGTCACCCTTGCGGTAATGCGCATCGCAGCCTATGTCCACCGGCCCTTGGTAACGGGTATGCAGCACTGTATCGATGGCATGCAGCCGGATGCTAGCCACCAATATTGCTGCTACCGGCACCAGCGCCACCGGGTATTTATGCTCACCCACTTCGACCTGCAATAAGGCGCGTTCGTTCTTGCAAAACAATTTTTCCACGCGCTTGAGCGCAATAGGGTTGACGTTCCAGGTATCGCCTGAAAAATAGTGCACTCGGTGCATGCGCAAGTCATAGGGCGCGTGAAAGCGGTGGTACATGGCGGATGTAATGCGTATGGTTAAGAAGATTCCGTCGGCCCAAGGTGTGTCGCGCCCCTCCTTGCCCAACAAATCCTCTAAAGAATACGGAAAGCCCTTGGCCTGAAACACCTGCCCGTCCACAACCTGCCCGCAGGCACCGACGATGCCGTCACAAGGGCTGGCCATGGTCTGCGGATCTGGGTCCACGGGGCGAGCGCCTTCTTTGAGTTCTCGCACAAAGCACTCGTGCAGGCTATCAAAGCGCTGCTGGCGAGACTCGCTTAAGTCCAAGCCAGAAAACCAGCGCCACACCGTGATGGACATGCGCGCCAGCAGCGGGCTCTTGATCTGGCTGAACCAACCGACCAAGTGCGTGGTGGCTACTCGCGGAATACGGTTGGTGAGCAAGAAGTTGAGGTCTTCCTGGGCAAATATTTTTTGGATGCGTTCTGAAATAGTCATCATTCTTTAACCGCAAGGTCATACAAAGAGGGTTTTAAGGAAAGCGAAGTCATATGCAAACTTCTGGCGAAATGGTTCAATGGCTGACATGGGCCGCCGGCACAGGCGCAGCTTTGGTGGTGGCGGGGCGGGTTAAGCAGCGGCTGGAGTTGTCGCTGGCCAAGCACCCGTCTTTGGGCGGACATTTGCGCATGGCCAAGCGCATGGCGCATTGGCTGCCCGCATACAGCTATGACGAAGCGGTCTGGTTTGCAGCCGATGGCGCACCGCAAGCCGTCGCGGCGCAGCGCAAGACGGCCTTGGCGCGCTTGGGTACGCAGTTGCGCGAAAGCAGCCCGCTGACGATTGCCCATACCGATGCCACCCGATCCATGGTGTCGGACATGCAGCTGATCAGCCAAATCCGCGTGCCCTACCAGTTTCGCGACGTGCTGTACCGCTACGTCAAGACCGGCAACTTTTGGCAATCGAGCGAAGGCGTATGGCTGACCGATATGGATGGCAAGCGCCATATCGACGTGACCGGTTCCTATGGCGTCAACCTGTTTGGCCTGGACTTTTACAAAGACTGCATTCGCAAAGGCTCGGCCATGGCCGAAACCTTGGGGCCAACACTGGGCGCCTACCACCCGGTGGTGCGCGATAACGTGGAGCGCCTGTGCCGCATCTCCGGCCAGCAAGAAGTGTCTTTCCATATGTCGGGCACTGAGGCGGTGATGCAAGCCGTGCGCATGGCGCGCTACCACAGTGGTAAGCGCAAAATCGTGCGCTTTACCGGCTCGTACCACGGCTGGTGGGACGATGTGCAACCCGGCCCCGGCAACCCGATGCCGCCCTCGGGCGATACGCTGACACTCAATGAAATGCATGCCAATACTTTGCGCGTGTTGCGCAACCGCAATGACATTGCCTGCGTGCTGATCAACCCCTTGCAGGCGCTGCACCCCAACCGCGCCGCGCCCACCGACGCCACCCTGATAGACGGCGGGCGCAGCGTGGGCTACGACAAAGAAGCCTACCGGCAATGGCTGCACACGCTGCGCGAAGTGTGTACCGAAAAAGGCATTGCGCTGATTTTGGATGAGGTGTTTTTGGGCTTTCGCCTGGCCTATGGTGGCGCGCAGGAATATTTTGGCGTGCGTGCCGACTTGGTGACTTATGGCAAGACCTTGGGCGGCGGTTTGCCCGTGGGCGTGGTCTGCGGACAAAGCCGCTGGATGAAGCGCTTTGGCGACGATAGCCCGGGCAACGTCTGCTTTGCGCGCGGCACTTTTAACGCCCACCCGTATGTGATGTGCGCCATGAATGTGTTTTTGCACTACATCGAAACGCCCGAAGTTCAAGCGGTGTATGCCAATGCATCGGCCACCTGGAATGGCCGTCAAGCCCAACTGAACCAGCGACTGCAAGAGGCCGGTGTACCGGTGCGGGTGCGCGGCATGGAGAGCGTGTGGGCCGTGGTGTTTGAGCAGCCGGGCCGTTACCACTGGCTGCTGCAATACTATTTGCGCGAACACGGCGTTGCCCTGAGTTGGGTGGGCTCGGGCCGCATGATTTTTAGCTTCAACTTTGATGACCAGACCTTTGACTTGTTTTGCGAGCGCTTTGTGGCAGCTAGCTTGGCAATGCAATCAGACGCCTGGTGGTGGAAGGATGCGGCGCAATCGCACCGCTCTATCCGCCGCCAGGTACTTAAAGAGATGCTGCAACAGCGCTGGCCTTTGCTTGGTGGCTTGGTGCGCTGATGCTTTATTGCCGCAGTCGCTAACGCTTAGTGGCGTCTTGCGTTAACGGGTGCAGGCCTGGCGCGCTAAAGCTTAGTGACCGGGGGCGCTAACGTGGTCCATGGGGTCAATCATCTGGCCGCGTAGCAAATAGAGCGGAGCCTTGTGATACATCTTGATGTCATGCACCGGGTCGGTGATGATTTTGTAAGCCCAGGCCAGACCGGCGGTCAGGTTTTCTTGCTTCCACAGTTGCAGGACGCGGAACACCAAACCACCGGCGCCTAAGAACAACCAGGCCATTGCCGTCATGCGGATGGGGGTGTCTTCGTAGGCCTCGGGAACCGCCCATTGCAGCGCGTCGGGCATCCAGTAGGCGATGACCGGAATGGCGGCGCAGATGCTGAGGAGCACAATTTTGCGAAACAGGTTATAGCCAACCTTGATCTCTTCTTTGTGTTCATGGGTGGCTTGGTTCACATGGTCGTAATCTTTGGGCTCAAAGAAGAAATGACCGATCTGGCGTGTGGTCATAGACACCAGCCACGCAACCAGGGCGGAGACTACCGGGTCGATAAACAGAAATACATAAGCCACCAAAAACGACATAGCGCTGATCAAATGCAAAAACTGGTTGATGCGGCTATGGTGGTAGTAACGGTGGTCGTCCCAACGCTGGGTGGCGACGGTTTGGAAAAAGGGATGCATAGTGGCTCCTGATGGACATATAGACTAGGCGCGACACGACCTAGCAATAGCAATGTCTCGCTTTTGCATGAAAACTTGATGACAAAAAACCCGGACAAAGTTCCGCACCAGCAGTTCATTAAAACGTCATGTAAGTTTCATCAAACTGCTGCATTGCTTTGCGACATTCGCAAGCATGAGCACACCCTCCGCTATCCAAGTCGAGCGCATTGCGCCTGCGCACACCGCACTCAAAATCGCCGTGGTCACCGAGACCTATCCGCCCGACATCAATGGCGTGGCGCATACCCTGTCCAAAATTGTGCTGGGCCTGCGTGAACGAGGCCATGTGGTGTGGCTGGTCAGGCCGCGCCAGCAGGCGGGGCAAACGGCCGATAACACCACCAATTTTGAAGAGGTGCTAGTGCGCGGCATGCCTATCCCGTTTTACAAGCAGTTACGCATGGGTTTGCCCGCCAAGCGCGAATTACTCAAACTATGGACACGCCAGCGGCCCGATGTAGTGCATATCGCCACCGAAGGCCCCTTAGGTTGGTCTGCACTGCAAGCGGCGCGCAAGCTGAAGCTGCCGGTCAGCACCGACTTTCGTACGAACTTTCACGCCTATAGCCAGCATTACGGTTTAGCCTGGCTGAGCGGGGCCATCTTGGCCTACATGAAGAAGTTCCACAACAGCGCGCACGCTACCATGGTGCCGACGGCTAACTTGGCGCATGAGTTGGGCCTTAAAGGCTTCAAAGGTTTGCATGTCGTGCCGCGCGGTGTGGAAACGCAATTGTTTTCCCCCGCCAAGCGCGACGCAGGTTTACGCGCGCAGTGGGGCGTGCAGGACGAGAGCCCAGTGATGCTGTACGTAGGACGTATTGCTGTCGAAAAAAATTTGCAAATGGTTATCAAAACCTACCAAGCAGCCAAGCAGCTGCAGCCGGGATTGCGCTTGGTCATGGTGGGTGATGGCCCTATGCGCGCTGAACTCGAGCAGGCGCAGGACAAGGGCATCATCTTTGCGGGCTTTCGCACCGGCGAGGATTTGGCACGCCATTACGCCAGTGCGGATGTATTTGTATTTGCCAGCAAAACCGAGACCTTTGGCAACGTCACCTTAGAGGCCATGGCCTCCGGCCTGGCTGTAGTCGCTTTTGACCACGCAGCTGCGGGCGACATCATCCGCAACGGGGTTAACGGCATGTTGGCGGATCCTAATTCCGAGGCGAGCTTTGTGATGGCGGCCCAAAGCCTGCTGAACGCGCCTGACAACCTGCGAGCTATGGGCCTACGAGCAGCGGCAACCGCAGCCAGCATGGGCTGGCCCAGCATCGTGGAGGCTACCGAGGCCATCATGCGCAGGGTGGTGTGGCAAGAAGAATTGGGCGGCATGCCATCGCTAGGCGATGCCGGCCTCGCGGCACCCTGAAGCTTATTGCGGCGCTTTGCCGATCCAGATGGTTTTGGGCGCTGCCACCACAAAGTAGCTAGGGCACTGGTAGCGCGCAATGTCGTGTGCGTGCAGAGGGAAGGAGCCGCAGTTCGAATAACGGCGCAAATAGGTGCCGTAAATGCCGCAGCCCAGCTTGCCCTCACCCACGGGTTCTAAGAAGGCGCAGCGCTTATCCAGGCAGCAGTTGCCGCATTGGATACATTCGCCCTCTATATGCGCGGGCACTTGCTTCACGCGCATAAAGACGTCAGCCAAGTAATGCTGCACTGGGCCCTCGCGCAGAGCTTGGAAGTGGACTATAAATTTGCGTAAATAGACGCGGTACTTGCGCACAAAGCGCAGGTCGCGCAGCAGCAGGGTCAGCACCACCGGCATCACCGGCAGCAGCAGCACACACAGGCCGTTAAACAGCCAGGCCACCAGGCTGGCAAACCGCGCGCGCCAGGGCAGGTCGGCCACCAGGGCCAGCACGGCGCTCATCGGCCAATACCCTGATACACAAAGCCGCGCTCGCGCATGCGGGCGGGTTCGAACAAATTGCGTCCGTCAAAAATAAGGGGTTGCTTCAAAGCGATTTTGATGGCGTCAAAGTCTGGCGCTTTGAACTGGCGCCACTCGGTCATGATGACCAGCGCATCCGCATCTTGAATAGCGGCCTCTTTGGTACCGCACAGCAAAAGGTCGGGGCGCGGGCCGTAGAGGTGTTGGGTCTCTTCCATCGCAGCGGGGTCATAGGCTTGCACGCGCGCGCCGAACTGCCACAAGGCTTCCATCAACACGCGGCTGGGCGCTTCGCGCATATCGTCGGTATTCGGTTTGAAAGCCAGGCCCCATAGGGCAATGACTTTATTGCGCAATTCACCATGGAAGTGTGCGTGCAACTTATCAAACAAAACCCGTTTTTGCGCTTGGTTGCGTGCCTCCACCGCATTCAGAATAAAAGGCTCCATGCCAATCTGCTGCGCGGACTTGACCAGGGCGCTGATGTCCTTGGGAAAGCAGCTTCCGCCATAACCGGCACCGGCGTATATAAAGTGGTAACCAATACGCTGATCGCTGCCAATGCCTTGGCGTACCGACTCGATGTCCGCGCCCAAGCCTTCGGCCACGATGGCCATCTCATTCATCAAGCTGATGCGCGTAGCCAGCATGCAGTTGGCGGCGTACTTGGTCATCTCCGCGCTGCGCGGGCTCATGACAATGATTTTGTCGTGGTTGCGGTTGAAAGGCTCGTACAGCTCGCGCATCAGCTTTTCGGCGCGCGCGCTGTGGGTGCCGATGACGATGCGATCTGGGCGCTGGCAGTCCGCCACGGCAGCGCCTTCTTTCAAAAATTCTGGGTTAGAGACGACATCAAACTCTATTTCCAGGTCGCGCTCCTTTAACGTCTGCGCAATCATGTCGCTCACCCGGTCTGCGGTACCCACGGGCACCGTGGATTTATCGACGATGACGGCGTAGCCCGTCAAATGGCTGGCGATAGTCTTGGCAACCGCCAGCACATGGCGCAGGTCCGCGCTACCGTCTTCGCCGGGCGGCGTACCGACCGCGATGAAATGGATGTCCGCATGCTGTACTGCCAAGGCGGCGTCGGAGGTGAAAACCAGCCGTCCGTCGGCATAGGCGTTTCTGACTATCGAGTCCAAGCCGGGCTCAAAAATGGGAATTACGCCTTCACGTAAATCCTGTAACTTTTCTTCATCTAAGTCCACACACGTTACTTGGTGCCCCGCGTCGGCCAGGACCGCGCCCTGCACCAAACCCACATACCCCGTGCCAAAAACAGATATCTTCATGCTTACCCCTTTGGTAGCGGCGATGCTAGAAAAGCGATATGGCAAGTCCATGTCAAAACTATGAAGTTTTGATGATGCCCCCGCCCGTGCCTAGGGGCGGCGGGCATTTGTACGTAAACTCGCTGACATAGTGCGTCTGTCTGACTTAAGAGGTAATTCCACCGTGAAAGCTGTTTTCCCCGTCGCCGGTCTAGGCACCCGCTTCCTGCCCGCCACCAAGGCCAGCCCCAAAGAGATGCTGTGCGTGGTGGACAAGCCCCTGATTCAGTACGCCGTGGAAGAAGCCATAGAGGCCGGGTTTACCGAACTCATATTTGTGACCGGGCGCAGCAAGCGCAGTATTGAAGACCACTTTGACCGGTCTTTTGAGCTGGAGTACGAACTACAGTCCAAAAATAAGACCGATTTGCTGGCCTTGGTGCAAAACATCAAACCGGCGCATATAAATTGCATTTATGTGCGCCAAGCTGAGGCCCTGGGTCTGGGGCATGCGGTCAATTGCGCAGCCAATTTAGTGGGCGCTGAACCTTTTGCGGTGATATTGGCCGATGACTTGCTAGACCACCAACCTGGCGTGCTCAAGCAAATGGTGGAGCGCTACCGGCACTACCGCAGCTCGATATTGGCCGTGGAAAAAATAGCCCCTGAGCAAAGCCGATCCTATGGCGTGATCGCCGGGCACGCGATTGAAGACCGTATTACCAAGCTATCCAATATCGTGGAAAAACCCGCCCCGGCGGACGCACCTTCGGACATGGGCGTGGTGGGTCGCTATATTTTTACGCCATCTATCTTTAAGCACATTCAGGCACTCAAGCCCGGCGCTGGCGGCGAATACCAATTGACCGATGCGATCCAAAGCCTGCTGGCCCATGAAGCGGTGTACGCCTATGCCTACGAAGGCGTGCGCTATGACTGTGGTTCTAAACTCGGCTACTTGAAAGCCACGGTGGAGTTTGCCTTACGGCACCCCGAAGTTGGGCCCGAGTTTCAGGCCTACCTGCCCACGATAAGCGGAGTAACCAAGCTCTAAAGCCCAGCCCTTACATAGCCTGCGCCAAGCGGACCACGCCGTCGAGGATTTTGTCCTCCGGTGCCGTGGCAAAACTTAAGCGGAAGGTAGCTGGGTCGCCGTTGGCGCAGTAAAAAGGCATGCCAGGCACAAAGGCCACGCCGCGCTCAATCGCGCGCTTGGCAAATGCCGCGGCATCTGGGCTCTTGCCGCCTGCGCCAGTGACCCGAGCCCACACAAACAAGCCGCCTTGGGGTTGCACAAATTCAATCGCATCGCCGAGTTCGCGGCGCAGTGCGTCGCCCATGGTTTGTGCTCTTTGTGCATAGACCTGGCGCACGCGGTCCAGGGTGGCGGGCATGCGGCCCGCCAGCAAATACTGCGCTGCGGTGGCTTGGGCAAAGGTGCTGGTATGCGCATCGCTAAATTGCTTGCACATGGTGGCGCGCGACAGCAACTCAGCCGGGCCGGCCATCCAGCCCACACGCAAACCGGGCGAGAGCACTTTAGACAGCGATCCGCAATGCACCAGCAAATCGCGACTGCCAGGCACCTGGCTGCTCAGCGCCAACAGGCTGGGCGGCGGTGCCTCGCCAAAGTAGAGGTCGCCATAGGGGTCGTCCTCGACGATCAGCGTCTGGTATTTCACCGCCATTTCCAGCACCGCTTTGCGCCGCGCCAAGCTGAGCAGAGCGCCGCTGGGGTTGCCAAAAGTGGGGATGATGTACACAAACTTGGGCCGATGCTCCGCAATCAGGCGCTCTAGGGCATCGGTATCTGCGCCCTGTCCGTCTATCGGCGCGCTGACCAGGTCAGCGCCATACAGACGAAAGCAATTGATGGTGGCCAAAAACGTAGGCCCTTCGACAATGACTTTGTCGCCCGGATTGATCAAGACCTTGCCCAGCAAGTCCAGCGCCTGCTGGCTGCCGGTGGTGACGATGAGTTGCTCGGCGCGTAGATCGGCCACGCCCTTGTGCGCCATAAACGCAGCCAATTGCTCACGCAAGGGGCCGTAGCCTTCAGTCGCGCCATATTGCAGGGCCGCGCCCGGGTCCTGGTCCAGCGCGGCGAGCGAGGCCTGGCGGATGCCGTCGACATCAAACAAGGCACTATCGGGAAAGCCCCCGGCGAAGCTGATGATGCCGGGCTTGCCCAAGAGCTTAAAGAGTTCGCGGATGGCCGAGGTCTCGACGTTGTTGAGGCGGTCGGCAAAAGACAAGGAGGGGGCAGTAGACATTTGCGGTATCTTCAAGACTAGTCAAAACCCTATTGTCGCCAAGTTGTATCGTCCGCCTGGTTTTGCCACGCTCCGTACCACCGCAGAAATACCCCCCACCCATGAAACCCAACGCCATCCACCAGTTCTTTAGCATCTTGCGCGCGGCCAACCCGCAGCCGCAAACCGAGTTGCATTACGCCAGCGTGTTCGAACTGCTGGCAGCGGTCTTGCTCTCAGCCCAGGCCACCGACGTCGGCGTCAACAAGGCCACAGCACGCTTGTTTGTCGTCGCTAATACGCCGCAAAAAATACTGGACATGGGCTTGGATGGTCTGGAGCAACACATAAAAACCATCGGTCTGTACCGCAGCAAAGCACGCCACTTGATGCAGACATGCAAGATATTGATGGACCAGCATGGCGGCCAGGTGCCGCGCAGCCGCGAGGCGCTAGAAGCCCTGCCCGGCGTGGGCCGCAAGACCGCCAATGTGGTGCTGAACGTGGCATTTGGCGAAGCCACCATGGCGGTGGACACCCACATTTTCCGCCTGGGCAACCGCACCGGCATCGCGCCCGGCAAGACTCCTTTGGCTGTAGAGCAAAAGTTGCTTAAACGTATTCCCTCTGAGTTTCTGGTCGACGCCCACCATTGGCTGATCTTGCATGGTCGCTATGTGTGCCAGGCGCGCAAACCGCAGTGCGGGCAGTGTGCGGTGTTTGCGGTGTGTGGGTTTAGGGATAAGCAGCAAATGCAAAGAGAAAAGACCCCATGAAAAATCACCGCCTTCAAACACAGATCGATCACCTGGTAGTGGTAGCCCGCAGCCTAGACGAAGGAGTCGCCTGGTGCGAAGCCACCTTGGGCATCACCCCGCAAGCGGGCGGCGAGCACGAACAATTCGGCACGCACAATCGTTTGTTCAAAATTGCCACGCCGCGTTATCCCATGGCTTATTTTGAAATCATCGCCATCAACCCCGCCGCCTCAGTGCAAAAACGCAATGCCAACAAACGCTGGTTCGACCTAGACCATCCTGCTCTGCAAGCATCGATTGCGCAAGAACCCAGATTGATACATTTTGTGGTGAACACCACCGATATTCAACTCGCCAGCAGTACCTGGAAAGCGCAGGGTCTGGATACCGGGCCGGTGGTGCAGGCCCAGCGCCAAACCGATAAAGGGATGCTGCAGTGGCAAATCACCGTACGCGAGGACGGCCAACGCCTGTTGGGTGGCACGCTGCCGACCTTGATTCAATGGGGCAAGCCCGATACTGCCGAACCCACGCGCCTGCACCCGCGCAGCAGCCTGCCCCGCTCGGGTGTGAGCTTGCAAAATATCATGGTCACGCACCCTGCCGCAGACGCATTGAAAACCGCTTACGAAGCGGTGGATTTAGAAGATATTGCGATAAGCGAGGGCGAAGCGAATATCTCCGCCCATTTGCAAACACCGAAAGGGCTGGTGGTATTGCAGAGTCGTGGCATTTGATGCAAAGCAGGTAGAACAGTGCAAACCTGTTTTGGAACCCTGCACTACATATCATTGGTTGCAAGGGAATCCTTATGAAATTGATAGTCCGCCGCGTATTCAGAACCGGCAACAGCCAGGCCGTGCGTATTCCCAAGGAATTCCGACTAGACACCAACCGGGTCGAGATCTACCGCAATGCAGACGGCGACCTGGTGCTGCACCCGGTGGCCGCAGACCGAGGTGCGAGGGTGTCCGAATTTTTGTGTAAACGGAGTTAAGGGTCATTGCTGAGGGACCCGGTCCTCAAACTCAATACTAAACCGATTCAGCGCAGCCTTCCAGTCTCGAATCGGCATATTCCAT
>CAIPZV010000032.1 GCA_903869595.1 uncultured beta proteobacterium | reverse complement strand
GTTTGCATCGCAATGGCATACCATTTACACCACTGATATTGCGATATAACCTGGCCACATCCAATGACCAACACTATGAAACTTGGTATGCTATGCGTTGGTTCGAATCCCCGTGGGGTCGCCAGATTCATCGCAAGATGATGAAAGCAAAAGTAGATAGCGGCAACGCTATCGCTACCAGGAGTGGTAGTTCAGTTGGTTAGAATACCGGCCTGTCACGCCGGGGGTCGCGGGTTCGAGTCCCGTCCACTCCGCCAAATTAAAAAAGCCATCAGTCGCAAGCTGATGGCTTTTTTTTGGCCGCTACTTAATTTTCTTGGCAAAAAATGCAAATAAAGATACGCCGACATCACGGCGCTTACCCAGGTTGCGCTTGGGGTCTTGCTTAGATTCCTGTAAATTGAAAACGGCGAAACTTCAACGTACTTGTAGTTGCATTCAGCGCCGGATCATTCCCGCAAGTCGCTTGCTGATAATCACATCCGCTTCTTGCATGATGCGGTCGATTAAGTCTTTCACACTCGGAATGTCATGGATCAGCCCGGCCACCATGCCGCAGGACCAGGCGCCGGCGTCCATGGTGCCGTCTTGCATGATGCGCGGGTACACGCCCGCTACTTCGTCCATGATGTCTTCAAACTTTAAATTAGAGCCCAGCGCTTTCTCTTTTTCCAGCAAGCGGTCCACGGCGTCATTGCGCAGCACACGCTCGGTATTGCGCAAGGGGCGCATGACCAGGCGCGTGTCCAGTTCACTGGCAGCCACGATGGCGTCTTTGACGTTTTGATGCACCGGCGCTTCGGTGGTGGCGATAAAGCGCGTGCCCATGTTGATGCCTTCGGCGCCTAGTGCGAGTGCGGCGACCAGCGAGCGGCCATCGGCCATGCCGCCGGAAGCCACGAAGGGAATCGTGAGTGCTTCGGCAGCGCGCGGCAGCAAAATAAAGTTAGGTACATCGTCTTCGCCCGGATGGCCGCCGCATTCAAACCCGTCCACGCTTACCGCATCGCAACCTATAGCTTCCGCCTTGAGCGCGTGGCGCACCGAGGTGCATTTGTGAATTACTTTGATATCTGCTTCATGCAGTGCTGGCAGCCATTTTTGGGGGTTGTTGCCCGCGGTTTCCACCACTTTGACACCGCCCTCAATAATGGCGCGGATATAGCCGGGGTAATCGGGCGAACTTACGGTGGGCAAGAAGGTGAGGTTGACGCCAAAAGGCTTGTCCGTCATATCGCGGCAGCGCCGGATTTCGGCGGCCAGCGCTTCGGGGCTGCGCTGGGTTAAGCCGGTAATGATGCCCAGGCCGCCGGCATTGGACACGGCTGCGGCCAACTCGGCAAAACCAACATAGTGCATGCCGCCTTGGATGATGGGGTGTTTGATGCCGAACATTTCGGTAATTTTGGTTTTCATGGCGGTGCTCCTTGGATTGTTTTGTGGCGCCAACGCGTGGGTGGCGCCACATTATGAATCGGGCTTGCCCGGTCCTTGGTGCCTTTCATAAAAGCTACTGTCTTGTATGCATCAGTGCTAACCGAATGCAGCACATCTATGTGGCACACTGAAACTACTTTGCTGGGAACACAGATGCCGTTGTTAGCACGCGCACTGGTTACGGGTTTTTCTAATGCGCTACGCGCTGCACGAGGCAAACACAATGGGTACAACGGGCTTTCATGGCGCATGGTGGGTATGGCCGCTGGCGCTGGTTTTGTATGGCATTTTTCGGGCCTGGTACGACAACTGGCGCGGCCCTTTGCGTGCGCCGGAAATCGATGCCTTGATGGCACGCGCAGCGCAGGCGCCTGGCGCCCAATACACGGATTTACAGGTCTTGCGCCGTTTCATGGAAACGGACGATGGCAAAGAGTTTGTGATGTGCAACCTAGTGCGCTTGCATCCGCATGAAGTGGCACATCCGGTGACTGGGAAAATGCACAGCGCGCGCGCCATGGTGCAAATGTATTTCAGTGGTTTTATACCTGCCTTGGTGCGCGCCGGCGGCCACCCGATGATGATGATGCGTCAGGCCGGTGGTTACATCGATGCCTGGAATACGCCGCCCGATCCGGGCTGGTCGATTGTCGGCATGGTGCGCTACCGCAGCCGTCGCGACATGATGACCCTGGCGACCAATCAGCGCTTTTTTGATGTGCATCCTTTGAAGATTGCTGCGATTGCCCAGACCTTCTCGGTTCCGACGCAACATGTGTTCGGCCTGGCGATACGCCCGCGCACCGGCGTCGCTTTGATCCTGATGCTGGCTGCGGCGCTGATGCACCTCGCCTCTCTGCTGGCCTAGCCTGGTTTTCGGGCGGCTTTGCGCCGCTTTTCTCAGCCCAAGTAGGGGCGCTAACGAGGCGCTTCGCTCGCAAAAACGTCGAGAACGCTCGGGCTTGCGAACCCGGCCAATTAGCTGGCTATCAGGCAAGATGGCTTGAAGCGCTACCCAAACGGGGCTTTGCCTACGTTAGTCGTTGTTAATTTACAACAAACCAAATTTTCTCGACTAAGCCAGAGCACGAGCCCTATGCGCGGTGCGGGCGCCAACAGGCCAGATCAAAGGCTTTAGCGCCACCCGCTTTAGAAGCTAATTGGCTCGAAACCTGCTTATCCCCATAGATTGCGCGGTCAGGCTGCTTTTACCGCTGCAAATCTTTTCGCCCTGTGAATAAGCCGACACCGAAAGTGGTTTGATGACATCGCATTGCCTGCAAACCGACGATTTTCCCCGCCGTATCCGGCGGGTGGGGGCGGTTTTGTCTGCTTTCCGGCAACAGGGTATCGTCCGATGAGCGCGCAAACGCCGTTTTTCCATACCGGCGTGCAATGCCTGACGGCTATTGCGCAACACCACGGCCTGCCGGCCAACCCAGAGCGTCTGGTCGCCGACTACGCCCTGGGGAACGAAGAACCCGGCACCCTGGTCATGCTGCGCATGGCAACCGACATCGGCCTCAAAGCCAAGATCGAGGCCATGACTTGGGACGGTTTATGCGTCCAAGACGGTGTTTTCCCACTGATCGCCTACACCCGTAGCGGCGGTATGGTGATCGTGGTGGGCATGAGCCGCCAAGCCTCGGGCGCCGACCAAGTGGCTATTCTGGACCCCGCCAGCGCGCAAGCGGCGGTCCAATTACTGGACGAATCGGCCTTTGCACAGGTCTGGAGCGGGCAGCTTATTCTCCTCAAGCGCGAGCACAAGCTCACCGACCCCGAGCAAAAGTTTGGATTTTCCTGGTTTATCCCTGAGATTTGGAAGCAGAAAGAAGCTTTTAGAGACATTTTCATTGCAGCGGCCGCTATGCAGCTGCTGGCCATGGCCTCGCCCATCTTCTTTCAGCTGGTAATCGATAAGGTGCTGACCCACCAGAGCGAGACCACCCTGTGGGTGCTGGCGGTAGGCATTGTGATTGCCATCGCTTTTGACTCGATTTTTGGTTATTTGCGCCAAATGCTGACGCTGGCGGTCAGCAACAAGATCGATATGCGCCTGACGCGCCGCACGTTTGCGCACTTGCTGTCGCTGCCGATTGATTATTTCGAAACCACCTCCGCAGGCGTGGTGACCCGCCACATGCAGCAGCTGGAAAAAATCCGCAGCTTTCTCACCGGGCGCTTATTTTTCACCGGGCTGGACATTATTTCGCTGCTGATTTTTCTGCCGATTTTGTTTTCCTACTCGGTACAACTGGCGCTGATCGTGCTGATGTTCACCCTGGTCATCGGCGCGGTCATCGGTGCCATGGTGCCCACCTACCAGCGCCGCCTCAATGCCTTGTACTCCGCAGAGGGCCAACGCCAGTCCATGCTGGTGGAGACGATTCACGGCATCCGCACCGTCAAGGCGTTGGCCATCGAACCGAGTCTGCGCCGTGTTTGGGACCAGCGTTCGGCCGAGGCCATCACCATGCATTACCGGGTGGGGCGCGTATCCCAGACGGGTAATGCGATTACCGACTTCCTGGGCAAATTGCTGCCGGTGGTGATTATTGTGATCGGCGCGCAGCAGGTGTTTGACCAGACCCTAAGTGTGGGCGCACTGATTGCGTTTCAGATGCTTTCGGGCCGCGTGTCCCAGCCGCTGATCGCCATGGTCGGCCTGGTCAATGAATACCAGGAGACGGTTTTATCGGTGCGCATGCTGGGCGAGGTGATGAACCGCCAGCCCGAAGGACGCAGTGCTGCGGGTGGTTTACGTCCCCAGCTCGAGGGCGAGATTCGCTTCGAGCAAGTGAGTTTTCGCTACCCCGGCGCGACCAATATGGCGCTAAATCGTGCCACTTTCACCATTCCATCGGGCGCCGTTGTCGGTATTGTGGGGCGCAGCGGCTCGGGTAAAACGACCTTGACCAAGCTGATCCAGGGCTTGTACCCCTTGCAGGAGGGCGTGGTGCGCTTTGACGGCGTCGATGCCCGCGAAATTGAACTTTCCCATTTGCGCCGCCAAATAGGCGTGGTTTTGCAGGAAAACTTTTTGTTCCGGGGCACGGTGCGCGAAAACCTGATGATCGCCAAGCCCGACGCTTCCTTCGAGGAAATCGTCGCCGCAGCCCAGGCCGCTGGTGCGGATGAATTTATCGAGCGCATGTCCCATGGCTACGACACCCCGCTAGAGGAAAACGCCTCCAATTTGTCAGGCGGGCAAAAACAGCGTCTATCCATTGCCCGGTCTTTGCTGACCCGGCCACGCATTCTGGTCTTGGACGAAGCGGCCAGCGCACTTGACCCGGAGAGCGAGAGCATCTTTATCAATAACCTGTCCAAGATTGCCGTCGGGCGCACGGTGATCATGATTTCCCACAGGTTATCCACATTAGTCAACGCGCACACGATTTTGGTGATGCAAAACGGCCAGCTCATGGACAGCGGGCGCCACGGTGAATTGCTGACCCGCTGCGAAACCTATCAAACCCTATGGAACCAGCAGACCAGTCACATCTAAAGCCCAAGTTGGTGAAAGCCAAGGACGCGACGGCGGTGGAGTTTCTCCCTGACGCGGATGCGATCGAGCGCACGCCGCTGCCTTGGGTGTTGCGTGCCACCACCCATGTGCTGGCCCTGGCGTTCTTGGCCTTCATTGTCTGGGCGACTTTCTCGGAAGTGGAACGCATTGTGGTGGCGCAGGGGCGGCTAGTGAACCCGCTGCCCAATATTGTGGTGCAGCCGCTGGAGACGTCGATCATCCAAAAAATCCACGTTCGGGTGGGACAAATCGTCAAAAAAGGTGAAATTTTGGCGACCCTGGACCCCACTTTTGCCCAAGCCGATGAGGCGCAATTGCGTACCCGCTTGCAAAGCTTGGACACTCAAACGCGCGGGCTTAACGCAGAATTATTAGGACCGGCGCCCACTCCCAAGGGCAAGCCGGCCAATAAAACGAAGGGTAAAACCAAAGAAATAGAGCCTGAAAAAGACGCGGATGCCACCTTGCAGGCCCAGCTCTCCGCTGAGCGCCAGGCCAACTACTCCGCCCAGTTGAACAAACTAGAGCAGAACATCGCCCGGGTCAAGGCCACCATGGATACAAACCGCCGCGACCAGCAGGTGATGGGGCAGCGCATGAAGTCCCTGGTAGAGCTCGAAGCCATGCAGGAAACCCTGATGGCACAAAACTTTGGCGCCCGGATGCAGCTATTGGAGGCCCGTGACCGGCGCCTGGCCGCCGAGCGCGAGATGGAAATGGCGCGCAGCAAGGAAATTGAACTCAGAAGCGAGTTGTCCACATTAGAGGCGGAAAAGGTCGCATTTATGCGGAGTTGGCGTCAAAAGACCATGGAAGAGCTATTGAGCACGGCCCGCGACCGCGACGGAATCAAAGAGCAATTGCAAAAAGCTGACAAGCGCAGGCAGTTGGTGGCGCTGATCTCGCCGGTCGATGCGGTGGTGTTGGATATGGCCAAACTGTCCGAGGGTTCGGTAGTGCAGGGCGCCGAGCAAATGTTTACCTTGGTGCCGCTGGGGGCCGAATTGGAAGCCGAAGTGCGAATTGACTCGCTGGATATTGGGTATATCAAGACCAGCGACCCCACCCACCTCAAGCTGGACGCCTTCCCGTTTCAAAAGCACGGCGCCTTGGACGGCCACATCCGCACCATCAGCGAAGACGCATTTAGACGCGATGCAGCAGGTAATTCGGGCGGATTGGACGCCTATTACCTCAGCCGGATTAGCTTTAGTGGTTCCGCATTACGAAATATGAATGAAAAAATGCGCCTTTTGCCGGGAATGACGCTGTCTGCCGAGATTGTGGTGGGTAAGCGCTCGGTGATGTCTTACCTCTTGTGGCCGCTGACCAAAGCCATGAATGAATCTATTCGCGAGCCCTAGGGCTCAATTAACCCGGAATATCCGCCAGCCATTTTCCATCTTGCGAATACTGAATTTCCAGCCCAAATCATGACGCTTGATGTAATTAATCGCAGAAACCCGGGCACTTTGGGCCAGGCGGAAGTCGTCAATGAGTATGGAGTCGCCCACTCCCATGCGATTAAAAGGGTAGCGGCGCAGCGGCGGCATTTCAATGCCCGACTCGGGCGAATCGATAGTAATGGTTGGGTTCAGCATGGCAGGGCTCCAGAAATGGCTTCCTTTGTTGTATCGGCACCATTGTCCATAACTTGAGGTTTCTGCCCTGATTTTTCGCCACCGATTGATGCTGCCCGACAAAACCGAATTAATTCATATTTACAAATATTGCACGAATTACACCTTGAAATATCAAATTAATTAAATTATGAGAAAAAAACATAGAAAATGTCTGATTCATTCAAATCTCCGTACTTTCCAAGGTCTATGTGCAATGTACTCCGGATCCGGTTGCGTTTTTGCATGTGATGCCCATGGCGTTGGTCAGCATCAGGGAAAGCACGCGTTTGTCTAGTGATTTAGGAAATTGCGCTACATCTTTTACATATCGGATTGAGAAAATAAGTGGCCCTTAGTTCAAACGACTTACTTATGCTCGATGCCAATGGATTGGCCGGGTTAAGCACGTCGGAATTAGCCGCACTTACTGCGAGCCAGGTTTCGCTGATACAAGAAAGCGCTTTCAGTGGCCTGGGAACGGCCCAAGTCCCGGCCTTGACGAGCGCGGTTGTCAAAGCGCTTACCGCAGACCAGTTGTTGGCGCTCAGCACGGCAGCAATGGCGGCTTTGCCAGTGGGCAATTTCAAGCTGCTAACAGCCACGCAGATTGCAGCACTTTCGCTTGATCAGATGGCAGGGCTGTCGTCCGATCAGGTGCGCGCCTTCAGTGTCACTTCTATCAAGTATTTAACGCCAGACCAAGTGGTCGCTTTAAGTACTGCGAATCTTTCGCTCATCACGCCGTTGGTAATCAACGGCCTGATTCCCGCCCAGACCTCTGTTTTGAGTACAGCACAAATTTCTGCGCTTACCACTGAACAGTTCCAAGCCATTAGTAAGTCCAATATTCAGGCCTTAACGCTTGATCAGATGGCTGCCATCGAAGCGCAAGATGCAGAAGTGCTGTCGAGCAGCAATATGGCGCTGCTGACGCCTGAGCAATTAGGCGCTTTATCTAGTGCGGCCGTTGCCGCACTGGGTCAGACGCAATTGTCTGGATTGACGGCAGGCAATATCCCTGGGTTCAACAGCGTGCAATTGGTGGCTTTGAGCAGTGCGCAGTTAGGTGCTTTCACCAGTGCAAAGATGAGGGCTTTGAGCAGCGACCAAATCGGCTACCTCACGACGGCGCAAATTATGACTTTGTCGGGCAGTCAGTTTGCAGGCTTGGATTTGGAAAATGTACGCGGACTGGGTGCCGCGCAAGTGAGCGCCATACAAACCGCGGATTTGATCTACTTGAGTACATCCAGTATGCAGGCCTTGTCCAGCGCGCAATTGGGTGCATTGGGCACGGATCAATTTTCGGCATTACTCGGGGTACAGTTAGCCAGCTTAAGTAGTGCGCAGGTTGCCAGTTTGGGTACGGCGCAGCTGCAATCCATGACGACATTGCAGGCGATAGCGCTGACAACTGCCAATACAGCGGCGCTGTCTTCAGCCCAAGTACCGGGGTTAACCGCCAATGTGGTTGCCGTACTACGAACTTCGAATATCAGTAAGCTATCGAATGAAATCATTGTCAGTTTTACAACTGAGCAAATGAGCGTTTTGACTGCAGCCCAACTGCAGGCAATAACTGGCGGTGGAATCTCCAGTTTGTCGTCGGCCCAGGTACAGGCCATGGAGACTGCACAGTGGCAAGCTATCAGAACGGCCCAAATCGCTGCCTTGCAAACCAGCCAAATCGCTGCGCTGGAGAGCGCTGATCTGCAAGCGATATTTGCAAACCAGTTACGCGTATTGACCTCTGCGCAAGTGGCTGCGCTGCGCACCGACCTTGCGCAAGCTTTGACGACCGCCCAAGTCCAGGCGTGGACAACCTCGACGCTAGCCGGTTTAACCGGTGAAAAATTCACCGCACTGCCATCGGCTGACTTAGCGATTTTGAGTACGGCGCAAGTCCAAAGCCTTTCCCAGCAGCAAATCGCTGCGCTAACGACAGATCAGTTTTCCGCCTGGAGCGCGAACCAGGTAAGAGCTATGAGCTCGGCGCAGTTAACGGCATGGGGGACCCAAGCCATTGCCGTGCTTAGTACTGCGCAAAGCGCGGCTATCAGTACATCCAATATCAGCGGTCTGGGCACGGACCAAGTCGTGTTGCTTTCCACTGGCAATGTGGCGACGCTCAACCCAGCAAGCTTGAGGGCGATGCAGGATGCGCAAATTCAAGCGCTAAGGACAGACCAATTAGCGGCACTCACTACGGATCAGGTCAGCGTCTTGAGCTCTGCCAATTTCATGGCACTCGGTACCTCGCAAATCGCGGCAATACCAAGTAGTAGCATAGGTGCGTTCCTGCCCGCGAGCATTGGGAAATTGTCCACTGCGCAGACATTGGCTTTGGGTACTGCGCAGGTTGCAGCCATTTCAGATGCCCAGTTTGATGTCATCAATACCCTTGCTATCGCGGCATTTGCCAGTGCGCAAATCGCTGCGCTTTCAAGTACGCAAGTACGGGGCTTGAGTAGTGCTGCACTAAGTGCACTTACCAGCGAGCAACTGCTTGCCCTCGAGGACAGCGAAATTGCTTTGCTGTCGCAAAGCCAACTACGCGCTTGGAAGAGTGCGCAAATTGGCGCACTTTCTACCGGTCAGATTATTGCGCTGACGACCGACCAGTTTCAATACCTTTCCACAGGTAATTTGACGGGATTGAGCTCCGCACAAATCAGCGCCATTGAGGTCGCCGATTTACAAGCCTTGTCGATCACCCAGTTGGTGGTCTTGAGCGCAGGGCAACTGCAAGGCATGGGTACGGCCCAAGTCGCCGCTCTGTTGAGGAATCAGTTTGCCGGGCTTACCAGTGGACAGACGGCTGCATGGCTCACGGCACAGGTCAATGCAATAAACACAGATCAAATCGTCGGCTTAAGCACCGGCGGCATGCGGGCACTGGGCACCGCCCAATTGCTTGCCTTGCGTTCCGATAACCTGGTGGAGCTTTCAGTTGCCCAGCTGCGCGCGTTAAGAGCGGATCAAATCTCCAGCCTTGATACCAGCCAGGTAGCGGTATTGACATTTGAGCAGGTGGCTGGATTTAGCGCGTCCAACAGTGCATCACTCACTGATGCGCAGTGGCAAGCCATCACCACGGCCAATATGCTTGCATTGAGCACAGCAAATCTCAATGCCATTAGCACGACGCAAGTCGCGGCATTGACCAGCGCGCAAATTGCCACCTTGAGTGTGACGCAAATCAGGGGACTTGCCAGCGGCAAGATGGCGGCCTTGACTAGTGCGCAGGTCATCGCGCTCAATACCTCACAAGTGTTCAGCTTAGGTAGTGCACAAGTGAAGGCGCTGACTGAATCCCAGATCCAAGCCATGGAAACTGCGGATCTCGCAACCTTGACTAACACCAATATGGTGGGGCTGTCCAATGCACAGCTCGCTGCGCTCGCTACCGCACAAATTGCAGCGTTGACCACGCAGCAAGCTGGTGCCCTGACTGCACAAAATTTCAGTGCCTTCAGTCAGGACCAAATCCAGGCGATAGAAACTGCCGACCTTGCAGCCATCACCACTGCCAGTCTGCGTTCGTTGATCGTGGACCAAATGGTGGCGCTCAAAGCCGATCAACTCAATGCGTTAAGCGATAGCCAGATTGCGGGCTTGAGTGTGGGCAACATCACCGCCCTCACACGCCCTCAAATACAGGCCATGGAGGCCGGCCGCCTGCAAGCTATCTCCACCACCAATATGCAGGCCTTGCTGTCAGCCCAGGTATTGGCGCTAAGTACAGCCCAGTTGGTCGCACTGTCAGGCACGCAATTGGTGGCGATGCTGGGTGCAGGGGGCCAAGTCCGCGCTTCTTTACTTGAGGAAAGTCAGATTGCGGCGCTCAGTACCAGGCAGGTGTTTGCGCTGATACCGGCCCAGATAGCGGGCCTGCGCAGCAACCTGATCCAGTCCTTGACCACCGACCAGTACGGTGCGCTGCGCACGAGCGCTATTGCTGCATTGCAAACCAGCCAAATACAAGCGCTGACCATTGACGACTTGGTGGTACTAAGTACCGACCAATTGCGTGCTTTGGCGGCAGCACAACTGACGGCACTGAGCTCCGATCAAATTGCGGCGCTCACCACGGTTCAAGTTGCATCGTTTGGAACAGCGACGACTACGGCCCTGACCTCGGTGCAGATGCCAGTGCTCAATACCGCAAATCTGTCGGTATTGAGCACTGGTAGTTTGCGAGCGATTGGTGTCGATCGTATCCAGGTGTTGGGTAGCAGCCAGATTGCAGCACTGACCACCAGCCAGGTCGCCAGCCTAAGCACTGCGCATTTGACGACCCTCGATTCCTCGCAGTTACTCGCTTTGCGCACCGATGCTGTTGCTGCGTTGGGAAGTTCGCAGATACGGGCCTTGCTGACGGCGCAAGCGGCGGCACTCAGCACGGGTCAAATGCTTGCTTTGGGCAGCACGCAAGTGGCATGGCTGACACCCGTGCAGGCCTTCGCCCTAGGGACAGACCAACTGGTGGTGCTGGGTAGCGACCAGTTTGCAGCCATCAACACCGCCAGTATTGCCGCATTGCAGGTAAGCCAACTCGCTGCCTTAGAGACGGTGGACTTGGCCGCCTTGAACCCCGCTTTATTGCGGGTTCTAGATGCCAGTCAGGTTGCGGCTTTGCGCACCGACCAGATCGTTGCGCTGACTACGTTGCAAATGCAAAGCTTGACGGCGGTCAATGCCAATGCCTTGCAGACCGCGCAAATCGTTGCAATTGAAACGGCTGACCTACTCAATATTGCAAGTGCCAATATCAAGGCACTGTCGTCCAAACAAGCGAGCGCGCTGAGCAGTGCGCAATTACTGGCGTTGACCGATAGCCAGGTGCTGGCATTGGGTACTGCCAACATGGCGTCGCTGACAAGCCAGCAAGTAGTTGTGTTGAACAGCGCCCAAGTGCGGGCCTTGAGCACAGCACAGGTCGCTGCGCTGACACCCGATCAAGTTGCGGCACTATTGACATCCCAAATCGTGGCGCTCAGTGCACAAGAGGTGCGCGCGCTCAAAATCAGCCAATTGGTGGCGCTGCAAACCGCGGGCTTCGTTGCCTTGAGCGATGAAAATATAGGCGAGCTCAGTACGGCGCAGTTGTCAGCATTGCTAACAACGCAGCTCACAGCGCTGAGCACTGCGCAACTTGGCGCCCTTGGCGCTTCAAATTTGCGGGCACTGACCACTTCGCAGATCCCCGCATTGGGTACGGCTTCCATGCCCGTATTCACAGCAGACAACCTGCGTTCTTTTAATGCCGAACAGATGCGCTCGCTGCGCCTGGACCAAATTCAAACCCTGAGTACCGCGCAGACCCAGGGCTTGAGTACGGCCAATGTGCGCGCTTTGCTCGATGCCCAAATCGTACTTTTAGAGACCCAAGACATAGCTGCCTTGAGTGAGGCGAGTATCCGGGCGATGTCGGTCAGTCAGATACGCACCTTGGACAGGACGCAAATAGCGGCGCTTGGCAGCACCCAGATAGTTGGGCTGAGCACGGCCAACATTGTGGCGCTCAATGGCGATCAGTTCACG
>CAIPZV010000031.1 GCA_903869595.1 uncultured beta proteobacterium | reverse complement strand
TATTGGCAATAAATGCAACGCCGCAGACCGCCTGAGGCCGCGCTATCACAAACCGTGAGGGGTTATGCAGAGCATCCTTAAATTGCTGGCACTTTCGGCAAGGCTCAGAAAATCAAGAAGGCCGTGCCGTTCGGTTGTCCCGCCGGGTCGGGGGCAGGTGAAAACTAAACCTGCGCAGCTTCCTGCAAAACCTTGGCCGCCCATTGGTTCAGGCTCTGGCCATGGGCTTGGGCTGCTATCAGCGCAGCGCTGTGGACTTCGGGCGCTACCCGCAGCATCAACTTGCCGCTGGCTGGTTTGAGTGCCTTTTTGCCAGACTTTGCGCAGTCTGCAACGTAAAAGTCCACTGCATTGTGGAAGTCCTGCGTCAACTGTGCGACTGTTTCACCCTCAAAGCTGATGCTGGTCGTGGCCGGCAAGCCCAGCACCTTGCCCCAGAAAATGCCGTCACCTTCATCGAACTGAATGCGAGCGGTGTAGCCCTTGTAATGCATGCTGCTCATACCTTCACTCCTATGGCGATCAGCCATTCCTTGATTTCTTTGACCTGGTACTGTTTTGCCTCTTTGCCCGGATGGGGGCGGTGTGCGTGCTTTATGCCAGCACCCAACAGCAAGGCCACCCGTGAGCCATCGCCTTCGCGCACTTCGCCACCCAAAGCGATCACAAGCGCCTCGATGTCTGAAAACTTGATATTGCTTGCAACCGGCTTTGCAAATATCGCCTTCAGCGTCTTGGAGTGCTTGCTGTTCATGCTTGCAATTATCCTTGGCTAACAGGTTTTTGCAAGCGCCCGGCTTATGGAGAGTCCATGCAAGCCCTTTCATAAGCCGGACCCGCTACATGCAGCAGGCCCGTCAAGAAGCTTATGACGGCTGGAGCGAGGCTGGCCTTACCTCACGACAGCCGGTAGGTTTCAAGATGAATGCTCGTCTCGGTGCTGCTGATACCGCGTATCAGGCGGATGCGCTCCAGCACTTTCGACAGCCCCGCCAGATTCGGCGCGCGCAGTTCGGCCAGCAGGTCCCAGCGGCCATTGGTGTCGTGCAGCGTGGCCACCCCAGGCTCGCCCAGCAGGCTGGCGATGACCGAACGGGTTTCGTTGCCCTCCACGGCAATGCTCATCCAGGCACTTATCTCGCCGGGCTGCGCATCGGGCCGCAGCATCACGGTATAGCCCACGATGATGCCTGCGTCCTCCAGCTTGGTGACACGGTTTGTCACCGTGCCGCGCGACACCCCGAGCTTTTGCGCCAAGGTCGCCACGGAGGTGCGAGCGTCCTTGCGCAGCAGAGACAAAAGTTGCTGATCTATGTTGTCCATACTGTCATTTTGGCATTTTTATCTATCTAAATGCCAAATTTTTAGGCAAAACGTTACATAGTTGTGGATTTACATTGCCATGGGCGCCGGAGAAACTTCTCGTCACTTCAACGAGAACCGCCCCATGAACAGCCCAAAGCTTGCCCAGACGCTATTTCTCACCGCCCAGGATATGGCCAGCATGGTGCACCAGCTGGGCCTAGCCAGCACCTTGGCCGGCCTGGCTGACGCCATCGAGCAAGACTATGGGCGCTGGCAGGATTTTGACAAATGCGCTCGCGTAGCCAGCCATTCGACCGAGGGCGTGATCGAACTGATGCCGATCGCCGATGCCAAGACTTATGCCTTCAAGTACGTCAACGGTCATCCCAGAAACACCCGGATCGGCCTGCCGACCGTGATGGCTTTCGGTGTGCTGGCCGAT